>NZ_WVRN01000001.1:2791875-3535000 GCF_013112245.1 Ruegeria sp. HKCCD4315 | reverse complement strand
CGTTGCGCCAATAACCTCAGCGCGCCCGCCTAACCACCTTCCCAAGATGCCCCCGGTCTCTCCCGAGCGTCACCGCCGCTTCCGCAGCGTCCCAGTGCCTCAGCAGCGCCGGTGAAGGGGTATTTACGGATTAGGTCTGGGACCTGCAACCCCCATTTTGAAAAAACTTCACATTTCCCATCGTTTTCTTCAGTTCATTAATTAAAACAACATATTACGTTAATAAATCAATCTCGCAGATGTACTTTGAGCGCTTAGGAAACCTGAGAAACTAGGCGAAACGAGCCTCAGAGGCGGAATCGCGGTGCGCAGAGGATCATCGACGCCCCAAAAGCCATTGCGAGCCCCGGTCCGCATCGGTCGAATATTGGAACAACAACTTAAAGGCCCTGGTAACTGACTTGGGGTTATAATTGTTTTTTTACTAAAATCCCGCAGTGTTCCCCAAACCGCTAGATCAGGACGCCAAAGACCCAGCGGCCACTGCTGAAAGAAGTTGGGAGCACAGTATTGCAATTCGACTATGTCATCGTTGGCGGAGGTTCTGCGGGATCTGTACTGGCACATCGCCTCAGCGAAGATCCCAGCATACGCGTGTGTGTGCTTGAGGCTGGAGGTCGCGGCGATGGCATGGTTGTCAGGGTACCGTCCGCTGTTGTTGCAGCTTTGCCGGGGCGTCCTCGAATTAACAACTGGGCCTTCGAGACCGTTCCGCAGCCCGGTTTGAATGGACGCAGGGGCTATCAACCACGTGGTAAGGCCCTGGGCGGTTCAAGTGCGATCAATGCGATGCTTTATATCCGGGGGCAACGACAAGACTATGATGGATGGGCGGACCTGGGGTGCGATGGGTGGGATTGGACCAGCGTATTGCCTTATTTTAAACGCGCTGAGAATAACGAGCAAGGCGCAGATGACATGCATGGCGATAGCGGACCTCTGCATGTCTCGCACCAAAAAGAACCGCGCCCTGTAACCCGCGCCTTTGTTGAAGCCGCTGAGCAATTGCAACACCACAGCACAGACGATTTCAATCGCGGTGATAATGAAGGCGTCGGGCTTTATCAGGTCACGCAGTTTCACGATCCGGCAAAGAATGGCGAGCGTTGCTCTGCGGCGGCGGCGTATCTGTTTCCAGCACTGAGCCGCCCCAACCTGACCGTCGTCACACATGCCCATGTCAAAGAACTGACGTTCGAAGGAAGACGTGCCAGCGGAGTGACCTATCAGAAAAAAGGCAAAGGCGCAGATTTCACTGTGACAGCCACGCGCGAAGTCTTGCTGTGCGCCGGTGCGTTGAAGTCGCCGCAACTGTTACAGCTATCCGGCATAGGTGCGGAAGCTGATCTGAAACCGCACGGAATCGCCATACGTCATGAGTTGCCGGGCGTTGGACAAAACCTGCAGGACCATCTGGACTTCATTCTCACGTACCGCAGCAAAGACACAAACACGTTCGGCATAGGACCTGTGGGGGCCGCCCGACTGCTTGGACATATTCACAGGTGGCGCAAGACAGGTGTATCCATGGCTGCCACCCCGTTTGCCGAAGGCGCGGCTTTTCTGAAAACCAGTCCAGATCTCGAGCGCCCGGATATTCAGCTGCATTTCACTATCGCAATGGTCGATGATCACGCTCGCAAACTGCACTACGGATACGGATATGGTTGCCATATCTGCAAGTTGCGCCCGGACAGCCGCGGAACAGTTGGGCTGCGCAGTGCTGACCCGATGGACACACCCAACATCGACCCGGCCTTTCTGTCAGACGACAGGGATATTGAGACCATGATCAAAGGGGCGCGTATGACACGGGACATCCTCGAAGCGCCCGCTTTGGCGAAATACCGACACAAAGAGATGTTCGGAACAGACACAGCCCAATCTGACGCGGATTGGGAAAAGCACATCCGCGCCCGCGCCGATACAATTTATCACCCGGTCGGCACCTGCAAAATGGGGCAGGACCCGATGGCGGTGGTGGATCCCGAACTGCGCGTACATGGCATAGAAGGGCTGCGCGTAGTCGACGCGTCGGTCATGCCAACACTTGTGTCTGGCAATACAAACGCGCCAACCATCATGATTGCGGAAAAAGCGGCGGACATGATCAAGGCAGCAGCGTGTTAAAGTGCTATTGGCCTTTCATCAAAGCGTCTAACCCGACCCTGTAGTTGGGGTAGATCAATCTCACGCCCAACTCGTCCTTGATCCGACTGTTCCGCACACGCTTGTTCTCATTATAGAAGCTGCGCGCCATTGGCGTCAGGTCGGCTTCTTCAAAGGATACCGCCGGCGGAAGGGGAAGACCTTGTAACTCAGCAGCGTAACCGATGACGTCCTGGGGCGGTACGGGTTCATCGTCACATACATTGTAGACGCGACCCGGGTTGGGGTTGGTCATCGAGGCGTCGAGGATTTGCGCGATGTCTTCCACGTGAATGCGCGAAAACACCTGCCCCGGCTTGATGATACGCCGCAACCCACCGCGTTTAAGCTTGGAAAAGGGGCCTCGGCCCGGGCCATAGATGCCAGCCAGCCGGAAGATATGTACCGGCAGGCCGGGAATAGATGACCATTGCTGCTCGGCCAGCATGCGCCATTTGCCGCGTTTGGCGGTCGGAGCCGGAGGCGTGTCTTCGTCAACCCATCCGCCTTGATGATCACCATAAACGGCAGTTGTCGACAAATACCCAACCCATGTGAATTGAGCCGCGCGGCGGGCAATTTCCTCACCCAGCGCCGCCAAAACCGGATCGCCTTCTGCATTCGGGGCGGTCGAAATCAGCAGATGCGTCACCCCATCCAGAGTCGGTTCCTGTCCAGGCCAGACCAACGGCTCGGCACCCGAGTCTCGGATGGCTGCCATGCCTTCGTTGTCACGTGTGGTGCCAAAAATGCGCCAGCCTTTCGGAGCAATATGTCGGGACAGGGCCTGTGCGGAATAACCATGGCCAAATGAGAAAAGCGTCTGAGTCATGCCCCTTTGATGGGCCTCAGTGCAAAGGGATGCAAGCGCTGCATGGACGCACTTGAATCGAATCTTTGGATGCGGCTTTCTGTTGGGTATGAGCGACAAGAAACCCGATTTGCATTCGGCCTATGCGCTGAACTCCCCAAATGAACACAAGCGCCTCTATGCGGAGTGGGCCGGGGATTATGATGATGGCTTCGCCGCGCGCGAGGATTACCAGCTTCACACCCACACCGCACGCGCATTCGTGGGTGCAGGCGGTCAGGGCCCGGTTCTGGATGTCGGCGCGGGCACAGGTCTTTGCGGCGCAGTGTTGTCCGGGCTCGGCGTTGGGCCTATTGATGCGACCGATATCAGCGCGGAAATGCTGGATCAGGCCATGCGCAAGGATATCTACCGCGACGCGATCGAAGCAGACTTGACCCAGGGCATTCCGGTACCGCGTGAAAGCTATTCCGGCATCGTCTCATCCGGGACCTTCACCCACGGCCATCTCGGCCCCGAGGTCTTTCCCGCGCTTTTGCGTGTCGCACGGCCTGGTGCGCAGTTCGCTCTTTCGATCAATGCCCGTCATTTCGAAAAACTGGGCTTCGCAGAAAAACTGCGTCAATTGGAACAGGGTCAGATTCGAAATCTGACACTGCCCAAAGTTCGTATTTATGGCGATCTTGCTGCTGGCCCCAACAAAGACGATACGGCGTTCATTGCTTTGTTTGAGCGGGTTTAAACTGAGGTAATCAGACCGAAACCATCAGGTGTACATCTGCTTTTTGTACGCGCGCGTACGCGTCGTCGCCTCAGCCGAGCCATCGTGGTAGGTGCCGAACCACTTGTCGAACGGGATTTCGGACGTGCCGTAGTTGCACTCGAAATACCTGTGGTGAAGCTGGTGGAAGAAATCCCCAGCTCGCGCGGCCTCGGTCTCGCCAGCTTTCAATTTTTCGAACCCTGAATGGGACAGAACCGGGCTGATCTGCTGGAATGAACTGTGAAACAGCAGATGCAGCGGATGAGACGGCACAATCAGGTGGATGAAGTAGGTGGTGAAATAAAGCAGGTTTTCATACCAGTGGTTCGAAATCCCAGACCAGGGCCCGATATTGACATTGCGGTGATGCACGGCGTGGACGTGTTTGTATAGCTTTGGGTGATGCTCTAGCCGGTGCACCCAGTAAAAGTGCAGGCCGGACCACATCGGAATGAACATCATCCACAATACGAACCAAACCGGAGCTTCAGCCCAGGTGATCGTCGGCGCCCAGCCATTGGCCATGGCCCAGTAGATGATCCACTGATAAACGGTGGCCACTGTCATGGCGCTGCCCAGCGTCCACCAGATATTGTCCCAAACCTGATTGCGGAAGGTAAACGTTCCGTTGTTCCGCGTCAGATCCCGCCGGTCGAACTTCTTATACATGCCCTGCCCTTTGCGCATGTAAAGCCACCAATGCAGCCCCCCAGCCACCAGGATTTGCGGCACCATGTTCAACAGCCAGATCCGAAACATCCAGCCGGGCGCAAAGCTCTGCATTGTCTCTAATGCAGGGAAAAAGAAGGCATAGGCAATTACCGCCAGGACCATGCACAAGGTCAGGGACGTGATTTGCAGCCACGCGCCGCTGTACCATTTCAGAACAGCCGCGGGGCGCGGTGGCCAGCTGAACAAAGGGTTCAGACCCACGGGGCCTTCGGGGTGATAGTGCCAGCGGGCGGTTTCGGGATCCGGGGCGATATCCGTCATGATGCTCTCTTTAGGATGTGCAGTCAGGTTGCGTAGTCTGATTCCTCTGCGTCGAGAATCGCCTTGATCTCACGCAGGTGGGCTTCGGCCTGGTCGGGGTAGTCGTCCAGTTCTTGTGCAGTTTTCTCGGCAATCTCATCCGAAAGCACACGCAGGGGCAGGCCCGTTTGCAATGCGCGGATATACGTCTCGGCCGCGCGTTCAAAGTAATACAGCCGGTTGAACGTATCTGCGGGATCGCTGCCGATGATCAGCACGCCATGATTGCCCATGATCATGACCTTTTTCTTTGGGTCCGTCAGCATCCCGGCACAGCGTTCGCCTTCGCTTTCGAAGGCTAGCCCGCCGAACTCTTGATCAATCACATAGCGATTGTAGAAGGTTGCCGTGTTCTGATCGATCGGCGGCAAGGTGCTGTCGGCCAACGAAGCCAGAACTGTCGCAAAGATCGAATGCACGTGCATGACGCAACGCGCATGCGGACAGTGGCGATGAATTGACCCATGCAACCCCCATGCGGTGGGGTCCGGCGCGCCGGGTTGGGACATCACGTCAGGATCGTTGGCATCCAACAACAACAAGTCTGACGCGCGAATGCGCGAGAAATGCGCCTGATTGGGATTCATCAGGAACTGCGTACCGTCCTCGTTCACTGCAAGGCTGAAATGGTTGGCGACGGCCTCGTGCATGTTCAGCCGCGCGGTCCAGCGGAACGCGGCAGCCATATCCACACGCTCGGACCAGTGATCGATATTGGGGCGAAGGTTGGTAACACTCATGCGGCGGCTCCTGTTGCGGTTGACCTTGGATAAAGCCTGCATTTGACTTGCGCGTTTGACCAACGAAAAAAACAAAGCTATCCCATTAGCTGAACTTATGTCGGGGTTATGTCGATGCAGAACAAACTGCCTCCGCTGGGCTGGCTGCGCACGTTTGAGGCCGCAGCACGGCATCTGTCTTTCACCGGCGCAGCGCGGGATCTGAACATGACGCAAAGCGCTGTCAGTCAGCAGATAAAATCGTTGGAAGGCCATCTGGGGCAGCCTTTATTCTTGCGCCGCCCCAAAGCGTTAGAACTGACCGAGGCCGGAATCACCTATTTGCCAGTAGTCCGAGAAGCGTTTCGGACGCTTATGCGCGGCACACAGGCTGTCACCGGTGCGCAGCCAAACGCTGTTCAGGTGCAATGCAACATCAGCTTTGCCGTCAATTGGCTGGCCCCGCGCCTGCCGATGTTTCAGGCCGAGCATCCTGATGTACAGTTAAATATCTTCACCGAACTCTGGGAACCGCGAGAGATGGCCGAAGGCGCTGCGGTTGAGATTCGTTTCTCGTTGCGCCCATCGGACACCACCCGGACCGAGATGCTGCGCACTGAACACTATTATCCGGTCTGTGCCCCAGGGTATCAGGTGAGTCTGGACGATCTTCAGGAAAAGCCATTGTTCGATTGCTCCAATCTGCTGTCCAATTGGTCAAGCTGGGCAGAAGAACAGGGTCTAACATGGGGAAACCCATCGATTACCTATGCAACAACCTATCTGGTTTGCCTTTCTGCAGCCATGGCGGGCGGGGGCCTGTGCCTTGCGCATGACGCCATTGCACACCACCTGATCGAACGCGGGCAGCTTGTCGCGCCGTTTGAACATCGCGCGCCGATGCCCGAGGCATATTATCTGCTGTTGTCCCCGCAGGCCGAGGACACGCCCGGAGCTGTGGCCTTTGCGAATTGGATTCGGCGCGAGATTGCGCCAGCCACGTAACCCGGCAAGCTTTCGCCTTTGCCCAAGGTCACTGCGCACCTGTCCAATGGCCGGGCGGCATGGGCGCGCTGCAAGTGGATGCAGGACAAGCAGGAATTTATGATCTGTTTGTGACAGCGCAGAACCGGGGTTGCACCCGCTGGCGCATTCGTGAAAGTTGAGCCATGGAATACACACCCTTCCCCAGCTGGCCCGACGTCGCCCCCAAATTGATCGCAGTTGCCGCCGGACGCGACGCCGCCGACACCGTAATTCAGGGCGGAATCTGGGTAAACGTACATACACGCGAACTGTTGCCGGATCATTCGGTTGCGATTGCAGCCGGGCGGATTGCTTTTGTCGGGCCCGACGCCTCGCACTGCATAGGCCCGGAAACACAGATCATCGAAGCGCGTGGCAGCTATATTCTGCCCGGCCTGTGCGACGCGCATATGCACATCGAATCTGGTATGCTCACCCCTGCCGAATTCGCACGCGCGGTCATCCCGCACGGTACGACCAGCATGTTCACCGATCCGCATGAGATCGCTAACGTGCTTGGTCTGGACGGTGTGCGCATGATGCATGACGAAGCCATGATGCAGCCGGTCAATATCTTCACCCAGATGCCGTCCTGCGCGCCATCTGCGCCGGGGCTGGAAACGACCGGTTATGAAATCACGCCCGAAGATGTGACGGAAGCCATGAACTGGCCCGGTATCATCGGGCTGGGTGAAATGATGAATTTTCCCGGCGTGATCCATGGCGACCCCAAAATGCTGGCCGAGATTGCAGCCACGCAACGGGCGGGTAAAACCGTGGGCGGACATTACGCTTCGCCCGATTTAGGGTCTGATTTTGCAGCCTATGTGGCCGGTGGACCAGCGGATGATCACGAAGGCACCTGCGAAGCCGACGCCATTGCCCGGGTGCGGCAGGGAATGCGGTCGATGATGCGTTTGGGATCAGCCTGGTATGATGTCGAAAGTCAGATCACCGCCGTGACCGAGAAAGGGCTGGATCCGCGTAACTTCATTCTGTGCACCGACGATTGCCACTCGGGCACGTTGGTCAATGACGGGCATATGAACCGTGTCGTGCGCCACGCCATTGCCTGTGGATGTGACCCTTTGATCGCGCTGCAAATGGCAACGATCAATACAGCCACACATTTCGGGCTGGAACGTGAAATCGGGTCTGTGACACCGGGGCGCAGGGCAGACATCCTTCTCAGCTCGGACCTGACGAGCTTGCCGATCGAAACAGTGATCGCCCGTGGGAAAGTGGTTGCGGAAAACGGTAAGATTGCGGTGGATTGCCCGCATTTGAACTGGCCCGAAAAGGCACGTAACACCGTTCACTTGGGGCACGATCTGAGCGCGACCGATTTTGAGATCAAGGCCCCGGACGGGGCGAACCGGGTGCAGGCTAATGTTATCGGTGTGGTGGAAAACCAGGCCCCGACCAAAGCGTTGAAATCTGAACTGCCGATCATAGGTGGGCTGGTCGAGGGCGAAGGTGATGTCTGCCAGATCGCTTTGGTCGAGCGGCACCGCGCGACAGGTGGTGTGACCAACGCATTTGTCTCGGGTTTCGGCTATCAGGTCAAGATGGCCATGGCCTCGACCGTGGCGCATGACAGTCATCATATGATTGTTGTCGGCACGGACCGGGAACAGATGGCCTTGGCCGCCAACCGTCTGGCCGAAGTGGGTGGTGGCATCACTCTGTTCCGTGACGGGCAGGAACTGGCTTTGGTGGAGTTACCCATCGCTGGCCTGATGTCCGACAGCCCCGCCGCCGAGGTCGCAGCCAAAGCCGATAGGATGGTGCAAGCCATGCAGGACTGCGGTTGTCATCTGAACAACGCGTATATGCAGCACTCACTACTGGCGCTGGTCGTGATTCCAGAGCTTCGAATCTCGGACCTCGGGCTGGTGGACGTACGCACCTTTGAAAAAATCGACCTTTTGGAACCTTCGGCATGACGACACTTCTGACCCCTGAATCACAAGCGCCAGAGCAATTCACCGATCCGGCAGCCGCCGTTGCTCGTCTGGAAGAGCTTTACACACAAGCCACGGAATTCCTGTGCGAAAGCTTTTCCAAGGCGATGCAGGAAGGTGCCCCATCCGCACGATACAGAGCCTATTACCCGGAAATTCGCATCCGAACGTCCACATACGCGCAGGTCGACAGCCGCCTGAGCTTTGGCCACGTTTCTGAACCCGGTGTCCATGCCACCACCGTGACACGGCCCGATCTGTTCCGGTCTTACTTAACCCAACAGATCGCTTTGTTGATCAAGAATCACGGCCAGCCGGTTACAATTTCAGCCTCGGACACACCAATCCCGGTGCATTTCGCAGTGGCGAACAACTCTGATCTGGTTGTGCCCCATCAGGGCGCGGCCGCGTTTACACTGCGCGATGTGTTTGACGTGCCGGATCTGAGCACCACCAACGACGACATCGTCAACGGTGTACACGATCACGAGGACGTCGTCGGTCCCTTGTCGCTGTTTACCGCCCAACGCGTGGATTATTCGCTGGCCCGTCTGGCGCATTACACGGCGACCGATGCAAGCCATTTCCAAAATCATGTGCTGTTCACGAACTACCAGTTCTATGTCTCAGAGTTCGAAAACTACGCCCGCGAGCAATTGGCAGATCCCGCCAGCGGTTATACCAGCTTTGTCTCAACCGGAAATGCAGAGATCACAGACCCAGAGGCAGCGATCGAACGACCGCTGAAACTGCCGCAGATGCCGACCTATCACCTCAAGCGGGAAGACGGTTCGGGGATCACTCTGGTTAATATCGGCGTTGGCCCGTCCAACGCAAAAACCGCAACAGACCATATCGCCGTTCTGCGCCCTCATGCCTGGTTGATGGTTGGCCATTGCGCCGGGTTGCGTAACACGCAAGCCTTGGGCGACTTTGTACTGGCCCATGCCTATCTGCGTGACGACAAGGTTCTGGACGACGATTTGCCTGTCTGGGTTCCGATTCCTCCGTTGGCCGAGGTTCAGGTGGCGCTGGAACGCGCCGTGGCTGAGGTAACTGAGTTGGAAGGGTATGAGCTGAAACGGATCATGCGGACAGGAACTGTGGCCTCGGTCGATAACCGCAACTGGGAATTGCGTGATCAAACCGGCCCGGTCCAGCGTCTCAGCCAATCGCGTGCAATTGCGCTGGATATGGAGAGCGCGACCATTGCTGCAAACGGCTATCGCTTCCGCGTACCCTACGGCACTTTGCTGTGCGTTTCGGACAAGCCGTTGCACGGTGAACTGAAATTGCCAGGTATGGCATCGTCCTTCTATACCACTCAGGTCAGCCGTCATCTGGCCATCGGTATCAAGGCGATGGAGCACTTGCGCGGCATGCCGCTTGAGCGGTTACACAGCCGGAAATTGCGTTCCTTTGACGAAACAGCCTTCCTCTGACGCAAAAAAGCAACGTTTTCCCCATATTTTTAGGGGTTTCAGCGCTACTATTCGTTGTGTTCGCCCACAATATCCCGTTACAGTTACGCGGTGAGGCCCTATAGATCGGGCACGTTAAGGAGACCAAGAAATGGCAAAGCCTATGACTAAGACTCAGCTGGTTGCTGCTCTCGCTGAGGAAATGGGAACCGACAAGAAATCCGCGAACGCGGCGCTGGAGGCCATCACCGGCCTGATCACCCGCGAAGTTTCTGCCGGTGGCGCAGTGACGCTGCCCGGCGTCGGCAAAATCTACTGCCGCGAGCGCCCCGAGCGTCAGGTCCGCAACCCGGCCACTGGTGAAACCTTCACCAAAGAAGCCGACAAGGTTGTGAAAATGACCATCGCGAAAGCGCTGAAGGACAGCGTGAACGGCTAAGTTCCGTTTTTTCGACATGATCAAGGGCCGCCAATTGGGGGCCCTTTTTCTTTGGCCTCAATGCAAGCTCAGCAAGACCTCCAGGTCACGGCGGCTCAACCGCTCCATCAGCGACCGTTCGTCAGACGTCAGCTTCGCGTCACCGCGAATATACTTTTCCAGATGCAAGGCAATGTCACTAGTCGGTCTGTAATACAGATCAGGATCAAGTTGGCTAAGTGCTTCGACCAGACGCATCAGAATTTTCTTCTGTTTCTCTGAGTCAAGATCTTTGCGTTTTTCTTCCAGCACTCTGCACACCTTTCGTCTTTCCCGGTGAAACATAGGGCAAACCTGATGGTCGCCAAGATGCAACGAAAAAGGGGCACCTTTGGGGTGCCCCTCAGATCAGTGATTTGATCGACGATTAGTGAACCGTCTCAACCTTATGGAAGTCCAGATCGCGGCCTTCAGGCATCGCATCGATGCTCAACACCTCTTTGCGCTTTGTGATCAGGATATAGACCACGCAGGCCAGATACAGACCAACAACCACCGCGCCGATCCACTGGATTTGAAGCCACTGGCTTTGGAAAAGCAAAGTCAGGACGAACAGCAGCACGACGTTGCCCGCCACATATGGGGCCTTACCGAACCGCTCAACCGTCATGTTCAGGTTGTCTGTGTAGAGGCGGATCAGCGAGTCGAGCGAGTTGATCACAAAGGTTACGCCAACGATCACCATCGCGATGTTGGTGATACCAGCGGTGCTGATGCCGTTGAGGTGGTAATAGTACAGAACCGTGAACCAGATACCCAGCGGGATGGACGGAAAGATCAACAGTGCCGCCAGCAATTGCCACGTGGTCAGACCGCCCACAAAGCGCGAGGTGAACTGACCGATCATGATCGACCAAGCGAACCACCAGAACAGGTAAAAGGCGTGATAGTCGGTCAGCGGCAGGACAAACTTGTGCAGGTTGGCGAAATAGGCACCAATATTGCTGCCGGTTTCCACAAACCCGGTTACGCCCATGCCTGCTGCGGCCCACATACCGATGATCAAAGCCAGGAACAGGAAGGTCGAACCCACCGACAGGATGCGTACGTATTTCAGGTCAGTCGACGAATAGGCCGCCGCCAGGATGACCACAAATACAATGATGTAGAACGTGGTTACGACCGATTCGCCGTCTCCGACCTCGGGCAGGTAGCCGGGCAGATAGATCAGGAACAGGCTGGCGGTGAAAGCGCAGGTGCCAATGATGACCACGTTGTTGATCAGCTTGACCAGTGGGATTTCAAAGAACTTCACGCGCGGCTCGATGACGCAGAAATAGAAGGCTGTCAGGAAGTAGAACGCCCAGATCAGAAAGCCCCAGAACCCAAACTCGATCGCCAGCGGATTGGCGAATGCATAAGCAGGGTCTTCGGCATAGCCGCCGAATTCGGTCAGCGGGAACATGATCAGGCCGACATCCAGACCGGATGTGAACAGGATCGCGATGAACGTGAACAGATGAACCGGTGTCACACCAACGCAACGCAGGTTCCACCATTTCACGACGAAGAAAGCGACCAGGCCCAATGCCAGCAGGACGCCAAAAGATAGTATGTACTCCAGAAGCACTGACAAACCTCCCTTGTTTGGTCAGATCGTCACGCCGTTATAGTTTATTGGCTGATCAATCAATAAAAACATGCACAAATCACACCGCATGTTACCTGCGTGTCTTTTTTGGCGCAGGCAACTTGCAGCGAGTGGGAAAATCGGGAACAGTCCGCCCAACATGACAGGGGGTCTCCATGGATCTGCGCGCCATAGCCATGGGGCTTACATTTGCTCTGATCTGGTCGTCTGCCTTTACCTCGGCGCGTATTATCGTTGCAGATGCCTCACCTTTGTTTTCGCTGGCCTTGCGGTTTCTGATCTCCGGTGTTCTGGGCGTGATGATTGCAAGGGCGATGGGCCAAAGCTGGCACCTGACCCGGAACCAGTGGCGCGCAACGATCCTGTTCGGAATTTGCCAAAATGCCCTTTATTTGGGTCTAAACTTCTATGCCATGCAAACGGTAGAAGCCTCGGTCGCCGCCATTATCGCATCCACAATGCCCTTGTTGGTGGCGCTGGCAGGGTGGTTGATTTTCAAGGAGAGGTTACGCCCGCTTGGCATACTTGGTTTGTTCGCAGGTTTCGCAGGTGTTGCGCTGATCATGAGCAGTCGGGTCAGTGCGGGTGTCGATATGTTCGGGGTCGCACTTTGCGGTATCGGAGCCCTAGCGTTGACATTTGCCACGCTCGCGGTTCGCGGCGCGACGTCTGGTGGGAACTTTATGATGGTGGTGGGGCTTCAAATGTTGGTTGGCTCAGCGGCCTTGTTTGTCGCAGCACCTATCTTTGAAACCATTTATATCCACCCGACTCTGCCACTGGCGCTGGCGTTCACTTATACCACTTTGTTCCCCGGGCTGCTCGCGACGCTGATTTGGTTCTTGCTGCTGGACCGCATTGGTGCCGTCAGGGCGGCAACATTTCATTTCCTCAACCCTGTATTCGGGGTCACAATCGCGGCGATCCTGCTGGGCGAAAAGTTAGGAGCCATGGATGCCGTTGGCGTGGGCGTCACAACACTTGGCATTCTTGCCGTCCAACTCTCGCGGCAACCCGCTCAGGGCAGCAAAGCTTCGACCTGAGACAACAGCTTGCGAGAATCGGGTTTGACGTTCGAACCATAGGTCGCAACCACTTCGCCCGCTGGATCGATCAGGATCTTGTTAAAGTTCCACTTGGGCGTGAACCCAGTCTGGGCGGCGACGGCTTTGTAAAACGGGTGGGCGTCTTTTCCCTTAACCGGCGTAATATCTGTCATCGGCAACGTCAGCCCATAGTTCATCTCGCAGAACTGTTTTACCTCTTCGGCGGACCCAAGTTCCTGATTGAACGAATCTGAGGGGACCGCGAGAACGACCAACCCTTTGTCGGAATAGGCGTCAAATACCTTTTGTAGGGCCTCATATTGCCCGGTGAAGCCACAGTGTGACGCGGTATTGACCACCAGTACCGGTTGGCCACGCCAATCTTCAATGGCCAATGTTCCCCCGTCGATCGAGGCGAACTCACCGGTCACCGGCGCGGCCTGAACGGCACGTCCCAGTAAGATCAGGGCAGTCAAAAGCAGCAATCTGAACATGTCTTGTCCTCCCTTTAAATCTGATACGCGGTTCGTCAGCAGTCAGATCACTTGCACGACTACGAGAGCCGGTTGAAATATCGCTTTGCTTTCCCCTCTGCAGTCCCCAAATTATGGCACAATACTTTACCAGCCGGAGGATCCATGACCCGCTATACCAAAGACCCCACGGCCATCGCTGCGCTTTCGCCCGAAGAGTTTCACGTCACTCAACGCAGTGGGACTGAACGTCCAGGCACCGGAAAATACCTGAACAACAAGGAACCGGGGATCTATGTGGACATCGTATCAGGTGAGCCGCTTTTCGCCTCGACCCACAAATACGAATCCGGGTGCGGCTGGCCCAGTTTTACCAAGCCGATCATCCATGAACATGTAGAAGAGTTTCGCGATACAACGCATGGTATGATCCGGACCGAGGTCCGCTCGAAACACGGCGACAGCCATCTGGGGCATGTCTTCCCCGACGGTCCACGCGAACATGGCGGGCTACGCTATTGCATCAACTCCGCCTCTCTTCGGTTCGTCCATCGCGATGAAATGGAAGCCGAAGGATATGGCGAATATCTGATTCATGTGGAGGACATCTGATGACCGAACAACGCGCTGTACTGGCCGGAGGCTGCTTTTGGGGCATGCAGGACCTGATCCGCAAAATGCCGGGCGTTTCACGCACCCGCGTCGGTTACACCGGCGGCGATGTGCCCAACGCGACCTATCGCAACCACGGTACCCACGCCGAAGGGATCGAGATCTGGTTTGATCCGTCGCAGATCAGCTATCGCGACCTGTTGGAGTTCTTTTTCCAAATCCACGATCCGACTACGATTAACCGTCAAGGCAACGATCGCGGCATGAGCTATCGCTCGGCAATCTATTATGTGGACGACGCTCAGCAGCAGGTTGCGGTCGATACCATCGCTGACGTGAACGCCAGTGGCCTGTGGCCCGGCAAGGTCGTGACCGAAGTTGAACCTGTCGGAGATTTCTGGGAGGCCGAGCCAGAGCATCAGGATTATCTGGAGCGCATTCCGAACGGCTATACCTGCCACTTCCCGCGCCCGGATTGGGTCCTTCCTAAACGCGCCAGCGCCGCAGAATAAAGCACCACCTGCCCGGCCCCTCTGAACTCTTCAGGGGGGCTAGCCTGTCGCCACCCTTGGTCGCCCGCTTGCCTCGACCGTAATCATGGCTTCGACAAAAACATCCTTGGCCTCGACCCGCGCCGTTTTGATATCGCGATCCACGATCACCCGGATATCTTCCGCGCCAGCTTCTCTGACTGCACTCTCGGCTTCGAATTTCAAAACCCGTTCCAACAACGCCAGCGCTTCATCCGATGCAGAAAAATCCTGTGGCCCGTCCTCAAGATGCACACGATACCGCCCTTCGGTCGGTGACGTGACCGTACCAGACCGCCGCAATGTCAGTCTTCCAACAACCGCGCCGATCGCATTCGCTACGCCAGCGTGCTCGGGCAGGATCATGCGACAATGCAACCGCTCGCCCACTGCGGGGTAATAGCTGGGGGCTGACGCTCCAAGGCCCACCACATCCACGTTCAACGCGGCATTTAACGACAACAACCCACGATGTTGCGCCAACCCACGCTGCGTCAACACATGCCGCGCCAATTCCTGGGGTGACAATCCGAAATCATCCTGCTCTTCATCAAAAGCAGCCTCTAACAAGGTCAAACTGGTCTGTTCCGTCAATTGATCCACGATCATCTGCGCCAATGCCTCTGGCGAATTTGCCAGCATGTCCCCGGATCCGACCCGTTTCCGGGCCACCAGTTCCAAGGCCTTGCGTGCAGCTTCAGAATCCCAAGCATCGACGCGGCCTAATACATGACTCGCGTCCGACGGCGTCACGCCCGAGACCTGAATGATCCCGCGGTCGACCAAGCGATTCATTGCGCCATTCTCCATCCGCGACCGCAGCAGTGCGCCAAGCGGAAGAACCTGATCGCCCAGACGTTCCAACAACATCTCTTCCCGAGCGCCGACACCATCCGCATGCACACCCGGCACGCGTCGTACAAATCGGGTGTCGTGCTCGCCCACCGTGGTCGCCCGCAATTGTTCGTCCAGAATGGCGTGCACAACCTCAGGCGCTTCCGCTGCGATCAATGACACAGGCAAAACGCGCCGGGGGCCCAGAAACACGCCGCCCTGCAACCCTTCGGTCACAACATGAACCTGGCTGTCCCCACCCAAACCATGTGTGCGCATCGCCACAGCCTCGACCATGGTTCGAAATCCACCGACTTGCGCGCCGCCCGGATCAATAGCTGGCTTGCCGTCCCGGATCAGCGCTACATCAGTTGTGGTGCCTCCGACATCCGACACCAGCGCATTGTCAGCCCCGGTCAGCCAGCGCGCGCCGACAATCGAAGCCGCCGGACCACTCAGGATGGTCTCAATCGGGCGCTGCCGCGCCTGTTCGGCGCTCATCAAAGCTCCATCGCCGCGAACCACCATCATCGGGGCCGAGATTCCCAGAACGCGCAATTGATCTTGCGCGCGTCCGATCAAGCGGTCGATCATTCCGATCAATCGCGCATTCAGTACCGCCGTCACAGCACGTTTCGGCCCGTTCAACTTGGCCGACAAATGATGCGAACATGTCACCGGCGCACCGGTCCTTTCAGATACGATCCGCGCCGCTTCCAGCTCATGCGCTGGGTTTCGGGTTGCGAACTGGGCCGCAATCGCAAAGCCAGAAATCCCTTTGTGAGTGTCTAAAAACTGCTCCAAACCGGCAGTATCCAGCGGCGCAGCCTCGCTGCCGGAATGTGTATGACCACCCGCAATCACAAGCGCCGGGTCATCTTTCAGCGCGTTCTTCAGACCATGCTTTACAAGATCACTCGTCTTGAACCCGATATAGATCAGCGCGACACGCCCACCCTGCCCTTCAACCAAAGCATTTGTGGCCAGTGTCGTGGACAAAGACGCCATCGCGATCTGATCCGGCGAGACCTGCGCGTCTTCCAACACGACAGAGATCGCCTTGCCCACACCGATGGCCAAATCCGCACGCGTGGTCAGCGACTTGGCCGAGGCGATCACCTCTTTCTCATCCCGGATCAACACCGCATCGGTATAGGTTCCGCCCGTATCCACCCCCAAAGACAGAGTCATCGGGTCCTCCTTACTTTTCGCTGCGAATGGGTGTAGCGGTTATGCGCGACGCGTCCAGCCTGTTTGCGGCATTTATGACAGCTGTTCCACCGCCCAGCGCGCCGCGTCGGCCACGGTTTCATCCGGGTCGCTTGTCAACACCTGTGCAACCGGCCTCAAGTTTGACTGCCCCGAGTTTCCAATGGCGTAAAGCACATTCCGGACGAACCGATCCCGCCCGATGCGCTTGATGGGCGAACCAGAGAACTTCGCACGAAAGGCCGCATCATCTAGCGCCGCCAGCTCTGCCAGCGACGGTGCTTTCAGATCAGCCCGGGCGGCATAGCGTATATCGCTGGCGGCGACAGCAAACTTGTTCCAGGGACAAGCCGCCAAGCAGTCATCGCAACCATAGATCCGATTGCCCATCTTATTGCGCAACTCGGGCTCCACTGGACCCTTGTGCTCAATGGTCAGGTACGAAATGCACCGCCGTGCATCCAATTGATACGGGGCCGGAAACGCATCGGTCGGGCAGCTGTCCAGACAGGCGCGACACGAACCACAGTGATCTACTTCCGGCGCATCCGACGGCAGCTCAATTGTGGTAAAAACAGAGCCTATAAAAGCCCAATTCCCCCATTCACGACCTACAAGGTTGGTATGCTTACCCTGCCAACCAAGGCCAGCAGCATGCCCCAAGGCTTTTTCCGGAACCGGAGCGGTGTCGACAAAAACCTTCACTTCGCCCCCCGCTTCAGCAATCAGCCATCGCGCCAATCGCTTGAGGCGTTTCTTGACCAGATCATGGTAATCCTTGTTCTGTGCATAAACGGAAATAGCGCCGCGATCCGGATGGTTCAGAACCTCTGTCGGGTTATGCTCTGGCGTGTAGCTTTCAGCCAACATGATCACAGACCGCGCCTCAGGCCACAGGGCGGCGGGATCACCGCGCCAATGCACCCGCTCAGCCATCCACCCCATCTGTCCGTGATACCCGGCCTCCAAAAACGCCCCAAGGCGCTCAGGCACTTGCGGAACATCCCATGGACGGCACACACGGCACGACACAAACCCCTCTGTCAGGGCCTGTTGCACCAGCTTTTCCTTCAGATCTGATCCGCTCTTCATCTGGCCAAAAATACCTTCGGGGGAATCGCGCCCGCGGCGCGATGGGGGCAGACAGCCCCCTGCTGAACCTATCAGAAATCCAGATCGGCGTAATGAGGCGGCGGCCGAAACCCTGGCACCTGATCCGCCAGAATGGACCGAAACGCCGGGCGCGACTTGATCTTCGCGTACCAATCTTTGACCACCTGGCTGCGGTTCCAGTCTACGTCCGAGATATAATCCAACGCCGACAAATGTGCCGCCGCCGCGAAATCGGCCAAAGTCATTTGATCCCCGGCCAGCCATCGGCGGTGATCCAGCAGCCAGGCCATATAGTCCAGATGATACTTGATCGCCTTGGCACCCTGTTTGACATTTTTACTGTCCGGGTATCCCTGACCGGTCACCTTCTTGTTCACCCGCTCATATAAAAGCTTCGATGTCACTTCGTGATGGAACTTGTCGTCAAACCATCCCACAAGGCGACGAACTTCAAACCGGGCTTCGGGGTTTTTCGGCATCAAGGGCGGTTCGGGGCGGGTTTCTTCGATATATTCGCAGATCGCCGCACTTTCCGACATGATTTGCCCATCCAGACGCAACACCGGCACTTTTCCCGCCGGATTTCGGCGCAGAAAGTCCGGATCCTGTTCCCAATATCGCTCCTCGACCAATTCAACTTCGATCTTCTTCTCGGCCAAAGACAATCGGACCTTTCGGCAATACGGAGAGAGGGGAACGTGAAACAGACGCGCCATGGGCTTCCAATCGAACCAGTGAATACCCGACTGATTTAGCCTTTGACCGCGGCTGGTTTCAATCCTCGAAACAATCTGCGCGACCATCTGCGCGGATGGTGGCCGCCCCGTCCAGAATCGAAGCCGCGCGCCGACGCGTGCGCACACTTGGGTCTGTGACCGAACGATTGCGAGGTGATGGCAGAATGGCAGCAATCCGGGCCGCCTGAACAGAAGTCAATTGCGCAGCACTTCGGTTGAAATAGCGCTGTGCCGCTGCTTCAACGCCAAACACGCCGTTACCGGTTTCTGCAACGTTCAGATAGACCTCGAGAATACGCTGCTTGCTCCAGAAGATCTCAACCACCGGGGTGATTGAGGTTTCCATCGCCTTCCTCACCCAGCTGCGCCCTTGCCAGAGAAACACGTTCTTTACCACCTGCTGCGTGATGGTCGACGCACCGCGATTGCCGCCGCCTTCCAATGCGTCACGTATGGCTTCAACATCGAATCCCCAGTGCTGGCAGAAATTCGCATCTTCCGCCGCGACGACCGATCGGGCCATGATCGGGGAAATCTCTTCTATCGGAACCCACTCGCGTTCAACTTTGCCCAACCGCCGCCACTCGGACCATATGGTGTGGGTTACCGGCGGGTTTACAACCGAATAGAACAAGACCAAGGCGACCACGAGGCCGGCAATCGCCAAAGCGGCACGTGTCGCCCAACGACGGACCGTTTGGGCCACAGTTGATTTCCGTTTGGTCGCCTTACTTTTTTTTCCGCCTGATTTGCGGGCTGCTTTCTTCGCCATATCTCAGCTATACGACGCGTCGCCGGGGTTTGAAACGGCCTAAATTCCCAAGGCGCGCGCCTCTCGCGGGTGGACGACCGGGCGCGCCGTTTCCAGCGACATCGGGTCCGCTCCGGCCAGTTCAGGAAACAGGTGCAACACTTCGCTTTGGGTCTCTCGGTTCGCGGCCGTCAAAGCATGACCCGGATAATAGCTTTCACTTTTTGCCCCATTGGCGATGACGATTTCATGCCTCTTGAACAGCAGGTGAACATATTCCACCTCCCCGCCTTCAACGCGGGTCACTGTATCGCCGTTGACAAGAACATGGGCCGCGATCAGCGCCTCGGCGTGTCCAAACAAGTAGGATGCGCGCCAATCCTCGATCAGCATTCTATGCTGCGGCGAGACAAGAAGCGGACAGTCCAGATCGAAAACGCCTGCCTCAAATCGGATTGGGGCCAGTTTCCCTTTGGCCTCGACCCTTGTGCGCCCAACCCAGATCAAGGGCTGAGGGCCATGGTCCAGTGTCGTGACCAGATCACCAGCTTTCAGGTCTTCCACCGCGCGGTCCCCGTCAGGGGTTGCAATCATAGTGCCCGGCGTGAAACAGGGCGGACCCAGAGTACCAACATCCAGCGGTCCCTGTGTGTTGACGAAACTTGTCGAAACCAACGTCCCTGGCTGTAAAACCTGACCGTCTGTCGGGGTGAACACCCGAGACCCATCGGCCAGATAGAACGTGGTTCCAACATAGGTGACATTGCCAACTCCGGTCACATTGATGGTGACCGTATCCCCTGGCCATGATGATGTGACGTCCTGCCCATTGACAGTATCACCACTGGGCGCATCGATTTCGTTGTCATCATTGACGTCCGTGAAATCGATACTGGCGACCGCAATTGCCGTTCCCACAGGCGGAGGGTTCGCCGGATCAAAGGTATAAAATTGGTCGCGATAATTTGTTGGCATTCTGCTGCCCCCGGTTTACGCCACGGGACATCTGAAGCAGCCCATGGTTTTCGCTCGAATTCCGGGGAAGATTGGCGAAATTCCGTTGCACAGGCAAGAATCCCGAAAAAACAGTGTAAACAAACCAGGCCCCGCGTGGTGCAAATGACACGCGAGGCCTGTTTTTTAGTGCTTTTCAGCCGGTAAAGCTTTGCAGCAGGCTTTATTCTGCTGGAACTGCGGTGGCTTCGATGCTCAGCGGATGGCTCAGCTTATTCAGCATCTCTTTGGGGCAAACTTGAAGGAAGTTGCCTTTTTCAACGTCCCAATGTTGCAAGATGTCTGCGGCTTTCCGGCTATAGGTCTCTTCTGCGTGGCGTATGATCAGCGACTTCAGCTGTTCTTCCCAATGCGCGACAGAAACCGGGCAGGTGACAAGGGTTTCCATGTTCATCAGCGCTTGGGCTTTGCCTTCGGGATCATACAGATAGGCCATGCCACCTGTCATGCCGGCACCAAAATTGGCACCGATGTCGCCAAGGATCACCGCAACACCACCTGTCATGTATTCACAGCCATTCGAGCCACAGCCCTCGATCACCACCTTGGCGCCCGAGTTGCGCACGGCGAACCGCTCGCCCGCTCGACCGGCAGCAAACAGATGGCCATCGGTTGCACCGTACAAAACGGTGTTGCCGATGATGGTGTTCTCGTCTGCTTTCAGTGGGCTGACCTGCGGTGGGCGTACAACGATCATGCCACCCGAAAGTCCCTTGCCGACATAGTCGTTGGCATCGCCCGAAACTTCCAGCTTCAGACCCGGCGCGGCAAATGCACCCAACGACTGACCGGCTGACCCTTGCAGTTTCACGTGCAGGTGGTCGTCCTGGAACGTATTCCGCATACCAAAATTCTGAACGATATGACTGGAGACACGAGTACCCACCGTCCGATGCGTGTTCTGCACCGCGTAAGACAGTTGCATCTTCTCGCCGTCCTTCAGGAACCGCGCCGCGTCGCGCACGATTTCGGCGTCCAGAGTATCGGGTACTGCATTCCGATCCTTGTCGCGGTTGTAGACGATGTTGTGTGCACCATCGACGGTGATCAGCAACGGGTTCAGGTCCAGATCATCCAGATGTGCAGACCCACGGCTGACCTGAGCCAGCAGGTCAGCACGGCCGATGATCTCATCCATCGAGCGTGCACCAAGGCTGGCCAAAAGCTCGCGCACTTCCTGCGCGTAGAAGGTGATCAGGTTCACCACCTTGTCCGCATTTCCGGTGAACTTGGCGCGCAGGCTTTCGTCTTGCGTACACACACCAACCGGACAGGTGTTCGATTGGCACTGACGCACCATGATACAGCCCATCGCAATCAGCGCAGCAGTGCCGATCCCGTATTCTTCGGCCCCCATCATCGCAGCCATGACAATGTCACGTCCAGTGCGCAGGCCACCATCGGTCCGCAAGGTCACGCGGTCGCGCAGGTTGTTCATCGCCAACACCTGGTGCGCCTCGGTCAGGCCCATCTCCCACGGTAGGCCCGCGTATTTGATCGAGGTCGCAGGTGACGCACCAGTTCCGCCATTGTGACCCGAAATAAGGATAATATCGGCTTTTGCCTTGGCCACACCGGCAGCAATTGTGCCAACGCCCGAAGATGCAACCAGCTTGACTGTCACCTTGCAACGCGGGTTGATCTGCTTGAGGTCATAGATCAACTGCGCCAGATCCTCGATCGAGTAGATATCGTGGTGCGGCGGCGGTGAGATCAGCGTCACGCCCTTGGTCGAATGGCGCAGACGCGCGATCAGGTCCGTGACCTTCATGCCCGGCAGCTGACCACCTTCACCCGGTTTGGCACCTTGCGCCACCTTGATCTCCAGCTCTTCGCACTGGTTCAGGTATTCGGCGGTTACGCCAAACCGGCCCGAAGCCACCTGTTTGATCTTGGCGGATGGGTTGTCGCCATTGGGCTCGGGCACGAAATGCGCCGGATCTTCGCCACCCTCGCCTGAATCAGACTTCGCACCAATCCGGTTCATCGCCACGTTCAACGTCTTATGCGCCTCGGGGCTGAGTGCACCCAAAGACATGCCCGGCGTGACAAAGCGCTTGCGGATCGAGGTGATCGATTCGACCTCTTCAATCGGGATTGGTTTGCTCATGGGCTTAAAGTCCATCAGGTCACGCAAGTGGATCGGCGGGTTCGATTGCATCTTGGCCGAATACTGCTTCCACAACTCATAGGAAGCGCGGTTACAGGCCATTTGCATCATGTGCATCGAGGTCGCTTCCCACGCGTGGGTTTCACCCGATTTCCTCGCCTTGTAGAAACCACCAATTGGCAGAACATCCAGACCGCTTTCCCAAGCCTTGGCGTGGATGTCTTCAAGCTTGGCTTGAATACCCGTCACACCGATACCTGAAATCCGACTGGTCATGCCCGGGAAATACTCGGCCACCATGGCGCGGCTGAGGCCCACGGCCTCAAAGTTCAGCCCGCCACGATACGACGAGATCACCGAAATACCCATCTTGGCCATAATCTTCAGCAGGCCCTGATCGATAGCTTCGCGATAACGGGCGACATTTTCGGTCAGGGTTCCGTCCAACAGACCGCGATCAATGCGATCGGACAGAGAGTCTTCGGCCAGATAAGCATTAACAACGGTCGCACCGCACCCGATCAGTACGGCAAAGTAATGCGGGTCGATACATTCAGCGGAACGCACGTTCAAAGAGCAGAACGTCCGCAGCCCTTGCCGGGTCAGGTGTGAGTGAATTGCACTGGTTGCCAAAATCATCGGCATCGCAATCCGGCCTTCGCCCGTGTTCATGTCAGACAACACGATATGTCCTGCACCGGACCGCACGGCTTCTTCTGATTCGGCTCTAACACGGGCCAAAGCGGCGCTCAGCGCACCACGGCCAGGTTTAAAGCTACAGTCGATTTCAACCAGGGGCGCGTCAAAATTCTCGACCAACTTGTCCCATTGCGCGTTTCCAACAAAGGGGCTTTCCAGAACGATGATCTCGGTCTGGCTGCTATCCTCATCCAACACGTTCTTGAGGTTGGCAAAGCGCGTTTTCAGCGACATCACCCGGTATTCGCGCAAACTGTCGATCGGTGGGTTGGTCACCTGACTAAAGTTCTGACGGAAGAAATGGCTAAGCGGGCGGTACTGTTTCGACAAAACAGCCGAGGGCGTGTCGTCCCCCATTGAAGCAAGTGCTTCTTTGCCATCCTCGGCCATCGGGGCAAGGATCTGCTCTAGCTCTTCGACCGAATACCCCGCAGCGATCTGACGCTTACGCAGCTCTTCGCCAGAAAAAATCGGGGCTTCGCTGACACCGGCCAACGTGTCGTCCAGATCGTTGATCTTGCCAACCCACTCACCAAAGGGCAACGCACGTGCCAGTTTGTCCTTGATCTGTCTGTCGCGGTACAGCTTGCCTTTCTTCATGTCCACGGCCAGCATCTGACCGGGGCCAAGCGCGCCTTTTTCAGTGACGCTTGCCTCGTCGATCGGAACCATTCCCGCCTCGGACCCTGCAATGACAAGCCCGTCACCGGTAACCACATAGCGCATCGGGCGCAGACCGTTCCGATCCAGACCGGCACAGACCCAACGACCATCGGTCATCGCCAGTGCAGCAGGTCCATCCCACGGCTCCATCACCGAGTTGCAGTAGGAATACATGTCGCGCCACGCCTGAGGCAGCTCTACCGCCTGTTTGGACCAGCTTTCCGGGACCAGCATGGTTTTCGCCATGGGCGCAGATCGGCCCGCACGCACTAAAACCTCGAAAACCGAGTCTAATGCGGCCGAATCCGACGATCCGCCAGCGATGATCGGCTTGATGTCTTCAGCGTAATCACCAAAAGAACCGCTGGCCATGCGGATCTCATGGCTTTTCATCCAATTTATATTGCCTTTCAGCGTGTTGATCTCGCCGTTATGGGCCAACATTCGGAAGGGTTGAGCCAGCCACCACTGCGGGAACGTATTGGTGGAGTAACGCTGGTGATAGATCGCAAAAGCGGACTCAAAACGCTCGTCCATCAGGTCGGGATAGAACACGGCGACCTGTTCGGCCAGCATCATGCCCTTGTAGATGATCGAACGGCAGGACAACGACGCCAGATAAAGCCCTGAAATACCCGCGGCAGTCGCGGCTTTTTCGATGCGGCGCCGGATCACGTATAGCTCACGCTCAAATGTCTCTTCGTCCACACCCTTGGAGTTCGAGATCAGAATCTGTTCGATCTCGGGGCGGGTCGCATTGGCTTTTTCGCCCAGGCAAGTCACATCGACCGGCACGTGACGCCAGCCATAGATGTAGTAGCCCATGCGCAGAACTTCGGTTTCCACGATGGTCCGGCAGCTTTCCTGTGCACCAAAATCTGTGCGCGGCAGGAATACCTGGCCCACAGCGATAAGCTCGTCCAGTTTGGGTTCGTGCCCCGTACGGCGAATTTGGTCATAAAAGAAGGGAACAGGGATCTGAACGTGAATACCCGCGCCGTCGCCGGTTTTACCGTCAGCGTCCACAGCACCACGGTGCCAAATCGCCTTTAGTGCATCAATCCCCGCGTCCACCACCTTGCGTGACGGCTTACCATCTACAGATACAACTAGGCCCACACCACACGATGAATGCTCTTCTTCCTTGGAATAGAGACCGTTTTCCGCCATCCATTCGCGTTTGGCTTCCTCGGCTCGGACCCAGTCGGCATCATATTTGGTCATTGGATGTTTCCTTCTTTCAAGGGGACGTCTTGGCGTCGAACCCTGATAATCCTTGAGCTTATTCGGCTGCGATGGCCGCTTTGGCATTGAAACGGTCGATGATCGCGTCGGCACAGTCGCGACCGTCGCGGATCGCCCAGACGACCAGCGATGCACCGCGCACGATATCACCAATGGCATAGACGCCATCCATTTCGGTCTCACCTGTCTGGAATGCAGCCTTAACGGTGCCCCAGCGTGTCACAGGCAAATCCGGTTGGCCGAACAGAGTGGGCAGGTCCTCAGGCTCAAAACCCAACGCCTTGATGACCAGATCGGCCTCTTCCACATAGTCCGCACCTTCGATGACTTCCGGAGCCTGACGGCCCGAAGCATCGGGTTGCCCCAGACGCATCTTCTGCACCATCACGCCGGTTACTTTGTCGTCACCGGTGAACCCTTTGGGCGCGCTGAGCCATTCAAAGACGACGCCTTCTTCCTCGGCATTTTGTGTTTCACGTTGCGAGCCAGGCATATTGGCACGGTCGCGTCGGTACAGACATTTGACCGAGGTCGCGCCCTGACGGATCGAGGTACGCACACAGTCCATTGCCGTGTCGCCGCCACCGATCACAACCACTTTCTTGCCTTCAGCATTCAGGCGGCCATTGTCGAAGTCTTCTACGTCGTCGCCAAAGCTTTTACGGTTCGAGGCGGTCAGGAAATCGATGGCTTTCTCGATTCCACCCAACCCACTTCCTGGCATGGACAAGTCACGCGATTTATAAACGCCAGTTGCAATGATAACCGCGTCATGCTTGGCATGGATTTCCGCAAATTTCTCGGCGTCGACGTCGCAGTTCAGCTCAAATGTCACGCCGCCTTCAAACAGCAGATCGTTGCGCCGTTGCACAACGTCCTTTTCAAGCTTGAAACCCGGAATACCATACATCAACAATCCACCCGCACGATCATAGCGGTCGTAGACAGTGACCTGAATTCCGGCGCGGCGCAGCATGTCTGCAGCAGCCAAGCCACCTGGGCCACCACCGATGATACCCACACTTTCGCTGCGCTCTGCGGTTGGCGCGACAGGCTTCACCCAGCCTTTGTCCCAAGCGGTGTCGGTGATGTATTTCTCGATCGTGCCGATGGTCACGGTGCCATGACCCGATTGTTCGATCACACAATTGCCTTCGCACAAACGGTCCTGCGGGCAGATACGGCCGCAGATCTCGGGGAAGGTATTGGTCGCCTGGCTGGTCTGATACGCCTCTTCCAGACGACCGGTGGCCGTTAGGTTCAGCCAGTCGGGGATGTTGTTGTGCAGCGGGCAGTGTGACTGGCAATAGGGCACGCCACATTGGCTGCACCGGCTGGCTTGTTCTTCCGCTTTGGCAGCGGCATATTCCGCATAGATCTCGTTGAAGTCTTCCTTGCGCACATCAGCGGCGCGTTTTTCCGGCATGTCCCGGTCGATCTGCACAAATTTCAGCATCGGTTGCTTGGCCACGGGTCAGACTCCATGAATTGGCTTGGTCCGGTCTCTTTACGAAATAGTCTTTCGGATTAAAAGTCAATTATACTGACCTAAATTGAGAAAATCGGCCATCTGCAAGTCAATTTCAGAAAAAGTAACCGAATTTTAGTTCCGCTTCGGACCTATTTGTGTGCTTTCTTTTCTTGCACCACCCTTATACCCATACAAGGAAAGCAATAGTGACCGTAACTCGGCAGGGCAGATGAGTCTTTTCCACCTGATTCTCGTAGCAATTATTCAGGGAATCACTGAGTTTTTGCCCATATCTTCATCAGGTCACCTGATCCTTTTGCCAAACCTGACGGGCCTGCAGGATCAGGGGCAAACCATAGACGTTGCGGTGCATGTGGGAACCCTTGGCGCGGTCGTTCTGTATTTCTGGCCGGACGTTAAACGCGCCATTTCGGGCCTACCGCATGCCTTGATTGGCCGTACTGACACAGAACAAGCACGCTTAGCCCTGGGCTTGATCATCGCAACAATCCCGACGGTGATCGCAGGCTTGATCCTGTATATGACCGGGCTGAGTGAGGCCATGCGTTCGATCACAGTAATTGGTTGGACCATGTTGGGTTTCGGTCTGTTGCTGTATTGGATGGACCAGAAAGCCCCACAAACCAAAGAAACCGCAGATTGGGGCGTACGCGACGCGTTCACTATGGGGTTGTGGCAGGTTCTTGCCCTGATTCCCGGCACGTCGCGGTCTGGAATAACCATCACTGGCGCGCGCCAGTTAGGCTATACCCGCGAAGACGGCGCGCGGATTGCCATGTTGATGTCGATCCCGACGATCCTTGCCTCTGGCACCTTGCTTTCTTTGGATGTGATAGGAAACGCCGACGCACAGTTGGCGCGCGACGGCGCCATTGCTGCGGTGTTTGCTTTTATCTCAGCTCTTTTGGCACTCAGCCTGATGATGCGGCTACTGCGCAGCGTCAGCTTCACACCCTACGTCATCTACCGCGTCATTCTTGGCGCGATCCTGCTGTTCATGGCCTACAGCTGATCAGTCCGCAGGTTCTTCGCCGAATTCTGAATCTCGTCATACTGACCCGAGGGGCGGAACTTCCACAAGTATTCCGGCAGCACAGATTCCAACGTGGTCGGCGTGATCTCAAGATCGGCGAAAGACCTTGCTCCATCTGACACCACATTGTCGTTCCGCAGGTTCTTCAGCTGATCGCGGGTCAGAATGTTGTTCGGGAACAACTGGAAACTGACAAACTTCACGACATCCAGAACACCCGCCATGATCCGCGCGGCAAAGAACGGCATACCGATGATAACGCGACGACGATGGATCACTTCCAGCATCTGCTGCATCAAAGCGCGGAAGGTTTTGACCTCGGGGCCACCCAGCTCATACACGCCAGGTTCGGCCTGCCCCAGAACGCCTTTGACCGCGGCCTTGGCCACATCATCCACAAAAACCGGCTGGAATTTGGTTTCGGCCCCAACCAATGGCAGGAACGGCCCCATGCGCGTCATACCGGCGAAGCGGTTGAAGAATTGATCCTCTGTGCCAAAAATCACGGAAGGCCGAAGGATCACCGCGTTCGGCATATGCTTCAACACGCCCTTTTCACCCTGCGCCTTGGTCTGAGAGTATTCGCTGGCGGCGTTGGCGTCAGCGCCAATGGCCGAGACATGAACCATCCGTTCAATCCCCTGCTCAGCCGCCAATCGCGCAATACGCTCGGCCCCTTCGGCCTGTACAGCACCAAAATCGTTTTTGCCCAGTTCGTTCAGAACACCAACGCAGTTGACCACAGCATCCGCACTGTGCATGGCCAACGCAACGGACGCGTCATCGCGGATGTTGCACAACACCGGTTCGACTTGGCCGACGACGCCATAGGGCTTCACGAACATCGCCTCGTTCGGGCGGCGCACTGCTACCCGTACACGCCACCCCTCACTTGCCATGCGCCGCGCGATGTAGCGACCGACAAATCCCGATCCGCCATAAATCGTCACCAGTTTCGACATGAGAGGGCTCCTGCTGAGAAATTGCGCCCTAGACCTAACGCCCGCAAGCCTTCCTAACAAGGCGCTAATTCGCCGCGTGAGGAGTGAAATGCGCCGAGCCAATTCAGCGGCCTAGAAGCAAATTCAAAAAACTTTCAAAAATCTCTGCGAATCTGGTTGACGCCCTCCGCCACTGGGCTTAAACGCCCCCTCACGACACCTGCCCAGGTGGCGGAATTGGTAGACGCGCTAGCTTCAGGTGCTAGTGTCCGTATGGACGTGGAGGTTCGAGTCCTCTCCTGGGCACCAAATTTCTTCCTAACATGCTGAAAATAAACGCGGTTGCGGTAAAGCGTGCCTGTCTACGTTAAGCTCTGTTTGCGTTGTGCGTCCTGTTCTGATCCCTGCTCCGGGTGCAAAGCAAAACGTCACGGCTTGCCCTTAAACACATCGCTAAAAGTCCGAAAATGAAGCGGATCAAGGTATTCGCAATTCGGAGGAGCTGACTGCGCCCTAGCTTTCAACGCAGAAAAGCCTCCGATCAGCGACCGGAGGCTCAAAGGCACACTGATTCAGATGTGATGACCAAATTGGTCTGAGTCAGGCTCAGGCCTGTTTCTGAACTTCGGTCTCTTCTGCAACTTCGACGGGCTCCGCAGTCGCTTCAACCGTTTCAGTCTCGTCCAGCGGCTCTGCCTCTTCCGGATCGTCCGTCTTGTCTTCAAGTGCACCCACGATCAGTGGCAACATGTGAACACCGGTCGCGCTTGCGATCTCGGGCGTCTGGGGCGTTTGCCAGCTGAGCGTATCGAAGCTGCCGCAATTCTGGCAAACCGGGGCCCATTCGGGTTGGATGTCATGACAATTGTCACACACCCACTGCGGACCACGCGGTGCGTTGAGCGCCTTTGCCAGCCAGCCCTGTACAACAGCGTCCGTAGCACCTTCGCCGCGCTCAATGGCGGCCATCAACGTGAAAGCACGCGCATCTCCTTGTTTTTCCACCACATCTCCCAGCGCACGGCGGGCTTCAGGGAAATCTTCGGCTACGATGTTCAACTCGGCAAGAATCAAACGGGTTTCCAAATTCTCGGGATGAATGCGGGTCAGCGCGGTAAAACGCTTGAGCCTTTCCGCAGGCGTTTCATCCGGCGCAATCTCGGCAAAGGCATGGGCCAAATCTGGATGAGGTTGCGCCTCCCAAGCCTTTTTCAGAATCTTGGTCGCGGGGCGGGGTTTGCCTTTGGCGATGTAAGCACGGGCGGCCATGGCCGCGGCAGGCACCAGATCAGGTGACAGTCGATTGGCCTCGATCGCGTGTTCCTGCTGTTCTACGCTCGCATCTTCGTTCAGAATATCCTTCGCTTCGGACAAAGCCAAAACCGCGTCGCGGCGCTTGAACACGTCTCGCGGCAGATAGCCCGCTTTCAATTTGGAAGACAGGGTCGAGCGTGCCCCGGCCCAGTCCTGGGCCTTGGTTTGCAGGTTCAGCAAAACGTCTTGCGTTTCTTCATGGCGCGGTTTGATTGCCAAAGCCTTTTCGGCCAGCTTGCGGGCCGTTTCATCATCACCTTCAGCCAGCTTCTGCTTCATGATCCCGCGTACGCCGACAAAACGGGTCGCGTTGTTGGTGACAAGTTTCTTGTAGGTTTCAGCCGCTTTCTTGGTGTCGCCCGTCATCTCGGCCGCCTGCGCCACCAACAGATTTGTCAGTTCCGGCTTGTTCAGCAGCTTCTCGGCCTTGTTGGCTTTGGTCATTGCTGCGCGCCCCTCACCCGAAGCCAGTGCCATCAGACCATCCGACAACGCCTGATACCCGCGCTGTTCGCGGCTGCGGTCGAAATATCGCGACAGGGCCGTTTCATCGCCGTTGAGGAACTTAAGCGTGGCAACCAAAAGGCTGAGCAGTTTGAAGAACAGCCAAACCGCAAATACCAGCACGCCCAGCGCAATCACGGACTGCAATGGCCCAAGCGTGAATTCCGTGCCCGCAACGGTGATCTGCACCCCACCGCTGGTTTGCATCAGGAACTGACCGCCCAGCGCCAGCAGGCCAATAATCGCAACAAAAACGAGGATCTTAAACAGTGACCACAGCATGGCAGGTCCTTCAGTTCGAGTTCAGGCCAGAAGCCAAAGTATTCGCCGCATCGACGGCAGCGACCCGTGTCTGAGCCGCCTGCTCCCAATCGGCCATCGCGGTCTGCGCCGCTTCGGGAAGTGATTTCAGCTCGCTCAACGCTTTGGACAGGTCTCCGTCCGCCAGCGCAGCCTGAGCGCGCGACAGAACGGCGTCCGGCCCATCCCCTTCTTGTGGCGTGACCGAACGCGCACCCGTTTGCCGTTGCAAAAAGGCAATCAGGCCGGTGCCCTTGTCCGCATCACGCGCGTTTGCCAAAGCATTTCGGGCTGCTGGCTCAAAAGAAGCCCGAAGTGACGACAAGGTTTCCACACCTTTGTCAGCCGGCGCGCTCAATGCGTCAGGCACATCGACACCACCCGCCTTCAATTCCGCAACCAGTTCGGAATAGGGTTGGCCCGCATCCAACTGCCCATGCACACGAGACAGAACCGCAGCATTTGATGCCGTCTGAGCTTCGGCAGATGCTTTCGCCTCGAGCGCTTGCGCGTCCGACACCATCTTTTCGACCTCAGCCCGTTGCGCCGCCAGCGAATCCTGAAGCTTTTTCAGCTCAGCCTCAAATGCGGCAGTGGCCTCGGGTGATGCGTTGGCTTCGATTGGGGCTTTCTCAAGCGTTGCGATCCGTTCCGATAAAGGCGTGACCTGACCGGACAGCGCATCAACTGATGATTTGACCGCGTTCAGGTCACCTTCGACCGGTGCCAGCTTGTCAGACAGGGCTTTGACCTGATCGGTCAGACCAGAAACGTCTGGAGTGTTTGCCAGCGTCTGAGACAGCTTCGCAATCTGATCCGACTGATCCGCCAGTTTCGATTCCAGTGCCGCCAGAGCGTCCGAGTTGTCGGTTCCACCCGGTAACAGCCCACCATTGCCCAGCGCAAATCCGACTACAGCGGCGACAGCACCGCCCAGCAAAGCGGGCACAAATCCACCGCGCTTTTCCACCACACGCTCGACAGTTTTTTCTTTGACCGGAGCGGTATCTTCCGGCGGTACTTCGGCTTCGGCTTCGGCTTCGGCTTCGGCTTCGGCTTCGGCTTCGGCTTCGGCTTCGGCTTCGGCTTCGGCTTCGGCTTCGGCTTCGGCTTCGGCTTTCGGCTTCGGCTTCGGCTTCGGCTTCGGCTTCGGCTTCGGCTTCGGCTTCGGCTTCGGCTTCGGCTTCGGCTTCGGCTTCGGCTTCGGCTTCGGCTTCGGCTTCGGCTTCGGCTTCGGCTTCGGCTTCGGCTTCGGCTTCGGCTTCGGAAAGGTCTTCTGCTACAGGTTCATCGGGGTCAACAGGCGTATCTTCCTGTTGCAGCTCGGATTCAACAACGTCGTCTGCCTTGGGGTCTTCCACCGGCTTTTCCTCGGATTTCTTCTTACCAGCCACCGCAATATTCCCCTTATCGAATCCAAATTCAGATGAATAACAGCCCAAGTTAAGTTAATCGGGGACCTCGCCTCCCTCAACCCGCAACACATGTTTTACAAGCTTTTTAACTGCCTTACGCATTTTCTTGGGTGTCGGCGCTTTGGCGATCTTTAGGTGCGCATAGTCCATGGAATAAAGGGGATCGGCCGTTGCCTGACTGATTGCGGCAAGCCAAAGCGGCGCTGAGCCGGACCAAATATCGGCAAAATGTCGCGCCGTGCGCGGCGAAAATAATGGGGCGATGACTGGCAAATTTCGGTCTGCGGCGTCTGCCGCCTCGGGTGTTAGCGGCAACAGAAGCTGCTGATAAACCGGCTGCTCGCGCACAGTCAGACCGGATTCGGTAAGTCGAGCCGCGATATTGCCGCGAGTGTGCTCGCCCCGTAAATGCAACAAAGGGCTGTCGGGCCGATTCTTCAGCAAATATCCCACAAGCTCTTCGGCTGCGGCCCCAACCATCTCGGCCTGCCAGCCGTAACCTTTGGCGGTCCCGGTCGTCGACGGACCGACGCAATAAGCAGGCAACGTGCGATCAACACCTTTGGAAGCCGCCGCATTCACCGCGTTGGCCGAGGTGAAAATCAGGCCCTTCACTCCCTCTGTTTCGACCGCGACGCTCAAGGGTCGGATCTCGAGAATAGGAGAATAGATAACCTGAACCCGGGATCTGACGCGGGTTGGCAACTGCGCGACAAACCGTTTCGAGGCTGCACGCGGGCGGGTCATCAACAAATACAACGTATGGCGCCTTGGCCCTTGAGGATTGTTTGCATCCGCGCAGGGTGATACCCCGCCGTTGATGACATGATGCAACGGATCAGGGTGATGGTGCAAACACTTACCGTGCTGGGTTTGGAAAGTAGCTGTGACGACACGGCTGCCGCCGTTGTGCGCCAAACCGAAGGCGCGCATGCTGAAATCCTGTCGTCGGTGGTACATGGTCAAACCGATCTGCACAGCGCCTATGGCGGTGTTGTGCCCGAAATCGCCGCGCGTGCGCATGCGGAAAAGCTGGACATCTGCGTAAAACAAGCGCTGGAGGCCGCTGACCTTGATCTGCGCGATATGGATGCCATAGCCGTCACAGCGGGCCCTGGCCTGATAGGCGGCGTCATGTCTGGCGTCATGTGCGCCAAAGGGCTGAGTGCCGCGACCGGTTTGCCCCTGATAGGCGTCAATCACCTTGCCGGGCACGCGCTGACACCGCGCCTGACAGACGGGATCAGCTTTCCCTATTTGATGCTTCTGGTCTCTGGCGGCCATTGCCAATACCTGATTGCTCACGGACCCGAGCAATTCACGCGCCTTGGCGGCACAATTGATGACGCGCCCGGAGAAGCCTTCGACAAAACAGCGCGCCTTCTGGGCCTGCCACAACCCGGTGGTCCGTCTGTTGAAGCTGAGGCCCGCGCAGGGGATCCCAAACGCTTTCGCTTTCCCCGGCCGCTGCTGGACCGGCCCGGTTGCGATCTGTCCTTCTCGGGGTTGAAAACGGCTTTGATGCGGATGCGCGACCAGATCGTTGCCGAAAAGGGCGGGCTGACCCGTCAGGACCGCGCGGATTTATGCGCCGGATTCCAACAAGCGATTGTGGACACCTTGGCCGAGAAAACCCGACGCGCGATGGACCAGTATCTGGTCCTCAACCCTTCCGAACCCGTCATCGCCGTTGCCGGAGGCGTCGCGGCAAATTCGGCTATTCGAGCTGCGTTAGAGACTGTTTGTGCGGAAAAAGGCACGCGATTCACGGCCCCGCCGCTGCCCTTGTGCACAGACAACGCCGCCATGATCGCCTATGCCGGGCTGGAGCGTTTTCGCACCGGCGCGCGCGACGGTCTGGACCTGACCGCACGTCCCCGTTGGCCTCTGGATCAGCGCAGCCCCGCAATGCTGGGCAGTGGCAAGAAAGGGGCCAAGGCATGAGCATTTCTGTCCTGGGCTCTGGCGCATTTGGAACCGCACTGGCGATTTCATTGGCGGGCAATGGGCAGGTTACGCTGTGGTCGCGTGACGAAAACCAAGCGCGACAAATGCAAGAGGCACGAAGAAACGAGGCCCGCCTGCCCGGTGTAACCTTGCCGCCAAACATTGCCGCTACGGCAGATATACAGGAAGCGTGCACAGCAGATACACTTCTTCTGGCTGTGCCGATGCAGAAACTGCGACAGGCTTTGACGGATCATGCACCCTTGTTGCAGGGCAAAACACTGGTTGCCTGCTGCAAAGGGATCGAATTGTCCACGGGCCTCGGACCGATAGCCGTGATTGAAAGCGTTGTACCAAATGCCAACATCGCGCTGCTGACCGGGCCCAGCTTTGCTGACGACATCGCACGCGGCCTGCCAACTGCGCTGACACTGGCATGTGCAGATGCCCAGATCGGCAAAACGCTGCAAGCCGAACTAACAACGACAAATCTTCGTCTTTATCGCACGACCGACACGGTTGGGGCCGAGCTAGGCGGTGCGCTAAAAAACGTTATGGCCATCGCATGCGGCGCGACAATGGGGGCCGGATTGGGCGACAGTGCGCGCGCGGCATTGCTGACCCGCGGCTTTGTTGAGATGCAGCGATTCGCCACGGCCCGGGGCGCGCGCCCTGATACTCTGATGGGATTGTCGGGACTGGGTGACCTTGTTCTGACCTGTTCGTCTGACTTGTCGCGAAATTACCGTTTTGGCCTGAGTTTGGGTCTAAACCAGAGTTTTGACAGCCAGACGACAGTCGAAGGTGTCGCCACAGCGCGCGCCATGTCGGACATCGCTGAAAAAGAAGGGTTGGACATGCCTATCAGCACTACGGTGGCGGATCTGAGCCACGGTGCATACAGTGTGTCTGAGGCCATTCAAACCTTGCTCAATCGACCCCTTAAGGAGGAATAAATGCTGATCGCTCTCATCGCCAAAGACAAGCCCGACGCGCAGCAAACCAGGCTGGACAACCGCGCCGCTCACCTAGCTTATATCGAAGAGACGGGCGTGGTTTCTCAGGCGGGGCCCCTGTTGAATGGTGATGCTATGATCGGGTCGTTGATCATTTTGGACGTCGCCGATACCGCCGCCGCGCAGACCTGGGCCGACAATGACCCCTATGCCAAGGCGGGGTTGTTTCAATCGGTTGAGCTGATTCCATGGAAAAAGGTGATCGGCTGATGGCGTATTGGCTGTTCAAGTCCGAACCTTCAACCTGGAGCTGGAACCAGCAATCCGCAAAAGGGGATAGCGGCGAGGAATGGGATGGCGTGCGAAACTATCAGGCGCGCAATTTCATGCGGCAGATGGCCGTTGGGGATCGCGGGTTCTTTTACCACTCGCAAAAAGACAAATCAGTGGTAGGCATCGTCGAGGTCTGCGCCGAAGCTCATCCAGATAGCACCACCGATGATGATCGATGGGAATGCGTGGACATCAAGGCAGTTCGTCCCTTTGCCAAACCGGTGACGCTGGACCAGATCAAGGGGGACGAACGTCTAGCTGAAATGGTGCTAGTCAAGAACTCGCGCTTGTCGGTGCAGCCGGTGACTGAGGACGAATGGAAGGTGATTTGCGCATTGGGCGACACGCAGCCTGATTGACGTGCAAACCTTGTGTCTGGCGTAAAACTTCTCAAGCGCTCGACAAAATGCTATGTTTCTCTGGGCTTCGCCGGGTGGGGGCTTGCCATCTGCTGTTTTTTGTAATCGCAGACGCTTGGTGGTGTTCGAATAAAATTCGGTCTTTCTTGAAAGTGTGACCCCATGTCTGACGTTAAAGGCGGCAGTGGGATTCTCGAAGACGCCGTCGCTGCGAAGAACACAAAAACCTGGGAAGCGCGCCTGAAAGAGGCGCGCGAAAAGCGTGCAAACGCGCTGGCTGATGGAAAGGTCGAAGCGCGCGAACCACCGCGCTTGAAACCAACTGAGACAGACCTTCTACCGCCAACAGATGACACTGAGATCGACGAGATCGTGTCCGAACGGGTGCGCTCACTCCACCTGGATGAACCTGTCAGCAAACCGCCTTCGAAAAGCCGAATCCCAATTATTGTGGCGGCTCTGTTATGTGGGGCTTTGCTGCATTGGGCAGGAACAAAGCTGATTGAAGCCCAACAGTCCACGCCCAAAAACTCCGTCGTGCAGTCGAATGATCCTGGCGACGAACCTGCATTGGACGAAACACTTTCGCCTACAGCGGCATCAACCGAACAAATTCCAGAGGATCCTGCTGCGCCCGCGCTTGAAGAAGAAATCCAAGCTCCGATTCTTGAGAAAAAGCCAGTTCCGCCTCCCATTGAAATTGATGAAACACCACTGCAAGAAACCGAAGCGTCACTTGCCCCGCCAATTGTGTTTCTTCCCGCCTCACTTGAACCTGTTTTGGAGGATCCGGAAACGCTTGCCAAACCGGTGTCATTTTCAGTTCCCGTTGCGCCGCCATATCCCGATTCCGGCCTGCTGAAAAAGCGTAGTTCTTTGCAGCCGACACAAGCAGTCTTCGACCCATTGCCCAAAGAGATCACGCAATCAGCGACTCCAAATTACTCTGAGGTAAAACCACTTCAACCCGCTAAACCTTCGATCGACCTTGAAGTGTCACTGTTCGTTCCGGCACGGGTTTCGCAAGACACCAGCGACCGGGCATTCGAACTATTGAACGAAAGCCAGGCGAATGTGGTTGCGACGGCGCGCGTAGGCTATCGGATCAGAGAAACTCAGGTGCGGTATTATCACCCCGCAGACGCCGAGAACGCCGATCTTGCTGCCAAGGCTTTGGGTGGTATTGCGCGGGACTTCACAGGTTCTGGCAGCAAAACACGCCCTGGACGCATTGAAGTCTATCTGGCTGGCTCGGGTGGAGGGGTAAGCCGCGAGTCAGACCGGCAACCGACAAGCTTCGAGACCTTTATAGACCGCATACTCAATGAGCTTAGGTAATAAATAAGGGAAGGTTCTGACGGTGCAGAACCTTCCCTACCCCCGCGTGCTCCCTACTCACCACACGCGTATGGAAATGTCTGGTTCTGACCGTCCTGGTCACAGTTTGAACTTAGCCCAACCGTTGCCGGTGGTTCAAACGTCAAATATTTAAACTACGATTCAAATGAGAAACGCCCGCCGAAGAAGACGGGCGTTGCATGAATTTATCGACAAATCAGCCGTATACCGCTTCTTTGCCAAAATGCTTAGTCAGCATGTAATAAACCACGGCGCGGTATTTGTTGCGCTCGGACATGCCGTAGGTTTCCATGGCTTTGTTGATCCCCTCCATCAGTTCCGGCCCGTCGGCCAGACCCAACTTTTTGATCAGGAAGTTGTTCTTGACTGTTTCCAGTTCGGAGTCTTGGCTGGCTGCAACTGTTGCCGCGTCTGCGTCGTAAATCGCCGGACCGCAACCGATGGTGACCTTGGTCAACAGGTCCATATCGGGGTCCATCCCACATTTGCTTTTCAAATCTTCTGCGTATTTAGCGATCAACTCGTCGCGCTTGCCCATATCCCAGTCTCCTTAATCCATAAATCCGGCAATCCTCACCGATGGCCGGAAGAGTAGCCGCGTCCACGGTTTTTCCAAAAGGAAAAAAATCCGCGATTTCTCCCCCCAAAATCGCGTTTGGAACAGTAACTGCCAAAAGGTCTATCGGCAGTATCCCCAACCGGGGCCTTGCAAGTGGAAATGGTCCGCGTGCAAACGATTGAAATCAGGGCCAAGAACAACGCGAAACCACTCGCAAGCCCCGCGCCAGATCTGGCGCAGAAAAGCGGCTTCCGGTTCTGCGCCCTGCCAGTCAGACAACAAGGTCAGCGTTCGACCATCAGCCGTATCCATACCGATAATGTCGATCGAGTCCGCGCGGGCGTGGCTGCTCCAACCGCTGTTTTCACCCTGCGCGGTGCGCATACGGCGGCAGTTATAGCTGCCGATGTGACGCAATCGGGTTATGTCGGTCCCAAGCAGATCGCGCGCAGCGGGTTGCACAACGTGGTGTTCCCACATGGCCAGGCGCAAGGTGGTGGTGCAGCTGGTTTCCACAGGCTCCATTCGCGCCGTGACCAGTTGCGACAGCAAACCCCGGCCGCTGATGCCACAATTCTGATCGACAACCAGATCCTGCATTGCCGGGAATTGCACACCAGCCTCTGCCAAAGCCGCCCGGCACTGTGCCTCATGCGCCAGCGCGCGATTCAGCTGCCATTTTGTGACCGGCGTCACCGGCGCGCTGATTTTCAGATCGCGCAACGGATTCCAATAAGAAGGCACCGGAGTATTGGGATGCGCCAGCAGCCACCATCCCCCTCCGCCCAACAGGATCACCACGACTGCCAGCCGGAAAATGAAAGACGCCGCCGAGTACAAAAACCGGCGGCGTCCAGAAGTCTGCGTCATCGTCAGACAGTGCTTAGTAGCGGTAGTGTTCCGGCTTGTAGGGACCTTCCGGCTTCACACCGATATAGGCAGCCTGATCGGCGTCCATCTGGGTCAGCTTCACGCCGATGCGATCCAGGTGCAGGCGGGCCACTTTCTCATCCAGATGCTTGGGCAGGATGTAGACCTCGTTGTTGTACTGATCGCCTTTGGTAAACAGCTCGATCTGCGCCAGAACCTGGTTGGTAAAGGATGCCGACATCACGAACGAGGGGTGCCCAGTGGCGTTGCCGAGGTTCAGCAGACGGCCTTCGGACAGCAGAATGATGCGGTTGCCCGAAGGCATCTCGATCATGTCCACCTGTTCCTTGATGTTGGTCCATTTGTGGTTCTTCAGGCTGGCAACCTGGATTTCATTGTCAAAGTGACCGATGTTGCCAACGATCGCCATGTCCTTCATCGCGCGCATATGCTCGATGCGGATCACGTCCTTGTTGCCGGTGGTGGTGATAAAGATATCCGCGCTGGCAACTTCGTCTTCCAACAGGGTGACTTCGAAACCGTCCATCGCAGCCTGAAGGGCGCAGATCGGGTCAACTTCGGTGACCTTCACGCGGGCACCGGCGCCGCGCAGCGAAGCGGCCGAGCCTTTGCCCACGTCGCCGTAACCGCAAACCACGGCAACCTTGCCGGCCATCATGGTGTCAGTGGCGCGACGGATGCCGTCGACCAGCGACTCTTTGCAGCCGTATTTGTTGTCAAATTTCGACTTGGTGACCGAGTCATTCACGTTGATCGCAGGGAACGGCAGGTGGCCGTCTTTCACCAGCTGATACAGGCGGTTCACACCAGTGGTGGTTTCCTCGGACACACCCTGAATTTGGTCGCGCATCTTGGTGAACCAGCCCGGCGATGCTTCCATGCGTTTGGCGATCTGCTTCTTGATCACCTCTTCCTCTTCCGAGCCCGGAACAGGGATAATGTCTTCACCCGCCTCAGCGCGAGCACCCAGCAGGATGTAAAGCGTCGCGTCGCCGCCATCATCCAGGATCATGTTCGGGCCTTCGTCGAACAGGAAGGACTTGTCCAGATAATCCCAATGCTCTTCCAGCGTCTGACCTTTGATGGCGAAAACAGGAATACCGGCCTCAGCAATCGCAGCAGCCGCGTGGTCTTGGGTCGAGAAGATGTTGCACGAGGCCCAGCGCACATCCGCGCCCAGCGCCACCAGCGTTTCGATCAGAACGGCAGTTTGGATGGTCATGTGCAGCGATCCAACGATACGCGCACCTTTCAGAGGTTTGCTTTCACCGTATTCTGCACGCAGGGACATCAGCCCCGGCATTTCGGTTTCAGCAATGTCCAATTCCTTACGACCAAACCCGGCCAGTGAAATGTCCTTAACGATATAGTCCCCAGCCATCAGGCGCTCCATTTTTCTGGTTTTACTCAGTCCCGGCTGCCCCTAGCATTCCTTGGGGCAGGTGGCAATGTCGATGAGTTGAAACCGAAGGCTAAGGGCTGATGTCAGCTTGGGGTGCCGTCAATTTTTATCTTTGGTATTGCTTCAAAAAAATCCGTGCCAACGGCAACAATACAGCTGATGCCATTCGCATTGGTGACCAGAACGGTATAACTACCGGTTTTCTTCGAGGTCCAAACCTCCATCACCGATTGCGCACCGCGCGTCTTTTGCAAGCCACCAAAGGCCAATTCCTCGGCGTAGCTTTCCTGCAATTTGGTGATGATCGATTCTCGCTCTGCGCAGTTTTGGGCAAAAGCAGGTGGGGCTGTGGCAGCCATACCAAAGGTCAATGTAATGGCGAACAAACGCTTGAACATGGCGAACTCCTTTCGTATCGCGTTTCGCTTGCGAGAGGAGCACACCGGGAGAAGCGTGTGCCCCCCTCGGTTTTAATGTCGGGATCGAGTGGTGATGTTTCAAAGCACGAACGCTCAAGAAAACGTTGGCAGCTAGTGATCCTGACAGGTACATCATAGCAGAAAAATACGATTTTTATGTGTCCGACTTCACAAGGCATGGCAAAATGGCAACACAACCCCGAGCATGGCAGAGGATGCTGTCAGGCCGCAGGCTGGACCTGCTGGACCCGACCCCAGTGGATATCGAGATCGAAGATATCGCGCACGGACTGGCCTTTGTGGCGCGCTGGAACGGTCAAACCAATGGTGATTTTGCCTATTCCGTGGCCGAGCATTCCTTGCTGGTAGAAGAGATATTTGGTCGAATTTCGCCCAAAGCGCCAATCAAATGGCGGCTGGCCGCGCTGTTACACGATGCGCCGGAATATGTGATCGGCGACATGATCTCGCCGGTCAAATCCGCCGTCGGCCCGGATTATGGCGCACTGGATGACCGTCTGGCGGCGGCGATCCACATCCGGTTCGGCTTGCCTGCCGAAGTTCCGAAGACGGTGAAACGGCAGATTAAGAAGGCAGACAAGATCAGCGCATGGATGGAGGCGACGCAGATTGCGGGCTTTTCAGAGGCCGAGGCCACCAAGTTTTTTGGTCGTCCGGACAAAGCAGTAATGGAAGGACTGACTATTACCTTGCGCCCGCCAATTGAGGTGCGGCAAGCCTATACCGCACGGCATGAAGACCTGCTGTCACAGCTGTAGCAGGCGGTTCGAGCGACAAATGGTGGTAAAGAGATGAAGAAACAGATGGGAATCCAGCTTCTACTGCTCACTAATCTGCTTCTGTTTTTGACTCTTACTGCCGTTTTGATCAAAACCGGATACCTTTCAAAAACAATCCGCAAATTCAGCGGAGCTTCCATTCCCGTAACTGAAACCAATCACTACAAGCGTATGGTCTGGTTGCACGAACGGCCAACTTCTCAGGCATTGGCTTCACCCGATATTCAAATCGCTTTTATCGGCGATTCCATCATTGAAGGGTGGCTGACCAGTAACGTGGTCAAAAACTCTCTGAACCTGGGGATTAGCCGTGACACAACGCCGGGTCTGATTGCAAGGGTTAACCCAGAACTCATAGCGCATATTCCGGTCTGGTATCTGGCGATCGGCGTCAATGATGCAATGACTAACACTCCCGTGGAAGAGGTTCCGGGCTTTGTCGCGCAGCTTGCGGACACTTTTGCACCCGCCAACACATTGATCTGGAGCGCTGTTCTGCCCGTTAAAGACGCAACCTGGACGCCCGAGAACGAGGCGTTCCGATCCGCTTTTAACGCTGCTGCACAACAAGCCTGTGCAAACATGAAGACCTGTACCTTTCTCGCACCGCCACTTGAATACGGTGATAACGTCCGCGACTGGACATCAGACGGGTTGCATCCCAATGCACTCGGGTACGCGCATCTCGCCCGACAGCTCTGTGCTCACGTTCCGTGCCAATCAAATCAACCGTGACAAAGATCAGTCAGCGCTTTGGTCTGTGTGCTAAGACAAAGACGCCCCTAACGCGGGCTGCGCTTTGCGAAAATCCACTGCAACGTCCGACGATGCATGTTCAGACATCGTGTCGTCTCGGACGAACTACCCAAGCTCAGTATTAAACACTTCGGTTTTTTAGTCGTCTTCGGGACCCGCTATTGTCTTAACGACGCAACAGAGAACCGGCGAAATCTTGCCGCGTATTTGCAGACCTCTTTTCACAGCCCGCACGTTAGCCCTAAAACTCACATGTCTTCGAATGGGCAGTGAAGATTCTTGAACACAGGCATACGCAAAACAGACACGAATTGGCCGCGTTTGTCCGGCACAACCCGAGCCGCAATTGCGGTGGGGTTTTTGAGTCTGATTTCTGCGTGCGCCCACGGCCCAACCGATGCGCAGCTTGACCCGGACCGTCAGTTGATGGCGCTACGCGAGGTCTCGCAAAAGCAGTCCCGCGGGCAAAGGGTGTGGTGCGTGCCCTATGCGCGCAACCTCAGCGGTATCGAAATTCGTGGAAACGCCAAGGATTGGTGGGGCAAGGCGCGCAGTGCGTTTGATCGGGGCAACGAGCCGGTTGTTGGTTCTGTCATGTCGTTTCGGGCAACACGCGGGATGCCACTTGGCCATGTGGCTGTCGTATCCGATGTTGTCACCGAGCGCGAAGTCATCGTGAACCACGCCAATTGGCACCGCAACAAAGTGTCATTGAAGATGGGCGTCAGAGACGTGTCCAAAAACAATGACTGGACGCTGGTACGGGTCGAAAGCCTTCCGGGTCAATATGGCAGCTTGTACCCGGTAAACGGGTTCATTTATCCGAATCCTGACGCGCAGCCCTAATTTGGATCCTCCGAAGAGGACCCTGATCGGACCGAACCCAACGGCTTTTCTCTATCTGGGGCTGCGCTTTGCCAAAATCCGCTGCAACGTCCGGCGGTGCATGTTCAACCGTCGCGCCGTCTCCGAGACGTTCCGATCACATAGCTCATAAACCCGCTGGATGTGTTCCCAGCGCACGCGATCTGCGCTCATGGGGTTTTCCGGCGGCGGCGGCAGTTCATCGCCCTTGGCCAGCAGCGCGTTGGTAATGTCAGTCGCATCGGCGGGTTTGGACAGATAATCTGTTGCACCGATCTTCACGGCGGCCACGGCAGTCGCAATTGCGCCATAGCCCGTCAGAACCACGACCCGGCTGTCCGGGCGTTTTTCGCGCAGCACTTCAACCACGTCCAGGCCGTTGCCATCCTCAAGCCGCAGGTCAACCACGGCATAAGCCGGGGGGCGTGCAGTAGAAATAGCGCGGCCTGCTGCGACGGATCCGGCGGTTTCAACTTCGAACCCACGCTTTTCCATGGCCTTGGCCAAACGTCTCAGAAACGGCTCGTCATCATCCACCAGAAGCAGGGATTTATCAGGGCCAATATCAAGCTGAGAACTGTCTGCCATACTTAGGTCTTTCTGCTATTTCATGCCGTTGGCTTGAACATGAGTAATAGCAGCGCGGGAACAAAGGTCAAACAACCTTGTTACGAAGCGGCCTGATCCAAAAAGCATCCGACCTTGTCCGCCATTTGCTCGGCCGTGTCATCGCGCTTGAAAAATTCAAGAAAACCATGCTCGGGCGTGACCAGATATGTGAAGGTGGAGTGATCGACCAAATAGTACTCGTCGCTTTTGTCATGCGCCTTGTAATAGGTCTTGTAAGCCTTGCTTGCCGCCTTCACTTGCTCGGGCGAGCCTGTCAGCGCGATGGTCTTGCCCCCTAGGTTGAAGGCATAGTCATCCACCACCTCTGGCGTGTCACGTTCGGGGTCGATTGAAATGAACAGCGGCGTCGTGGAATACCCGCGCTCGGCCAAGATATCCACGGCGTCAGCATTGCGCGACATGTCAAAAGGACAGACATCCGGGCAGAACGTGTAGCCGAAATAAACCAGCGTCGGCTCGGTGATCACATCTGCGTCAGTCACCGTTTCGCCCTTGCCATTGACCAGCTCAAACGGCCCACCGATAGTGGCCGCTCCCCCTGCGATCTGGCTGGACCGGCACTGCGCAAACTGGTCATCAGAACCGCTGCCCCGCGTCAAAAGCCACATGGCCCCAAGGCCAATTGCCAATACAACAGTTGCGAGAATTGCGTATAGACGGGTCATTTCAGTGTTCCGGTCACAAGGGGGTTGTTGATCGTTTCGGCCGGGACACCTATCAAGATGATCAGCCTTTGCAACAGGACATAAGGAACCGATGGCAGAATCCAACCAGACTTTTTGGCGCGGCCAGGAACGGAGCAGCTGGATTCGCCTGCGCACTCTGATCCTGTTGCGATGGGTGGCCATCATTGGCCAATTCACAGCCATTACTGTTGCCCAGCAATATTACGATGTGCAGTTGCAGCTGGGCCTGTGCTATCTGGCCATCGGCATTTCGGTCATGGGCAACCTGACGGCCATCCTTTTGTTCCCACAGAACAAGCGTCTGACCGAGTTTGAAAATTTTTTGATGGTTCTGTTTGACCTCTTGCAGTTGTCCATATTGCTGTACCTGACCGGTGGGCTGAACAATCCGTTTGCGCTTCTGCTGTTGGGTCCAGTCACGATCTCGGCCAATGTCATGAGCACGCGTTCGACCCTGATCGTTGGCGCGGTGGCGATTGTGCTGACGACCCTGCTGGCCGAGTTCCATCTGCCACTGCGCACCAGCCTGGGGCTGGTTCTGGATATTCCGGATATTCTTCTGTTCGGCAATTGGGCCGCGATCGTCATCGCTATTGTTTTTATCGGAGCTTATTCCCACCGCGTCAGCGCTGAGGTTCAGTCCATGTCTGAAGCATTGGCTGCGACGCACATGGCCCTGGCGCGTGAACAGAAGTTGACTGATTTGGGTGGCGTTGTTGCGGCCGCCGCGCACGAGTTGGGCACGCCGCTGGCGACAATCAAACTGACCAGCGCGGAACTGATCGAGGAACTGGACGACCACCCCGACCTCAAGGAAGACGCCGCTTTGATCCGCGAGCAGGCCGACCGGTGCCGGGACATTCTAAGGGACATGGGCCGGGCTGGTAAGGACGACCTTCATTTGCGGCAGGCCCCGCTTTCGACCGTGGTGAATGAAGCCGCAGAACCACATGTCGGCCGCGGTAAAGAGGTCCACTTTTACGAAGGGCCGGCGCAGGACGGGGATGTGCAACAGCCTTCAATCCTGCGAAAGCCTGAAATCATCCACGGATTGCGAAACCTGATTCAGAATGCAGTGGATTTTGCACGGTATAATGTCTGGGTCGAGGCTGAATGGACCGACAACCTTATCACCGTCAGTATTATGGACGACGGACGCGGATATCCATCTCATATGATTGGTCGCATCGGTGATCCCTTTATGCGACGCAGGCGGGCAGAAACGGACCAGAAGGCCCGCCCTGAATATGAAGGCATGGGCCTTGGCCTGTTCATCGCCAAAACCTTGCTGGAACGCAGTGGTGCTGAATTGGAGTTCGCCAATGGCGCTGATCCCTATCAACGCCTGACTGACGACCCCGCACGCAGAGGCGCCATTGTCAAAGTCTCCTGGCCACGCAAGCTGATTGACGCACAAAAAGGCGATACGCCTGTCCCATCGGGTCTGAACGAACGCATTCAGGTGTGAGTTAAGAGACCGTTAACCAATCATGCTCATAGTCCAAGCGGGTTGGAGTCTGCTTTGGGGAACACAATGGCCGATTGGATCATTCTGGCCGCGATCAGCATTGTCTCGGGCTGTTTTGCCGTTCAGTGGCTCTTACCGCGTCGTGCGCAAAGGGACTTTGCGTTTGGGCTATTTTCAAACACCTCATTGTTTGACGCAGTGTTTCTGTTCGACGAAGAAAGGCTGATCAGCCATTCCGACATCGCCCTGGCGGGTTTCGAACATGTGAGAAACTGGGCCGACTTGCGCCGATTGCTACAAAGGGATTTCCCGACCTTTCCGGAATCTCCGGGCGCTGTGCGCGATAAGGGATATGTTGTGGTGTCTCCTATCGACTGCACTGTCGAGCGCGATGTTCTTTGCGAGTGGATTGACGGAATTGTCCGTGTCCGCCTGCGTGAAGCTGCCAAGGCCAAGCCCGCAGGGTCAGAAGCGCAGAACGATCCAACCCGGCTGGCCATGGATCAGGCCCCATACCCAGTGTGGCTGCTGGGTCAGAACAACCGGGTGCAATGGTGCAACGCCGCCTATGTCACACTCGTGCGCAAAGCACGCGATCAGGACACCGACCTGACCGACCCCTTATTCCCTTCAACGCCCGAGGAACGATCCGTTGGAAAGACCAGAGTGTCTGTTGAAGTTTCAGGCAGCTGTAACAAGCTTTGGTTCGATCTGACTCAGGTAGAACACGCGTCCGGCCACCTGTGTTATGCCGTCGACATCAACGCCATCGTCCAAGCAGAAACCGCCCAGCGCAAATTTGTCCAGACGATGACCAAGACCTTTGCGCAGCTATCAATCGGCTTGGCCATTTTCGATCGCAACAGGCAACTTGCACTGTTCAATCCAGCTTTGATCGACCTGACCACCCTACCGCCAGATTTTCTAAGCTGTCGTCCGAGTCTAAGCAGCTTTTTCGACCGCCTTCGGGATCAGCACATGATGCCCGAGCCCAAGAACTATCGCAGTTGGCGGCGCCAGATGAATGACCTTCTCGAGGCTGCAGAAGATGGAAACTATCACGAGACATGGTCGCTCCCATCCGGTTCAGTCTATTCGGTCAGTGGTCGACCACATCCCGACGGGGCCGTGGCGTTCTTGTTTGAGGACATCACAGCCGAGATCACCCTGACGCGCCGCTTTCGGTCTGAAATGGACCTTATGCAGTCCATACTGGACAAGCTTGCAGATGGAATAGCCGTGTTTGCAGATGACGGCACCCTGGCATTGACCAACTACGCGTATCAAAAACTTTGGGGTGACGCAGAAGATGCCGGTTTTCAAACTGACACGGCCACAGATGTCACACGACGCTGGCAGGATCTCTGTCTTGCAACCCCGATACTGGGCGAGATCAGGGATTTCTTGGAAATGCGTGATGATCGGGCTGAATGGACGGCTGAAATTCATTTGAGAACCGGTACCCCTATTCAATGCACGGTCACTCCGCTCCAGAACGGCGCGACCATAGTTCGTTTTTCCATTTCTAGAATCCCGTCGAAAATCCAGCAGATAGAACAGATCAGCGCCTGAACCGGGTTGCAGCCCGTCAGACGCAAGGCCATTGTGGCGCCATGACGACAAAGCCGCGATCCCTGACGTTTCAGTCCCCCGAAGAAACCGCCAATTTCGCCGAGCGTATTGGTGCAAACCTGCAATCGGGCGATGTTGTGTTGTTGGAAGGTGAGATCGGCAGCGGCAAGACACATTTTGCGCGCGCGCTTATTCAGTCGCTCATGTCTGAGCCCGAAGATGTCCCTTCGCCTACGTTTACCTTGGTGCAGGTCTACGATACGCCAATTGGTGAAATCTGGCACAGCGATCTCTATCGTCTGAGTGCGGTAGACGAGGTTGAGGAACTGGGCCTGATTGACGCTTTCGAAACCGCTATCTGCCTTGTCGAATGGCCTGACAAACTTGGTCCACTTACACCAGGTGCCGCTTTGAGATTGACCTTTGAAACAGACCCTAACACAGAAGATTTGCGCCATCTGACCCTATCATGGCTTGATCCGAAATGGACAAAGAAACTGGAGACCTTCGGATGACAAACAGGACGGTCCTTGCCGAGGCCCTGATTGCTCAAACCCAATGGGCTGAGGCCACCCGTGCACCGCTAGCGGGCGACGCTTCGGACCGCCGCTACGAACGGCTGACCGACCAGGCCAGCGGACAAACGGCCGTTTTGATGGATGCACCACCTGAAAAATGCGAGGATGTCGAGGACTTTGTGCGCATCGGGAATTACCTGCGTTCGGTTGGCCTGAGCGCGCCTGAGATCTACGCAGAAGATGCGCAATACGGTTTTCTGTTGCTGGAAGATTTGGGTGACGATCTTTTTAGCCGGGTGCTGGCAAAGGATCCTTCGAAGGAACGTGTTTTGTATGAAGCGGCAACAGACGTTTTGCTGCACCTGCATCAAGCGCCGTCTTTGTCTTTGACATCCTTTGACCCGCCGCTGATGACCGAACTGTGCACGCTGGCCTTTACAAGTTACGCGGCCGGAATTGTGGGGTCTTACGACGCACGTGCACTAAGCCGGTTTGAACACCGTTTCGCGGATGTTCTGCACCGCGAAACATCAGGTGCGAAAGTGGTCGCGCTCAGGGACTATCACGCGGAAAATCTGATTTGGCTCCCGGATCGCGACGGGCTAAAACGCGTTGGCCTGCTGGACTTCCAATCAGCCGTTCTGGCGCATCCCGCCTATGATCTGGTCTCCTTGCTGCAGGACATTCGCCGCAAGGTCTCTCCCGGGGTCGAAATGCAGATGATCAATCGGTATATTGCGGCCTCTGGCATGGACGATCACGATTTTCGCACCGCTTACAGCGTGCTGGGCGCACAACGGAACCTGCGCATTTTAGGTGTGTTCGCACGCCTTGCCACGGACTTTGGCAAACCGCACTACGTGGACATGATACCAGCGGTCTGGGACCATCTGATGCGCGATCTGGATCATCCGGCCCTGGTGTCGATCGCACCGTTGCTGCACGAGGCTTTGCCCAGCCCAACCCCCGAAAACTTGAACAAGCTGAGGGTGCAATGACCGGTTCACCCTTTGGCGTGATGCTGTTTGCAGCAGGGTTTGGCACACGTATGGGCGCTTTGACCAAGGACCGTCCCAAGCCGTTGATCAACGTGTCCGGGCGTCCTCTGATTGATCACGCGCTGGATCTTGTTTACGAACTTGACCCTGTGCGCATCGTGGCGAACGTGCATTACCACGCCGATCAACTGTATGCGCATCTCAACCCCAAAGGGGTATTAATCTCACGCGAAGAGCCAGAGATTCTGGAAACCGGCGGCGGATTAAGAGCCGCCCTGCCCTTGTTGGGCACCGACCCCGTTTTCACACTGAACACCGACGCCATCTGGTCGGGGCCAAACCCTCTGACCCTGTTGCAGAAAGCGTGGGATCCGACCCGTATGGATGCGCTTTTGATGTGTGTTCCTATTGCCCAAGCCACTGGTCACACGGGGGACGGAGATTTCTCGGCCGACGCGGACGGGCGTATCACGCGCGGGCCGGGTTTGGTCTATGGGGGGGCGCAGATTATCAAAACGGATGGACTGCAGGCATTCCCGCAATCCGCGTTCTCGTTGAATCTGCTTTGGAACCAGATGCACGATCAAAATCGCCTGTTTGCTATAGAGTATCCGGGGCGATGGTGTGACGTCGGTCGCCCTGAAGGGATCGCCCTGGCCGAAGGTCTGCTGACAGATGTTTGAACCCAGCACCCTGCCCCGTGTCTTTGCTGTGCCGCCCGGCACAGATTTCCCGAAAGCACTGGTGGATGGCCTGCGGCAGCGCTGCTCTGGCCCGCCAGAAGCCTTGGCGCGGGTGGAATTGGTTCTGAATACAAGGCGTATGGAACGGCGCGTTCGCGAGCTGTTCAATCAAGGGTCGCCCTGCCTGCTGCCACGCCTGTCGCTGGTCACGGATTTGGGGGAAAGCGTTGATTTGGCAAAGATTCCCCCTGCCATTCCACCGCTTCGACGACGTCTGGAACTCACGCAGCTGGTGGCCAAACTGCTGGAGCAACAGCCGGATCTGGCGGCGCGCTCTTCGGTCTTCGACCTCTCGGACAGCTTGGCGGCCCTCATTGATGAAATGCAGGGCGAAAGTGTGTCGCCCGAGGCCATTCGGCAGTTGGATGTCAGCGACATGTCGGGGCATTGGGCACGAGCGCAGGCTTTCATTGGCATTGCAGACCACTTCATCGATACCGGCGCACAAACGATGGATGCACAAGCCCGCCAACGCCGCGTTGTCGAAAACCTGATCGCGCGCTGGCAGGAGAATCCTCCGCAGCACCCAGTCATTCTGGCAGGCTCCACCGGGTCGCGCGGAACAACCTTGATGCTGATGGAGGCCATAGCGCGACTGTCACAAGGGGCACTGGTTCTGCCGGGCTATGACTTCGACCAGCCCGATCATGTATGGCAAGGGTTGGACGATGCACTGACATCGGAAGACCACCCACAATACCGGTTCCGCAAACTCATGCGTGCGCTGGATCTTGCGCCTGATCAGGTTGCTGCATGGACTGACTTGTCCTCGCCTTCACGCGCGCGCAACCGTTTGGTTTCGCTCGCTTTACGCCCGGCACCGGTAACTGACGCCTGGATGACCGAAGGGCCTGAACTTACCGACCTGGAGGGTGCAACCAAAGCCCTGACTCTGGTCGAGGCGCAATCGCCCCGCGCCGAAGCTTTGACCATCGCCTTGCGCCTGCGACAAGCCGCTGAAGACGGTCAAACCGCTGCCCTGATCACACCGGATCGCATGTTGACCCGTCAGGTCAGCGCCGCACTCGATCGGTGGAATATCCTACCGGATGACAGTGCGGGCTTGCCTCTGCAACTCTCACCGCCCGGTCGTTTTCTGCGCCATGTGGCCAACTTGTTCACGCGCCGCCTTGAAGGCGAGGCGTTGCTGACGCTGCTGAAACACCCGCTGTGCCATGACGGCGGTGAGCGTGGCACTCATCTGTTGCATACGCGTGATCTGGAGCTGGACCTTCGCCGCCATGGCCCGCCATTCCCCGACAGTATCAGCCTGACGGCATTTGCGATCCGCAAAGAAGCACCTGAAAGCTGGGTCAAATGGGTCGTACATCACCTTTGCGACCAGCAAATCAGCGGCGAGCTGCATCTTTCCGACTGGGTAGACCGGCTGACTACACTGGCCGAAGCGATCTCGGCTGGCAGCACAGGTGAAACCGGCACGCTTTGGGACAAAAACGCAGGTCAAAAGGCGCTGGCGGTCGTGAACTCTCTCAGAGATGAAGCGCAGCATGGTGGCCCGATGACGGCACATGATTTCGCCGATTTTCTGGGCGCGCTTTTGGCCAGCGAAGAGGTTCGTGATCGCGATGCCCCGCATCCACATATCATGATCTGGGGTACCCTTGAGGCGCGAGTGCAAGGTGCCGACCTGCTGATTCTGGGCGGTTTGAATGAAGGAAGCTGGCCCGAGGCCCCGTCGCCAGATCCGTGGCTGAACCGCCAGATGCGCGACAAGGCCGGGTTGCTGCTGCCTGAACGTCGGATCGGTTTGTCGGCACATGATTTCCAGCAAGCCGTCGGCGCGCCCGAGGTTTGGCTGACCCGCGCGACCCGCTCGGATGACGCGGAAACGGTGCCGTCGCGCTGGCTCAACCGGCTGACAAACCTGTTGCAAGGGTTGCCGGAGCAGGGCGGTCGCAACGCTCTGGAAGAAATGGGTGCGCGTGGTCAGCGCTGGCTGGACTGGTCAGAAGCTTTGGAAGAAGCGCCACGCATTGAACCCGCGCCTCGCCCGTCGCCTCGCCCGCCGGTCGCTGCACGCCCACGTCGCTTGTCAGTGACCGAAATCAAGCGGCTGATCCGCGATCCTTATGCGATCTATGCCAAACACGTGTTGCGCCTGAAACCGCTTGACCCCTTGGTGCAGGCCCCCGATGCCTTGCTGCGGGGCATCGTGATCCATGAAATCCTTGAACATTTCGTTAAAGACAGCGTTCTCGACAGCGCTTTGCTGACACGTGAGAATTTCCTCAAGCGGGCGCACAGCCTTCTGGAACAGCATGTGGCCTGGCCCACCGCCCGCAAACTCTGGTTGGCCCGGTTGGAACGGATCGCAGACGAATTCCTGAGCGCTGAACTCTCGCGCCGGGGTGACGGCGGGCCAATTGCGTTTGAAGCAGCTATGAAACTGGTGCTGAACCCTCTGGATTTTACCATCGTCGGACGTGCGGACCGGATTGATCGCAACAGCTGGGGCGCGCTGCGGATCATCGATTACAAAACCGGCGCGCCGCCCACAGAAAGTCAGCAATCCAAGTTCGACAAACAGCTGCTGATCGAGGCGGCCATGGCCGAGCAGGGCGGTATCGAAGGCATTGACCCGATAGACGTAGCCGAAGCCATCTTCATCGGCATGGGCGGCAGTTACAAAGAGGTTGCCGCACCCTTGATCACAGAGCCAACCGATAAAGTTATTGCTGAATTAAAAGAGCTGATTTCAGCTTATTTAGAGCCTGATCAGGGGTTTTCATCCCGTCGGATGCTGCACAAAGACACAGATATCGGCGACTATGATCATCTGGCACGGTTCGGCGAATGGGACCGAACCGCTGAAACTTGCCCTGAGGACCTGAAATGAGCCCGCGAAACGATGCAACCGAACGGCAAGTGCAGGCGGCGCGACCGGATGCCTCAACCTGGCTGGCGGCTAACGCGGGGTCGGGTAAAACGCGGGTTCTGACCGACCGCGTGGCGCGCCTGTTGCTGGGCGGGGTCCAACCGCGGCACATTCTGTGCCTGACCTATACCAAGGCGGCCGCCAGCGAGATGCAGAACAGATTGTTCAAGCGCCTTGGTGAGTGGGCAATGCTGGAAAATGCTGCTCTTTTGGAGCAATTGACCGATCTGGGCGTGCCCGGCGACATCGACTCGGACAGATTGGCGCAAGCCCGCACTTTGTTTGCCCGCGCCATCGAAACGCCGGGTGGTCTGAAAATCCAGACCATTCACTCGTTCTGCGCCTCGTTGCTGCGGCGGTTCCCGCTGGAGGCTGGGGTCAGCCCTCAGTTCTCCGAAATGGAAGACCGCGCAGCAGCGCTTTTGCGGGAAGAAATCGTCGAGGACTTCGCCGAAGGTCCGCAGGCCGGGTTGATTGAAGATGTAGCCCGGTTCGTGACCGATACGGGCTTTGACAAATTGACCGCCGCGATCACGCACAGGTGCAACCTGTTTGCACTGCCATTGGGCTGGTCCGACCTATTGAAACGGTTCGATCTTCCGGATGGCTTTGACGAAACGGACCTGGCCGAGCGGGTGTTTCTGGGCGGCGAAGTCGAATTGATCCAGTCCATGCTGCCCGCTTTGACAGAAAGCGGCGTCAACGATGCCAAGGCAGCGGCCAAGCTGGCCAGTTTCACCGAAGCGCGATTGATGCATCTGCCGATGCTGGAGAGCGTATTCCTAACCGGAGCTAAAGCTAAGGAACCTTTCACCGCCAAGATCAACGGGTTTCCAACCAAACCCCTGCGTGAGGGCGAGCTGGCCGACCGGATGCCGCAATTGAAATCCTTCATGCTGCGGGTCGAGTCCGCGCGCGAACAGCGCCTTGCCTTGGTCGCGGCACAGAAAACCGCCGTCCTGCACCGCTTTGCCGCAGCCTTCCTGCCAGAGTACGAGCGACGCAAGCAATTGCGGGGCTGGCTGGACTTCGACGACCTGATCCTGCGCGCGCGGCAAGTGCTGAATGACCCGGCGGTGGCCGAATGGGTGCTGTATCGGTTAGACGGCGGCATCGACCATATTCTGGTGGACGAAGCACAGGACACCAGTCCGGACCAATGGGACGTGGTCGAGAAGCTGGCGCAGGAATTCACCAGCGGGGAAGGGGCCCGATCCGGGGTTGAGCGCACTATTTTTGTGGTCGGCGACAAGAAACAGTCGATCTATTCCTTTCAGGGCGCCGACCCGCAGGCGTTTGACAGAATGCAGGAAGAGTTTGGCCGGAAACTGGCTGAATCAGACTCTAAATTGCGGGATATGACGCTGGAATATTCGTTCCGCTCCTCCAGCGCCATCCTGTCTTTGGTCGATATTCTTTTTGAAAACCGGATCGAGGCAGGGTTTCACAAGGACAGCCAGCACCGTGCTTTCAAAGCTGACCTGCCAGGCCGGGTTGATCTTTGGCCTGTCGTGGAAAAGGTCGAAGAGGCCGAGGAGGGCGACTGGACCGATCCGGTGGATCGCCCCGGTGCGCGGCACCATACCGTCATTCTGGCCGAACAGGTTGCACAGTCGATCAAGGCCATGATCGAACGGGGCGAAACGATCCCTGAGGATGACAAGAACGGCACGTTTGTAAGACGAAAGGTGAAACCGGGAGATTTCCTGATCCTTGTGCAGCGGCGGTCAGACCTGTTTGCCGAAATCATCCGCGCCTGCAAATCTGCCGGGCTGCCCATCGCCGGGGCCGACCGGCTTAAGGTGGGCGCTGAACTGGCGGTCAAAGACCTCGCTGCGCTGCTGAGCTTTCTGGCCACGCCCGAAGACAGCCTGTCGCTGGCAACGGTTCTGAAATCCCCTTTGTTCGGATGGTCTGAACAGCAGCTTTTCGATCTGGCGCACCGGCGGCAGGAGCAATTCCTCTGGGCCGCGCTGCGCAAGCGGGCTGAGGAATTTCCCGAAACGCTCGCCATTTTGAACGATTTGCGCAGCCAGATCGATTTTTTGCGCCCCTATGACCTGATCGAACGCATTCTGACCCGCCATGACGGGCGGCGAAAGCTGTTAGGCCGCCTGGGGGCCGAAGCGGAAGACGGCATCAACGCGTTGCTGTCTCAGGCGCTGGCCTATGAACGAACGGATATCCCCAGCCTGACTGGGTTTTTGGTCTGGATGCAGACCGACGATCTGGAAATCAAACGGCAGATGAGCGGTTTGGGCAATATGGTCCGCGTGATGACCGTGCATGGATCAAAGGGTCTTGAGGCCCCGGTCGTGATCCTGCCGGATACCGGCAAACGCCAAGCACCGCGCGATGCCGAGATCATGGTGACCGAAGGCATTCCGCTGTGGAAAGTGTCGGCAGATGTCTCGCCCAAACTGATCGCTCAGGCGCGGGAAGAGGCGCGCACGCGTGAGGAGAATGAACGGCTCCGGCTTCTATATGTGGCTCTAACACGGGCCGAAAAGTGGTTAATCGTGGCCGCAGCCGGCGAATTGGGGAAAGACGGCAACAGCTGGTATCAAATGGTCGAGGCAGCGATGGAGAGGGCCGGAGCCGCGCAGCTGCCGGGTTCCGACATTCGCCGCCTGTCTCAGGGGGATTGGGGTGCGCTGCCTTTGGTCGATCAGCCGCAAATGGCGACTGAACGATCCGAGTTACCAGACATGTTTCGACATCCGGCACCCGAACCCGCTGAACCCACAAGCACGCTCAGCCCTTCGGATCTGGGGGGGGCCAAAGCGTTACCCGGTGATGCCGGTTTGGATGAAGACGCTGCGAAACTGCGTGGAACACGTCTGCATCTGCTGCTGGAACACTTGCCGATAGCTGAACCGGAGATTTGGCCCGAACTTTGCGCGCGGCTGCTACCCGATATGCAGGACACAGACCGGCAAGAGCTTTTGACCGAAGCCACCCGGGTTCTGACGGCTGAACCGGTGAGGGATATTTTTGCTCCTGAAACTCTGGCCGAAGTTCCAGTAACTGCAGATTTGAATGGGCAGCGCATGCATGGGGTCATCGACCGGCTCATCGTTTCGGATACGGACGTGCAAGTGATTGATTTTAAAACAAATGCAACTGTTCCAAATCGCGTTGATGACTGCCCAGAGGGCCTGTTACGCCAAATGGGGGCCTATGCGCAGGCGCTTGCTCAGATCTATCCTGACCGCAGCATTCGAACCGCCATTCTTTGGACCCGAACCGCGAACCTCATGTGGTTGCCACACGATCTTGTGACGGATGCCCTGACCCGCGCTCGGATACCTTGACCTTACCCCACGCGGCACCTACGTTCTGTTCCCGAGTTACCCCATTCAGGAGACAGAATATGTCGACCGTAGCCGTTACCGACGACACCTTTGACGCCGAAGTCAAGAACTCGACCGTTCCCGTGGTCGTGGACTTCTGGGCAGAATGGTGCGGCCCCTGCAAGCAAATCGGCCCCGCACTGGAAGAGCTGGCCGCCGAGTATGGCGACAAGGTGAAAATCGCCAAGGTGGATGTGGACAGCAACCCGAACTCTGCCGCTGCGATGGGCGTACGCGGTATCCCCGCGCTGTTCATCTTCAAGGACGGTCAGGTTGTTTCCAACCGCGCAGGTGCAGCACCCAAGGCCGCACTGCAAAGCTGGATCGACGAATCCATCTGATCTGGTCCTAGCAGAACGTTTCAAAGGCGCCTCAGATCGGGGCGCCTTTTTTGTTTTATATGTCGGAGAAACCAATGGCAAAAACGCGTGTTCTTGTAGAATTCGGCATGGGTACATCCCTGCGCCGAATGGACTATACCGAGGCGTCGTTACGGGCGATCAAGGATGCGCTGTGGCACAACTCGGTCAACATGGCCGAACTGTTCGGGTTTCCTAAAGAGGCAATGATCATCGATGCCGAAATCGGGGTGCAGAAACCAGATCAGGTGGACACTGACGCGCTGAAGGCAATCTTTCCTTATGGTCAGCCGAATATCACCGTCACCAAAGGTGGGCTGGATATCGAAAAGCCACATGGGGACGGGTGCACGGTCATCGCAAACGCCGCCCTGATCGTTTCCTTTGACATGGAGCCCGCGCAATGAGTGAAAAACGCATCATTCTGGAGATGGGAACGGGCAACGACCTATACGGTCAGGATTATACCAAAGCGGCGCGCCGCGCGGTGCAGGATGCGTTGCATCATTCATCAATCACACTGTTTTCCAAACTGGGTATTGATCATTCCCAAATGCGTGTCAGCGTGACCATTGGTGTCCAAAAGCCTGATCAGGTGGATTGTGATCTGGTTGCTGCCGATCTGCCGCGGGGCCGTGCCGAAGTACGCGCGGTCAAAGGCGGGCTGGACGTGATGGATAACGAGGCCGGCACTAAACACGTGGTTGCAACCGCAGCGGTCGAAGCATTTCTACCCGACTTGTCGGGGAAATACGTACAAAGCTGACAAAGAAAAAGCCGCTCGGGGTTCCGGGCGGCTGTTCCAATTCGGTAATCCAGACGAAGGATCAGATATTTGCGATGCTTTCGCGGGTCAGACCGATGTCTTCCAGCTGTGCGTCGCTGAGCTCCGACAGAAGGTTCCGTGTTTTACGTGCGTCGTTCCATTTCGCAACAGATTTGACGACGTTTGAGAACGCGTCCGCCACGTGCAGGATGGTAGCTGCTCCGAGCGGCGCATGAATGTTAGCTGTGGTTGCCATGTGCGCAGTCCTTAGATGTGAAACAGCCGACCCGTTGTCGGTTGTAAGCCTCATGTAGTCCCGCGCGCTTGGACTCACAATTGCTGGTCTGGTAACCCCGGATTGCATTTTCTGCATATCTTTTGGGCACTTTAAGAACGGGTTGCGCCAACACCTTACCCGGCCCATATATACCGCCAGCGAAAACGGAGACGATCATGGCAGATAACGACTTTCCCGGTTGGCACGGCACGACGATCATTGGCGTCAAAAAGAACGGTCAGGTTGTCATAGCCGGTGATGGTCAGGTCAGCCTTGGTCAGACCGTGATCAAGGGAACGGCCCGCAAAGTACGCCGTTTGTCGCCCGGCGGATTCGAGGTTGTGGCAGGTTTTGCCGGATCGACCGCAGATGCTTTCACACTGCTGGAACGTTTGGAAGCCAAGCTTGAGGCCACACCCGGCCAACTGGCCCGCGCTTCGGTCGAACTGGCCAAGGACTGGCGCACCGACAAATACCTACAAAAGCTTGAGGCGATGCTGATCGTCACCGACGGCAAGGATTTGCTGGTCATCACTGGGGCAGGGGACGTGCTGGAGCCTGAGCACAACGTGGCGGCCATCGGATCGGGCGGGAACTTTGCACTAGCCGCGGCCCGCGCGATGATGGACAGCGACAAAGAAGCCGAGCAGGTAGCGCGCAAAGCCATGGCGATTGCCGCCGATATTTGCGTTTATACAAACGGCAATCTGACGGTTGAAACCATTTCAGGCTAACAATGCCTTGATCTCTTTCCCTTTCCAGCGACGGTGCATTCCGATCAGGCCGAAGATCGCAGCGATGACCACGATGTAGTAAGGCACGCGGATGTCGATGCTCATCAACCCGCCGCCGATCAGGGACATAATCCCACCCGCCAGACAGAAGACCGCCGTGGTCACGCCCATGACCCAGCCTTGGTCCGTCTCACTGACGCTGGACGAGAACAGGCCCAGCATGGTTGGATATGCGACACCGAACAGGAAGTAAAAGAAGAAGACCGGCACATAGCTGAGCACACCGCTGGGGCTGAAGGCAAAGGCCAGGCCGCAAATCACCATCACGATGAGAGACGTATAGATGATCTGGTGTTTGCTGAAACGTTCTTGCGCGGGCTTGACGAGGAAAGTGCTCGAGAACGCCAGCGCAAAGCCGATCACCACCATGGCCATGCTGCCACCGATCACACCGTATCCAAATGCGCTCGTCAGAAAGTTGTCGACGAAAACATAGAAAGTGACGTTGGCGATCATGAAGAATGCGTAAACCGGCAGGATTTTCAGAACCATCGGATGCCCACGCACGGCGATCAGGCTGTCGGTGATATCACGTGGGCGGAATACAAAGGGTTCGCGCTCGGTCCGGGTGTCCTTGAAGAAGGTTGTGACCAGGAAGATGGCAATCAGAACCAGAACAAATGCGCCGTAGAACGGGGTTTTCAGGGTTGCGTAACTGCCCAACAAGGCCGCGTCGGACAGGACCGCTCCGATAATCGGGCCGCCCACCAGACCAAAGCTGACGCCAGTCACGATATAGCCCATGTTGCGGTCGCGGTCGGCCGCATCGGTGCTGCCATCAATCATCGCCGCCTGCGCGATGGGCTGATTGCCAGCCGTGAACCCGGTGATCGAGCGCCCGACGATCAGCAGCAACAGGCTATTCATGTAAAGCGCCGCGATGGTCAGCGCATAACCGATCAGTGCTCCACCCAGACAGACCAACAGCGCGTTCTTGCGCCCGATAGAATCCGAGACCTTCGAGACGTAAACGACCCCAAGAAACCAGGACAGGAAGAAACATCCAATCACGAGGCCATAATAAAAGTGGCGTCGCCCCACTGGTGTGCTGTCCGGCAGGAACCCGGACTTGGTCTCCATGATGAGCGAGTTGATGATTGGAAAGACCAGACCTTGCCCGATCAGGTCGACAAATACCACGAACAATAAGGTGATCTTGGCAATCTTGGTCATAAAAACGCCCCCGGTTCCAATACCTTGGGGCAAGTGTAACAGACAGTTGCTCTGTTACCTAAAGCGTTTCGGGTTTTGTCTGAATAATCCTGCGGCGCGAATGTCCTGAGAACGCTTGAAGAATGGCAGGGTATTCACGTCGCAAGTTAAAGCCGAAACGCTGTTAAGCCGTGTCAGAGGCCGGGGGGGTCGGCCTCTGACCTGAGTGGTTACTTCAGTGATGCAACGCCCAGCGGCACACCGGCGACTTCGCACCAGATGTACACTTCGTTGTAACCCGACACATCCATGGTCGGCGGCACGGCATAAGATTGCTTGCCGGTTAGGTGCAGCAGTGCGCCCAGTTTGCTGTCGGGGGCATATTTGCCATCCTTACCAAATGCGACACGCGGGTCGGGGCCGTTGTCCAGCGAGAAATCCTCGCCCAGTTCAACGATATAACGGTCGCCATCCTTGACCAGTTTCACCGAACCGGTGGTGATGTGGTTCGAGCGACCCTCGAACGAGCCTTTCTTTTTGGCGCCGCCGGCCAGGGCAGTGGTGGTACCGGCCAGGGTGAGCGCTGCGCCCGTGGCAGCAGCTTTCACAAAAAGCGATCGACGAGTCATCATGATTTGATATCTCCATTGATAGATGCAGGCAGGTTTGCCCGTCGCAAAAACTATGCCGTACGTGCTGCACCCATGGCGATTCACATCGGCACGAATTTCCGTGTGCACCCCGTGAGTTGGCGTGAGTTTTCCGTGATCAGCTTGTGTTTTCCCGTCTTATGATTAGGTTCCGTTTCGAAACAACCGGATTGAATACACATGACCGACCTGACCCCGCGCGAGATTGTCTCGGAACTGGACCGCTTTATTATTGGCCAGAAGGATGCCAAACGAGCGGTGGCCGTTGCCTTGCGTAATCGTTGGCGGCGCAAACAGCTGGCGGACGACATTCGGGACGAAGTCTACCCCAAGAACATTCTCATGATCGGCCCGACCGGTGTCGGCAAGACCGAGATCAGCCGACGTCTGGCCAAACTGGCCCGTGCGCCCTTTATCAAGGTCGAGGCCACAAAGTTCACCGAGGTTGGTTATGTCGGTCGAGATGTCGAGCAAATCGTTCGTGATCTGGCGGATGCAGCCATTGTCCAAACCCGCGAATACATGCGAGAGGATGTTAAGGCGCGCGCGCATCAGGCCGCCGAAGATCGCGTGATTGCCGCAATAGCAGGCGAAGACGCCCGCGAAGGCACGCGCGAGATGTTTCGCAAGAAACTGAAAGCCGGAGAACTGGATGACACGGTGATCGAGCTGGAGCTCTCCGACACTTCAAACCCGATGCCGATGTTCGACATTCCCGGTCAGCCGGGCAGTCAGATGGGCATGATGAATCTGGGTGACATTTTCGGTAAAGCGTTTGGCGGACGAACCGTTAAGAAACGCATGACGGTCGCTGAAAGCTATGACGCGCTGATCGGAGAAGAGGCCGACAAGCTGCTGGATGACGAAACCGTCAATCGGGTTGCCCTCGAGGCGGTCGAGCAAAACGGGATCGTTTTCCTTGATGAGATCGACAAGGTCTGCGCCCGTTCGGACGCGCGCGGTGGCGATGTCAGCCGCGAAGGGGTGCAGCGCGACCTGCTACCTCTGATCGAAGGCACCACCGTCAGCACCAAACACGGCCCGGTAAAAACCGACCATATCCTGTTCATCGCCTCAGGCGCGTTCCACATCGCCAAACCTTCGGACCTTCTGCCAGAACTGCAGGGCCGTCTGCCCATCCGCGTTGAACTGCGTGCGCTCACCGAAGAGGACTTCGTGCGCATTCTAACCGAAACCGACAACGCCCTGACCAGACAGTACACCGCCCTGATGGGGACCGAAGAGGTCACGGTCAGCTTTACTGAAGACGGCATTGCCGCACTGGCTAGGATTGCTGCAGACGTGAACCAGAGCGTTGAAAATATCGGCGCGCGGCGGCTTTACACGGTGATGGAGCGCGTGTTCGAAGACCTCTCATTTGCTGCACCGGACAAGGCCGGAACAGAGATCACTGTCGATGCGCAATTCGTCAGTGACAATCTTGGTGAATTGACCAAGTCCGCAGACCTGAGCCGCTACGTTTTGTAACAGGGCCAGCCGTTTTTTGCCGCTCTTTCAGACGTTCGACGCTGGACGCTGAGCGAGAATAAGATAGCGTAAGCACGATTCAACCCGAGGGCTGGCACGTGCTGCGCTATTTCATCGTCTTACTCTTGTCCCTTTCGCTGAGCGCCTGTGTTGATCGGACTGTGTCCGAAATTGTTCCATCGGCTGTGGCTGTTGGTACACCTGAAACGATTTTTGCCAGTACGACCCGAGCGCGCGAAGTCGATGGATCTTATGGATTCCGGCGTGGCGAGTCGCTCCAGTTTCTGGAAACGACTGTTTCCATTCCGCCGACACATACTCCGGGTACGCTTAAATTCTCATATGCAAACCCCAACCCGCAGAAAGAATTTGTTCTGACAGGCGTGACAGAGTTGAACGGCCCGCAAGGTCTGCGCGAACACCTGCGCGGTCAGGACGACGTTACGATTTTTGTACACGGCTATAACTCGACTCAGACCGAAACGATCTTCCGCGCCGCTCAACTGACCCATGACATCGGTCTTCCGGGATCGACGCTGGTGTATTCATGGCCTAGCCGAGCAACCGGCTATGGGTATGCCTATGACCTGGACAGCATGCTGTTCGCCCGCGACGGGCTGGAGCAGACCATCCGCGAACTCAAGGCCATGGGCGTAAAGCGCGTTATTCTGGTTGCACATTCCATGGGCGGCGCCTTGTCGATGGAAATGATGCGACAAGCTGAGCTGCAGGAACCCGGGTGGGCGAAAAGAAACCTCGAAGGTGTCGTGCTGATCTCACCGGATCTGGATCTGGATCTGTTTCGCTCGCAAATGAAACGCATCGACAATCCACCCGACCCGTTTCTTGTTATGGTATCCCAAAAGGACAAAATCCTGAATATCTCGGCTCGTCTGCGCGGCACTGATGAGGGTGAAAGGCTTGGAAACATCAGCTCGATCACCTCGCTTGAAGAATTCCCGATCAGCGTGATCGATACCACCGCTTTCAACAGCGATGCTGCGTCCTCGCATTTCGTCGCCGCAACCTCTCCGGCGCTGCTGTCGATCCTCAGCTCGTTGCGGCGCATCAACAGCACGTTCGGGCGCGAAGATCGGCAGGCCATCGATATTCTCGTGCCGCCCAGCGAACGCAATCCCGATGGCGCCACTGAAATTGTATTGACCGAAACCGGACAGGCCGAGGTGACCACACCGTGACGCAGTTTAATCTGCGTCGGTTTCTAACTGACAATGCGGCGTGGTTGGGAGCCGGAGTCCTGCTGACCTTCCTGTCCAGTTTTGGGCAGACCTTCTTTATCTCGGTCTTTGCCGGTGAAATTCGCACTGCTTACGGCCTCAGCCACGGGGCCTGGGGTGGGTTGTATTCTCTGGGCACGCTCGTAGCAGCACTGGTGATGATCTGGGCGGGCGGGCTGACAGATGTTTTCCGCGTCCGAATGTTGGGACCTGTGGTTCTGGCCGGGTTGGCGTTGGCGGCACTGGCCATGTCGCTGAACAGCTGGGTATTGCTGCTGCCCGCGGTGATCTTTCTTTTGCGCCTGTTTGGGCAAGGCATGAGCACCCATCTTGCGATGGTTGCAATGGCCCGTTGGTTCACCGCAACACGGGGCAAGGCCTTGTCCATTGCTTCGGTCGGGTACGCGATCGGAGAGGCGCTGCTGCCGCTGGCATTTGTCACCGCCATGGTGTTTCTGGACTGGCGGTGGCTGTGGGGGCTTGCAGCCATTATCGTTTTGCTGGGTATTCCAATTCTGATGCGCCTTCTCAGGGAAGAACGCACCCCGCAAAGCCTTGCCAGCGAATATTCAGCCACCGGTATGCAAGGCCGTCACTGGACACGACGTGATGCGCTGAAACACCCGTTGTTCTGGTTTATGGCGCCCGCCGTCCTTGGGCCGTCGGCTTTTGTCACGGCCTTCTTTTTTCATCAGGTCCATTTGGCTGAAGTGAAAGGATGGGCTCATATCCAATTGGTCGCCTTGTTTCCCGTTTATACCGGGGTATCGCTGCTTTCGATGTTTGCGGCCGGCTGGGCGTTGGACAAATGGGGCACAGCACGGATGATACCCTATTACCAGCTGCCGATTGCGCTGGGTTTTGTGACTCTTGCCCTGACGACCTCGATTGCCGGGGCGACGCTTGGGCTGGTTCTTCTGGCGCTCACCGCCGGGGCAAACAGCACGTTGCCCAGCGCCTTCTGGGCCGAGTTCTACGGCACCCGACACATCGGTGCGATCAAAGCGATGGCAACAGCGGTCATGGTTCTGGGTTCGGCGATCGGTCCGGGTCTGACCGGAGTGCTGATCGATTGGGGCGTTTCGTTGGATACTCAGTTCCTGTGGACCGGAGGATTTTTTGTTCTGGTCTGCACGCTGGTCCGTGTTGGTGTAACCCGTGCGGCACGATCCCTTTAGCGAAGACGCCGCAAGTAAACGTAATAAGCTCCATCCCCACCATGGCTTATGTGGGCGGGCGTAACCTGCATCACCGCCTGCGCCAGTGGCGGAATGGTCAGCCAATGCGGCACCTGATTTCGGAGTACTCCGCGTGGGGTCGGAATCGGGCCCGGTTCGTCCCGATCCTTTCCTTTGCCGGTCACAACCAAAACCAACCGTTTGCCTTGTGCCTGCGCTGTCAGGACAAAACGGATCAGCGCGGGATGCGCCGTGTCGACCCGCATGCCGTGCAAGTCCAGTTTGCTTTCCGGTTTGAGCTTACCGCGCTTCATTCGGCCAAAAGCTTTGTTGTCCATCTGAACCGGCGTTCTGCGCAGCGCATCTGTGACCGATGGCTTCAAATCATTTGGCTTAGGTTTTGTCTGATGAGTCTCACCAATTTCAAACGCTTCGAACCGAGGTCTCGGCGTTTTTTTCGGCTTGGGTTTCGGCAATGAGGTCGGATGCACCGTCTGTGGAATTTCCGGATGCATCCGTTCGGCTTGTTTGGCGACCTTGCGCCAAAGCTCGATCTCTTCAGTCGTCAGTTTGCGCCGGGTCATCAGAATTCGTCCGGCAGCAGGGCATAGGCCCGCTGAATCGGCAACAAAACGACCATCCGACCCGGATCTTTTAACCTGCCCGCAGCTTGCCCGGCTTCGTCACCCGTTCCGAAAAAGATGTCTGCCCGCTGGGCACCCTTGATGGCGGCCCCAGTGTCCTGCGCGATCATCAGGCGACGCATCGGGTTTTTGCCGTCCTTCTCAACCCAGACCGGCGCCCCCAATGGCGTATAGGCCGGATCCGCCGCAATGCTGCGCATCGTTGTAATCGATCGGTTCATGGCCCCCAATGGCCCAAGTTCGGGCGCAACGCGCGAGACTTCACGAAAGAAAACATAGGAAGGATTGTGGAACAGCAGCTCGGCACCGGCCTCAGGGTTCTTGCGCACCCACGCCCGGATCATCTGAGCACTGACCTCATGCGCGCCTAAAATCCCGCGCCGAACCAGTTCGACACCGATGGATCTGTACGGATGACCGTTTGCGCCCCCGTATCCCACACGCAAGGCACCACCATCGGGCAGCCGCACACGTCCCGAACCCTGAATTTGCAGGAAAAACAGCTCGACCGGGTCATCGACCCAAGCAATTTCAAGCCCGCGACCCTGCATCACATCACCAGTCAGGATTTCCCGACGGCTGAGCCATGGCCCATCTCGCGCTTCGGGGGGCATCTTGTAAATGGGGTACTTGAAACGATCAGTCCGGCTGCGCGCACCATCAAGTTCGGGTTCAAAATACCCCGTGAACAAGGCGTCTTTGCCATCCTCGACCAACACGGGGCGAAAAAAGAGTTCAAAAAACGCTCGCGCAGCATCCGCTTCATATGTCCCGGCAACTCCGCATAATGCACGCCAGTCCGGGTCCTTCAGATCGCCACAAGTATTCAGAAAAACGGAAAGGGCCGCGCCGTGGTCATCTTCGGCCCAGCCCTGAAGATCGTCAAACGACAGAATGGATCGCGTTGCCTCGGCTCCGGCAGCGCTGGCGGCGGTCATTGCACCCACCAGAAAAAGCGACCGGAGCGTGGCAATCATGCGTCCGTGGCAACAAGCAGCCAGTTCGGATCGTCCTTGCCCATCACACGGGCAAAGGTCCAGCTGTCCTTTTGGCGTTTCACTGTGTTGGGGTTGCCCTCGACAATATCACCGCCGCGATCCCGCACGACCGAGGTCAGTTCACCCACGAATTTCATGGTGATCTCGGCCTCATTGGTGTCTTTGTCGAACTTAACATCCGACAGGGTAGTTTCCCGTACACCGATAAATTCAGCTTCGATGGTCAGGCCCTGATCTTCGCGGGCAGCGACGACCGAGACGAATGTTTCAAATACCTCTTCCGATAGGAACGGCTGGATTTCGTCCAGGTTGCCTTTTTCGAACCCCATCACAATCATCTCATAGGCACCGCGTGCACCCTGAACAAATTCATTGACAGAAAAGGCGGGCTCAACCCGTTTCATCGCGGCCAGGGTTTGCGCCTGTTCGCTGTCTTCGGCGACATGGTCAGTGATGTCATGATCCGGGCCGCCTTCGATCACCTCGAAATCGCGACGCGATTTATGCGCTTCAGGCTGTTGCTGCAAAGGTGGTTTCTCAAAACCTTCACGCGTACCCAATACGCTTTTGAGGCGCAGGATCAGGAAAACGGCAATTCCGGCCAGGACCAGTAGCTGGATCATGGGTTCGTTCATTTCATCCTCTTTTCAGAACCGCGACTTTGTATACGCGGCCTCATGCCACTATGTAGGTGAGCGTGGGTGGCAAGTCCACAGCCCGGCCTAAGGGAAAGGATAGCGCAAATGTATCTGTTCTTGGCATTTTTATTGGTGCCCATCATTGAGATCGCTCTGTTTATTCAGGTAGGTGGTCTGATTGGACTTTGGCCAACTCTTGCCATCGTTGTGCTGACCGCCGTTCTGGGCACGGTTCTGGTGCGGACACAAGGTCGCATGGCATTGATAAATTTGCAGCGATCGTTCGCTGAACTGGATGACCCAACCGAACCTTTGGCCCACGGTGCTATGATCCTTTTGTCCGGCGCATTGCTGCTGACACCGGGATTTTTCACCGATGCCATAGGATTTGCCTTGCTGGTACCGGGCGTTCGTGTCGCTGTTTTCCGCTACCTGAAGTCGAAAGTCACCGTGGCACAGTTTCAGATGGGACCGGGCACAGGGTTTCAACCGAGACAAAACCCTTTCGAGCAGGGGGACATCATTGACGGTGAATTCAGCGAAGTTCGCCCGAAAAAAGACCCTTCAAAGCCGTCGAAATGGGTGGAAGGGCCCCACCAGCATTGAGGTGCCGCGCCCAACTTGCTAAGCAGTGGCGAAGTTTAATTTTGGAGTAGATCCATGGCCGAAGAAAACGCTGCAGAAAACACTGCGGCCCAAGCCGCCCCGCAGGTTCAAATGCGGGTTCTGGGGCAGTTCATCCGCGATATGTCCTTTGAAAACGTGATGGCGCAAAAGGGTGTGTCAGGCGACGTGCAGCCGGAAATCGCGGTTCAGGTGAACCTGGACGCGAAAAAGCGCAGCGCTGAACATCAGTTTGAAGTGTCCATTAAGCTGAACCTGACATCCAAAGCCAAAGGCATGGATGATGTGCTGTTCCTGTGCGAACTGGACTATTGCGGGCTGTTCCACGTGGAAGGCGTGCCAGAAGATCAGATGCACCCGTTCCTGATGATCGAATGCCCGCGGATGCTGTTCCCGTTCCTGCGCCGCATTGTCAGCGACATCACCCGTGATGGCGGCTTCCCACCGGTGAACCTGGACAATATCGATTTCGTGGCGCTGTATCGCAACGAATTGATGCGTCGTCAGGCCGCTCAGACCGAAAAGACCGACGCCTAAGGCTTTGACCCGCGCCTGACCGGATCAGGCGCGGGTCCACAGAGCGCTTTCGCCCAACTTCTCTACAAACGCTTCGTGTGCTGCGCGTTCATCTTCGGTGATCCGGGATGGCAATGCTGCGCTACGCGGTGTTGGTCGCCAGTCTTCGCCTCCACCGGATGCAGATGATGCGGACGTGGACAGGCCAAAATCAGGCTGCCGCCCTCCGATCAGCTCAAGATAAACCTCGGCCAGTATTTCAGAGTCGAGCAAAGCGCCGTGCAGAACACGGTTCGAGTTGTCGATGTTGAAACGTCGGCAGAGCGCATCTAGGGAAGCCGGAGAACCGGGAAACCGTTTGCGGGCGATTGCCAGCGTATCCAGCGCTTGTTCCATCGGGATCAACGGCGCGCCCATCCACTTCAGTTCAGCGTTCAGGAACTTCATGTCGAACGATGCGTTGTGGATCACCAACCGCGCATCCCCAACAAATTCACGAAACCCGTGACCCACCTTGGCAAACACCGGTTTGTCTTTCAGCGTTACCTCACCCTTTTCCGGTGGACGCGGGTTTTCCAACAGGTCTGGGCCGATGCCATGGACGCCAAACGCCTCATCCGGCATACCGCGTTCAGGGTTGATATAGACGTGATAGGTTTCACCCGTCGCGACGTGGTTCCACAGCTCAACGGCACCAATCTCAACAATCCGGTCCCCGCTTTCGGGATCGAATCCGGTGGTTTCGGTATCGAGTACGATCTCACGCATCTTTCATCCCCGCCCGTATCTGCCTGACCACATCCTGCACCTGCTGACGGGCATGGTCCAGCGTGTCTGTTACGATTACAAAATCGGACCGCGCGCATTTCTCATCATTCGACATCTGCTTGGCGCGGATCTGTTCGAACTGCGCCTCGGACATGGTTCCCCGTTCCATAACGCGGCGCTTTTGTTCGTCAGCCGGGATCGAAACGCAGGCGACGGCGTCCATGGCTGCATCTCCGCCTGTTTCGAAAAGAAGAGGTATGTCGAACACCGATATGTCGCTCGTTGTGTTTTCACGAAATACCGCGCGATCTTTCGCAACCAGAGGATGCACAATCGCTTCGATTGCTTTCAACGCTTCGGGATCGGCAGCAATGATCTGCTTTAACGCGTCTCGGCTTACAGCTCCGTCGACAATCGCACCAGCGAAGGCTGCTCGCATTGGTTCAACCGCAGCACCTCCGGACGCGTACAACCGGTGCACTGCCGCGTCAGCATCCCACAAAGCACAGCCTTCTTCGACAAACATCTGTGCTGTGGTGCTTTTCCCCATGCCGATAGAACCGGTCAGGCCAAGGGCAAAACTCATGCCAAAGCCGCCGCGCGCGTCTCTGCATCCACTTCGGGACGCACGCCAAACCACCGCTCAAACCCCGGAACCGCCTGATGCAACAACATGCCCAAACCATCAACCGTCGTGCATCCTGCTTCTTCCGCGGTTTTCAGAAGGTTTGTCTTTAACGGGGCATAGACCAGATCCGTGACCACGGCGCCGGGCTGCAACCCATCCAGAGGAACCCGCAATTCCGGCTGGCCCTGCATCCCCAATGAGGTCGTGTTGACCACCAGTTCCGCATTTTCGATGACGTTTCCGGCCTGAACCCAATCAACAACGCGGATTCGTTGGCCAAATTCCTCTTTCAGATGATCGGCACGGGCACGCGTTCGATTGGTCAACAGGATTTCCGGCACACCTGCATCGGACAAGGCTTGCAGAACAGCGCGCGCCGCCCCGCCGGCCCCAAACACTACGGCCGGGCCGTCTTTGGCATTCCAGTCGGGGGCACCGCTGCGCAGGTTTTCCATGAAACCATACCCATCAGTGTTATCTGCATGGATCGAGCCATCTTCGCGGAACACCAGTGTATTCGCAGCGCCGATCACCGTTGCGCGGTCGGATACGTGATCCGCGATCTTCAACGCTGCTTCCTTGTGAGGAACAGTCACATTGGCCCCGACAAAACCTGCTTTGGGCAGCGTACGTAGCACGGTTTCCAGATCGGCAGGTGCAACATCCATGGGAATGTAATGCCCGGCAAGGCCATACGTCTTCAGCCAATGGCCATGCAGTTTGGGGGAACGCGAATGCCCAATGGGATGTCCGATCACCCCGGCCAGTGGAACCCGGTAGTCCGTCATTGATCGATCACCCCTTTGACAGCCAGAAAATTGAGAAGCTCCAACAAGGGCATACCCAAAACGTTAAAATAGTCGCCGTCAATGGTGGCGAACAGCCGGACACCTTCTTCTTCCAGCTTATATGCTCCAACGGCATGGCGGATACTGTCCCAGTTCCGTGAAACATAATCCTTCAAATAGGCATCAGAGCTGGCCCGCATCCGCAACCGTACCTGTCCTATATGCCGCCAAATCGGTTCGCCCTCCTGATAGATCACGGCCGCAGACAAAAGCATGTGCCGTTTGCCGCGCATCTCTTTTAGCTGAGCGACTGCCTGTTCCGGGGTTTCAGGTTTTGATAGCAGCTGACCGTCAAAATCCAGAACCTGATCACACCCCAGCACCATAGCGCCAGGGTTTTTGTCACTGACCTTGCGCGCTTTCATTTCAGCAAGCGTGTCGGCAATATCCCGTGGTGACGCGTTTTCAGCCAGCAAGGCGCGCTTGGCTGTGTCTTCATCCACGCGCGCGGTTTGAACGGTGAATGGTACACCTGCATTCTCAAGCAGCTGCGCCCGTATCGCAGATCCCGATGCCAGAAGAATGGGGACAGACATGTGGAAAACCCCGTGTGCAAGTCGATGAGAGTTCTGGGGTGCTTTGTATGGTTTTCCGGTTGACACGCAACCCCGGGAAAATCGTGTCAAAGATCCCCGAGTCGCTCAAATCCCATCCAGCCGGGACAAGGATAAGTCTGATCACCGGGATAACTGAACCATCCCATGATAACCAAAGATTTACCCCCAGATCATCCGCCTCTTGTTTTAGGCTAATACATTGTTTTTAAATCTAAAAAATATAACTTCAACAGAATCATCAGAAAGTGAGATTGTTTTGCCCACCTTGGGGAAAACACATGGATAAAACAGTAATCCACGGTTTTTGAACGCCCTACAAAACCATCTTCCTTTTTCTTTTCTTATTTTTTTATTAGGGAGAGTTCCGAACAACACTCGGAGCCAAAATGACTGATCTTCTTTTCACGCTGTACCCGTGGGTGAAGTCACTTCATATCATGGCCGTAATCTCGTGGATGGCAGGTCTGTTCTATCTACCACGCTTGTTCGTCTATCACGTTGAGAAAGTTCAGGCTGTCGACGGGGCACAAGAAATTTTCTTTGAAATGGAAGAAAAGCTGCTGCGTGTCATTATGCGCCCTGCGATGATCGTGGCGTGGGTGTGTGGCCTGATCATGGTGTTTACGCCGGGTATTGTTGGATGGGATTGGTCCTGGCCTTGGGTCAAAGGTGCAGCCGTGATCGGCATGACCTGGTTCCATCACTGGCTGATGGCCCGGCGCAAGGATTTCCTGGAAGGCCAAAATAAGCTCACTGGGCGGCAGTATCGCATGATGAACGAGGTTCCGACCGTTTTGATGGTTATCATCGTTCTGGCGGTCATTCTGAAGTTCTGAAGGCACGTTTGACTCCGAAAGCTGTCGCGCTTATGTAAGGATCAACACGCCCGTCCGGGCGGCGTATCTTCCGTACTGAAATTCCACTTCGTGCCGCGCTGATCGCGGTGAAGGTATATATCATGACAACTGACGCCCTGAATCTGGCCGACCTGAAAGCCAAAAGCCCCAAAGACCTTCTGGCGATGGCCGAAGAGCTGGAGATCGAAAACGCCTCGACCATGCGGAAAGGTGAGATGATGTTCCAGATTCTGCGCGAACGCGCAGATGAGGGCTGGACCGTTGGCGGTGACGGCGTGCTGGAAGTCCTGCAAGACGGCTTCGGCTTCCTACGCTCGCCCGAGGCGAACTATCTGCCTGGTCCCGACGATATCTATGTCTCGCCCGATATGATCCGTCAGCACTCGCTGCGCACCGGCGACACGGTCGAAGGTGAGATTAAAGCGCCCGACGATAACGAGCGTTACTTTGCGCTGACCAAGGTCACCAAGATCAACTTTGAAGATCCTGAAAAGGCCAAGCACAAGATCCTGTTCGACAACCTGACGCCTCTGTACCCGGATGAACGTCTGAAGATGGAGATCGAAGATCCGACCGTCAAGGACAAGTCGGCGCGTGTGATCGACCTTGTGTCACCCATCGGTAAAGGCCAGCGCTCGCTGATCGTGGCGCCTCCGCGGACCGGTAAGACGGTGATCCTGCAAAACATCGCGCACTCGATCGAACAGAACCATCCAGAGTGTTACCTGATCGTCCTTCTGATCGACGAACGCCCGGAAGAGGTGACGGACATGCAGCGTTCGGTGAAGGGTGAGGTTGTGTCCTCGACCTTTGACGAACCGGCAACGCGCCACGTGGCCGTATCCGAAATGGTGATCGAAAAAGCCAAGCGTTTGGTTGAACATAAACGAGATGTTGTTATTCTTCTCGATTCAATCACAAGACTTGGTAGAGCGTTTAACACCGTGGTGCCATCCTCAGGTAAGGTTCTCACCGGTGGTGTGGACGCCAACGCTCTGCAACGGCCCAAGCGGTTCTTTGGTGCGGCACGGAATATCGAAGAGGGTGGTTCGCTGACCATCATCGCCACCGCGCTGATCGACACCGGCAGCCGGATGGACGAGGTGATCTTTGAAGAATTCAAAGGCACCGGTAACTCGGAAATCGTTCTGGATCGTAAAATCGCAGACAAACGCGTGTTCCCGGCTATCGACATCCTCAAGTCCGGTACCCGGAAAGAGGACCTGCTGGTCGACAAGGGCGATCTGGCCAAGACCTTCGTTCTGCGCCGTATCCTCAACCCGATGGGTACCACCGACGCAATCGAGTTCCTGCTGTCGAAGTTGAAACAGACCAAGACAAACGGCGAGTTCTTCGATTCGATGAACACCTGACACAGGTCTTAGACCCAAGCGAGGCCTTCGAATGGATACGATATTCGCCTTGGCCAGCGCGCAAGGTAAAGCTGGAGTGGCTGTGATCCGCCTCTCCGGCCCTGACTCTCATTTTGCAGCGGCACGCCTTACAAGGGATGCGCTTCCAAAACGTGGCATGGTCCTGCGCACGTTGCGGGACGAGAAAGGTGCGCGTTTGGATGACGGGTTGGTTCTGACATTCCAAGCCCCGGCCAGTTTCACCGGAGAGGATGTGGCGGAGCTGCAAATCCATGGCAGCACCGCGTCTGTTAACGCCGTGCTGCGGTGTTTATCAGACATTGACGGCTTGCGCATCGCCGAACCGGGTGAGTTCACGCGCCGGGCACTTGAAAACGGTAAGATGGACCTGACTCAGGTCGAAGGTCTGGCGGATCTGATAGACGCGGAAACCGAAGCTCAGCGTAAGCAGGCCCAAACCATTCTGGCTGGCGAACTGGGTACACTGGCAGAACGGTGGCGCCGGGATTTGATACGAACAGCGTCCTTGTTGGAAGCTGTCATCGACTTTGCCGATGAAGAGGTGCCAACAGATGTGACACCTGAAGTACGAGAACTAATCCATGGTGTGATGTCAGACCTCAGACGTGAGGCCGACGGTGTGAAAATCGCTGAGCGTATCCGGACAGGGTTTGAAGTCGCAATTGTTGGTCTTCCGAATGCAGGAAAGTCCACTCTTCTAAATGCGCTGGCCGGTCGGAAGGCGGCGATTACCTCGGAATACGCTGGAACCACGCGGGATGTGATCGAAGTGCGAATGGATCTGGCAGGATTGCCAGTGACCTTGTTGGACACGGCCGGGTTGAGAGAAACCGAAGATCACGTCGAAAACCTGGGCATCGAGCTGGCACGCGGAAGAGCGGAGGCGGCCGACCTTCGTGTTTTTCTATCGGAAAAGCCGGAAGAATTGGGTGTTGGGATGCAAGCTGGTGACATTCATGTTCTGCCCAAAGCTGATCTTCGAGGTGATGAAGGTCTGGGTGTATCTGGCAAGACTGGGCAGGGGATTGATGCGCTCGTTAACCAGATTTCGCGTGTTTTGAGTGAACGAACTACTACCCATGGTATCGCTACGCGGGAACGCCATCGCGTGGCAATTGGTCGGGCACTGGATTCGCTTCAATCTGCAATCGCGGTTCTGGAATCAGGTCCGGACCTGTATGATATCGCGGCAGAAGAGCTTAGAACTGCCATTCGAGCTCTTGAATCTCTGGTTGGTAGAATAGATGTCGAAACACTGCTGGACGAAATCTTCTCTAGCTTCTGTTTGGGAAAGTAAGGAGTGTTTCACGTGAAACATTCAAAGTTCGATGTGATCGTTATTGGAGCCGGGCACGCCGGTACCGAGGCTGCGCACGCGTCTGCCAGGATGGGGGCAAGTACCGCGCTGGTAACGCTGTCTGCATCAGATATCGGAGTTATGTCCTGCAATCCTGCAATTGGTGGTTTAGGGAAAGGCCATCTGGTACGCGAGATTGACGCCCTGGACGGCGTTATGGGACGTGTTGCAGACCAAGCTGGCATTCAGTTCCGTCTGCTGAATCGCCGAAAGGGTCCTGCGGTGCAGGGCCCCAGGACGCAAGCGGACCGCGCCCTTTACCGGGCAGCAATGCAAAAAGAAACACAAGTTCAACCCAACCTGTCTGTTATTGTCGGTGAGGTCGTTGATTTTATCATGGACGGCTCGCGCGTTTCCGGAGTTTCGCTTGCGGATGGCTCAGAGATTTCCGCGCGCGCCGTCATTCTGACCTCTGGCACGTTTTTACGCGGTGTTATTCATATCGGAGATGTATCTCGCCCCGGTGGCCGCATGGGTGATCGCCCTTCCATCAAGCTTGCGGAACGTTTGGATAGTTATGATCTGCCACTGGGTCGGTTGAAAACAGGCACGCCGCCGCGTTTGGATGGGCGGACAATCGACTGGTCTGATCTCGAGCGTCAAGACGGGGACGAAGAGCCAACACTGTTTTCGTTTCTATCGACAGACGTGGTGGCACCTCAGATTTCTTGTGGAATCACGCATACCAACGCGAAAACGCACGAGATTATTGAGGCCAATCTTTCGAAGTCAGCCATGTATGGCGGTCATATTGACGGCATCGGTCCTCGGTATTGCCCCTCTATTGAGGATAAAATTGTGCGGTTTTCTGACAAGGAATCGCATCAGATTTTCCTGGAACCCGAAGGCGTGAATGATCATACGATTTACCCCAATGGTATCTCAACATCATTACCTCAAGACGTGCAGTTGCAATATGTTCGGTCCATCAAAGGCCTTGAAAACGCAGAGATCCTGCAGCCCGGATACGCAATTGAGTATGACTACGTTGACCCTCGTGTCTTGACCGCGACTCTGTCGCTGCCCGATGTTCCCGGGTTGTATTTGGCGGGCCAGATCAATGGAACAACGGGTTATGAGGAAGCAGCTGCTCAGGGGATGGTCGCTGGCCTTAATGCCGCGCTGGAGGTTCAAGGCCGTGATCCTGTGCATTTCACCAGATCTGACAGCTATATTGGCGTAATGATAGATGATCTGACGACGCGTGGCGTGGCTGAACCATATCGTATGTTTACCTCACGAGCTGAATTCCGTCTGTCCTTGCGCGCGGATAACGCAGATCAGCGTTTGACACCGATTGGCATTGATCTTGGATGCGTTGGGTCCAGCCGTCGGCTGCATTTCGAAGACAAGATGGCTCAACTTGATGCAGTAAAAACCAAATTGGCAGAACGTACCTATACACCAAAAGAAGTGTTGTCCGCCGGAATAAACGTTAACCAGGATGGAAATCGCAGGGATGGAATGGCGATCTTGGCTTTTCCGGACGTATCCTTCGATAGCTTATTGCCTTTGATTCCGGATCTCCAAGACGTAGACCAAAAGATCAGACTACAGATTGAGCGCGACGCGCTTTACGCAAACTATATTGCGCGTCAGAAACGTGATGTGGAAGCAATGAAGCGGGATGAATCCTACGTAATTCCCCGGAATTTCGATTATTTCGCGTTGGATGGTCTATCTTCCGAGATGAAACAAAAGCTCTCGCAAGCTAAGCCCGAAAACATTGCGCAGGCGGGTCGTGTAGAAGGGGTTACACCTGCTGCGCTGACCCTTGTTCTTGCAAAACTCCGCCGCGACCAGAGGGTTCGACAGGCATGACGCCCGACTATTCTGCATTTGAACGGTTGAATGTTTCACGTGAAACATTCGAGCGCCTGGAGGCCTACGTTGAACTGGTGAAGCGTTGGAATCCCAAGATCAATCTTGTGTCTCGCAACAGTCTTGAACACATTTGGGAGCGCCACATTTTTGACTCCGTACAAGTTTTCGGCTGCGCGGAACAGTTCGTAAGCTGGGTGGATTTAGGCAGTGGGGGCGGGTTTCCGGGTATGGTTTGTGCGTTGATCGCGGCAGATCAGTCACCAAAATCGCAATTTACATTTGTTGAAAGCGATCAACGGAAGTCTGCCTTCTTACGTAGTGTTGCTCGGGAGTGTGGAATTAAATGCCGCGTGATTTCCAAACGAATCGAAAGTGTCGATCCATTGGGTGCCGATGTTCTTTCAGCGCGCGCATTGGCAGAGTTGCGGGTGTTATTGTCGTTCTGTGACAGGCATTTAAGTAAAAATGGCACGGCCTTGTTGCCCAAAGGCGCAAACTGGAAAAAAGAACTGTCAGATGCGCAAGAGGAATGGAATTTCCACGCCGAGCCGATTACAAGTTTAACTGAACCTCAGGCCGTTATCCTTAAAATCAAAGGAGTATCACGTGGTTGATCTGTCCCGACCTTCAGGACCTCGGATTATTGCGGTCGCCAATCAGAAGGGCGGAGTGGGGAAGACAACGACGGCGATCAATCTGGCAGCAGGGCTGGCGGAATCCGGTTGTCGGGTTCTGGTGGTTGATCTTGACCCTCAAGGGAATGCGTCCACCGGATTGGGTGTAGAGGATCGGGATTGGACAACCTATGATCTCATCCTGGACGACGCGCCGTTGGAGGCTGTTGTTCAAGAGACCGAGATCGAAAACCTTCTGGTTGTTCCGGCAACCGTTGATCTGAGTTCTGCCGACATTGAATTGATATCCAATGAGAAGCGCAGTTATTTATTGCACGATGCGTTGCGGCAAACTGCGGTTGATGCTTTCAACCTTGATTTCATCCTTATCGATTGCCCACCATCTTTGAACCTGTTGACCGTCAATGCAATGGTGGCGGCACATTCCGTCCTTGTTCCGCTGCAAAGTGAGTTCTTTGCCCTGGAAGGTTTGTCGCAACTAATGCTGACGATCAGGGAAGTTCGGCAAACCGCAAATCCTGACCTGAGAATCGAAGGTGTTGTGTTGACCATGTATGACAACCGCAACAACTTGTCCCGTCAGGTTGAAAAGGATGCGCGTGACAATCTGGGTGAGATGGTCTTTAAGACAAAGATACCCAGAAACGTGCGGGTCAGTGAGGCTCCGTCATATGCGTTGCCGGTCTTGCAATATGACTCGGGTTCGCTTGGCGCGATGGCTTATCGGCATCTGGCCCGCGAGATCATGCACAAGAACAATAAAACCGCTGCGTAGGCGGAAGTGAGGAGGGCGACATGAGCGCCAAGAAAGCAAAAACCCGAGGTTTGGGGCGCGGCCTGTCAGCCCTTATGGCGGATGTGAACCCCGAAGCAGAAGGGCGGGTGCCAACCGAAGCGCGCCGGCCTGATCTGAAAGTTCCAATCGAAAAGCTGAAAGCGAACCCCAATCAGCCGCGCCGCACGTTCCTGCCCGAGCAGCTGGACGAGCTGGCTGCCTCGGTCAAGGAAAAGGGCATTATCCAGCCTTTGATTGTCCGGTCGACCGGAGCTGATGAATACGAAATCGTTGCAGGGGAACGTCGTTGGCGGGCGGCGCAAATGGCGCAGCTGCATGATATTCCGGTTATTGTGCGCGATTTTGACGACACCGAAGTTCTGGAAGTTGCGATTATCGAAAACATCCAGCGCGCTGACCTGAACGCCGTGGAAGAGGCCGCTGGCTACAAGCAGCTAATGGATCGTTTTGGCCACACGCAGGAAAAGCTGGCTGAAGCTTTGGGTAAGAGCCGTAGCCATATTGCAAATCTTCTGCGTCTTTTGTCCTTGCCAATGGATGTTCAAACCCTTGTTATTGAAGGAAAAATATCTGCTGGACATGCGCGAGCTCTGATTACAGCCGAAAACCCTTCGGAATTGGCGAAGCAGATCGTCAAAGAGGGGCTTTCGGTGCGTGCAACCGAAGCTTTGGTCAAAAAACAACAACAAGGTGACGCCGAACGCCCTGCGCCTCGGTCCAGAAATCTTGATGCGGGCAAGGATGCCGATACGCGGGCGTTGGAAAAAGACCTGTCTGCAATTCTGGCGATGAAGGTCTCGATCAATCACAAGGCTGGAACAGAAACGGGCCAGGTTGTTCTGACGTATGAGAACCTGGACCAGCTTGACGATTTGTGCGCCAAGCTCAGCCGTTAGGCCGCGTCCAGATAAAGACCAATACACCGCCCAGGACAACGGCTTGAATGGCCAAAACGAAAACTGGGGCGGACATCCAAATTGAGAGACCAAAAACGGCGGCGACGGAAACAGTTGCCGCCTTTTTTGCCGCAGGCCGTATAGCACCAGAGCTTTGCCAATCTTGTATCAACGGTCCGAACAGTTGGTGAGTCAGCAGCCAAGTGTGAAGACGCGAAGATGATCTGGCAAAGAAGAACGCTGCCAATAGCAGGAATGGCACGGTTGGCAGAAGGGGAAGAACAACCCCAACCATCGCCAGAGCAACGCATAATAATCCCAGTCCTGCCCACAGGTAGTGCATGGCTAGCTCAATAGTTCCCGGATGACGGCATTCAGAACGGCCCGGCCGTCCGCAGTCGCCCGAAGCCTGTCGTTACTATGTTCAATCATTTTAATTTCCGAGAGATGATCAATAGTGTTCTTTGGAAGTTTTCGACCGGATAGGGTTTCCCATCTGTCTATATTTAGCCCCTCTGAAATTCTCATACCCATCATAAGGTACTCGTTTGCCTGATCTTCGTAGGACAGTAACGTTCTATCTTTTTCCCCGTTGCTGCGCTCGGCAGCATCAAGCCAACGTTGCGGATTCAGGTATGTTTCGGTTGCGTATCTTTGGGCGTTCAAGGTGACCCGTCCATGAGCACCTGGTCCGATGCCGACATAGTCTCCGTAACGCCAATAGGTCAGGTTGTGTTGGGATTCCGCGCCTGCGCGCGCATGATTGGATACTTCATAGGCGGGCAAACCGTGGGCTTCGCAAATGTCCTGCGTGATCAGATACATGTCGGCGGCGCTGTCATCCTCGGGCAAGCCACGCAGTTTTCCAACGGCATAGCGATCACCAAAAGCCGTTCCGTCCTCGATCGTCAATTGGTACAGCGACAGGTGGTCCACGGCCATTGACAGGGCCTCGTTCAGCTCCGTGCGCCAAGCTTCGGGTGTTTGGTGCTGTCTGGCATAGATCAGGTCAAAACTCACACGATCAAAGCAGGCACGTGCAATGTCAAATGCCGCTCGGGCCTCGGTGACTGTGTGGATCCGGCCCAGCCGACGCAAATCTTCGTCATTCAGGGCCTGAACGCCCATCGAGATTCGATTTACGCCTGCATCTCGATAAGCCGCGAACCGACCAGCTTCGACCGATCCGGGATTGGCCTCGAGCGTGATTTCCATGTCATTGGACGGGTGCCAGAGCGCGCGCGCCTCATCAATCACGTCAGAAACGGTTTCCGGGTCCATCAGAGACGGGGTGCCACCCCCAAAGAAAATCGTGTTCAGTACCCGACCCGGCGTTTCAGAGGCAGCGCGGCGCAGCTCGCTCAGATAAGCAGTAAGCCATTGTTTCTGGTCTATTTTCTTTGAAACATGGCTGTTGAAGTCACAATAGGGGCATTTGGCCTCGCAAAAAGGCCAATGGATATAAAGGCCAAAGCCCCCGTTGCGCCAATCATCCGCCAAAGCAGCCTTTCACGAACTTCTCAACCGCGCGGCCGCGGTGGCTGATCTTGTTCTTTTCCCAGCGATCCATTTCGGCAAAGGTAATGTCGTGCCCGTCCGGAACAAACATCGGGTCATAGCCGAATCCATCCTTGCCGCGGATCGGCCAGACCAGGTGGCCCGGGGCGATGCCTTCGAAAACTTCATCATGTCCGTCGGGCCAGGCCAGAACCAATGTACAACGAAATTGCGCAGTGCGTGGGTGAGGGGCGTTTTTAGCCTCCAGCTCATTATGTGCGCGGGTCATGGCCAATAGGAAATCGCGACCATTTGCCGTTTCCGCCCAATCAGCAGTGTAAACCCCCGGCGCGCCGTCCAGCGCGTCGATGGTGATCCCGGAATCGTCCGACAGGGCAGGCAGGCCGGTGGCTTTGGCGGCGGCATGGGCTTTGATCCGCGCGTTGCCGACAAATGTGTCTTCGGTCTCTTCCGGCTCGGGCAGGTTCATCTCGCCCGCGCCGACGACAGTGACGCCAAAAGGTTCGAGGAGATGCGCCATCTCCTCAAGCTTGCCTTTGTTGTGGGTGGCAACCAGCAGCCTGTCCCCATCGAACTTACGGGTCATGCGGTTGCGGCCTTTTGCGCGGCAGCCAATTCGCCGACGCCTTTTTCGGCGAGATCCATCAGCTGATCCATTTGCGCGCGGCTAAAGACCGAGCCTTCGGCGCTCATCTGCACTTCGATCAGCTTGCCGGATCCGGTCATGATGAAGTTGCCATCAACACCCGCTTCGCTGTCTTCCGGGTAATCCAGATCCAGAACTGGCTGACCAGCATAAATACCGCAGGACACAGCCGCAACTGGATCCACCAGGGGATCAGAGATGACGTCGCCCGCTTTCATCAGCTTGTTCACGGCCAGACGCAGGGCCACCCAGCCGCCGGTGATCGACGCGCATCGGGTGCCGCCATCGGCTTGGATCACGTCGCAGTCCACAGTGATCTGACGCTCACCCAACGCGACCCGATCCACACCAGCGCGTAGGGCGCGGCCGATCAGGCGCTGGATTTCCACGGTGCGACCACCTTGCTTGCCGCTGGCAGCTTCGCGCCGCATTCGGGTGTTGGTGGCGCGGGGCAGCATACCGTATTCTGCCGTGACCCAACCCAGGCCCGAGCCTTTTATAAAGGGCGGCACGCGATCTTCGATCGTTGCGGTGCAAAGCACATGAGTGTCGCCCATTTTGATCAGGCAGGAACCTTCGGCATGTTTGGTGAACCCCGTTTCGATTGAAACGGTGCGCATTTCGCTTAAATCTCTTCCAGAGGGTCGCATCGGAATTCCTTTGTTTGCTGGGTTGGGGATAACGCCCCGCAGCGTTACGATGCAACCCCGATTGACCTTTCATTTGCCTGCTATTTAATGACGAACGAGCAGGGGACGACGCATGAGCGAAGCGAGCAAGATTCTGGATGAGATGAACGACCGGTCGCGCGAAGTGTTTCGGTTGATTGTCGAGAGTTATCTAGAAAGCGGTGAGCCGGTTGGCAGCCGCACCTTGACGCGTACCTTGTCCGAAAAAGTCAGCGCCGCGACCGTTCGCAATGTGATGCAGGATCTGGAATTTTTGGGCCTTCTGGACAGCCCACATGTCAGTGCAGGTCGAATTCCAACGCAGCAGGGCTTGCGGATGTTTGTGGACGGGTTGCTTGAAGTTGGCGATCTGGGTGCCGATGATCGGCAGAAACTGGAACAGACATTAGGCTCTAACACGGGCGATGTGGGTGGGATGCTCGACCGAGTGGGCTCTGCTTTGTCACACGTGACACAAGGCGCCTCGCTGGTTTTGACGCCCAAGCATGAATCGGAAATCAAACATATCGAGTTCGTTTCTCTGGGTCATGACCGGGCTTTGGTGGTTCTGGTTTTCTCGGATGGTCATGTGGAAAACCGTCTGTTCACCCCGCCAGCGGGGCAAACCCCCAGTTCAATGCGCGAGGCGGCGAATTTCCTCAATGCGCTGATCGAGGGGCGGACCCTTGGCGAAGTGCGTCGGCAGATGCAGACGCAGATCGATGCACGCAAGCAGGAAATAGACATTCTGGCGCGTGAGATGGTGGAAAGCGGAATGGCTGCCTGGGACGGAGACGGCGGCGACTCGGCCCGATTGATCGTGCGTGGGCGGGCGAATCTGTTGAACGAACCGGGTCAGGCCGAGGAGCTTGACCGGATTCGGACCCTGTTTGACGATCTGGAACGCAAACGTGACATCGCGGAATTCCTTGAATTGACCGAGGATGGCGAAGGTGTGCGCATTTTTATTGGGTCTGAGAACAAACTTTTCTCACTTTCGGGTTCCTCTTTGGTGGTGTCTCCATATATGAACGCTGATCGTAAGATAATCGGTGCGGTCGGGGTCATCGGGCCCACGCGTCTGAATTATGGACGGATCGTGCCGATCGTGGATTATACGGCGCAACTGGTCGGTAAGTTGATATCCGACCGGAGCTAGAGGGTAAGAGATGGCAGAGCCCAAGAACGAAGATTTTCTGGACGACATCATGGCTGCGGAAGCGGAAGAGCTGGCCGAAGAGTTTGCAGAGATCAGCGAGGAAGCGCTGGAGCTCGATGAGCTGCGCGCCGAGCGGGATGACTATAAAGACAAGTTCATGCGCGCGCTGGCGGATGCTGAGAATGCGCGTAAGCGCGGCGACAAGGCGCGCCGGGATGCGGAACAGTATGGCGGGTCGAAGCTGGCCCGAGACATGCTGCCGGTTTATGACAACATGAAGCGTGCGCTTGAAGCTGCGACGGATGAGCAGAAAGAAGTGGCCGCTGGGTTGCTGGAAGGTGTCGAACTGACCATGCGTGCGCTGAAGGACGTGTTCCAGAAGCACGGGATTGAAGTGATCACGCCTGAGGTCGGAGACCGGTTCGATCCAAACGTGCATGAGGCGATGTTCGAAGCGCCGGTGCCCGGCACCAGGGCGGGGGACATCATTCAGGTGTCTGCCGAAGGGTTCATGTTGCATGACCGCCTGCTGCGTCCGGCGCAGGTTGGCGTGTCGTCGACGCCTGCAAGCTGATTGGCCCCTGCGAGGCGAAGCCTTCGGCGAGAGTATTTTGGAAAAGATGAAGGGGCGGTCAGGATCTGGCCGCCTCTTTCAGCTTGTAGATCAGATCGAGTGCTTCACGAGGAGTGAGCTCGTCCGGTAAGATATCATCCAACATATCCGTGACAGGCGAGGCCCTAGGGGCAGGTGGCGGGGGTGGCGGCGCGGCTGAAAACAGCGGCAGATCATCGATCAGAGCTTTTTGCTTTCCACCTTCGCGTTCGGTTTTCTCGAGTTGATCCAGAACGACACGGGCGCGTTCGACAACCGAGGCTGGCAGGCCGGCAAGTTGGGCGACTTGCACACCATAGGACCGGTCTGCAGCGCCCTTGTGAACCTCGTGCAGGAAGATCACCTCGCCTTCCCATTCTTTGACAGCAACGGTTGCGTTATCCACGCCTTCCAGCTTACCGGCCAGAGCTGTGAGCTCATGATAGTGCGTGGCAAACAGAGCGCGGCATTTGTTGGAGGCGTGCAGATGTTCCAGTGTGGCCCACGCGATTGAGAGGCCGTCATAGGTGGCGGTGCCACGTCCGATTTCGTCCAGAATAACCAGCGCGCGTTCATCGGCCTGGTTCAGAATCGCGGCAGTTTCGACCATTTCGACCATGAAGGTCGAACGACCCCGAGCCAGATCATCCGATGCACCAACGCGGCTGAACAATTGACTTACGACGCCGATACGGGCGTGTTCGGCGGGTACATAGCTTCCCATCTGAGCCAGAAGCGCGATCAGGGCGTTCTGGCGCAGGAAAGTCGATTTACCGGCCATATTGGGGCCGGTCAGCAACCAGATGGCGGCACCCTGTTCAGCGCTAAGATCGCAGTCGTTGGCGACAAAGGCATCGCCACTTTGCTGACGCAAGGCGTGCTCCACAACCGGATGGCGGCCGCCGTGCACGCTGAACGCGCGTGATGTGTCCACATGTGGGCGACACCAGTTTTCCCCACGCGCCAGATCGGACAGTGCCGTTGTCAAATCCAGCTCGGCCAACCCTCGAGCGGCTTGGTTGAGACGGGCTGCCAAGGTCAAAATCTGATCAGAAAGCTTTTGATAGAGCCGCTTTTCAATCTCAAGCGCCAGATTGCCAGCGTTCAGGATGCGGGTTTCGATCTCTGACAGTTCGACGGTCGTAAATCGTACCTGATTGGCGGTCGTCTGACGGTGGATATAGGTTTTGCTGAACGGCGGGTTCAGCATCTTCTCGGCGTGGGTCGCCGTGGTTTCGATGAAATACCCCAGCACATTGTTGTGCTTGATCTTCAGCGAGGCGATACCAGTGTGTTCCGCGTATTTTTGCTGATATCCGGCAATGACCGAGCGACCTTCGTCCCGAAGGGTGCGCGCCTCATCCAGTTCAGTATCAAAGCCAGGGGCGATGAAACCACCATCGCGCGCCAGCAAGGGTGGTTCGGCGACAAGTGCCTCGTCGAGCAGGCCGAGAAGGTCATCAAACCCGGTCAGGTTTTGGACGGCGGTCGATAACAGTACTGGCAAATCTTGGGTTTCGCACAATTCTGCAATTTTAGCCGCCTGCGCCAACCCGTTTCGAATGGCAGCCAGATCGCGCGGACCGCCTCGGTCCAGCGACAGCCGCGACAAGGCGCGGTCCAGATCCGGTGTTTTGCGCAGTGCTTCACGCAGGTCTGACGCAATCAGGCTGTCCTCAACTGCGAAGCTTACCGCATCCAGGCGCGCATGGATCACTTCCAGATTGCGCGATGGGCTGGACAGGCGTTGTTCCAGCAACCGTGCGCCACCGGGTGTGACGGTGCGGTCGACCACAGACAACAACGATCCGGCGCGACCACCTGAGAGCGACCGCGTCAGTTCCAGATTGCGGCGTGTTGCAGCATCAATTTGAACAACGCGGTCTTCTGATTCCTTGAGAGGGGTCTGCAGTAGAGGCAATTTGCCCTTTTGCGTGATCTCAAGGTAATCGATCAGTGCACCCATTGCCGAGACTTCGGCTCGACCGAAGTTCCCGAATGCATCCAAAGCACCGACGTGAAACAAACCGCATATGCGTTTTTCCGCCGCTGTGCTGTCAAAACTGGCACGTCCCACCGGCGTCAGAGAAATCCCAAGATCGCGAACAGGTTCGTGCAACTTGTCTTGCGCCCCGTCTGCAACGATCAACTCGGACGGGGCCAGCCGTGCCAGTTCCGGGCTAAGGCGCGCGCCGGTCAAAGGCATCACGTGAAATGCACCGGTCGAGATATCGGCCCAGGCCAAAGCGGCCTCGTCCCGAACTTCGGCATAGGAGGCCAGAAAGTTGTGGCGGCGGGCCTCCAGCAGGGCGTCCTCGGTCAGCGTGCCGGGCGTCACCAGACGCACAACATCGCGCTTTACGACTGATTTAGAGCCTCTTTTCTTCGCTTCGGCAGGGCTTTCCATTTGTTCGCAGACAGCGACGCGAAAGCCTTTGCGGATCAGGGTCAGCAAATACCCTTCGGCTGAATGCACTGGCACACCGCACATGGGAATATCGTTGCCATTGTGTTTGCCGCGCTTGGTCAGGGCGATGTCCAGCGCTTCGGCGGCATTGACGGCATCTTCGAAGAACATTTCGTAGAAATCGCCCATGCGATAGAACAGCAATGCATCGGCGTGGGCCTCTTTGATTTCGAGATATTGCGCCATCATCGGCGTGACTGTGGACAAAGGTGGCCCCCTTTTGGCGTTTCCGGGCGTGACCTTACAAACCCGGCCCCTGCGACGAAAGGCGAAAACGTATTGTCGTTGAGGCGCGCCCCTGCCTGCGCTATGAGGCAACAGCCCAACAGATGCAAAGAAACGACATTTCCGATGCCCAAAGCGAAGATCACCAAAGAAGAGGCGCTGGCCTTTCACCTGGACCCCACCCCCGGCAAATGGGAAGTGCAAGCCACTGTTCCCATGACCACGCAGCGAGACCTGTCACTGGCTTACAGCCCCGGTGTGGCTGTTCCCTGTGAAGCCATCGCCGAAGCGCCTGAGACTGCTTATGACTATACCAACAAGGGCAATCTGGTGGCTGTGATCTCGAACGGGACGGCGGTACTTGGTCTGGGAAACCTTGGCGCGCTGGGCTCAAAACCGGTGATGGAAGGGAAATCCGTTCTGTTCAAGCGGTTCGCTGATGTGAACTCGATCGACATCGAGCTGGACACCGAAGACCCGGATGAGTTCTGCCGTGCGGTGCGTCTGATGGGACCGACTTTTGGTGGCATCAATCTGGAAGACATCAAAGCGCCCGAATGTTTCATCATCGAGCAGCGCCTGAAGGAAGAGATGGATATCCCTGTCTTCCATGATGACCAGCATGGCACGGCCGTGATTTGTGCTGCGGGTTTGCTGAATGCGCTGCACATCTCGGGCAAGAAGATCGAGGATGTAAAGATTGTCCTGAACGGTGCGGGCGCGGCAGGGATCGCTTGTATCGAGTTGCTGAAAGCGATGGGCGCACGGCACGAGAATTGCATCGTCTGTGACACCAAAGGCGTTATTTATCAGGGCCGGACCGAAGGTATGAACCAGTGGAAGTCCGCCCACGCCATCACCACGGATTTGCGTACGCTGGAAGATGCGATGAAGGACGCGGATGTGTTTCTTGGCGTGTCGGTCAAAGGCGCGGTCACACAAGAAATGGTCGCCAGCATGGCGGACAACCCGGTGATTTTCGCGATGGCGAACCCTGACCCCGAGATCACGCCGGAAGAAGCGCACGAGGTTCGCGTGGATGCTATCGTTGCCACCGGGCGCAGCGATTACCCCAATCAGGTCAACAACGTGCTTGGCTTCCCCTATCTGTTTCGTGGCGCTTTGGACATCCATGCCCGTGCCATCAATGACGAGATGAAGATTGCCTGCGCCCATGCGCTCGCCAATCTGGCGCGCGAGGATGTACCGGATGAGGTCGCCATGGCCTATGGCAAATCTCTGACGTTCGGGCGCGATTATATCATCCCGACACCGTTTGACCCGCGGCTGATCCACCGTATTCCACCAGCCGTTGCCAAGGCCGGAATGGATACTGGTGCAGCGCGGCGTCCGATCATTGATATGGACGCGTATGAACTAAGCCTGAAATCTCGCATGGATCCGACCGCGAGCATCCTGCGCGGTTTGAACGCCCGTGCGCGTCAGGCCCAAAGCCGGATGATCTTTGCCGAGGGCGACGATCCACGGGTGCTGCGCGCTGCGGTCATGTATCAGCGTTCAGGCTTTGGTAAAGCGCTTGTGGTCGGTCGGGCAGATGACGTCAAAGACAAGCTGGAAGCCACAGGTCTTGGGGATGCGGTACGAGAAATCGAGGTTGTGAACGCCGCAAATACCAGCCATCTCGAAACCTATTCCAATTTCCTCTATGAGCGCCTGCAGCGTAAGGGTTTTGACCGCAAGGACATTCACCGTCTTGCCGCACGGGATCGGCATGTGTTTTCTTCGTTGATGCTGGCACATGGTCACGGGGATGGGCTGGTCACGGGCGCGACGCGTAAGTCGGCCCACGTGCTGGACCGGATCAACCACGTCTTTGATGCCGATGCTGCGCACGGGGCTGCTGGTGTGACGGCCCTCTTGCATAAAGGTCGGATTGTCTTGATTGGGGACACCCTAGTGCATGAATGGCCGGACGAAAACGATCTGGCCAATATCGCCGAGCGTTCCGCAGCCGTCGCCCGACACATGGGTCTGGAGCCACGGGTTGCGTTTGTCAGTTTCTCGACCTTTGGTTACCCGGTCTCGGAACGCGCCGAAAAGATGCACCGCGCGCCCGCAGTGTTGGACCAGCGCGGCGTGGATTTCGAGTATGAAGGCGAAATGACGGTTGATGTGGCCCTGAACGTGGATCAGCAAGCAGCTTATCCTTTCCAGCGTCTGACAGGTCCGGCGAACATCTTGATCGTTCCGGCGCGGCACTCAGCCTCGATCTCAACCAAGCTGATGCAGGAAATGGGTGGCGCGACCGTGATTGGCCCGATCCTGTCGGGCGTGGATAAGCCAATTCAGATCTGTTCCACCGTCTCGACTGCGAATGACATTCTCAACATGGCCATTCTGGCCTCATGCGATATTGGATAAGTCATGACGATCTGGAACCTCGGCTCGATCAACGCGGATATGGTTTATGACCTGCCGCATTTGCCTGCGCCGGGGGAAACTCTGGCCGCCCTTGGACTGGACCGGTTTCTGGGCGGCAAGGGGGCCAATATGTCGGTTGCAGCGGCACGGGCGGGTGCGCGTGTCAGCCATATTGGCGCTGTCGGCCATGATGGGCGCTGGGCGAAAGACCGATTGACTGAATATGGCGTGGATACGCGTTATATTTCAGAGGCAGATGTACCAACCGGGCACGCGATTATTGCCGTGGATGCTGAGGGCGAAAACCTGATCATCCTGTATCCCGGTGCCAATCATGCGTTAGAGGTCAGCGATCTGGGACAAGCTCTGTCGTCGGCAAGCACGGGTGACCTGCTGATCCTGCAGAATGAAACCAACGCACAGGTTGAAGCCGCGCAGTTGGGGCACCGGATGGGATTGACCGTGTGCTATGCCGCTGCTCCGTTTCAGGCCCAGGCGGTAAAGGCGGTTCTGCCTTATCTGGATTTTCTGATCCTCAACGAGGTCGAGGCTGACCAGCTACGTCAGGAAACCGGGTTAAATGCCGCTGACCTGCCAGTGCGGCACGTGATTGTCACGCTGGGTTCAAAAGGCGCGCGGTATTTGCAGAATGGCAGTGATCCGGTCGAGTTCGAAGCGCAAAAGGTGCGGGCCGTCGACACCACGGGGGCGGGCGATACGTTCACCGGCTATGTACTGGCAGGCATGGATCGTGGGATGCCGATGGAACAGGCTATTCTGCAAGCAAACCGCGCCGCGGCCCTGATGGTCACGCGGCACGGAACGGCTGATGTTATCCCCGATTTAAAAGAGGTGCGCGACGCGTCCTTTGACTAAGATCCGACAAACGGCGCGTCAGAACCCCAAAGCTGTTTGACGCGTGCGTCACGGCCGCAGGCTTTGCGGTAAGCTTTGTACGCACTGTGCTGTCGCTTGGGCCCAAAGCGGGTGAAGATCAGTTTGTTCCCCTTGTAGTAATCCTGATGATACGCCTCGGCTGGGTAAAAAGTTCCTTCGCTGAGGATTGGTGTTACCACTGTCTGGCCCAAGGCCCGCTGCGCATCTGCTTTTGCCTTCTCGGCCAAAGCTTTTTCCCCTGTGTTAGAGACGAATATTGCAGTGCGGTAGCTATCACCGCGATCGCAGAATTGACCCCCGGCATCTGTGGGGTCGACCGAGCGGAAGAACATGTTCAGAAGCGTTTCACGTGAGACTTGAGCTGGATTGAACGTGATCTGAACCGCCTCATAATGGCCGGTTCCTCCTTTTGAGACCTGATCATAGGTGGGATTTGCTGATTTGCCGCCGGTATAGCCTGAAACAGCCTCGATGACGCCGGGGACAGACTCAAAATCAGATTCAACGCACCAGAAACATCCTCCGGCTACTGTCAGAGTTTCTGTTCCTGCCGCCGGCGCGGGCAAAGCGCGCAACATCGCCGCCAGTGCGATCAGCGTGAACAGAAGGGCTGGTTTTAGCGTGTCGAGGTAAGCAGTCCGTGTCATGTCAGGTCTCCTTTCACGACCAAGGTGACCCGACTTGGATCAACATGCAATTGCCTGACATCCCATGTCACGCGCTGGTGAGGCGAGTTTATCAAATTCAGCCAAGTCCGAAGAAACCTTGTGTATCGCAGTCAAAAGACCTTTTCTGAGATGTGGTGATGCAAGGTTGGATTCAGGATCGATGACACAGGAGATGCAGGTTTCGACGCGCGTGCTGGTCATAGTTGCGCCCAGCTTCAATATGGCGGCCACCATGGCGTTCATAGATCCGTTTCGCGCCGCCAACTATCTGGATGGAAAGCCTTATTTCAAATGGGACTTCGTGTCAGAAGCAGGTGGTTTCTGTGTGTCCAGCAACGGTGCTGGCATCGAAACTCAATCGCTTGACGCGCTTTCGTTCACCGAGGCCGACATTGTCATTGTATCTTCCAGTTGGACACCGGAACGGCACCTGACGTCCAAACTGGGAACAGCTTTGCGCCAACTTGCGCGCAGCGGCGCGACTTTGGGCGCTTTGGATACGGGCGCCTTCATACTGGCGCAGGCCGGGTTGTTGAGCGGACGGCGCGCCACCGTTCATTATGAGCATATCGATGCCTTGCAGGAGCTTTATCCAGAGGTAGAGGTTGTTGAGAATCTCTATGTTATGGACGGCAATCGGCTTACGTGTTGCGGTGGGTCTGCAGCAACTGACTTTGGGTTGCAAATCCTTCAGGGGATACATGGCAGCGCGCTTGCCAACGCTGCAGCCAGATACGTGTTTCACGACCGTTTGCGCGGCCCTGCCGAACAACAACAGCCCCAAAGAACCGAGCCTTTGGGAACGACAGTGCCTGCCAAGCTTAAAACGGCGATTCAGGTGATGGAGGCCAATCTTGAGGAACCGATTCCCGTTCCCCAGATTTGCAAGCGCGCGGGAATCTCTCATCGCCAACTGGATCGGCTGTTCGCGACCTACATCAAGAAAACGCCCGCGCTTTACTATCGTGACATTCGCTTGGATCGGGCGCGTGGCCTGGTCACGCAGACCGAGCTTCCCATTGCAGAGGTCGCCCTGGCGTCGGGTTTTTCCAGCCCCGTGCATTTCAGCCGGGCTTATAAAGAAAGATTTGGCCTGCCCCCGACGCGCGACCGGGTCGAGGGCAGGGTTCCATTCGAATTCCGCGCCTGGCCAATGCATCGCAAGCCCAAAGATTGATACCTTCGGAATCACCAATTTGGCCAAAATAGAAAACAATAGGGCGGAAAAAGTTAAGTAACGAGCAAAGACTCAGAAGATCATACGCGCCACACGTCAATCATTGGGGCAAAGCCTGTCCCTGAGCTGTGGAGCCACCCATGAGCCAGCTGCCGTCCAAAACCCAGTTCGAGCGGATTTCCGATGGTTTTAGCACCGATCCTTTCAATACCAGTTCCCTGAAGGCCGAAGCCTATGTCGATCCGTCCTGGTATCAGGTCGATCAAAACGAAGTGCTAGCCAAGACCTGGCAATGGGTGTGCCACGTTGAAAAGCTGCGCGCTCCGGGGTCATACACAACCGTCGAAATCGCCGGACGTCCGATTGCTGTCGTGCGCGACCGCGAGGGCACACTGCGTGCGTTCTATAATGTCTGCAAACACCGCGCCCATCATTTGCTGTCGGGCGAGGGCGAAACCACACGCATCATGTGCCCGTATCACGCATGGGTTTACAAACTGGACGGCCAATTGGTGCGTGCGCCCGAGACTGAGAACCTGGTTAATTTTAAAACATCGGATATCTGCCTGGACCAAGTACAGGTCGAAGAGTTTGCGGGGTTTATTTACGTCAACTTAAACCCTAACGCAGCACCTTTGCGCGAAGTTTCCGGGAATCTGGAAACCGAAATCCGCCACTGGGCACCGGATATCGAGCAACTGACATTTGGTCACCGCCTGACCTATGACATCAAGTCGAACTGGAAGAACGTCGTCGACAACTTCCTTGAATGCTATCACTGCCCGACAGCGCACAAGGATTTCTGTGATCTGGTCGATATGGACACCTACAAGGTGACTACATACGGCATCTACTCCAGCCATATGGCCGAGGCGGGTAAGGGTGCCAACACCGCTTATGACGTGTCCAATGCCACAGTACGAACCCATGCAGTTTGGTGGTTGTGGCCCACGACATGTCTGATGCGCTACCCGGGGCGGTCTTCGATGATCGTGCTGAATATCATCCCGATAGGTCCTGACCGAACGCTCGAAACCTATGATTTCTTCCTTGAAACCCCGGAACCTGATGAGGCCGAGCTGGAAGCAATCCGGTATCTTGATGAGGTTCTGCAACGCGAAGACATCGACATTGTCGAAAGCGTTCAACGCGGGATGAACACCCCGGCGTTTACGCAAGGTCGGATCGTGCATGATCCTAATGGTTCGGGCAAATCAGAACATGCGGTGCATCATTTCCACGGGCTTGTATTGGATGCATATGCAAAGGCCGCACCGTGACACGGCCGAACATCGTTGTGATTATGGCCGATCAACTGGCGCCGCATTTTTGCGGCGCGTACGGCCATCCAACGGTCAAGACCCCGAACATCGACGCGCTTGCCGCGCGCGGGATGCGATTTGACGCGGCCTATTGCAACTCACCCCTCTGCGCGCCGTCCCGATTTGCGTTCATGTCCGGGCAGCTGATCAGCCGGATCGCTGCTTATGACAACGCCAGCGAGTTTCGCGCATCGGTCCCGACCTTTGCGCATTACCTAAAGGCGTTAGGCTACCGGACCTGCCTGTCGGGCAAGATGCATTTTGTTGGGCCGGATCAGAAACACGGGTTTCAGGACCGTGTGACAACCGACATTTACCCCGCCGACTTTGCCTGGACCCCGGACTGGGAAGCCCCGGATGAACGGATCGAAAAATGGTATCACAACATGCAAACGGTCAAGGAAAGTGGCGAGGCAGTCGCTACCTTCCAGACGGATTATGACGACGAGGTCGAATTTGCCGCGCGTCGCTGGTTGATCGACAGGGGCCGCGATCGGGCGGCTGGGGATAATGCTCCGTTCTGTATGGTGGCCAGCTTCATTCATCCCCATGACCCCTATGTGGCCAAACCGGAATGGTGGAACCTGTATTCCGACGCAGACGTCCCGATGCCGGAGTTTACACTGACGCCCGAGGAGCAAGACCCGTTTTCACGTCGAGTTATGGATGGGATCGAGGCAAGCTATGTCCCTCTGACCGAGGAAGAAATCCGCCGCGCGCGTCGCGCTTATCTGGCCAATGTCAGTTACTTTGACAGCAAGGTCGGCGCGATGGTCAAAGCCATGGAAGACATCGGTGCGTTAGACAATACCATCGTCATCATCACCGCAGACCACGGCGATATGCTGGGTGAGCGTGGGTTGTGGTACAAGATGAATTTCTTTGAACACTCGGCCCGAGTGCCGCTGATCATGGCGGGTCCCGGTGTTGCCAAAGGCTGGGCTGCCAACGCCTGTTCCCTGCTCGATCTTCTGCCTACATTCGTGGACATCGCCGGCGGTTCTGACGCGATCTTCGGGGAACCGATTGATGGCCGATCCTTGATGCCTCTTGCGCGCGGAGAATCTGACCCTGTGGATGAAGCCATCGGTGAGTATTGCGCCGAGATGACGCCTTATCCGGTATTCATGATCCGACGCGGCCCGTTGAAGTATATTCACTGCGACCCGGACCCACCTCAGCTTTATGACCTGTTCAGGGATCCGTTGGAAAAGGTGAATGTGGCAGATGACCCGGCTTACGCTGAACAGTCCGCACAGTTTGCTGAAGACGTGGCGCGACGTTGGAACAGCGAAAGCCTACGTGCGGATGTCATTGCGACGCAAAAGTCCCGGCGCACCTTGCACGCCGCGATGGAGGCGGGTGCCGGAGAGGCCTGGGATTACACCCCGCCGCGCGACGCAACGCAGGAATATGTACGCAATCACATGGATTGGACGGTTGCAGCGACTCGCTATCGCTATCCGCCATTGAAGGAGACCAAAGAATGATGCTGGTCGGCAAAACAGCGCTTGTAACCGGTGGGCGCGGCGGGATCGGGCGCGCGATCGTGGCACGTTTTCTGCGCGAAGGCGCGCGGGTTTACGCGGCTGATCTGACGCCCGAAGGATCCTTGTCAGCCCATGACGACGACGGCAGCATCTTTGTGAAACTGGACGTCACGCAAGAAGCTGATGCAATAGCCGCGATGGAACAGGTTGGGGCCGAGGCTGGCCAATTGGATGTTTTGGTTAACGCCGCTGGCATCGAGATTGAAAAGACGATTGAACAGACCACGTTGGAGGAATGGAACCTGTCCTTCGCTGTGAATGTCACGGGCACGTTTTTGACCTCAAAACACGCGTTGCCGCTGTTGCGCAAAGGGGCCGCGTCGGGAACATCAGCCTCGATTATCAATTTCGGGAGTTACGATGGGTTCATTGCGGACCCCGGCCTTGCAGCCTATTGCGCGACCAAAGGTGCGGTTCATGCCTTGACGCGTGCGATGGCGTGTGATCACGGGCCGGAGGGTATTCGCGTGAATGCCATATGCCCCGGCTATGTCGACACACCCATGTTGCAAAGCTTCTTCACGGGCGATGGCTCGGGTGGCGGCGGCAAGACCATTGACCAGTTACAGCAAGCCGTGCGTGACGTGCACCCGATGCGCACTTATGGCACGCCGGATGATATCGCCAATCTGGTGAATTGGCTGGCTTCGGACGAGGCGCGCTATGCAAGCGGTCAACTTTGGGTTCTGGACGGAGGGCTGAGCGCGCAAGTCCAGCAGATGAAGCTATGAGCAAACCGGTTATCATTACATGTGCTCCAACTGGTGGGATTCATACGCCGACCATGTCAGAACACTTGCCCATCACGCCAAACGAAATCACCGAGGCCAGTATTGGTGCCGTCGAGGCCGGGGCTTCGATCATCCATCTTCATGCCCGCAATCCGGAAAACGGTCGACCAGATCCGGACCCTGACCTTTTTATGCAGTTCCTGCCTCGCATCAAACAAGCAACCGGTGCTGTGATGAATGTCTCAACCGGTGGAGGGTTGGGCATGACCCGCGAAGAACGCCTGCGTGCGGCACTACGGGCCAGCCCCGAAATGGCCAGCATGAACATGGGCTCGATGAACTTCGGCATCTTCCCTATGATGCAGAAATATTCAGGCTGGAAACATGACTGGGAACCTGAGTTTCTGGACATGACCCGCGACTTCATTTTCCGCAACACGTTTGCCGATATCGAATATGCGATGAAGGAACTGGGTGAAGGTCACGGCACGAAGTTCGAGTTTGAATGCTACGATCTGGGGCACCTCTACAACCTGGCTTGGGTGGTAGATCAAGGCTGGGTGAAACCGCCGTTTTTCATCCAGATGGTGTTTGGCATTCTGGGTGGCGTGGGGGCTGATCCCGACAACCTGATGCACATGCACACAATTGCCGAAAAGTTGTTTGGAAACAGCTATGAATGGTCGGTGCTGGCCGCAGGTCGCCACCAGATGGCCTTCACGACACAGGCTGCGATCCTTGGTGGCAATGTACGGGTTGGGCTGGAAGACAGCCTTTACATCGGGCCCGGCGAAAAAGCGAAGTCCAACGCTGATCAGGTCCGCAAGATTCGCTCAATCATCGAAAATCTTGGCCTGACAGTCGCTACACCGGACGAGGCCCGCCAACGGCTGGGTCTGAAGGGCAACGACCAGACAGCTTTTTGACGGGGGACGACATGCAGACAAAGATGCTGATTGACGGACAGATGGTAGAAGGTCAGGGCGATGCTCTGCCCGTTCTGGATCCATCTACCGGTGAAACCGTGGCCCATGTGCCCGAAGCGACGCCTGAGCAGATCGAAGCTGCAACGCGTGCTGCCCATGAAGCCTTTGACGCCTATCGGCTTGTTTCGCCTTCCGAACGGTCGGGATATCTGCACGCGATTGCGGATGTAATGGAAGAAAACATCGATGAATTGGCCGAGTTAGAGACGCTTGATGTTGGCAAGCCATGGCCGATGGCCCGCGATGAAGAGATGCCTCTGACCATCGACACTTTCCGTTTCATGGCCGGTGCCGCGCGCACGATAAGCGGGTCGGTGGCCGGAGAATACGCGACGGGCCACACGTCAATGATCCGCAAGGATCCGATTGGCCCAGTGGCTTCCATCGCGCCATGGAACTATCCGCTTATGATGGCGGCATGGAAGATCGCTGCCCCCCTGGCGGCGGGCTGCACCATTGTTATGAAACCATCCGAAATCACGCCGCTGGCCACGCTGCGGCTGGCAGAGTTGCTGGCAGATGTATTGCCCAAAGGTGTGTTGAACGTAGTCCATGGTCGGGGCATGTCGGTTGGTGACAGCCTGATCAATGACCCTCGGATTGAAGGGATCTCAATCACCGGCTCACCTGCGACCGGAATGGCCGCGATGCGGGCAGCATCCAACCAGATCCGCCATGTACATCTGGAACTTGGGGGCAAGGCACCGGTCATCGTGTTCAATGATGCTGATATCGACGCCGTGGCCGAGACGATCCGATACGGTTCGTTCTTCAACGCAGGTCAGGATTGTGCGCAGCCCTGTCGGGTGATGGTGCAGGATGATGTATACGACAAAGTGGTTGCTGCCGTCGCTGATCAGGTTGGTCAGATCAGGATCGGTGCGCCAAAGGCCGAAGGCACAGAAATGGGGCCTATCGTATCAACAGCCCAACGGGACCGGGTTGCGGGATTTGTCGACCGCGCCCGCAGCAGCGCTGAAATCGCCGTAGGTGGCAAGGTTGGTGAAGGGGAAGGGTTCTTCTATCAGCCGACCGTCGTCGCAAATGTGGATAATAACGCTGAGATCGCGTGTAGCGAGGTGTTCGGCCCGGTCGTGACTCTGTCGCGATTTACCGAGGCGGACGAAGCCTTTCGGATTGCAAACGCGGGGCGGTACGGGTTGGCGTCGTCTGTCTGGACCAAAGATGTCTCGACCGCGATGAAAATGACGGCGCAGCTGCGGTACGGCATGACCTGGGTGAATACGCACGGAATGCCAGCGGCGGAAATGCCCTGGGCTGCGATGAAAGGGTCTGGCACGGGTTGTGACATGTCGGTTTATGCGCTGGATGCTTATACGTCCGTGCGCCATGTGATGGTGGCACACTGATGCGGTTGGCTGGGAAAAGAGCGCTGGTGACAGGTGGGCGGCAAGGCATTGGTCGCGGAATAGTCGAGGCCTTTCGCCGTGAAGGCGCAACAGTGACGACATGCGGGCGCGGGGCGCGGCCCGATGGGCTGGCTGACGACATCATCTGGTATCCGCTGGATGTCACGGACACGGACGCCGTCGAAGCGTTGGCCGAAGCCACAGATGGCACCGACATTCTGGTGAATAATGCTGGTGTGCAGGTTGAAAAGACTGTTCCAGACAGCTCGGATGCGGATTGGGACGCTGTGATAGGCACCAATTGCAAGGGCGTCTTCAATATGTGCCGGGCTTACATACCTCGGATGGATGAGGGCGCTGCGATCATTAATATAGGCTCTATTTCAGGGAATATCGCCGATCCGTCCATGGCGCTTTACAACGCGTCCAAGGCATTTGTGCATGGCTTGACCCGTTCTATTGCGGTCGATCACGGGCCAAAGATCCGCTGCAACGCAATTTGCCCCGGATGGATTGAAACAGGAATGCTGGACGCCGGGTTCGAGCTGGCTAACGACCCCGACGCCGCGCGAAGGGATGCAATCGCCCGCCATGCGGCGCGCCGCTTTGGCAAGCCCGAGGATATCGCGAGTATGGCGGTCTGGCTGGCTTCGGATGAGGCAAGCTTTGCGACAGGTCAGCTTTTCACCGTGGATGGCGGCATGACGGCAGCTTCACCTTTGAACCCGGGATTGTTCTGATGGAAATACAACACACGGCCTGCTTGGGCGGAGGCGTCATTGGTGCCAGTTGGGCGGCGCTTTTTCTTGCATCCGGGCGTTCTGTTGCCCTTTTTGATCCTGACCCGGACGTCGAAAAGAAAGTACGCCAGTATGTAGAAAATGCATGGCCGACACTGGATGCCTTAGGTCTGACGGGCAACGGAAACCCGGACGCCATCACGTTTCATTCAAGCGCTGCTGCCGCAGTGGCTGATGCGGGATTTGTTCAGGAAAACGTGCCTGAGCGTTTGCAGATCAAACATGCAACCTTTGCCGAGATTGAGCCAGCTTTGTCCACGGGCGCGATCGTCGCCAGCTCTGCATCGGGTCTAACTCTGGGGCAAATGCAGCCCGGCTGGTCTGACCCGTCGCATTTTGTGTTAGGGCATCCCTTCAATCCACCGCACCTGATACCGCTGGTTGAGGTGATGGGGAATGAAAAAACCGCCGATGGCGTCGTTGACGTGGCGCAGGCGTTTTATGAAAGCGTGGGCAAGACCACGATCCGGGTCAACAAAGAGGTGCCCGGCCATGTTGCCAACCGGCTGCAAGCCGCGTTGTGGCGTGAAGCAATCCACCTTGTTGTTTCGGGGGTTGCATCAGTTGAGGACGTGGACAAGGCCGTCTGGGCCGGACCGGGTGTCAGGTGGGCGGCGATGGGGCCGACCATGTTATTCAATCTCGGCGCGGGGGAAGGTGGGTTGAAGGCGTTCTGCGACCACTTTACCGATACGTTCAACGGCTGGTGGGACGATCTGGGTCAGGTCTATTTAACAGATGAAGTCGCTCAGCAACTTGCTGATGGTGTGAAAGATGAGGCCGCAGGGAAAACCCAAGCCGAGCTGTCCGGGCAACGGGACGCTTTGATCCTGGCGATGCAGAAATCTATTGCAGATTTGCGCTGAACTTAGCCCAACAGCTGACCCAGCTTCATCGCGACGCCCATATTGCCCGAGATCTTGAGCTTGCCCATAGCGACACCCGTCATCGGGTTCAGTTTCCCGGTCAGCAGCTTGGTCAGGTTGTCTTGTGAGATACGGATGGTGCAATCCGTGTCCTGATCCTGCGTCGTGGCCTGATTGTCGGCCAGAACAATCACCCCGTCTGCGCCACAGTCGAATTTCAACGAGCCATCAAAGGTTTTGCCGTTCAGGCTCTTTTGAATTCCATCAGCGATGTCTTGAAGCATCCGGGTTCCTTTCGCAGTTTCCGAATGCGTAAAGGGTCAGACGGCGCGCAGGCAAGGCTGACCCAACGGGAGCTTGGCTTTATGACGCACCAAGTATCTGGGTTGTCCGATCACAGGCTTGACCATCGTAAAAGGCGTCGAGAACGGCCTGAAATTCGACCGGAGCATCCGCGACAGAAGAAAACAGCGTCATCGAAGATCGCAACTTCTTTGCATCAACCCCACCCAGGACGTCAGCCGCATCTCGCCCTTTGTGCAACAGCATCAGCGACGCCGCTTCTGTCAGCCGACGGCGCAGTTCGGGGTGGGCCAGATAGCTCGTTGCTTCGTCCAGATCTTCGATGCCGTAAAGCTGCGCCATATGGGATTGGCCCAGCTCGGCCAGTTGCGGAAACACAAACCACATCCAGTGGCTGGTTTTCTGCCCCTGTTCCAATTCACGCAGGACATCGGCCCAAACCGTGTCCTGCGCCTCGATGAACATATCGAGTTCGTCGTCGGTATCGTCGTCGTCGATCACTTGGACAAACGCTTGTCGCGTGCGGCCAGCAGTTTCAGGCGCAGGGCGTTCAGCTGGATGAAACCGGCTGCGTCTGTCTGATCGTATGCACCAGCGTCTTCCTCAAATGTCACATGCGCCTCGGAATACAGCGAGTGATCCGACCAGCGTCCTACGGTCGAGGCCAGACCCTTGTACAGCTTCACACGAACGGTGCCGGTGACGTGCTCTTGCGATTTGTCGATGGCGGCTTGCAGCATCTCACGCTCGGGCGAATACCAGAAGCCGTTATAGATCAGCTCGGCATATTGCGGCATCAGCTGGTCTTTCAGGTGCATCGCGCCGCGGTCCATGGTGATGGATTCGATCCCGCGATGCGCTTCCAGCAGGATGGTGCCGCCCGGTGTTTCATAGATGCCGCGCGACTTCATGCCCACGAAGCGGCCTTCGACCAGATCCAGACGGCCAATGCCGTGCTTGCCGCCATATTCGTTCAGCTTGGTCAGGATGGTGGCCGGGCTCATCGCCTCGCCATTGATGCTGACCGCGTCGCCTTTTTCAAAGCCGATCTCGATGAACTCGGGCTCGTTTGGCGCATCCTCGGGGTGGACGGTGCGCTGATAGACATAGTCGGGTGCCATATCGGCAGGGTCTTCCAGAACCTTACCCTCGGACGAGGTGTGCAGCAGGTTCGCATCGACCGAGAAGGGCGCCTCGCCGCGCTTGTCCTTGGCAATCGGGATCTGGTTTTGTTCGGCGAACTCCAGCAGCTTGGTGCGGCTGGTCAAGTCCCATTCACGCCAGGGGGCAATGACCTTGATTTCGGGGTTCAGCGCGTATGCTGCCAGTTCGAACCGCACCTGATCGTTGCCCTTGCCGGTCGCGCCGTGGGCCACGGCATCGGCGCCGGTGGCTTCGGCGATCTCAACCAGACGTTTCGAGATCAGCGGGCGCGCGATGGACGTACCCAGCAGATACAGCCCTTCATACTGCGCGTTGGCGCGGAACATTGGGAACACGAAGTCGCGTACAAATTCTTCGCGGATGTCCTCGATATAGATGTTCTCGGGCTTGATCCCCAGCAGCTCGGCCTTCTGGCGTGCGGGCTCTAGCTCTTCTCCCTGACCCAGATCGGCGGTGAAGGTCACGACCTCACACCCATACTCGGTCTGCAGCCATTTCAGAATGATCGAGGTATCAAGGCCACCGGAATAGGCCAGAACAACTTTCTTGGGCGCGGACATCTGACTTCCCTTTATGCGTAGAACGATTGGCCCCTAGCGGGTTTTGAACGCGGGGGCAAGCTGTGTGGATTGACGCAGAGCGGGAATTAAGGTGAAACATACGCAATTAAAACAATGTTTGGTTGAAGGGGCAGTATTCGGATGTTGGGATGGCAGATTTTTGTGCATTCGGTGCGGATGGTTTTTGGAAATCTCAAGCAGGTGCTACAGATCACATTTGGTCCTGCGTTGATTGCCACCGCGTTGATTGTCGCATTGTTCATGGTGTCAGGCGTTCCGCTGGAAGCGTTTGAAGCAGAAACGGGAGAATTGCCGCCCGGCACGTCGCCTGGCTCTATCCTGCTTTTGGTTTTTGGGCTGATTGCGGTGATCTTTGTAACCATGTTCTGGATTGCGGTGTCGTGGCACAGGTTCATTCTGCTGGAAGAGTATCCCAACGGTATATTGCCAACATTCCGTTCTGACCGAATTCTCGCATATTTCGGGCGCGCTATATTGCTTGTACTATTGATGGCAATCGCGTGGCTTCCGGGTGGCGTGGTTCTCGGCACTTTCGTTCAAAGTTCGCCTGTTCTCGGAATTCTATTGCTTGTTGCATATCTTCTGTTTCTGGCCGTTTGCTTGTATCGTCTTTCCATTATTTTGCCCGCAGCAGCTATTGGCAGCCCCATAACACTTGGCGAAGCTTGGAAAAACACAGCAGGAACTGCCGGTGCGATTCTAGTCCTGCTCATCGTAGCCTTTCTGTTTCAGTTTGCTGTTCAGCTTGTTTTTACATTGCTGGCCTTCATTCCGGTTCTGGGGATATTGCTGACCGTGTTTTTCGGCACGCTTATCCTTCCGATGATCAATGTCAGCATTTTTACAACCATGTACGGCGTGTTCATCGAAAAACGCGAACTCTCCTGACCCGCGTACACATATGTATTCCTTGCCCTTAACGCGGTGATGCGGCAGTGAAACGGTCATGACTGATTTCATGACCCGCGCCCGCGCCGCCGAACAGGCGATGCGCTCTGTGTTTCCAGCAACGCCGTTGCAGCGGAACGCCCATTTGTCCGACCGTTATGGTGCGGACATCTGGCTCAAACGCGAAGACCTCAGCCCGGTGCGGTCGTACAAGATCCGGGGCGCGTTCAATGCGATGCGCAAGCAGCAGGGCCAGGATCTGTTCGTTTGTGCCAGTGCGGGTAATCACGCGCAGGGCGTGGCGTTCATGTGCAAGCATCTGGGGGTCAAAGGCGTGATCTTCATGCCGGTCACGACGCCACAGCAGAAAATCCAAAAGACCCGAATCTTTGGCGGCGACAATATCGAGATTCACCTGACCGGCGATTATTTTGATGACACGCTGGCTGCTGCCCAAGCTTGGTGCACACAGCAGGGCGGGCATTTCCTGTCACCGTTTGACGACGCGGATGTAATCGAAGGTCAGGCCTCATTGGCGGTTGAGATCGAAGAGCAACTGGGCGGTGTACCGGATCATGTCGTTTTGCCGGTTGGTGGTGGCGGAATGTCCTCCGGCGTGGCGACGTGGTTCGGGGATCGCAGTCATTGCTTGTTTGTCGAGCCCGCTGGAGGCGCGTGTCTGCGTGCTGCCTTGGCGGCAGGGCATCCCGTTGCGCTGGATCATGTGGATACCTTCGTCGATGGCGCGGCGGTCGGACGAATTGGTGAGAAGCCGTTCGAACTGCTCAAGTCGCGGCATCTGTCGGATGTGCTGGTCCTGTCCGAAGACCGTATCTGCGCCACCATGATTGAGATGCTGAATGTCGAAGGCATCGTGCTTGAACCGGCTGGGGCTTTGGCGATTGAAGCAGTGGGCGATGTTCAAAGCTTTGTGCGCGGCAAGACCGTAGTCTGCGTGACGTCCGGCGGGAATTTCGATTTCGAACGTTTGCCCGAGGTCAAAGAACGCGCGCAGCGCTATTCCGGGGTGAAAAAGTACTTCATCCTGCGCTTGCCGCAGCGCCCGGGGGCATTGAAAGAGTTTCTGGGCATTCTTGGCCCCGAAGATGACATCGCCCGCTTTGAATACATGAAGAAATCAGCGCGCAATTTCGGCTCGGTTCTGATCGGGATTGAAACCCGCAAACCTGAAAACTTCATGCGTCTGTTTGCGCATCTGGACGAGGCCGGGTTCACCTATACCGACATCACCGAAGATGAGACACTGGCGCAGTTTGTAATCTAACTCAGGTTTTCGCACAGCTCTGATACGAATTTGAGTTTCGAGCTTTCAAAAACGGCTAACAAAGCTGGCAGATCAACCTCCGCTCCCTGTCCTGCGGCAGCCTGCCGTTCGCCGTCCTGACAGAGTTTCGAGAACTGATCGAAGCCAAGGCTGAGCGCACTTCCCTTCAGAAAATGCAGGTTTTGTTCCAATTCGATCCGGTTGGTGTCGTGATGCAGGCGCGCAATGACCTCTTGCACCTCTTCCAGAAAAATCTCGACCACCTCGTCAAATTCATTCGGGCCAACTTCGTCCCGCAATTGCCTGACTCTGTCCCAGTGGATCATGATGCGCTACCCGTCGACCAATCTGTAAGGTTCTGGGTAAGCCACGGCTGGTAAAAGCCCAGTTAACGGCAATGTCTGAACGTGAGTCATGTCTTCACCGGATGTTAAACCCGCGAAGGCTAGGGTCGCCCTGACCGGTCAATCTCATGAGAGCAGAGGGTAAATGGTGCCAGGGGCGAGTCTTGAGGACACCAGATCAGATCTGGACTTCGGCGCGATCCGCAAGGTGCTGGTTGTGGATGACAGCCGTTTGCAGCGGCGCATCCTTGTGGCTTCGCTCAGAAAATGGGGGTTTGACGTAGTCGAGGCTGATACCGGCGAGGCCGCGTTGGAGCTGTGTCGGACAGACCCGCCCGACCTTGTGCTCAGCGACTGGGTTATGCCGGGGATGAGCGGGCTGGAGTTCTGCTGCGCATTTCGCGCTCTGGAAACGGATCAATACAGCTATTTCATCCTGCTGACTTCCAAAAGCGAAAAGCAAGAGGTGGCACGCGGTCTGGATGCCGGGGCGGATGATTTTCTGATCAAACCTCTGGAAGCCGACGAACTCCGGGCGCGCATTTCCGCCGGGGCGCGTATTCTGGACATGCAGCGCGAGCTTTCGCAGAAAAACCGCCTGATCGAATCCGCGTTGGAAGAGCTGAAACTGGCGCATGACGCGATCGACAAAGATCTGATGCAGGCGCGTAAGATTCAGGAATCTCTGATGCCCGAGCTATCGCGGGATTTTGGCAACTCGCGCGTCAGCCTTTTGCTAAAGCCATGCGGCCATATTGGCGGCGATCTTGTTGGCATGTTCTCGCCCGGTGTGAATCGGTTGGGGTTCTACAGCATTGATGTGTCCGGCCACGGCATCACTTCGGCCATGATGACGGCCCGATTGGGTGGCTATCTGTCCAGCAAGCACTTTGACCAGAACGTTGCGATGGAACAGCGGTTCAACAAGTTCTACGCGCTCTTGCCGCCCGAGGATGTCGCCAAAACGCTCAACTCCCGCCTGATGGCAGATACGGGGATCGAAGAATATTTTACGATGGTCTATGCCATTGTTGACCTGCGCAACGGGCTTATGAAGATGGTGCAGGCCGGGCATCCCCACCCCCTTTTGTTACGCAAAGATGGCAGCAGTGAATTTCTGGGCGATGGTGGTTTGCCCATAGGCTTGATCGAGGATGCGGGCTTCCATCAGATCGAAACGAAACTGCAACCCGGGGACAAGCTGTTGTTGTATTCTGACGGGTTTACCGAATGCCCTCTGGCAGATGGTGGCCTGTTGGATGAAGGCGGTTTGCAAGAAATGGCGCAAAACTGTGTTTCAGAAAATGGCGGGTCCGAGTTTCTGGATGACATGTTTTGGCGACTGACCCAGGTTATGTCGCCCAAAGAAGGAATCGGCGATGACGTTTCGGCCGTGTTCTTCGAATATAACGGCCCTTAAAGCGACCAAAGATGCAACTTGGCAAAATGTCGGTCACCGTCATTGCCAAGCTTTACCACCGCATCTGACGCATCTATCCATCGTGCTTCGTGAAACGCCTCGGCTGGTGGTCCGATGCGGCGGACGGGACGCGCGCGATAGATCATGCAGACCTTTTCCGCCCACAGATCGTATTCAGGCAAATAGGTAAAGCGGCGAAAGGTACCGACCCGGCGCGGGTTGGCAACCAGCCAGCCTGTTTCTTCGTATACCTCGCGATGCAGGGCCGTGATTGGCGATTCGCCCGGATCAATTCCTCCGCCCGGCAGTTGCAGCTCTGGGTTGAGGCTGTCGTCATACCATGTCACCAGCAATGATCGTCCACGAGGCAAAAGCACGTACACGCCGGGTCGTTGCGTGTATTTCTGCCCTGCCTGAGGGGTTTCGCCAAACCGTCTGATCATGTATGGCCCCTTAAAACCCAATCTGTACGACCTATATGGTGCCGGTATGCCAACCTGTGGCGTGTAAGGAAACCCCATGTCTCTTGGAACAAAAATCGCGTGGGACGATACCGTCCTGCCCTTTCAACTTGATGCATCCGACATGCGCGGCCGCGTGGCCCGTTTGGATGGCGTGCTGGATGGCATCCTGAAGCAGCACGACTATCCGCCGCAAGTCGAAGCACTGGTGGCTGAAATGGCCTTGCTGACCGCGTTGATCGGCCAGACCGTTGCGTTGCGCTGGAAGCTGTCGTTGCAGGTGCAGTCCAAAGGGGCGGTGCGCATGATCGCAACCGACTATTACGCGCCGCAGGAAGAAGGCCAAGCCGCCCAAATCCGCGCATATGCCAGCTTTGACCGCGACCGGCTGACCGACGCGGCACCTTTTGATCAGGTGGGCGAGGGGTATTTTGCCATCATGATCGACCAGGGCGAAGGCACGCAGCCGTATCAGGGCATCACGCCGCTGGCGGGTGGATCGCTGAGCGCATGTGCCGAGGCGTATTTCGCCCAGTCTGAGCAGCTGCCGACGCGGTTTTCGCTGAGCTTTGGTAAATCGACCGAGCCCGGCGTGGGTGAGCATTGGCGCGCCGGCGGCATCATGTTGCAGCACATGCCCAAAGCCTCGCCCTTTGCAGCATCTGGCGAAGGTACCGGTGAGATCCTGACCGCCAGCGATCTGGTAGACGGCGAAGAGGGTGAGAACTGGGGCCGCGTCAATATCCTGCTGGATACTGTCGAGGATCTGGAAATGATCGGCCCTTCGGTTGCGCCGACCGACCTTTTGGTTCGCCTGTTCCACGAGGAACAGCCGCGTGTCTATGACGCGCAGTCGGTTCAATTTGGCTGTACCTGCTCCGAGGACCGAGTGCGCCAGAGCCTGTCGATCTATTCGGCGAAGGACATCGAAAAGATGACAACACCGGAAGGTCTGGTCACGGCTGATTGTCAGTTCTGTGGTGCGCATTACGTGCTGGATCCGGCAACTGTGGGCTTTGAAGCCGAAGACAGCGAAGGTGCATGATCCGGTTGAACAGATCCGGGCGGCCTTGCGCCGCCCCGGTCACGGGTCCAGCGACTTTGACCTGAACCCCGACACCGTTCTGCCACCCGGGCGGCGGCTGCGCCCAGCCGGTGTTCTGGTGGCCATCTCTCTGGCTTATGAAGCGCCTCGGGTGATCCTGACCAAACGGTCCTCAGCCCTGAAGCATCACCCCGGTCAGATCGCATTTCCGGGCGGTAAGCAGGATGAAAGTGACGCCGACGTAACCGCGGCAGCCCTGCGCGAGGCGCAGGAAGAGATTGGGCTGCCCGTTGACCAGCCCGAGGTTTTGGGGTTTCTGCCCATGCATGAAACGGTCACCTCTTTCAACGTCACCCCTGTGGTCGCAATCGTGCGAGACACATTCAAGCCTGTGCCCGAGCCCGGCGAGGTGGACGAGGTTTTCTCGACCCCTCTTGCCCATCTTCTAAATCCCGAGAATTATCTGATTGAGTCGCGTCGCTGGCGTGGTCAGAAACGCAGATACTACGCAGTTCCGTACGGCCCTTATTATATTTGGGGCGCGACGGCCCGCATATTGCGCGGGCTTGCAGCACGGGTGAATGAATGATGCAGATAAACGAGCCTTGGGTCAGTGAACCAGCGACCCAACTGGTGTGCGCCGCCCTGACTGCTTCTGGTGCGCAGGCACTTTTTGTGGGTGGCTGTGTGCGCAACGCGCTTTTGGGCGCACCTGTCTCGGATATTGATATTGCCACCGACGCGCGACCCCAGCAGGTTGTTGAGATGGCGCAGGCTGCGGGGCTCAAGGCTATTCCAACGGGCATCGATCACGGTACGATCACGGTCGTCAGTGCCGGTATCCCTCACGAGATCACCACTTTCCGACGTGACGTGGAAACCGACGGGCGGCGCGCTGTTGTTGCGTTCTCTGATCACGTCGAGGAAGACGCGGCCCGGCGCGATTTCACCATGAACGCGATCTACGCACGGCCCGATGGCGCAGTGTTAGACCCGCTCGGTGGATTACCCGACCTACAGGCACGTCGGGTTCGGTTCATTGGAACGGCAGAGAATCGTATCCGCGAAGATTATTTGCGCTCGCTTCGGTATTTCCGATTTCATGCCTGGTATGGTGACGCGGGCGCTGGATTTGATCCCGACGCTCTGGCTGCCATTGGTGCCAATCTTGATGGGTTGAAATCACTGTCGCGCGAACGGGTCGGGGCGGAACTGCTGAAACTACTGGCAGCGCCCGATCCCGCCCCTGCCATTGCAACAATGCGCAGCACGGGTGTCTTGGCACAGTTGTTGCCGGGTGCAAATGACCGATCCCTTTCGCCTCTTGTCGCCCTCGAACAAGCCGCAGGTGCTGATCCCGATCCGGTGCGACGGCTGGCAGCCATTGCCACGCCCGAAGACGCAGCGACATTGCGGTTGAGCCGTTCGCAGCTGCAACGTCTGACCCGGATGCGAGAGGAGGCACAAGCCACCACCAGCGTGGCCGAGTTGGGCTATCGCTATGGCGATGAAGGCGGTTTGCACGAGACACTTCTGCGTTGCGCCTTTTTGGAACAACCTTGGTCCGAAGACCTGAGGCATGACTTACATACAGGGGCGGCTGCCCGTTTCCCAATTCAAGCCAAAGATCTGATCCCCACCTTCACAGGCCCAGCGCTGGGCCAGAAACTGGCCGAGCTTGAAAGCCGCTGGATCGCGTCCGGCTTTGCGTTGTCGCGCGAGGAGTTGCTGGCAAGTTAGCGCTAAGTCTCAAAAGGGGATGACAAATCAAAAAGATTGTGCTTACGTGCGGCTGTCACATGGATGGAGGACAGCGAATGTATTACGGGATCTGGTTCGGCTAAAGCCAGGACACTTGCCCCGTAAAGGGTGGTGTTCAGGCGCCATTCTTCTTCGCACGTCTACATTTCTGCTCAATCGGAGCACTCTCCATGTTTCGCTATTTTGAAAACCTCATTGACCCTTTTGTCGCCTACAAAGAGTCCAACGCGCCACCGACAAAGCTGTGGCCGTTCATGCTGGACTATTCCCGGCCGTTTTTCCGCGTGTTTGTCTGGGCCACGCTGCTATCCATTGTTGTGGCGGGGGTTGAGGTCGGTCTGATCTATTACATGGGGCGCGTCGTAGATTTGCTTGTCGGCTCTCCCACCGAAGTCTGGCAGGATCACGGGACCGAATTGCTGCTGATGGCGGCGTTCATCCTTCTGCTGCGGCCGGTTCTGCATATTCTGGATGTGCTGGTGATCAACAATGCGATCCTACCTCAATACGGCACTCTGTTCCGCTGGCGGGCGCATAAACACGTTTTGCGTCAGTCGGTCAGTTGGTTTGAAAACGATTTTGCCGGGCGGATTGCCAACCGGATCATGCAGACACCGCCTGCCGCAGGTGAGGTGGTCTTTCAGGTCTTTGACGCGATTTCCTTCTCGCTCGCTTATCTGATTGGGGCTGCTGTCTTGCTGATGGCCGCCGATCCGCGGCTTCTATTGCCGTTGGTTATCTGGTTTGCGCTATATGCGGTGTTGGTCCGATGGGCGATCGTGCGTGTTGGTCCGGCGTCCAAGGCGGCATCTGATGCACGTTCGACTGTGACGGGGCGTGTGGTCGACAGCTACACAAACATCCATTCGGTCAAAATGTTCGCGCATGCGGATCAAGAAATGACCTATGCCCGCGAGGCAATCGAAGAAACCCGCCGAACCGTGCAGGTTGAGATGCGGATTTTCACCATTATGGATGCGTTTCTGGTCACTCTGAACGGCTTTTTGATCGTCGGGGTAGTTGGTTGGGCGATTGTGCTTTGGATGCAGGGCCAAGCCTCGGTTGGCGTGGTCGCAGCGGCAACCGCGTTGACCCTGCGCCTGAATGCCATGACCGGATGGATCATGTGGGCGCTGACCAGCCTGTTCCGCCAGCTTGGCGTAGTTGCCGAGGGGTTGGAGACGATTGCCCAGCCGATCCAGTTGCTGGATGCGCCTGATGCCAAGTCGCTAAAGCTGAACAAAGGCGAGATCGAAATCCGCGACCTGTCGCACCATTACGGCCGTGAAACCGGTGGCCTGGACCATATCAACCTGACCATTCAGCCCGGCGAAAAGATCGGTCTGATTGGGCGGTCTGGCGCTGGTAAATCGACCCTCGTCAAGCTGCTTTTACGGTTTTATGACGTCGAACGCGGTGCGATTCTGATTGACGGGCAGAACATCGCGGATGTCACGCAGGACAGCCTGCGCAGCCATATCGGCATGGTTCAGCAGGACAGCGCTTTGCTGCACCGGTCGGTTCGGGACAACATCCTTTATGGACGCCCCAACGCGACCGAAGCACAGATGATAGAGGCCGCCAAGCAGGCCGAAGCGCATGACTTCATCCTTGACCTGCAAGATCCGCAGGGACGCACCGGGTACGATGCGCATGTTGGAGAGCGTGGTGTAAAGCTGTCCGGCGGGCAGCGGCAGCGCGTGACACTGGCGCGGGTGATCCTAAAAGATGCACCGATTTTGTTGTTGGATGAGGCGACATCCGCCCTAGATTCCGAGGTTGAAGCGTCAATTCAGGAAACCCTTTACGGCATGATGCAAGGCAAAACCGTGATCGCCATTGCGCACAGGCTCAGCACGATCGCGCAAATGGACCGTATTCTGGTCATGGACGGTGGCCGTATCGTTGAAGAAGGCGCGCATTCTGACCTTCTGGCGCAAGGTGGCCTTTACGCGCAGTTCTGGGCGCGGCAATCTGGCGGCTTCATGAATCCGGAGGCCGCGGAATGAGGGTTGCTGACCTCATCCAACCGTTCAAAACCACTGAAACGCCCCCACCACAGACGTTGGGGGCGTTCATTCGCTGGAGTCTGTCCGGGGCCTGGCCGATGTTGTTTGTTGCAGCCTTCTTCTCGGCCACAGCCGGTGCGATGGAGGCTGGCACGGCCTGGATTTTGGGTCGCGTGATTGATGTGGCAACGTCCAGTGGTCCGGAACAGTTTCTGACCGCGCAAAACATGTGGATGATTTTCGGCGCGGTTGCGTTCTTTATGCTGGTGCGTCCGATCTTGTTTGGCCTGTCGTCCCTGTCGAACAACTACATCGTTATGCCCAACATCACCCCTTTGGTGTTGGCCAAGCTGAACCGTTGGACGCTGGGCCAGTCGGTGACATATTTCGACGATGATTTTGCTGGGCGCATTGCGCAGAAGCAGATGCAAACGTCGAACGCGATGGCTTCCGTCGTGTCGGAAACGATCAGCGCGATTGTGTTTGCTTTGGCGTCTTTGGCAGGATCTTTGTTTTTGTTAGGGTCTATTCACCCGCTTGCGATGCTGCCCTTTGCCGCTTGGTTAGTTGTCTATTTTATGCTGGTCCGTTGGTATCTGCCGCGTATCCGAAAACGTTCAGCCGCACGGGCCGGGGCGCGGGCTATGGTGTCGGGGCAGGTGGTCGATACGATCACCAATATCAAGACTGTAAAGCTGTTTGCGCATTCCGCTTTCGAAGATCAGGCTGCGCGCGACTCGATGGTGGAACTGCGTGAACGGTCGCTGGATTTTGGAAAACTGTCCGCCAGTTTCCGGTTCATCCTGATGACGCTGGCCGGGGTACTGCCCGTGCTGCTGTTGGGCGCAACGCTATGGTTATGGCAACTCGGTATGGCCACTGCAGGGGATATTGTTGCGGCCGGGGCGGTCTCAATCCGCATCGCGCAAATGACGGGTTGGGTCAGTTTCACGCTGATGGGTCTGTATGCCAACGTGGGCGAAATCGAAAACGGGATGAAAACGCTGGCCAAGCGGGACCGGGTCGAAGACGCGGGGGGCGCAAAAGAACTGGAAGTGCACGACGGATCTATTTCGTTCGAGCATGTCAGTTTTGCATATGGTCGGGATGTTGGTGGCGTCATCGATCTGTCCCTGACCATAAAACCCGGTGAAAAGCTGGGTATTGTTGGCGCTTCAGGGGCGGGGAAATCGACGCTCGTGTCCTTGCTGCTTCGACTCTATGACAGGGAAAATGGCGATATTTGTATTGACGGGCAGGACGTGTCGCAGGTGACACAAGACAGCCTGCGCCGCCAGATCGGTATGGTCACGCAGGAAACGGCGATGTTCAACCGTTCGGCGCGCGAAAACATCCTGTACGGTCGCCCAGATGCGTCCGAGGATGAGATGATCACCGCCGCGAAAAAGGCCGAGGCGCATGAATTCATCCTCAGCCTTGAGGATGCCAACGGTCGCCAAGGCTATGACGCTCATCTGGGCGAAAGGGGTGTAAAGCTCAGCGGCGGGCAGCGTCAGCGGATCGCTTTGGCCCGTGCCATTCTGAAGGACGCGCCGATTTTAGTTCTGGACGAAGCAACCTCGGCGCTGGATTCCGAGGTCGAAGCCTCGATTCAGACCGCGCTGCATCGGGTGATGGAAGGTAAGACCGTTCTGGCCATTGCGCACCGCCTGTCCACCCTCAGCGAGATGGATCGGATCGTTGTTCTGGACCAGGGGCGGATTGTCGAAAGCGGAACACATGAGGCGCTGCTGGATCACGGCGGTCTGTATGCGCGGTTCTGGCACCGTCAATCAGGCGGCTTTATTCAGGCAGAAGCTGCGGAATAAGGACCTTTGCGGCTTTCTTAACCACACCGTGTCGGAATGCGCGTTCGACCGGAGGGAGAGGCAGCGTATTGCGATTCAATGCAAGCGCAAAGTGCCCTAAGGGGTTTTGTTGACGTGAAAGCCCGGTTATCAGGCCCCTCATGACGCAGCAATTCACAATCACAAGGCTAGGGCATCAGGGCGATGGTATTGCCGATGGCCCCATCTATGCCCCGCGCACGCTGCCCGGTGAGGTCGTAAGCGGCACTTTGACGGGTCAAGTGCTGACCGATATCCGGGTGGAAACGCCATCCGAAGATCGGGTCAAGGCGCCGTGTCGCCATTACAAAGCCTGTGGCGGGTGTCAGTTGCAGCATGCCTCTGACGCCTTTGTGGCCGATTGGAAGCTTGAAATTGTGCGCAACGCCTTGGCCGCGCAGGGTCTGGATGCACAGATGCGCCCGATCCACACGTCACCCGAACAGTCGCGCAGGCGTGCAACGGTTGCTGTAAGACGAACAAAAAAGGGCACATTGGCAGGGTTTCATGGTCGCGCGTCGGACACGATCACGGAAATCCCCGACTGCCGGTTGCTGGATCCCGAGTTGATCGCGGCCATTCCTGTGGCCGAGGCGCTGGTTGTTCTGGGCGGAAGCCGTAAGGGTGTTCTGGCGGTAACACTTACACTCTCCGAAGGGGGGTTGGATGTAGCCGTCAAAGGCGGCAAACCATTGGACGGGCCGCTGGAACTGGCGCTCGCTCAAGCGACAGAGAAACACGGATTGGCGCGGCTGAGTTGGGATGATGAAGTGATCGCCATGCGACAAGCACCGCTTCAACGTTTTGGAACGGCTGAAGTCACACCGCCACCCGGCGCCTTCCTGCAGGCAACAAAGGACGGAGAACAGGCTCTATTACAGGCTGTTTCAGAGGCCACACAGGGTGCCAAGCGCGTTGTCGATCTGTTTGCAGGTAGCGGTACGTTTTCCCTTCCATTGGCCGAAACTGCTGAGGTTCACGCTGTGGAAGGCGAGTCCGCCATGGTTCAGGCATTGGATCAGGGTTGGCGCAAGGCGCATGGTTTGAAGCGCGTAACGACTGAGGCCCGCGACCTGTTCCGTCGTCCATTGATGCCCGATGAGTTGAAGGCGTTTGACGCGATCGTGTTGGATCCACCCCGTGCCGGAGCCGAGGCGCAGGTGGAAGAACTGGCCAAAGCAAAGCGCCCGGTGATTGCTTACGTTTCGTGCAACCCGGTGAGCTTTGCACGGGACGCGAAAATCCTTGTTAACGCAGGCTACACCCTTGAATGGGTACAGGTCGTTGACCAATTTCGATGGTCGTCACATACGGAACTTGCTGCGCGGTTTGTCCTGAACGCCGCATCTTGACCAGACAGGAGAACGCGACACATGGGTGTCAAACAGCGCTTGCTGACCATCATCGAAGCCCCGGCTTTCGGACGTTTCATCACAGCTGTCATCATTTTCAACGCGATTCTCTTGGGGATGGAGACGTCGCCCACCCTGATGGAGGCAGCAGGACCGCTGATTGTCACGCTGGACAAGCTGTGCCTTGCGATCTTTGTCGCTGAGATCACGATGAAGCTGATTGCGACCGGGCGCAGGTTCTTTGCCAGCGGTTGGAATATTTTCGACTTTCTTATCGTGGGCATCGCGCTTGTCCCCAGTGCCGGCAGTTTGTCTGTGCTGCGGGCTCTGCGAATTCTGCGCGTGTTGCGGGTAATCTCTGTTGCGCCCCGTCTACGGCGCGTGGTCGAAGGATTCATTTCGGCCCTGCCAGGGATGGCCAGTGTCTTCCTGCTGATGGCCATCCTGTTCTACATCGGTGCGGTGATCTCGACCAAGCTGTTCTCGGTGTCATTTCCCGTCTGGTTCGGTGATCTGGGCCTGTCGGCTTACACCCTGTTCCAGATCATGACGTTGGAAAGCTGGTCCATGGGCATCGTCCGCCCCGTGATGGAGGTTTATCCCTACGCATGGCTGTTTTTTGTGCCATTTATCATGGTCACGACCTTTGCCGTGGTGAACCTGCTGGTCGGTCTGATCGTGAACTCGATGCAGGATGCCCATCATGCAGAAGACGAGGTTAAAACCGACGCCTATCGTGATGAGGTGCTGGAACGGCTGGAAAATATCGAACGTCGCCTGACCGAGCAGATAAACAGCAAAAAGTGATTTCCGTTTCTGAAGGTTTTTGGCATATTAATCTCCAAAAAACAGAGCAGGCAGTGAAAAAATGGATCGTCGAGCATTCGGATTGGGGGTGATGGCAACGCTGAGCCTTTCGGCTTGTGCCTCAGCCAGCCCAAGATTTCTGACATATAATGGGCCCGAAGTGACCTCTTTGGTGGTCAACAAGGGCGCGCGCAAACTCTATCTGCTGCATCATGAGCAGGTATTGCGTGAATATGAAGTTGATTTGGGCTTTGCGCCACGCGGAACAAAGACCAAGAAAGGCGATGGTCGAACGCCCGAGGGCAGCTATCTGATCGATCGCCGGAATCCCCGCAGCCGTTATCATTTGTCGCTGGGCATCTCGTACCCCAACTCTCAGGATGTCGCGCAGGCCAAGGCAGCGGGCGTTGATCCGGGGGGCGATATTTTCATCCACGGCCAGCCCAATCTTCGGTCCGAGTTCAAGCGTGCTCGCAAAACGCCGGATTGGACGGCGGGATGCATCGCGGTCAAGAATGACGAGATGGAAGAGATCTATGCCATGGTGAACAAAGGTACGCTTATCACCTTGCGCCCTTAGTGGCGTCCGGCGCCCAGGCACCAAACCCAAACACTTCATAGTCGCGCTGGTAGACCTCTGCTGCCAGCGCCTCAAGCTCTGCGTCGTAAATCTGGCTCAACGTAAATGGCACATCGGGTGCGCATGGGCCCGGCTCGGGCGGGTTCGAAAGTCCAACTTCGCGTGCCAGTGCGGGAAGTGCTGTTGCCAACTCGTCCTCTCGCAGGATCAGGTCCGGCAAAAGGAAACTGGCAATCCCGTCCAAAACCCGGGATTGGCTGCACCACGTCCCATCAACGCGGATTGGTGTCTGACCGTTCAGGTTGAGGCGCAAGAAGCCCAGAAAAGCCGCAAATGCATCGCGGTGCTGCTCGACCGAATAATTCGTGTCCCGCACCTGTCCGGGGATTGGCATCTTGAGCCGATTGCGAAGATAGTTTCGCACCATTTTATAACTGCCCGGTCCTGTGCTCAGGATGTGTTGGCAAAATGCCGTATGCGCCCGTGCCAGCGGGTGTCGCAGGACGGCGAACTTTCGATGACCGGGATGATCCTTCAGCCAGGTTCGGATTTGTTTTCTGTTTCGATCGGTGATCAAATCGTCGTCCTCGCTGCCATCCAAATCGGCCAACCATTGGCTTAAAACAGGCTCTAATCCGTTGCGAATGGGCAAATACATCAGGGCTGATTTTGACGCTGCGATGTATTGCGGTACGGCGGCCCCACGTTGCGGCTCAAAGCCCTTGGTCTCATGCAATCCAAAGCGGTCGACATCCCTCAAAGCTTGGGTCATTTCTTCGGGGTTGGTGACTTTTGAAACCGCAGGGGCCGGGTTTTGTGGTTTCAGCGTATCATCCAGCCGGGTCAAACGCGCTTTTACCCCCAGCCATGCCGCCAGACCGTTTAGAACGTCCAACTCGGTCAGATCATCATAGGTGATGAAAAACGCGTTCTGACCCGTCTTCTGCAAATGTCGCCTCAGCATGTGCTGGTGGCTTTGGATCTGATCCAGATAGTCCGCGAATTCTTGCGTATCAAAAGCAATCTCGGCCTCGACGCGCCGTTTGACGTTTTTAAGCAACCATTGCTGGGTTGCCCGCGCGATTTTCAGCGAAAGGTAACTGTCCAGAGGGTTGCGTGTCAGAATGATCTTGGCGCAGCGAGGGTCATTCAGGACCGGTTTCAGGATGCGTGGGTCATGTTCTTGGAAATATCGGAACCCGTTGATGTCACCGGGGGCCGAGCGAATGGCCTTGAGCAACTTTGCCGGATCCGCGTCACGGTCTCCCAACGACAGGCCCAGCAGAGTTTCAGATTTCAGATTACCGGCAAAATGTGGATTAAAGGCCTCACCATGGCAGGTCACGCCGTCCAGCGCGTTCAGGTTTGCCTCTAGCAAATTCGATCCTGTGCGCATGGCCGCCAGTACGACGAAGTAATCATAGTTGGCTGCCATCGACCGTCACTGCACCAGATAGGGTTTGCGGAAAGGTTTTGTTTGCCGACCAAACACATCGTCGGATGGGAAATCTCCCATTAGATAAGGATGCATGCCCTGGTTCTTGAGGTTTTGCAGGAACTTTCCGAACCCGGACAAGTCAACCATGGTGGGCACTTCTGTCAGGTGGCTGGCCTGATTTGCACCGATCTCGTCCAGGATCGTCTGCAACGGATCCATCGGCGATTCAATGAAATCAGCCAAAGTCCAGTTGCGCATACGGGCTTTGGTCCAGACCGAGGTCATCACCTCAAGCTGTTTGGTTTCAATCTGCTGCAACCGCGCGGCTTCACATCGGATTTCCGAAAAGTTCAGGTTTGACCGAAACAGTGGAATTGCCCACGCCCCAGTGATAATCGAAATCTGAGCATTCTTGTCACGTGCGAGAAGCCAGTTGATTTCCTGTGTGTCCCGAGGGCTGAACTGAAAACACTGCCGTTCACCCCGCGTGTTCCAGATCAAACTAGACAGGAAAGCTGTGGGGTTATAGTCGCGCAACGATGCGCAATCGCTTAGGGCCCCGTTTGTTATGGTTTCGCCCTGTGCAAATTCGGCCCGGTCGGGTCCAAACAGATGGCCATGGACCTTTGTGCCTGTGGCCGTTGCTAGCCAGGTTTCGAAATCCTCAAACAATTCAGAAAAACCCTGAAACACGGAATAGGGCGAAGATGTCAGGCCGTTTTCGCTGCCATGTCGTGGAAAGCGGCTTTGCATATACAGTCCGTCGCGCCCACGTGTTCGTCTTTCAACGGCTTTCGAGAATATGCGATCAATCTTGCCGGGGTTGGGTTCTGCCGGTTTCATAGCGCTGGTCTGGTCCGTCAGAAACGCCTGATACAACCGCTCTGCCTGAGGCCAGATTTTGCGGGCGACAAAGCAATCCGAGCGTCGCAACAATTGGAGGTGGTCGTCGTAGAAAATATGCGGGCGGCCCTGATAGTCGAACTTGGAAAGGGTTAAGGACCGGCTTTCTATATGTGTGGAATACTGCCGGGCCAGGGTTTGGAAATAGCTTTCGTCCGGGATCCAAACATGACGGAAATACAGGTCATACTGCTTGCGCTTGGGGTCCTGAAGAATAGCCGACAGCGTTTGGCGGGTAAGGCACCACCACTGGCTGCCCATATGTGGCACCAACCCGTCGGGAATGCGCCTGCGATACCCCACCGCACGTTGCAGCCTGACGTAAGCGTCAAAAAGCTTGCGTTGTTTGCGCCAGGAAAACGGGAACCTCAGGGTAAATCGCTCATGGTCCAGCCCTCCAATCGTCCAGCTGACGTCGGATGTTGTCGCGCTCTCGATAAAATCAACACGGGGTCGGTCGGCCAGGTAATCGATCAGTTCCTGAACGGGCCGCAACGGCAGGCAGGCCCCTGAGGACAGAAACACATGCCGTACGTCTGGGAATTGGTCCAGCATCACCTCGGATGCGCTTTGTGAGGCGGCAACGATGCCCCATCCCCCCCAATCGCACTTGTGGCGTTCAGAAAACACAATCTTGGGATCGTTCGAGCAGGACGCTTTAAAGCGCGTATAGACACCGTCGGCTACTTTGCGGTCCACATGGATCACGACCGGGCATCCTGCGGCCGTCCAGTGACGCGCCACCTGTTCCGCTCGGTCCAGCGAAGTATGGACCAACATGACGATGCCCAGACCGCTCATGCCCAGTTTCCCTTGGACATCAGGCCCAGAATCTCAAGTTGCCTCCAGTTTATGTATGCCTCGGACCATTCGCACCAGAAAACCGGCTTTTCCTCTAGCTGCGCAGCGTAGGCTTTGTATTCACCCGAACCGCGATAATGCTGACCACGTTCCAGTTCCTCGCGTGCCTTGTCGCCAAGGGTGTTGATCAGTTTGGCATGAAGCAGGGACCCGCTGGCTTTTTCTCCGCCCCATTCGTCATAAACCTGGTTCAATCCACGGGGTAAAAGTGAATGTGTCGAGCTGACATAGACATACCGCCGATCCCATTTGACCAAGGGAATCTTGTTCAACGCCGGAGCCTTGGATGGGTTTTCTCGGAAAAACACGCGCGCCCTGGGGCCACCTTGAATCCAAAGGTTTTTGTAATCCGGGTTTTTGGTGATCATGTAGTTCCCGGGATCGAACCAACGCGCGATTTCGAACGGGTCCTGACCTTCTCGGTAGGGTTCGGCATCGACAGGACCTTCAGGGTACATGTCGATCAACATGGTTCCAAAACTGCGCACGGCGCTGCCATCCAGCCAATCCGTCAAGGCACGGATCGGGCGGGTATCGCAATACGGATAGATGAAGAACTCGTCTGGATCGACGGTCAGAACCCAATGACCATGGGCGTATTTGCGCAGGATATAGTTTGACCAGTCCAGACCATATCCCGCGCGTTTGTAACTGGTTGTTGTCCGCCAAACCGACACGTCGGCCTGTTCTTTCAGGAACTCAAAGCTTCCGTCATCGCTGTTGTTGTCGACGAACAGAAAGTGGTCGATGCCAAGCTTGCGGTAATATTCCAGAAAAAAGGGCAGGCGGATTTTTTCGTTGCGGATAACGCTCATCAACAGGATGTCGTCGCGCCGAATTGCTGATGTGTTGACGCTGGCAGGTTTGAGTTCACGGCGTCGCCTGAGGCAACGCAAAATACGGCGCTTGCGCCGCAATCTCATTTTGTAGGACTCAAACAGGCTCACGTGACTGCCCAACCCTTTTTATAACGCGAGCTTTCCCCGACCTCGTCTTTGTTGGTGGCACGACAAGGCATTACCGGTTTATGCCACTTTTGCATCTTCTGAGGCAACAATTTAGAACCCAGTAAAGGTAAACGTGTCGTTGACCGATGCGTTTTCATTACCGGACCCAGCCTTGATCTGACATTAGCCCCAATCCTTGCAACTGTGCCCAGCCAGTGTATTGCACCGATTGTGGTGTCCACATGTCCGGTTGATTAAGGATGCCGTCATAATACGCGCCGAATTGGTTCGGATCATGAAAGTGCTGGCGTCGTCGCTTTTCGGATCTGGACTTTTCAACAACCCCGGGCAGGAATTTCGTGTGAAGCAACACCCCAGAAGGCGCCGAACCGCCCGGCCCGTCATACGCGTTGTTCAGGTGGCGCGGCAGGGCGGAATGGCATGAGTTCACATATGCATAGCGTCGCGACCAGCGCATCAGGGGGAGTTTGTTCAGTGTCGGTGACCGTTGCCGGGTCGTGCTGAAAAACATCCGTTCCCGAACCCCACCCTGAACCCAAAGATTGCCCATCGGGCTTTGTCTTTGGGCGCGATAGGGGCCGGCATCGAACCAACACAGCAGATTTGTTGGGTCGGTATCTGGATCATAGGTGTCACGGCCCAACGGACCTTTGGGATAGAGGTCCAGCATCAACGCGCCAAAACCCACCCGGCCTTGTTGGTCCAACCAGGCCGTCAAATCCTGCAGGGGCCGGGTATCGCACTGGGAATAAATCAACAGTTCATCCGCATCGACCATCAGACACCAGTGATTGTGCCCATATCGCATCTGAAGCCAGGTTAGCCAATCCAGTCCAAACCGAGATCCCCGATAACTGGAGTAGGTTTGCCAGACAGATACATCTGGTTGATCCAGCAAAAGCTCAGTGGAACCGTCATCGCTGCCGTTGTCGACGATCAGAAAATGACGCACACCCAATTGACGATAGTGACGAAAGAACCAGGGCAGGCGGGTAATCTCGTTGCGCAAGGTGATAAAGGCCAGCACATCGCCCGCGTGGATTTCGCGGGTTTGGTCTTTCAGGCACGCCAATTGGTGCCGACTGCGCAAGGACCGCCACAGCAGCCGTCGACGTTTCCAACGCAGCAGATACTTTTGCCGCCAACTGATCAGGGGCAGGTTCTGCAGGGAGTCGGAGGTCACGGACGGCTCATTTTTCGTAATGGCCGTTCTGATGCCAGCGCCAGGCGTCCGCTATCATCGTCTCTAACGTTGAGCGTTTTGGCGTCCATCCCAGTTCGGTTTCGGCCCGCACAGAGCCCGAGACCAGCTTGGTGCAATCGCCCGCCCGACGCGGCCCGGTTGAATAAGGCACGGGGCGATTTGTGACAGATTTGGATTGCTCGATCACCTCAAGCACGGAAAATCCCGATCCGGTGCCCAGGTTGAAGACACGGCTTTCCTTGCCTTGTTCCAGCCAGTCCAATCCCAGCACATGCGCGTCGACCAGATCGCAGACATGTACATAGTCGCGGATACATGTGCCGTCGGGTGTGTCGTAATCGGTGCCAAAGACGGTCAGGCCCTCACGCTTTCCGTCAATCGCATCCAGCATCAGGGGGATCAGGTGGGTCTCGGGTCGGTGGAATTCGCCCACCTCTCCTTCCGGGTCTGCCCCGGCGACATTGAAATAGCGAAAGATGACATGGCGCAGGCCGTGGGCCGCTTCGAAATCATTCAGAATGTCCTCGATTGCGCGTTTTGAGGCACCATAGGCGTTCAGAGGATACTGCGCAGTGGATTCATCCAGAACCACGTTGTCATGCTCGCCATAGGTGGCGCATGTGGATGAGAACACGAAATCCAGGCACCCGGCTGCAACCGCAGCTTCGATCAAGGTCAACGAACCCGTGACGTTGTTTGACCAATACAGCCCGGGCTGGCGCATTGCGTCACCCACTTGGCTGAGGGCCGCAAAGTGCATTACCGCGGCTGGTTTGTGTTTGGCAAACACCTGATCCAGACGGTCCCGGTCCAGCAGGTCGCCTTGCTCAAACGGTCCGTATTTCACCGCATCCTGCCAACCTGTGACCAGGTTGTCGTAGGTCACCGGGACGTAGCCTGCCTTCGCCAGCGCCTTGCACGCGTGCGAGCCGATATACCCGGCGCCGCCAGTTACGAGGATAGTTGTCATTGTGCGTCCTTTGGAACCAAATTGCTTGTATAAAAGATGTGGGGGCCGCCGGATGTCATGGGGAAAATTGGTTACTCCAGCCCCATCGCCGCCATCATCTCTTCAATTTTGGGCACGTCCTGCGGGTTGTTCAGCTCCCAGAACTGGCGCCCTTTGGCTTCGACCTCGACACATAGGACCTTGCGGCCGTTCTCCATGAACCTGAGTTGCTCCAGCCCTTCCAGTTGTTCCAGGGGGCCAGTGGGCCAGCCTGGATATGCCGCAAGCGCATCGGGCCGATAAGCATATACACCCACGTGATGAAACACTGGGGTCGGTTCGTCGCCCGCATAGATCTGCGATGTAAACGGTACGACCTCTTTCGAGAAATACATCGCGCTGTGATCGCGCCCGAATACGGCCGTTGTCCCACCAACACGGTCATGCTTACGGTCGTTCAGCAGACTGTTCAGCGCGTCGCCGTCGCAGCGCAGAACGGGTGTCGCAACACCGGCATCTGGTGCGGCGCGCAAACCTGCGATCAGGTCTTCGACAAACCAGTGCGGCGTCAGCGGTGCATCGCCTTGCAGGTTGACCACGATATCATGCCCACCCCCCAGAATTTCATGCGCTTCGGCACAACGTTCGGTGCCATTCTGACAATTCTCAGAGGTCATGACCACTTCGGCTCCAAACCCCTCCGAGACCTCGCGGATACGGTCGTCGTCCGTTGCAACGACCACCCGATCAACGCCCGACACAGACTTGGCCGCACGCCAGGACCGTTCGATCAACGTCATAGCCGTACCTGTGGCACCAGATAGCGGCACCAATGGTTTGCCCGGATAGCGGGTCGAAGCGTATCGGGCAGGGATGGCAATCAGAACAGACATCAGGCTTCCTTCAGTTCAACACCCGGAGCGTAGGCGATAAAAAACGGGTTGGCATATCCTTCTTTGCCATAGAGCAGCGGCGAATGGTCGTCAAAACGCACAACCCGGCCACCGGCGCCAGCCAAAACCGCGTGGCCCGCTGCGGTGTCCCATTCCATTGTGCGCCCAACGCGCGGGTAGACATCCGCCTCACCTGTCGCCACCAGGCAGAACTTGAGAGACGACCCGGCGCTTTTGCTGTCCTTGGTCTGGTATTTGTTGATGTAGTCCTCGGTCGCCTGATCCCTGTGGGATTTCGAAGCCACCAGAAAAAGTGCAGAATTGTCCGGTTTAGAGACTGATATTTCAGTCAGCACACCGGGTGTGTCCTTGTCAAACGCGCCTGTTTCCTCGACCGACCGGCCGTCAGCTTGCGTATAGAACATACGCCCCCGTGCTGGCGCATACACCACGCCACGCGTTGGCGTGCCATTTTCAACCAGCGCAATGTTGACGGTAAAATCACCACGGCGGTTGATGAATTCCTTGGTGCCATCCAGTGGATCCACAATCAGAAAAGTATCGCCTTTTTCCGAGTGTGACGCGGCCTGCTCTTCAGTAACCAGCAGGATGTCTGGGAAAGCTGCGCGCAAACCGGCGGAGATCAATGCGTCCGCAGCCTCATCCGCTTCGGTTACCGGGCTGGAGTCCGATTTGACTTTGACATCAAAATCATCCGCCTCATAGATCTCCATGATCTTGTCACCTGCTTCTAGGGCCAGACGTCGGATGACCGGGATAAGCGCGTCGTAAGTCACAAAAATGCTCCGTTCCTGTGGTTTGTTGATCCAAACTCATGACCGACTTATGATGCGGCGGTTACGGAACGGCAAGATATTCATGCCAGATTGAGGGCGGCGAGGCAGGAAAGACCTTCGAGTGTATTACTTCAAGCGTAATCAATCGCTGCTGGGCGGCGCGTTTACAACTGCTGAACTGGTGTTCCATGCAGTCGTCAGGAACGTACGCTCGCAACATCCGAATGCGGTGATCGCAATTCTGATGAACATCGTGCAGCTGGTTGTGATGTGCATGGTGTTCTACCTGCTCATAACGCTGATGGGCCGGGGTGGCATTGCCAAGATCAGGGGTGAATTCCTGCTGTATATCTTGTCCGGCGTCTTTCCATTCATGATCCACATACAGTCGATTGGGGCAATCTCGGGGGTTGGTGCTGCCAACAACCCAATGACGCTGCATTCACCAATGAACGTAATGGTTCTGATCTTATCGGCCGCTTTCAGCACTCTGTACAAGCAGGTGATGGCGATGTTCGTCCTTCTGTTCATATACAGTGTCGCGGTCGCTCCGTTAGAGATTGAGAACCCTGGTGGCGCCTTTGGTATGGTGCTGCTGGCGTGGTTTACGGGGTGCGCGATCGGACTTGTGTTCATGGCCATCAAGCCCTGGTTCCCGAAAACTGTTTCCATGCTGACGAATATTTATCGGCGGATGAACATGATTTTCTCGGGAAAGATGTTTGTCGCAAACACTATGGGTGGTTGGTTGTTGATGATGTTTGCGTGGAATCCGCTTTTCCACATCATCGATCAATGTCGCGGCTTCATTTTCCGCAACTACTTCACCCGTAATACCAGTTGGGAGTACGCGGTGTGGGTTGGGATCGCCCTTTTGATGATCGGATTGATGGGTGAGTTCTTTACGCGCCAGCATGTTTCGCAAAGCTGGAACGCCCGCCGTTAACGCGCCACCCGCAATGTCAGATTGATCCGCCCGCCCTTGGGCAATAAGCGCGACGATCCGAACCTGATCCGGTCCACCCCGTGATATGCCAACCGTGCGGGCCCACCCATAACGACCACATCCCCCGAGCTCAGCCAGATCGACTCGGTCTTGCCGCCGCGGGTCGTGTTGCCAATGCGAAACAGGGCGTCATCGCCCAGAGAAACTGACAACACGGGCCAGGAAAAATCAGCCTCGTCCTTGTCCTGATGCAGGCCCATCTTTGCGCCTTCGCCATAGTAATTGACCAAACAGCAATCCGGTTCACGTTCCGTACTGACCAAGTCATGCCAGATACCCAAAATACTGTCGGGAATGCCGGGCCAAACTCCGCCCTTGGGATGCTGTTCCTGATAGCGATAGCCTGCCTTGTCTGTCACCCAACCCAAATCCCCGGCCGATGTCATACGCACCGACATTTCTTTGCCCGAAGGCGTAACGGGGCGAAACAAGGGTGCCGCTTTCAGAATCGGTCGCAAATCGGCAATGACCTGCGTCTGAGCGGCAGGATCCAGATAGCCTTTTCTGATATCGAACCCACGCAAAACCAGCCGCGCCATTCCGGAAACCCCAATCCTTTCCAAATCCTTGCCAAAAAAGGCCACAGATTCCCGAAAACCTGCCTTTTACGGTGCTTGCAGGCCCTTGGTCTGGCCCTTATATACGCCGGGACGCGCGATGGTAGTGCTGTCGCGCACATCAGATCGGGGACAGGATGCCGTAACGGGTCCGGTTCTCGGGACATCGCCTTGAAGAGAAAGGGATTGCAAAAATGGGAAAAGTAATCGGGATTGACCTCGGTACCACCAACTCGTGTGTGGCCATCATGGACGGCTCGCAGCCGAAGGTCATCGAAAACGCTGAAGGGGCGCGGACCACGCCCTCGATCGTCGCCTTCACCGAAGATGAGCGACTGGTCGGTCAGCCTGCAAAACGTCAGGCGGTCACCAACCCCGACAACACGATCTTTGGCGTCAAGCGTCTGATCGGTCGTCGCGTGGATGATGCTGAAGTCGAAAAAGACAAGAAAATGGTGCCGTATGCCATTGTTGATGGCGGCAACGGCGACGCGTGGGTCGAAGCCCGCGGCGAAAAATACTCTCCAAGCCAGATCTCGGCCTTCACTCTGGGTAAGATGAAGGAAACGGCTGAAAGCTATCTGGGTGAGGAAGTCACGCAAGCGGTCATCACCGTACCGGCCTACTTCAACGACGCACAACGTCAGGCCACCAAAGACGCCGGTAAAATCGCTGGTCTGGAAGTGCTGCGGATCATCAACGAACCGACAGCGGCTGCTCTGGCCTATGGTCTGGACAAGGAAGAAACCCAAACCATCGCGGTGTATGACCTTGGTGGTGGTACCTTCGACGTGACCATCCTGGAAATCGATGACGGCCTGTTCGAGGTGAAGTCGACCAACGGTGACACCTTCCTGGGTGGTGAAGACTTTGACATGCGCATCGTCAACTACCTGGCGGATGAGTTCAAAAAGGAACACGGCGTCGATCTGTCCCAAGACAAGATGGCGCTGCAGCGTCTGAAAGAAGCTGCTGAAAAAGCCAAGATCGAACTGTCGTCGACCTCGCAGACCGAAATCAACCAGCCGTTCATCTCGATGGGTTCGAACGGTCAGCCGCTGCACATGGTCATGAAACTGACCCGTGCCAAGTTGGAATCGCTGGTTGCGGACCTGATCAAGAAGTCGATGAAGCCTTGCGCCGCTGCTCTTAAAGACGCCGGCCTGTCGGCTGCTGACGTTGACGAAGTTGTTCTGGTCGGTGGTATGACCCGGATGCCGAAAGTGATCGAAGAGGTCACCAAGTTCTTCGGTAAAGAGCCGCACAAGGGTGTGAACCCGGACGAAGTGGTTGCCATGGGCGCCGCCATTCAGGCCGGTGTTCTGCAAGGCGACGTCAAAGACGTTGTTCTGCTGGACGTGACCCCGCTGTCGCTGGGCATCGAGACGCTGGGTGGCGTGTTCACCCGCCTGATCGACCGCAACACGACGATCCCGACCAAGAAGTCTCAGGTCTTCTCGACCGCCGAGGACAACCAGAATGCCGTGACCATCCGCGTGTTCCAGGGTGAGCGTGAAATGGCTGCGGACAACAAGATCCTGGGTCAGTTCAACCTCGAAGACATCCCACCGGCACCGCGCGGTATGCCTCAGATCGAGGTGACGTTTGACATCGACGCCAACGGTATTGTCTCGGTTTCGGCCAAAGACAAAGGCACCGGCAAAGAGCAGAAGATCACCATCCAGGCTTCGGGCGGTCTGTCCGACGAGGATATCGAAAAGATGGTCAAGGACGCCGAAGAGAACGCGGAAGCCGACAAGGAACGCCGCGAGCTGGTCGACGCAAAGAACCAGGCGGAAAGCCTCATCCACTCGACCGAGAAGTCGATGGAAGAGCATTCCGACAAGGTCGACCCGACCACCATCGAAGCCATCGAGCTGGCGATTGCCGCACTGAAGGACGAGTTGGAAACCGAGAATGCCGACAAGATCAAGTCGGGCATCCAGAACGTCACCGAAGCGGCCATGAAGCTGGGCGAAGCCATCTACAAGGCGCAAGCCGAAGAGGGCGAAGATGAGCCTGCCGCCGCAGATGCCGCACCGGGCGATGATGACATTGTCGACGCCGAGTTCGAAGATCTGGACGACGACAAGCGTAAGTAACGGGTAACCGGGCCAATCTGGGCCGGTCCGCTCGCCGGGCCGGCCCGATTACGTTGAGGCAGAAGGAAACACTGATGTCAAAACGCGACTATTACGATGTGCTCGGCGTAGCCAAGGGTGCATCGGCGGACGAGATCAAAAAAGGTTTTCGCAAGAAAGCCAAAGAGTTGCATCCCGACCGCAACAAAGACAACCCGGATGCCGAGGCGCAGTTCAAGGAAGCGAACGAAGCCTATGACGTGTTGAAGGACGCCGAGCGCAAGGCCGCTTATGACCGTTTTGGCCATGCCGCTTTTGAAAACGGCATGGGCGGCGGCGGGCGTCCCGGCGGCGGCTTTGGTCAGGGCGACTTTTCCAGCGCGTTCTCGGACGTTTTCGATGATCTGTTCGGCGATTTCATGGGCGGTCAACGCGGTGGTGGCGGCGGGCGTCGTGCCGCGCGCGGATCAGACCTGCGCTACAATCTGCGCGTGACGCTGGAAGAGGCGTTCTCGGGCCTGCAGAAAACCATTAACGTCCCTACCGCTGTGGCCTGTTCGTCCTGTGACGGAACCGGCGCTGAAGGTGGCGTTGAACCGACAACCTGCCCCACCTGTTCAGGCATGGGTAAGGTGCGGGCGCAACAGGGCTTCTTTACGGTCGAGCGCACCTGCCCGACATGTTCAGGGCTGGGTCAGATCATCAAGAACCCCTGCAAATCCTGCCAGGGATCAGGTCGTGTCGAAAAAGACCGTGCCTTGTCCGTCAATATCCCGGCTGGTGTTGAAACCGGAACACGGATTCGGCTGGCTGGCGAGGGCGAAGCTGGGATGCGCGGTGGTCCTCCGGGCGATCTCTATATCTTTGTCGAGGTCTCTGACCACAAGCTGTTCGAACGCGACAGCGTAAACCTCTATTGCCGGGTTCCGGTCAGCATGGCCAAGGCGGCGCTGGGCGGTTCGATCGAAGTGCCGACCATTGATGGCGGACGGGGGCGTGTCCAGATTCCGGCAGGCAGTCAGTCAGGTCGCCAAATGCGCCTGCGTGGCAAGGGTATGCCCGCGCTGCGTGGTGGTGGCGTTGGTGACATGTTCATCGAACTGGCGGTGGAAACTCCGGTCAACCTGACCAGCCGCCAGAAAGAGCTGCTGCGTGAGTTTGAGGACCTGGGCGAAGACAACCACCCGGAATCCAAAAGCTTTTTCTCTTCCGTCAAATCCTTCTGGGACGGAATGAAAGGCTGAGACTGAGGCGGCGATTGCCGCCTCTTTTACGTTTTGGCAGTTGTGAAAACCAACACGACACGGTGTCGTTTGGCGCTATCTGGTTTCCAGCCAATCCATCAAACGCATCGACCAGATCGCCGTTCCCAAACCTGCAACCTTGAACGGGCGATAGGACATGGTTCGCACAGGGGTTGTTGGAAAGGTCAAAGACTCAGGGTCAGCGCCCAAGGCACGCTCTGCCAGAACACGGCCCATCACATGTGACATGGCAACGCCGCGTCCGTTGTATCCTAGCCCGATTAAAAGACCCGGCTGAGGTTCATGCAGGTGGGGCAGGTGGTCGTCTGTTACCGCAATGCGCCCTCCCCAGCGATGGGACCAATTGGCACCTTTCAACTGAGGGAAAACGCGTTCGGCGTCTCGTTGAAGCCAATCGAAACCGCCCAAGTTGCCTGCGCCATCCACACGCCCCAACCCACCGTAAACCAACCGATTGTCCGGCTCTCGCCGTGCGTACATGATGATACGTCGGCTGTCCGAGATCGTGTGTCCCTGCGGCAGGATCGAAGCGATGACGTCTTCCGGCAACGGGTCTGTTGCGATCTGAATCGGGGTCAGGGGTAAGATGCTGTTGGGTAGTTTCGGCACCAGCGGGCCGGTATAGCCGTTGGTTGCAACAGTCACAGTGTCGGACGTGACCGACCCGTGATCCGTGCGCAGTTGCCACTTGCCGCCTACCTTGTTCATCGAGGTGACAGCGCTGTTTCCGAAAATTGAAACGCCACGTTGTTGGGCAGCACCTGCGACTCCTTGCGCCAGCATCATTGGCTGTACCGCGCCGCCGCGTGGGGTCACGACGCCACTGGAATAGGCAGTTGTGCCTGATGCGATTCGCAGATCATCCCCGCGCAAAATCTCCATTCCTGCGCCAAAGTCGTTCCAGGCTTTCACATCTGCCTCGGCCTTGCGCAACGCCCGGTCATTATGCAGCACGCGCAACCACCCTTTTTGCCGGGCCTGGCACGGGATTTGATAGGTGTCGATCAGGGTAAACAATTCGTCTGCGGAATTCAGCGACGCTTCGGTCAGGCGTTCAAAATATGTCTGTCCAAGCATACGCCGTAAGTCTTTGGGCGAGTTGAAGGGCAGCATCGGATTAACCTGCCCGCCCGTGCGACCCGAAGCACCCCAGCCGACGTCACCGGCATCAAGCACAACAACAGACGTTCCTGCTTCGGCAAGGGCCAGCGCTGCACGCAGGCCAGTAAAGCCAGCGCCTATGATGACCACATCCGCCCGCAGATCGCCGGACAATTGCGGACTGTCGAGCTTCTTTGGTGCCGTGGTTGCCCAAAGCGAATTTGGCCGTGTCGCCACGGCGGGCGGCGTTGCAAGCATTTTACTCTCGCATTACGGAACATTTATTCCATTATTCGATAGTAAAACTCAGGTCGTCAAGCCGAAGTTTTCGGGTGCTTCACCTCCGATCTGGTCGCAGATCTCGGCGGCGGTTTGTTTCAGCAAGTTGAGATTTGCGCGCAATTCGTCAGGTGTGTTTTCTGCCGTCAAAGTCCACATTGACAAGCAGGCGGCTACTTTACCCTGTTCATTCCAGATCGGGACGGACATGCCCATGACCTGCAGGAACTCTTCTTTGACGACCATCGCGTAACCCTGGCTTCGAACGACATCAAGATCCGCTTCAAGCTCAGGCAGGTGGGTTCTGGTGAACTCGGTGAACTTTTCCAACCCAGATGACCCCAGTACGGAATTGCGCTGCTTTTCAGTCATAAACGCCAGGAAAACCTTGCCTGCGGCGGTGCAATGTAGCGGCGCGTGGTCACCTGTTCGCGCAGCATATCGAATCGCGACATGGTTGGACGTTCGCAGGTACAGAATGGTATCGCCATCCAGAACGGACAGCGCAATGTTCATACCGGTCACTTCGCTGAGGCGGTCAACGGGTTCGGCGACAACTTGCTGAAGATCGGGGTGGCGGAACCCTGCACGCGCCCATGCCTGAAACCGCGGCCCGGGTTTGTAGGTTCTGCCGGTTTTCTCATACTCGACCAGACCTTCGCTTTGCAGAACGGCAAGGACGCGATGGCACGAACTTTTGACAAAGCCCGTCTGTGCGACAATGTCTGAAAACACCATCGGCCGTTTCGCATGGGTTAGGACATCCATGATCCTTGCGCATTTTGCGACGATGGAACTGTCTGTGGGTCTTGCCATACCTGATCTCACATCTACTACATTGCAGAACTACGACGAGATTTTGTTCATTTCAAGCTTTTGAGCGCTTGTTTATGTATAGTTGAACAATAAACAGTTGACGGAAAGAACGCGCACTCTCTAGTGTTTTATTCCAGAACAACTGTTCTGCACCACGATAGAGCGAAGGGCTTCAAGGTAAGCGGTGTGCAAAAGACTCGGCACCGTGTCGCAAGACGCAACCAACGCTCCCTCAAAAGATAAAACGGCGGTTCGCGCTGAAAACAAAAAGTGACCCAACCGGAGGATACTATGAAGAAGACACTCGCTACTCTCGCCGCGACCAGTGTGCTTGCACTGACAAGCCATGCGGTACTTGCGCAGGATCTGGAAGAAATCACAGTCGCATACTTCCTGGAATGGCCCCTGCCCATGCTGGAAGCCAAAGCCAACGGAACCTATGACGAAGCGCTTGGCCTCAAGGTCAACTGGGTGAGTTTTGAAACCGGCACCGCGATGAGCGCGGCGATGGCTTCGGGCGACGTACAGATTGCGGTCAGCCAGGGCATTCCGCCTTTCGTTGTTGCCGCATCCGCCGGCCAGGCGATTCAGGTGGTTGATGTCGCCGTGACGTATTCCGAGAATGACAACTGTGTCGTGTCGGAAGCGCTGGAGATCGACAAGGAAAACGCCAGCGAACTGGCGGGCAAAAAGGTCGCTGTTCCGCTGGGTACAGCTGCGCATTATGGCTTCCTGCGCCAGATGGATCATTTCGGAATCGACTTGGCCAGCCTTGAAGTTGTCGACATGGCCCCGCCTGAAGGTGCGGCAGCCCTGAGCCAGGGCGCGGTTGATTTCGCCTGCGGATATGGCGGCGGTCTGTCCCGTATGAAAGAACACGGGAACGTTCTATTGACTGGTGCCGAGAAAGAAGAACTGGGCATTCTTGTGTTCGACGTAACCTCGTCCCCGGAAAGCTTTATCTCGGAAAATCCGGAACTGGTCGCACAGTTCCTGCAGGTAACTGCAGATGCAAACGAGCGCTGGAACTCGGGTGCCGGCGGTGATGCGATGCTTGAGGTTATTGCCAAGGAATCCGGCATGGACCTTGATGGCGCACGCGCCGCTATTGGGACAATGGGCTTCCCCAGCATGGATGATCAGCTGTCCGAGAAATGGCTGGGCGGCAATGTGCAGACCTTTATGAAGGGTGTGGCCGACGTGTTTGTCGAAGCCGGCAGCATCGACGGTGCGCTGGACAGCTATGCCAACTCGGTCAACACTGAACCGATGACGATTGCCGACGGCAAGTAACAGAGTCCGGCGTGGCGCATTTCGATGCGCCCGCCGGTGCTGACCCGGCAATTGGGCGCGCCGCCCGCGCGTGAGGGCGCCTGTATCAAAGAGAGACGGATATGACAGGTTTATCCATCGAAAACATCTCTATGCGCTTCGACCTGCCCAATGGAACGGCAGTGCAGGCGTTGAAAGATGTCACGTTGCATCTGAACGAAGGCGAGTTGATGAGCGTGCTGGGCCCCTCGGGCTGCGGCAAGACCACACTGCTGAACATCGTTGCGGGTTTTCTGGCCCCGACCGAAGGGCAGATTGTGATGAATGGCCACACGGTCACTGGCCCTGATGCCGAGCGTGGCATGGTGTTTCAAAAAGGCGCTTTGTTCGAATGGATGAGCGTGCGTGACAATGTAAGTTTTGGTCCCCGGATGAAGGGCCAGAAGGAAGCGCAATACGCGGCCGAAGTCGATCATCTGCTTGAGGTCGTGGGCCTTCAGGACTTCAAGGAAAAGGCGATCTATGAATTGTCTGGCGGGATGCAGCAGCGTGTGGCGCTGGCGCGATGTCTGGCCAATGACCCCGATGTCATCCTGATGGACGAACCGCTGGGTGCGCTGGACGCGCTGACCCGTGAAAAAATGCAATCGCTGGTTTTGAAACTTTGGAAAGAGACCGGCAAGACTATCATCCTGATCACCCACTCTGTCGAAGAGGCGCTGCTGCTGGGTGAGCGTCTGTTGGTGATGGCACCTAGACCGGGGCGCATTCACAAGGAATATCGCCTTCCCTTCGCAGATATGGGCGTCGACCAGGATCTGCGTGAGGTCAAGAAACACCCTGACTTCGCCACCAACCGCGAAGAGATTCTGGGCATGATCTGGGACATGGAAGAAGAAATCATGGGTCGGACGGAGGCAGCGCAATGATCCCCATTCTGATCTATATCGCGATATTCATCGGCGCTTTCTTTGTGGTCAAACTGGTGACTGCAGGCACAGACCGCCATGATTTCACATCTCTAAAGACGGTCACCTTTGGCGATGAAAGCGCCGTTGTCTCGGATCGTAAGGCGTCAATCATCTCAATCATCGCCATCTTCGTGCTATGGGGCGCATTCACCGGGTCGGCCTTGTTGCCGTCGTTCTTGCACGCGCCGGGGCCGTATGTCGGAGAAGGTACGTTCACCTACACGGTGGAAACGGCAGATGGTCAGACCGATGACGCCACGGTGACGGTAATTGTACACCCTGCGGACGCACCGGTGGACGAACCCGAGGTCGCACCCGGCGACGGATTTGCCAAAGACGATGCCGTAGTGGTTCAGGCTTATCGCAGCAAACTGGCCCGTCTTGACCGAAATGATGAGGTCGGCCGCGACGAGGGGGCCAAGATCGTTGCTGTGAATGGTCAGCCGATTGAACCGGGTGGCGTCGTGAACACCGATTTCGGCCGTGTGGTCATGTCGCAGCGTGGCACACTCAATATTGACCCGGACAAAGGCTGGCAGATGGAACCGATCTGGCTGCCCGCACCGGAAAACGTTTTCGAACGGCTGGGCGAGATTGCCAGCGAAGGCTTCCGGAACTTCACCCTTTGGGAGCATCTGGGCTATTCGCTGTTCCGCGTGATCGTGGGCTTCCTTCTGGGATCGCTTGTGGGCATTCCGTTGGGATATGCAATGGGCCTGTCCAACTGGTTCCGTGGATGGTTCGACCCGATCGTCGAATTCATGCGCCCGGTTCCGCCGCTGGCCTTGATCCCGCTGGTGATCATCTGGGCCGGGATTGGTGAGGGCGGCAAGATCATCCTGCTGTTCCTGGCGGCGCTGTGGATCATGGCGATTGCGGCCCGTTCTGGTGTGTCCGGCGTGAACATCTCGAAGGTACACGCGGCCTATTCCCTTGGGGCGTCAAAGTGGCAGGTGATGCGCTATGTGATCATCCCCAACTCGCTGCCCGAGATCTTCACCGGTGCGCGGGTTGCGATGGGCGTCTGCTGGGGCACGGTTGTTGCTGCAGAACTGGTCGCTGCTGAAAAAGGGGCTGGCATGATGATCATGGTTGCCTCGAAATTTCAGAACACCGACATCGTGATCATGGGTATCATCCTGATTGGCGTCATCGGCTTCGGTATCGACATGCTGATGCGCTGGGCCGAACGTGTTCTGGTGCCCTGGAAAGGTAAAAGCTGATCGATTTGAATCAGACGTCAACGCGCGTCTGATTGCTTTTAGACCGATAAAAGGCGCGGTTTCCCGGTCCCGGGTGCCGCGCCTCTTTCATTGTGCGCCTGCCGCCCTGCTATGCGTGTGACAAAACGGGTCAGCGATATATCCAGTTTGCAGGCTGATTACGCCCAATTGGCTCTTGCGTTTGGCGTCGGCGGCTGAGATTGTCTGCGCCAACCGTTGGGGTGCCCTGATCGCAGGGCTGAGAGGCGCGGCTGCGCTAACCCATCGAACCTGATCCGGGCAATTCCGGCGTAGGGAACGGTCTTATGAATGCAGACAGTTTTCCTACATCGTTGCCCAAAGAAGATGGAGCGACGACATGGCTGCAATTGCCTTGACCATTGCGGGATCCGACAGCGGCGGCGGTGCCGGGATACAGGCCGATCTGAAGGCCATGTCAGCACTTGGTGTTTTTGGGGCCAGCGTGATCACCGCTGTCACCGCACAGAACACACAGGCCGTCACAGCGGTGCATGGTATCCCTCTGGACGTGATCGAGGCGCAAATTCACGCAGTGCTGGGCGATCTGGACGTCAAAGCCGTAAAGATCGGTATGCTGGCTACACCCGAGATCATTCAATCCGTTGCCAAGGGGCTGGCTGACTTTCAAGGCCCCATTGTTCTGGACCCGGTGATGATCGCCAAGTCCGGTGACGCCTTGCTGGCGCAAGAGGCAATTCAAACCTTGCGCGATATGCTGTTGCCGATGGCGACGGTTTTGACCCCAAATCTGCCCGAAGCCGCTTGCCTGTTGGATGCACAAGAGGCCGAAACGCCCGAGGAGATGGCCGCTCAGGGTCAGGCTCTTTGCGCCTTGGGTGCGCGCGCTGTGGTGATGAAAGGCGGTCATGGTGCGGGCGAGGTGTGTCATGATTTGCTGATCGACCCGACAGGTATCGTGGCAGAGTTTCTGGCCCCGCGCCTGAACACCAAAAACACGCATGGGACCGGATGCACCTTGTCATCCTCGATTGCCGCTGGTTTAGCAAAGGGTCTGCCTTTGAAGGAGGCCGCTGCGCAGGCGCATGAATACCTGCAAGGCGCGATTGGACGCGCAGATGAGCTGAACGTGGGTTCCGGGCATGGTCCGGTGCATCATTTCCATCAGGTCTGGCCCAAGTGACCGTCTGGTCTGTCATAGGAGCCGGGGTTGCCGGTCTGGCCGTCGCCAGCGAACTGGTGTCGCGCGGCGCGAAGGTGCAGGTGTTTGATCCCGGCGGCCCGCCTGGCCCGCACGGGTGTTCGTGGTGGGCCGGGGGCATGCTGGCCCCCTGGTGTGAATATGAAAACGCGGAAGAACCGGTGCTGAGACTGGGTCAGCAGGCAATCGACTGGTGGGCTGGTCGCACACAGGTACAGCGGTGCGGTACGCTGGTTGTCGCCAATACACGAGACCTGCCCGACCTGCGCAGGTTTGCGCGCCGGACTGAGGCGTTTGTTGATGTAGATCGCGCGAAACTCACTGAGTTAGAGCCTGACCTACACGGGTTTGGGAAGGGCCTGTTCTTTGACCAAGAAGCTCATCTTGACCCCCGTCAGGCGTTGCAGGACCTCTATCGAGGTCTGAAAGATCAAGGGGTGGAGTTCCACCGGAAACTGGCCCCAGCACAACTTGGAAACGCAATCGACTGCCGCGGCTTGCACGCGCGCGAATATCTTCACGATCTGCGGGGCGTGAAGGGCGAGATGCTGGTCGTACGCTGCCCCGACGTGACGCTGAACCGTCCTGTGCGCCTGTTGCACCCTCGAATGCCGCTTTACATCGTGCCGAGGGGCGATGGCATCTACATGCTGGGTGCGACCATGATCGAAAGCGAAGACAGCAGCCGCATCACGGCCCGGTCCATGCTGGAACTGCTCAGCGCGGCTTATGCCCTGAACCCGGCCTTTGGTGAGGCTGAGGTGCTGGAAATCGGCGTCGACCTGCGCCCCGCCTTTCCCGATAATTTGCCCCGCATCCGCCGCTTGGGCAGGACAATCTATGCCAACGGGCTTTATCGACACGGTTACCTGCTGGCCCCGGCGTTGGCGCAGGGTGTGGCGGATCTGGCGTTGGACAACACACATTCGGAGATGGTCGATGAAGATCGTGCTTAACGGAGAGGCGCGGGACGTACGCGCCGAAACCCTGGCCGAGCTGCTGGACGAATGCGGCTTCACTGGCCGCGTTGCCACCGCAGTGAACGAGGATTTCGTGCCGTCCAGTCTACGCATTGCGCACGAACTGGCCGATGGCGACCGGGTCGAAGTTGTTGCACCGATGCAGGGAGGGTGAGCATGAAGACCTTCTACGGAACCGAACTGCCCAACCCTTTGATGCTCGGCACGGCCCAGTATCCCAGCCCGGCCATTTTGGAGCAGGCTTTCCGCGACAGTGGTGCGGGTGTTGCAACCGTATCCTTGCGCCGTGAATCCGGTGCCGGGCAGACCTTTTGGCAGATGATCCGGGAACTGGGCGTCCTGATCCTGCCCAACACCGCTGGTTGCCACACAGTGAAAGAGGCTGTGACCACGGCCCATATGGCCCGTGAGGTGTTTGAGACCCCGTGGATCAAGCTGGAACTGATTGGACACACCGACAGCCTGCAACCGGATGTGTTCCAGTTGGTCGAAGCCGCCCGCATCCTGACTGAAGACGGGTTTCAGGTTTTTCCCTATACCACCGATGATCTGATCGTGGGCGAACGCCTGCTGGAAGCAGGGTGCGAGGTGCTGATGCCTTGGGGCGCGCCGATTGGGTCTGGGCGTGGTCTGAACAACGAATATGCCTTGCGCGCGATGCGGGCCGAGTTTCCGGACGTTCCACTGGTGGTCGATGCCGGTATTGGCCTGCCCAGCCATGCGGCCCACGCGATGGAGCTGGGCTATGACGCCGTGCTGTTGAACACTGCCGTGGCTCGCGCCGGGGATCCTGTTCTGATGGCCAAAGCGATGGCGCAGGCGACGCTGGCCGGGCAGTTGGCCCATCAGGCTGACCCGATCGAGGCGCGCGATATGGCTGAACCTTCTACCCCTGTTGTTGGAAAGGCATTCCTGTCATGACGCTGGACCGTTTTTATCCGATCTTCGATCACTCGGACTGGCTGCGACGGATGTTGCCGCTGGGTATCAAGCTGGTGCAGCTGCGCGTCAAGGATCAGCCGGATGATGAGGTGCGCGACCAGATAGCGGCTTCGCGCGATTTGTGCCGCGATCATGGGTCGGTTCTGGTGATCAATGATTACTGGCAACATGCCATTGATCTGGGGTGCGACTGGGTTCATCTGGGGCAAGAGGATCTGGACGATGCAGATCTGAAAGCCATCCGAAAAGCGGGTCTAAAGCTGGGCGTTTCTACCCATGACGATGATGAGCTTGAGCGCGTGTTGGCCATGGATCCCGACTATGTGGCGTTAGGGCCCGTCTATCCAACCATCCTGAAAAAGATGAAATGGCATCAACAGGGCCTGCCCCGCGTGACCGAATGGAAGGCTCGCGTTGGCGACATTCCCTTGGTGGGCATCGGTGGTATGAGTGTTGAGCGCGCGGCAGGTGTTATAGAGGCCGGGGCCGATATTGTCTCGGCCGTGACGGACATTACTCTGAATGCTGACCCCGAAGCGCGGGTGCGCGCGTGGATCGAGGCCACGCGATGAGCCGCTATGCCCGTCAGACGCTTTTGCCAGAAGTGGGCGAAGAAGGGCAGGGTCGCCTGACTTCGGCTCATGTTCTCGTGGTTGGCGCGGGCGGGTTGGCCGCGCCGGTCCTTCCGCTTTTGGCCGGGGCTGGTTTGGGGCAGATCACGATTGTAGATGGTGACAACGTGGACCTGTCGAATCTGCATCGGCAAACCTTGTTTGCTGAGGCCGATTGCGGACAGCCCAAGGCAGAGCGGGCCGCCGACCGGTGCCGCGCGTTGAATTCCGAGGTTGAAGTTGTTGCCTTCAATCACGCGCTTACCAGTGAAAATGCGGCCTCTCTGGTCGCGCAAGCCGATGCCGTTTTGGATTGCGCTGACAGTCACGCGGCCAGCTATATCCTGTCGGACACGTGCCTGGAGCAAGACAAACCGTTGATCAGCGCATCGGTTCTGGGGCTTTCCGGCTATGTCGGCGGGTTCTGTGGCGGTGCGCCATCCCTGCGCGCTGTGTTCCCGGATGCGCCGGACAGTGGGGCCAGTTGCGCGACAGCGGGCGTTCTGGGTCCTGTGGTTGGCGTGATCGGGGCGATGCAGGCGCAGATGGTGCTGAACCTGATCCTCGGGTTGGAGCCGTCACCTTTGGGGCAGATGGTGCAGTATGACGCGCGTACCCTGCGCAGTACTGGGTTCCGGTTTGACGATGCACCCGAGCCGAATACGTGCTTTCGGTTCCTCTCTGCCAGTCAACTGACGGATACCGACCAGATCGTGGAGCTGCGCGGTGTCGAAGAAGCGCCGATTGCAACCCATCCAAACGCCGCTCGCTTTTTGCCGAATGAACTTCACAAGTTAGACCCTAACAAAGGCAAAAGGCTTGCACTTTGCTGCGCGACGGGCCTGCGGTCTTGGCGCGCCGCCGAACAGTTACAACCAGATTGGCCGGGCGAGATCGTCCTTGTCGCGGCCTCAACCTCGTGAGTGAAAAGGAAACGCGAGACATGAAAAAGCTGATGACAGCCATTGCCCTTCTGGCCGCCGTGCCAGCTTGGGCCGAAGACAAGATGACCGTTCTGCTGGATTGGTTTATCAACCCTGACCACGGCCCTATTATTGTGGCGCAGGAAAACGGCTATTTCGCCGAGCAGGGGCTTGAGGTTGAAATCGTCCCACCTGCGGACCCGTCCGCCCCGCCGCGTCTGGTAGCTGCCGGTCAGGCAGAACTGGCCGTGTCGTATCAGCCGCAGCTACATCTGCAAATCCACGAGGGCCTGCCCCTGAAACGCGTTGGCACGCTGGTTGCAACACCCTTGAACTGCCTTTTGGTGCTGGAAGACGGCCCGATCAAATCGCCCGCCGACCTCAAGGGCAAGAAGATCGGTTTCTCTGTCGCAGGTGTCGAAGAGGCCATCCTTGGCACCGTTCTGGGCAAATATGACGTTGCTCTGGACGATGTGGAGCTGATCAACGTCAACTTCTCGCTCTCGCCCTCGCTGATGACCGGTCAGGTCGACGCGGTTATCGGGGCTTACCGTAACTTTGAACTCAACCAGATGGATATCGAAGGTCGTCCGGGCACTTGTTTTTACATCGAGGAAGAAGGCGTGCCATCCTACGACGAACTGATTTATGTCGCCAACCCCGAGACGATGGACAAAGACAAGATCGCCCGCTTTTTGGCCGCGACCGAAAAGGCGACCCAGTATATCGTCAACAACCCGGAAAAAAGCTGGGAGATCTTCGCAAGCACGTCACCTGAACTGCAAGATGAGCTGAACGCCCGCGCCTGGGTCGACACGCTGCCACGTTTTGCACTGCGCCCCGCAGGCTTTGATGCCGGTCGCTATGCCCGGTTCGAGGCGTTCCTGAATGAAAGCGGCATGATCGACAGTATCCTTCCGGTCAGTGATCTGACCATCGACGTGACCGCGCAATGAACGGGTATGGCAAAGCCTTCACGCTGATGCGTGATGCGGCGCAGGGGCCGTGGCGGGACTATACCCGCCACGCCTTTGTCGAAGGAATGAAAGACGGCACGCTGCCGCGTGAGGCGTTTCTTCACTATCTGCGACAGGATTACGTGTTTCTGATCCATTTTTCTCGTGCCTGGGCTTTGGCGGTAGTGAAATCGGAAACGCATTCCGAAATGCTGACAGCGGTTGGCACCGTGAACGCTTTGGTCGCGGAAGAAATGCAACTGCACATCGGTATCTGTGAGGCTGCTGGAATCTCACAGGATGAATTGTTCGCCACCCCCGAGCGCGCCGAAAATCTTGCATATACGCGGTTCGTCCTCGAAGCGGGATACAGCGGCGATCTGCTGGACCTGCTGGCAGCGTTGGCCCCCTGCGTTATGGGCTATGGCGAGATCGGTGCGCGGTTGGCGGAGGAAGCGACGTCCGAGACCTATCGCGACTGGATCAACACCTATGCCGGTGAAGAGTATCAAGGCGCGTGCCAAGCGGTAGGTGAGTTGCTGGATTCGGCTCTAACACGGCGACTTGGGGGAGATTTTGAATCTTCGCCCCGCTGGGATCGTTTGTGCCAAACCTTCCGAACGGCGACGGAATTGGAAGTGAATTTCTGGCAAATGGGACTGACCCCGTGACCCCTGCGCCTGATCTGACCATAAACGGGTCTGCCAAAATCGACGGCGCAACCCTGTTCGCTCCGTTGACCCTGACCCTTGGGGCAGGGGCATGGACCTGTTTGCTGGGCGGATCGGGCGTGGGAAAAACGACCGTTTTGCGGTTGATTGCCGGGCTGGAAACCGGGGCCAAGTTCTCGGGCCAGATAACAGCAAGCGACGGTTTGCCGGTCTCGGATCGGGTGGCTTACATGGCGCAGGACGACTTACTTCTGCCTTGGGCGACTGTGGCGCAGAACGTTTCACTTGGTGCGCGGCTGCGGGGCGAAAAGCCTGATCTGGATCGGCGTGACCGCCTGATCAAACGGATGCGCCTGCAGGATCACATGACCAAGAAACCGACCGAGCTGTCGGGGGGCCAAAGACAGCGCGTCGCGCTGGCCCGTACGCTGATGGAAGATCGGCCTATCGTGCTGTTGGATGAGCCGTTTTCAGCGCTCGACGCCCGGACCCGCGCCGATATGCAGGATTTGGCGGCCGAGGCTCTGGCAGGGCGAACTGTCCTTTTGGTCACGCATGACCCCGGTGAAGCCGCGCGCTTGGGGCAGTCCATTGTTGTCATGACCGAACACGGCCTGACCCCTTGCGACCCGCCTCATGCTCCGGCCCCACGCAGCGTGGATGATCTGGAAACGCTGGAAACTCAGGGTGCGTTGCTGCGACTTCTGCGGGAGGACGCAGTATGAAGTACCTGTCGGCCCTCGCAGCTACACTGTTTGCATTGATCATGTGGCAAGGGATCGTGACCCTGACAGGTTTGCCAAAATTCATTCTGCCCGGCCCCGCTTTGGTGGCCGAAACCTGGTGGCAAAACAGATGGTTGATCGCCGAACATGCGTGGATCACCGCAGTTGAAGTTGTCATAGGCTTGGCTGTCGGAACGGTTCTGGGCGTCATCACAGCGCTTCAATTGGCGAATTCGCGCGCCGCGCGGGTTTTGGTGCAGCCCATGCTGGTGTTCACTCAGGCGCTGCCGGTTTTTGCACTGGCACCGTTGCTGACCCTGTGGCTTGGCTATGGTCTGTGGTCCAAGGTCGCGATGGCGGTGCTGATCATCTATTTCCCGATCACCTCGTCGTTTTTTGATGGGCTGATGCGTACGCCACCGGGTTATCTGGATCTGGCGCGCACGATGCAGGCCAGCAAACGGTCGGTGCTGTGGCACATCCGTATTCCGGCGGCGCTGCCTTCGCTGGCTTCGGGCATGCGTCTGGCGGCGGTTTATGCTCCGATCGGGGCGGTGATTGGCGAATGGGTCGGCTCGTCGCAAGGTTTGGGCTATCTGATGCTGCTGGCCAATGGCCGCGCCAAGACCGACCTGATGTTTGCGGCAATGCTGACGCTGGGTGTGTTCTCGATCCTTCTGCATATGATCGTCCGCCGCGCCACCGCGCGCATGGCAGGCGAGGCGCGTTAACCAATCAGAAACCGATTCTGCGTCAGGGTGAAGCTATGACCCAGAACGCCTTTGCCGAAGCCCCTATGCTGTTTGACACGGACGAAGCGCCCGCGCAGCCGCTGCCCTCTGGTCGGTTACCCTCCTACATCAAAGACCATCGCAAGCGGCTGCGCGAACGGTTCATGGCAGGTGGGTCAGCGGCAATGCCGGATTACGAGTTGCTGGAACTGGTGCTGTTCCGATCCATCCCGCGACAAGACGTGAAGCCGCTGGCGCGTGCGTTGATGGATGCGTTTGGCGATTTCAACCGCGTGTTGACCGCGCCCGAAGAACGACTGCGGCAGATCAAGGGCGTGGGCGATTCGGTGGTCACCGACCTTAAAATCCTTGAGGCTTGCGCCCACAGGATGGCGTGTGCGCGGGTGATGCAGCGGCATGTGATCTCGGGCTGGGATGCGCTGCTGGACTATTGTCACACCACCATGGCCCATCGTGAGACCGAGCAGTTTCGGGTGTTTTATCTGGATCGAAAAAACGTTCTGATCGCAGATGAAGAGCAAGCCAAAGGCACCGTTGATCACGTGCCGGTCTATCCGCGCGAGGTTGCCAAACGCGCGCTGGAGTTGAATGCTTCGGCTTTGATTTTGGTCCATAACCATCCGTCTGGTGACCCAACGCCTTCGCAGTCGGATATAGATATGACCAACCGTATTCAGGATGCGTGTTCGGCGTTGGGGCTAACCTTGCACGATCATCTGATCATTGGGAAATCGACCGAATTGAGTTTTCGGTCGGAAGGATTCCTGTAGCGCTTACTGAACCCAGATTTCGACCCGACGGTTAACTTTGCGGCCCCATTCGGTGTCATCGCACGCCATTGGCATCGCTTCACCAAACCCTTCGGCAGATATCTCGATACCCTCGGGCAATGACGATTCCATTGCCGCCAGCACAGTATTTCTCACGGTTTGAGCGCGCCGCAAGGCGATGCGGGCATTGGCAGCGGCCCCGCCATCACCGTCGCTGAAGCCAGCAAACACCAGCTTGCGCGCCTTCAGCGTTCCGGTTTCAAGCATTTGCGCCAAGTGTTGAATGTTTGAACGAGACTGCGCATCGGGCCGCGATGATCCGGGTTCAAACCGAACGGACAAGGACAGGCGCGACAGCGGACGCAGCGTGTCGATCATACGCTGCAATTCTTCCAGTTCGACCTCAGCGCCGCCGGTAACAATAGCGTTGGCAAGCCGGTCGCCCTGCACGCCAATTGGCAGAGTTTCAGGCGATTGATCCACATAACCAGCGCCCCGTATCGCCATCTGTGCGCCGGGGCCTTGGGTATATGCCAGAAACTGCCGCGCGATCCGTGGCAGGCGTCGATCCGGCAGGTAGAGGAACATCGGCAGGGTCAGCGGATAATCCTCGGTCTTGATTGATTGTCGGGTGGCGGCAAGCGGATGCCCGCAGCCTCCGGTCAACGGCAGGGGGCGCGTGCCATCAGCTGTGGCTTTGCTGGCTATCCCAATTGAAAAGGGGTCTTTGGCCACAGCATCTGTCAGATCGCGGATTCGGCTGTGCGGGATCGCTGTCGGTGATAACTCCGCGTCCACGGTTTTCAGGACCTGGTCTTCAACAGCTTGTGCAAGCCCGGATCCCATTTCCGGGACATGCAGGGCAATCGTTGCGTCCGGGCCGCCCAAATCCATCCAATTGGTCACATCCCCGGATAGAACGCGGGCCAAATCCGCCATCGAGATTTGCTGCATCATGCTGTCGGCAGCGACCACCGGGACCATAGCGTCCAACGCAATGACGCGCGAGCGCCGCGCCCGCTTCAGATCGCCCAGACCTGTGGCTTCGGCTTCCTCTCGTTCTGACTCGCGCACCTCCCGCTGGGCCATCACAATATCTGTCTGACCCGCAACCAGATCCCTGAACCCACGCGCCGTTGTTCCAACGTCAAAATAAAACCGTGCAAGTGGTGCTGAGCGGTCAGCCTGCCTGAGCTCATAGACAAAGCTGTCCGAATCTACGCGGGCTGGGGTTGCTGTTAGGTTCTCTTGCTGTGCGAACCCTATAATGAGTGCGGGAAGAACCGTTTCAGCCATAACGGATGAGCCGGAAAACCACAGCTCAGCAACAAAATCCGTCAGGTTTGGACAGGCGGGGCCGTCGCAGGTGACGCCAGAGCCATCTACTGTCAGCGGGCCAAACTGAGTCTCAACGCGATAAAACTCGCCGTCAAAACCCAGCAGATTGCCGGTTATTTCGACCTTGCCGTCATGCGACGTCAGCGTGATGTCCTGCGCCAAAGCGCCGGTGGCAAATGAAATCAGCGCAGCTGCCGCTACACGGAATAATGTCATAAGAGAGTCAAACCTGCCTGCGGATTACTTTGCCGCGATTGTCAGGTCTGAGAGCAGATTATTCAACACCAGAAACTCACCTGCGTGTGAACAATCGGGCAGGTCCAGCGACATGTCGCGGGATCGTAGGCGGCGGTCTGACAAAAGTTCTAACGCTTGCACGTTCAGAGTATGCCCGCAATTTGCCTCGGTCACTTCTGCTTCGACCGTCAGATCGATTGTGCCAGACTGATCTGAAGCGCCGGACGGGAAGGAATAAACTTCGATATTCTGCGTTTTGCTCAATCCCTGTTGACCAAGTCGCACAATGTCGCCTGTTCCTTGCGCCGAAGCATCATCCCACACGTGGCCATCGCCGCCATAGCTGGCGCCGAACTCCAGAGCATGGATCTGCAATTCGGTCTCACCCTGCCATTGCAGGGCAACGCGATTGTACTTGGCAATGTCAGAAACGTGAGTGGTGGCGACAGTGCCGGTTTCGTCTTCGAATGAAATCAGAAAAATCGCATATTCCGACAAGGTCGGGATCGTCATTTGCAGCGCACCGGACGTGTCAGTCATCTGACTTACCGTCAGGCCGCTATGATGGACCTCGACCCGTTCTTCCGCGTTACAAGGCGCTTTAAGTGTCAGGCGGGCCATCGCGCCCGGAACAGCGGTAGCGCGGGCGCTGATGTTGCAATCTGTCGGTCTGACCGCAGAGGGAACCCCACGAGGTACAGGAGGTGCATTGCCGGGAATTGCGTCAGACGGTGTGGCCGAGGTCAAAACGATATCCTCCAGCCCGGACAAAACCGAAGACTGTTCTGATGCCGATGCGACATCAATACCCGCCTGCGCGGCGTTACGCTGCGCAGAAGGTCCGTTTTGCATCAGGTAGCCGATGCCCAAAGCACATGCCACCGTTCCGCACATGGTCACGTAGTTGCGAACTACAAACAAGACACCCTCCCCAGTTGAAGGAGCAGCTTGCACTCTCGCTACGAATCGCGGCTAATTTGTGGCCGCGAGGCGGACTCATTGTGAACAGAGGGCGTTAACGTTAGGTCAATCGACCGTGGCAGTGTTTGAACTTTTTGCCGGACCCGCAGGGGCAGGGATCGTTCCGCGACGGGTTCCCCCAGGTTGACGGGTCAGTCTCATCAAACCCGGGCAACGCATCGCCAGATGCCGCAGCTTCGGCTTTGGCTTCTGCCTGACCAGCGGCTTTGTCCACCGCCTGTTGCGCCTGTGCCTGCTGTGCCGCCATCTGGGCAAGCATCTCTTTCTGCTCTTCCTCAGTCAGGGGGCGCACGCGCGACAATTGCTGCGTGACGGTTTCGCGCAAGCTGTCCAGCATCCCTTCGAACAACTGGAAGCTTTCGTTTTTGTATTCGTTCAGCGGATCGCGCTGGGCGTAACCGCGAAAACCGACAACCGAACGCAAATGTTCCAGCGTCAACAAGTGCTCGCGCCATTTGCTGTCGATGGTTTGCAGCAATACCTGTTTTTCGATGTTGCGCATGTTTTCCGGACCAAAGGCGACGGCTTTTTGCGCCATCATCTCATCTGCGGTCTTGATGAGACGCTCGCGCACCTGTTCGTCGTCCACGCCTTCCTCAGCGGCCCAGTCCTGAACCGGCGCGTCGACGGTCAGCTTGTCTTTGATTGCTTCATGCAGCCCGTCTGTATCCCACTGGTCCGCATAGGACTTTGGCGGCATATATTCGTCGATCAGATCGTCGATCACCTGTTCACGCATATCCGAGACGATCTCGGACAAGTCATTGGCTGACATGATTTCGCGGCGTTGGCTAAAGATCACCTTACGCTGATCGTTCATCACGTCGTCGAACTTGAGAACGTTTTTCCGCATGTCAAAGTTGCGGCCTTCGACCTTAGATTGCGCACGTTCCAGCGACTTGTTCACCCAAGGGTGGACGATCGCCTCGCCTTCTTTCATGCCTAGCGTCGTCAGAACCTTGTCCAGACGTTCCGAGCCAAAGATACGCATCAAATCGTCTTCAAGGCTCAGGTAGAACACAGTGCGGCCCGGATCGCCCTGACGGCCCGAACGACCACGCAGCTGGTTGTCGATGCGGCGGCTTTCGTGGCGTTCAGACGCCATGACGTACAGGCCGCCCGCCGCCAGAACCTTTTCTTTTTCCTCAGCGTGGCGCGCTTCTTCTGCGGCCCGCAGTTCGGATGGATCAGCCTCGGGGTTTTCGGCCAGTGCCTTCAGTACTTTCATTTCGACATTGCCGCCGAGTTGAATGTCGGTACCACGACCGGCCATGTTTGTGGCAATTGTCACGGCACCCAAACGGCCTGCATCCGCAACGATTTGCGCCTCTTGCTCGTGCTGACGGGCGTTCAGAACATTGTGCTCGATGCCTTCTTTGGTCAGCATTTGGCTCAACAGTTCAGATTTCTCAATGGACGTAGTGCCCAGCAAAACAGGCTGGCCTTTTTCCTGAGCCTTTTGGGTTTCGCTGATCATTGCACCGTATTTTTCCATTGCGGTGCGATAGACCTGATCGTCCTCGTCGATCCGGGCAATTGGCTTGTTGGTTGGAACCTCGATCACGCCCAGACCGTAGATTTCCTGAAATTCCTCAGCCTCGGTCAACGCGGTCCCGGTCATACCGCCCAGCTTGTCATACAGGCGGAAGTAGTTCTGGAAGGTCACGCTGGCCAGCGTCACGTTTTCGGGCTGGATCTGCACACCTTCCTTGGCCTCAATCGCCTGGTGCAGGCCTTCAGACAGGCGGCGGCCCGGCATCATGCGGCCGGTGAACTCGTCGATCAGAACAACGTTGCCGTCACGCACGATGTAGTCTTTGTCGCGTTGGAACAACTTGTGTGCGCGAAGGCCCTGATTGACGTGGTGCACGACTGTCGTGCTTTCCGGGTCATACAAGGAATGGCCTTCTGGTATCAGCCCGGTCTCAAGCAGCTGAGCTTCCAGAAACTCGTTGCCCTCATCGGTGAACGTCACATTGCGCGACTTTTCATCCAGCGTGAAATGATCATCGCTGAGCGTTGGAATCAGCGCGTCAATCGCGGTGTACAGATCCGAGCGGTCCTGTGCGGGTCCCGAGATGATCAGCGGCGTCCGCGCCTCGTCGATCAGAATCGAGTCGACCTCGTCCACAATCGCGAAGTTGTGGTGTTTCTGATAAACCTGTTCCAGATCTGCCTTCATGTTGTCGCGCAGATAATCGAAACCCAGTTCGTTGTTGGTGGCGTAGGTGATGTCGCACTTATATGCGGCCATCTTTTCTGGATCGGGCTGACCCGACCAGATCACGCCCGTGGTCATGCCCACAGCGGCAAATACTTTGCCCATCCATTCCGAGTCGCGCTTGGCCAGGTATTCGTTCACTGTGACCACATGCACACCCTTGCCGGTCAGCGCGTTCAGATAGGCAGGGAAGGTTGCAACCAGTGTCTTACCTTCACCCGTCTTCATTTCCGAGATGTTGCCCTGATGCAGGAAGATGCCGCCCATCAACTGCACGTCAAAGCCGCGCAGGCCCAAAGCACGCTTGGCCCCTTCGCGCACGTTTGCAAAGGCTTCGGGCAGCAGATCATCCAGGCTTTCGCCATCCAGAGCGCGCTTGCGTAGTTCCTCGGTCTTGTCGATCAGGCCCTGATCCGACAGTTTTTCAAACTCTGGCTCCAATGCGTTGATCTTTTCGATCAGGGGGCGGGTCGCCTTGATCTTGCGGTCGTTCGGTGTTCCGAACACCTTTTTGGCGAGCGTTCCGAGTCCCAGCATGTTCACTCCAGCGGATCTGTTCTTGTCTTGGTTTCGACAGGCTTGCCCACCTTGCGCGCAACCCATAGATACGGGGGGTGAAAGGCGGCCCTGTCCAAGGCTTCAAAGCGATGTAAGCGGCAGGTTCCAGAGTGTCAACGCTGCGCCCTGTCGCGGCAAGGAAATAGGATGATTCAATGCCCAAAGGCCTCACTTTTCTGCCATCGCTGGCTCTGACTGCCATGATGGCACTGCCGCTGGCCGCCGAAACCAAGCCCGACGCGTCCACAGTTTTGGCACGTGTGAATGGCGACGAAATCACACTTGGTCACTTGATTGCGACCGTTGCTGCGCTGCCTCAGCAGTACCTGCAGGCTGAAGATGATGTTCTGTTCGACTTTGTGCTGGAGCAGATGATTCAACAGCAACTGCTGGGCCAGCAGCAGGAAGATCTGACCACCGAAAACGCCCTGCGGTTGGAAAATGAAAAACGCTCGTTGCGTGCAGTACAGACTGTCACTGCGTTGACGGAAGCTGCCGTCACGGATGAGGCCATTCAGGCGGCCTATGATGCGCAGTTCAAAGATTTCGCGGGCGAAGATGAATTTGACGCCAGCCATATTCTGGTCGAGACCGAGGAAAAAGCAAAAGAGCTGAAGGCGCAGTTGGATGATGGTGCCGACTTTGCCGAGCTTGCACGCGAGAACTCGACCGGACCGTCCGGCCCAAACGGAGGTGCGCTTGGCTGGTTCGGCAAAGGCCAGATGGTACCCGAATTCGAAGGTGCCGTGATCGCGTTGGAAAAAGGGCAGATCTCGGACCCGGTTCAGACCCAATTTGGCTGGCATCTGGTCAAGCTGAACGACAAGCGCAAGACCGAAGCGCCTGAATTGGACGTTGTGCGCGAAGAGCTTGTGCAGACGATCCAGCAGGAGGCCATTCAGGCCCGCATTGATGAACTGACGCAGCAGGCTCAGATCGAGCGTCCCGCATTGAAAGGCGCAGGCCCCGAGATCATGCGCCAACTGGATCTGATTCAGGAGTAAAGACCCGTGGCCAAGATCACCAAGGTTTCGCCGCTGGCCCCAGCGTCTTTCCCCGATTTGCCCGCGATTGACGGTGTGCGTTTCGCAACTGTCGAGGCCGGCGTGCGTTATCAGGGCCGTACCGACGTCATGCTGGCGGTTCTGGACCCAGGCACTTCGGCGGCCGGGGTCTTTACCCGCTCGGCCACACGGGCTGCGCCGGTGCTGGATTGTCAGGACAAGATCGGTGGGTCCAGCGAAGGGCCTGCGGCGATCCTGGTGAACTCGGGCAATGCCAATGCCTTTACAGGTCACTATGGCCAGACCTCGGTGGCCGAAGTGACACAAGCCGTGTCCAAGGCCACTGGCGTTCCGGTAGAACGTGTCTTTACCTCGTCCACCGGCGTGATCGGCGAACCGCTGCCGCATGACCGTATTGTATCGCAGCTTGAGACGTTGAAATCCGGCCTGAGCCGCCATGCCATCGAGGATGCGGCACGGGCCATCATGACCACCGACACCTTCCCTAAGGGCGCATCAGCGCAGGTCGAGATTGGCGGAAAAACAGTCTCTATTGCGGGGATTGCGAAGGGATCCGGCATGATCGCGCCCGATATGGCGACGATGCTGGTCTATATCTTCACCGACGCACAGGTCGAGCAATCGGCGCTGCAGTCCATGCTGAGCGCGCAGACTGACCGGACCTTCAACTGCATTACCGTAGACAGCGATACGTCGACCTCGGACAGCCTTTTGCTGTGCGCCACCGGGGCATCTGGCGTGGACGCCACTGGCAATTTCGCCTTTGCCGAGGCTTTGGAAACCGTGATGCTGGATCTCGCGCAACAGGTCGTGCGTGACGGGGAAGGGGCAACGAAATTCGTAGAAATTCGTTTGACCGGAGCCGCTACGGACGCCGACGCCAAAACCCACGGGCTGGCCATCGCCAACTCTCCGCTGGTCAAAACCGCCATCGCGGGCGAGGACCCCAACTGGGGTCGTATCGTCATGGCCATTGGCAAATCTGGCGCGGCGGCGGATCGTGACCTGCTGAGCATCTCGTTCGGCGACATTCTTGTGGCGGAAAAAGGTTGGGTCAGCCCTGACTACCGTGAGGAGGATGCGGCCGAATATATGAAGGGTCAGGACCTTGTGATCGCGGTCGATCTGGGGCTGGGCGAGGGTAAATCCACCGTCTGGACCTGCGACCTGACCCATGGATATATCGAGATCAACGCGGATTACCGTTCATGAAGACAGTGTTAGTGTCTGCCGTTGCCCTGATCGACATTGAGGGCCGCGTCCTGCTGGCCCAACGTCCCGAGGGCAAATCCATGGCCGGTCTGTGGGAATTCCCCGGCGGAAAAATCGAACCCGGCGAAACCCCCGAAGCCGCGCTGATCCGCGAATTGCATGAGGAACTGGGCATCGACACCTGGGCCTCGTGCCTTGCGCCGCTGACCTTTGCCAGCCACAGCTACGATGATTTCCACCTTCTGATGCCTCTGTTTGCCTGCCGCAAGTGGGAGGGGATACCGCAGTCCAATGAAGGTCAGGCGCTGAAATGGGTGCGCGCGAATGATCTGCGGAACTACCCGATGCCTGCGGCGGATGTGCCATTGATCCCGATATTGCGGGATTGGTTGTAGGTTCGAGCAGCGTTTTTGTACCTAAGAAGCGTATCCGACTTAGACCTAACTTAGTTTTTTTATGATCTGTCCTGATCGCAACGATCGCGCGGGCCAGGATCATTCATATTGTATAATCACCGCTTCGAAATCGCCTCGGCTGATCACCTCTGTGTGATGGCCTTTCCCGTGTTTGTCTTCCATGTGCCACACGTCACCTGGCCTGATTTCCCGAGCTTCACCATCGCTTGCGGTAACTTTCACCGCGCCTTTCAAGCAGATGAGTCTTTGTTTGACAGGTGTAGGATGAATTGGCTCGTTCCACCCCGCCCTCAACCTGAGAAATAGAACTTGTCGGGCGGACTCTGGTTCCGAAATCTCGATCTCTCGGGCCGGTGGGGCAAAGCTGCGTTCGTTCAGAATCACGGGCACATCTTCCCAATGGCTTTCGCCTTTGTGATCAGAGAAAAGTTTGAAAAAATGCACAAGTCGATCCCTTCAAATTTGGTCATTGCTGATCACATGATAGGAGAAAATCCGTCCTGCAGATCAAGAGATCAAACCTGATTTTCCTGCCAAAAACCGCCAACCGCCAATGAATTCTGGCAGGTTGCACAGCTTGTACAGCTCGAAACACCGTCCATCCAGCCCTGTTACAATTCGTAAGAATTGAGAAAACATCAGGCAAAACTTGACGTTGATCTTTCCTGCGTCCCTTATCGGGGCATCGACAACTGGGGCGTGTTCCCGATCTGTCGTTTCCGGCTCGGAGGAGGGGCCGGATGGGGAGGAGAAAAAGATTGGCTCAGATGCAGTCGGGCGCTGAGGGGTTAAGCTCCCTTCCGGCGCTGTTACACCGCAACGTGACCCAGTTCGGGGATGCCCCGGCCTATCGGGAAAAGGAATTCGGGATCTGGCAATGCTGGACCTGGGCGGAAGCCGCCAAGGAAATCCGCGCGATTGCGCTTGGGTTTTTGGAATTGGGTGTTGAGAAAGGCGACCATATCGCCGTCATAGGCCGCAACCGTCCCGCGCATTACTGGTCGATGGTGGCTGCGCAGATGGTCGGCGCAGTTCCGGTGCCCCTGTATCAGGACTCGGTCGCCGAAGAGATGGCCTATGTGCTGGAACACTGTGGTGCGAAATACGTCGTGTGCGGTGATCAAGAGCAGGTCGACAAGGTCATCGAAATTCAGGAAAACCTGCATCAGGTCAAACACATCCTCTATACCGACAAGCGTGGAATGCGGAAGTATGACCATTCCCAGATGAACGCGCTTGAGGACATCATGGCCGAGGGCAGTGCCGGTCATGCACGATTTGATGCGGAACTGGACAAGCGCATCGCTGCGATCACTTACGACGATACCTGCGTGATGCTTTATACTTCGGGCACCACGGGCAAACCCAAGGGTGTGGTGTTGTCGAACCGTAATGTTATCGAGAGCGCCAAGAACTCAGCCGAGTTTGATCATCTGACGCGGAACGAAGACATTCTCTCTTACCTGCCGATGGCCTGGGTCGGAGATTTCATTTTCTCGATTGGTCAGGCCTATTGGTGCGGTTTCTGCGTGAACTGCCCCGAAAGCGCCGACACGATGATGACGGACCTGCGCGAGATCGGGCCGACCTATTTCTTCGCACCGCCGCGCGTGTTCGAAACGCAGCTGACCAATGTGATGATCCGGATGGAGGATGCGGGCAAGCTGAAGCAGCGCATGTTCCACCACTTCATGGCGCACGCCAAGAAGGTCGGAGGATTGCTGCTGGATGGCAAACCGGTGGGCTTTGGCGATAAGCTGAAATACGCGTTGGGCAATATGCTGGTCTACGGCCCGCTCAAGGATACGTTGGGCTATGGCCGTTTTCGCGTCGGCTATACCGCGGGTGAGGCGATTGGGCCGGAAATCTTTGATTTCTACCGCTCTTTGGGCATCAACCTGAAACAGCTTTACGGTCAGACCGAGGCAACCGTCTTCATCACCGTGCAGCCCGATGGTGAAGTGCGCGCCGACACAGTTGGGGTTCCCGCACCGGATGTGGAGCTGAAGATCGACGACAAGGGTGAGATTCACTACCGCTCGCCCGGTGTGTTTGTTGAGTATTACAACAATCCCGATTCGACGGCCTCGACCAAAGATGCCGAGGGGTGGGTGGCCACCGGGGATGCGGGGTTCATTGAAGAGACCTCGGGTCACTTGCGGATCATCGACCGGGCCAAGGACGTGGGCAAAATGGCCGATGGGTCGATGTTTGCGCCGAAGTATGTCGAGAACAAGCTGAAGTTCTATCCCGATATCCTTGAGGTCGTGCTGTTCGGAAACGGCAAGGATCGCTGCGTGGCCTTCATCAATATCGATCTCACGGCGGTCGGAAACTGGGCAGAACGTAACAACGTGGCCTACGCGTCATATCAGGAACTGGCAGGTCATCCCCGCGTGTTAGAGACGATTCGAAGCCACGTGGAAGAGGTCAACAAGTCGGTCGCGGCAGATGAAATGCTGTCGGGCTGCCAGGTGCATCGCTTTGTGGTTCTGCACAAGGAACTGGATGCTGATGATGGCGAGATGACCCGGACCCGCAAAGTGCGTCGCGGCTTTGTCGAGGACAAGTTCCACGACATCATTGCCGCGCTATATGACGGGTCCAAGAGCGTTTCGACCACCACCGAAGTGACCTATGAGGATGGCCGCAAGGGCTCGATCAGCGCGACGCTGGAGATCGTAGACGCGCCGGTTGTGCCGGTCGCGCAACACAAGGTTGCGGCGGAATGAGCGCCGCTCGACCTGTCGCCCGTCGTCTCGTTTTCGTGTCAGGGAGTAACTGATGCTGGATAATTCCGAAGGATATGTCACCGAAGACGGCCGCAAGATCGGCGGTGTGGTGATGGAGATGAAGAACATCACCCTGCGCTTTGGCGGTGTGGTGGCGATCAAGGATATCTCGTTCGACATTCGCGAGGGTGAGATCCGGGCGATCATCGGCCCGAACGGCGCGGGTAAGTCCTCGATGCTGAACGTGATCTCGGGCTTTTATGTGCCGCAAGAGGGAGAGGTCTGGTTCCACGGCTCAAAACGCCCGCCAATGCGGCCTTTTGAGGTGGCGCAGCAGGGCATCGCGCGGACGTTCCAGAACATTGCTCTGTTTGAAGGCATGAGCGTTCTGGACAACGTGATGACCGGGCGGCTGAGCTTTATGAAAACCAACATGTTTCAGCAGGCGTGGTGGAAGGGCAAGGCTGAGGCGGAAGAGACGGAGAACCGTGAGGCGGTCGAGAAGATTATCGATTTCCTTGAGATTCAGCACATCCGCAAAACGCCGGTGTCCCGCCTGCCCTATGGTTTGAAAAAACGCGTTGAATTGGCGCGAGCGCTGGCGGCGGAACCCAAGCTGCTGCTGCTGGATGAACCCATGGCAGGCATGAACGTTGAAGAGAAAGAGGACATGAGCCGCTTTATCCTCGACGTGAATGATGAGTTTGGCACAACGATTGCTCTGATCGAACACGACATGGGCGTCGTGATGGACCTGAGTGACCGGGTGGTTGTGATGGATTACGGCAAGAAGATCGGGGACGGCACACCTGATGAGGTGCGCAACAATCAAGAGGTCATCGACGCCTATCTGGGGGTCAGCCATGATTGATATCCAGACAGATATTTGGGGAGGCGCAGATGCCTGAACAACTCGTATTTGCGATGGAGGTCATCCTCAACGGTCTCATGGCCGGGGTGCTCTATGCTCTGGTCGCGCTGGGCTTTGTGCTGATCTACAAGGCTTCGGGGATTTTCAATTATGCGCAGGGGGTTATGGCCCTGTTCGCAGCGATGACGCTGGTTGGGATCATGAAGGGTCAGGTGCCGTTTGCGCATCTGATCAACGCGATTTTCGGAACGCATATCCACTACTTTGGATGGAACGTACCCGCTTTGGTGGCGATTATCCTTACAATGGCGGTGATGGTTCTGCTGGCCTGGGCGGTACAACGTTTTGTAATGCGCCATCTGGTCGGACAAGAGCCGATCATCCTGTTCATGGCGACCATCGGTCTGGCCTATTTCCTTGAGGGCGTGGCCGACCTGATGTGGGGGTCCGAAATCAAGACGCTGGATGTGGGGCTGCCTCAGGGGATCAACCTGTGGATCGACGAGACGACCTTTAACATCTTCGATTACGGCTTCTTCATCGACAATCTGGACATCGTGGCGACGGTCATCGCGGCGCTTCTGGTGGCTGCCTTGGTGGCGTTCAGCCAATACACCAAACAGGGCCGTGCGATGCGCGCGGTGGCGGATGACCATCAGGCGGCGCTGTCGGTTGGCATTTCTCTGAACTTTATCTGGATCATGGTCTGGTCGGTCGCGGGCTTTGTCGCGCTGGTCGCGGGGATCATGTGGGGCACCAAATCTGGTGTGCAATTCTCGCTGTCTTTGATCGCGCTCAAGGCGCTGCCGGTGCTGATGCTGGGTGGGTTTACCTCGATCCCCGGCGCCATTGTGGGCGGGCTGATCATCGGTGTGGGCGAGAAACTCTTTGAATTCGCGCTTGGCCCCGCCTTGGGCGGCGCGACCGAGAACTGGTTTGCCTATGTTCTTGCACTGATCTTCCTGGTGTTTCGACCGCAAGGTCTGTTCGGCGAGAAGATCATTGAGAGGGTGTAGTGCATGACCAAGCTGATCGCCATCATCAACGTGATCGCATGGGCAGGTTTCTGGGCCTTCGGGTATATCGCCCTGACCTCGGATGATCTGACCGAAGGCCAGCTGACCATCGCCGCGATCCTAGCCTTTGCGGGCCTGATCATGGGGGTCCTGGCCTACTTGAAACTGGTGCGCGCCTCGGAGGCGAGCGGATACGCCAAAGGATCCAACCAACTAGACGCCGCAGCCCGGAACCGGGCACAGGAAGAATGGGGAAAGTAAGACATGTTCTATCGTGAAGCCGGGGATTTCAAAACCTCGTACATTGATGACAGCCAGACCTTCCCGATCAAGTTCGACCGGTACCGGTATTACGTCGTCCTGGCCGTGGCTTTTGGGATCATTCCCTTCATCATCAACGACTATTGGGCCAACGCGCTGCTGCTGCCGTTCCTGATCTATGCGATTGCCGCGATCGGGCTGAACATTCTGGTGGGCTATTGCGGACAGGTCAGCCTGGGCACCGGTGGTTTCATGGCGGTCGGGGCCTATGCCTGCTACAAGCTGATGACCGCTTTCCCCGATGTCAGCATGTTCATCCACGTGATCCTCGCCGGGGGCATCACAGCCTTTGTGGGCGTCTTGTTTGGCCTGCCCTCACTGCGGATCAAAGGGTTTTATCTGGCCGTGGCCACGTTGGCGGCACAGTTCTTTCTGGTGTGGCTCTTCAACAGGGTGCCGTGGTTCTACAACTATTCCGCATCAGGTCAGATCAACGCGCCCGAGCGGGACGTGTTCGGCATCATCATCACCGGTCCGAATGCGCCGGCCTGGGCCACATACCTGTTCTGCCTGATCTTCCTGACAGTCTGCGCCATCATTGCGCGTAACCTGACCCGTGGAACAACAGGTCGGACCTGGATGGCGATCCGCGACATGGACATCGCAGCCGAAATCATTGGAGTGAACCCGCTCAAGGCCAAGCTCACGGCATTTGCCGTCAGTTCGTTCTTTGTCGGCATCTCGGGCGCGCTGTTCTTTGCGGTTTACCTGGGTGCAGTCGAAGTGGGCGAGGTCTTCGGTATCCAGAAATCATTCCTGGTGCTCTTCATGGTGATTATTGGCGGGTTAGGCTCGATCTTTGGGTCATTCGCCGGGGCGGCCTTCCTGGTTTTGCTGCCTGTGGTTCTAAAGCTGCTTGGTGTCGACCTGCTTGGCTGGCCGACAGATATCGTGGCGCACCTGAACCTCGTGATTGTGGGTGCACTGATCATCATGTTCCTGATCCTCGAACCGCACGGGCTGGCCCAATTGTGGCGCGTTGCGAAAGAGAAACTCAGACTCTGGCCATTCCCGCACTAAGGGACTGGCCCAAGGAAAAGACAGGCGGAAAGCCTGAAACACAACATCGGATCAATCAAGGGAGGAGACACCCGATGAACAAGAAACTGGCAACCCTGGCGCTGGGCGCCGTGATGGCCGCAGGTCCGGTCATGGCCGACCTTGTGTTCCCGTCGCTCAGCTACCGGACTGGCCCTTATGCTGCAGGCGGTATCCCGTTTGCTGACGGCTACGCCGACTATTTCACCCTGCTGAACGAGCGCGATGGCGGCATCGGTGGCGTTCCGGCCCGCGTGCTGGAATGCGAAACCGGGTATAACACCGAAAAAGGTGTGGAATGCTATGAATCGACCAAAGGCGAAGGCGCGCTGGTTTATCAGCCGTTGTCGACCGGCATTACCTATCAGCTGATTCCCAAGGTGACCGCAGACGGCATTCCGCTGCACACGATGGGATATGGCCGAACCTCGGCGGCGAACGGTAAAGTGTTCAGCCACGTGTTCAACTATCCTGCCAACTACTGGAATGGCGCGTCAGGCGCGATCAACTATCTTCTGGAATCAAATGGCGGAGATCTGAGCGGCAAGAAGATCGCGCTGGTCTATCACAACTCGGCTTACGGCAAAGAGCCGATCCGCACGCTCGAGACACTGGCCGAGAAGCATGGCTATGACCTGACACTGCTTCCTGTCGACCACCCTGGTCAGGAACAAAAGTCGCAATGGCTGCAAATTCGTCGTGAAAAGCCTGACTTTGTCATCATGTGGGGCTGGGGTGTCATGAACCAGGTTGCGGTTCAGGAAGCTGCCAATATCCGCTTCCCGATGGAAAACTTCATCGGTGTATGGTGGTCCGGCGCTGAATTCGACGTGCAACCCGCAGGTGAAAAGGCCACCGGTTACAAGGCGCTGACCTTCACCGGGCTGGGTGACGATTACCCAGTTTATGACGATCTGCAGAAATATGTTGTCGATTCTGGCAAGGCCGCAGGTGCGGGTGATCAGCTGGGCACGGTGCAATACAACCGTGGTCTTTATGCAGCGATGCTTGCCGCTGAAGCGGTGAAAACCGCGCAAGAGATGCACGGCACCGCAGATATCGACGCGTCGATGATGCGCGATGGCATGGAAGCGCTTGAAATCACCAACGCCAAGATGGAAGCGCTGGGCATGGCCGGGTTTGGACCTGAATTCGCGGTCTCGTGTGACAATCACGGCGGTCCGGGTCTTGTCGGTGTTGTCCAGTGGGATGCAGCCGCTGGAACATGGAACCCTGTTCAGGATTTCAAGCCAACTGACGTCGAGGTCATCAACGCGCTGATCGAGGAAGACTCGGCAGCCTATGCGGCCGAAAACAACATCTCGCAGCGCTGCGAGTAAACCAACCCAGTGTCCCGGAACCTATCCGGGGCACCCTAACATTCGGAGTGGCGGTTTCGCTGCCGCTCCTTACAGACGCCCCAAGCTGGGCAGGCATGAGGACACGCGCTGATGCTGGATGCGGCAAATACCACTGACGTGCAGGCGGAAACCCTGCTTGAAGTCAACAATATCGAGGTGATCTACAATCACGTAATCCTCGTGCTGAAGGGCGTCAGCCTGACTGTGCCCAAAGGCGGTATCACGGCATTGCTGGGAGGCAATGGCGCTGGCAAGACGACAACCCTCAAGGCTGTGTCAAACCTGCTGCATTCGGAACGGGGTGAGGTCACCAAAGGCTCGATCAAGTATCGCGGTCAAAGCGTACATGAAAGCGACCCGGCTGATCTGGTGGAAAAGGGCGTCATCCAGGTGATGGAAGGTCGCCACTGTTTTGAACATCTGACTGTTGAAGAAAACCTGCTGACGGGGGCCTATACCCGCAAAGATGGGTCTGCAGCGATCCAGCAGGATCTGGAACTGGTCTACAACTATTTCCCGCGTCTAAAAGAACGCCGCAAGTCACAAGCGGGCTATACCTCGGGCGGTGAACAGCAAATGGTTGCCATGGGTCGGGCCTTGATGTCGCGGCCCGAAACGATCCTGTTGGACGAGCCCTCGATGGGTCTTGCGCCGCAGCTGGTCGAAGAGATTTTTGGCATTGTGAAAGACCTCAATGAGAAAGAGGGTGTGTCTTTCCTGCTGGCTGAGCAGAACACCAACGTGGCTCTGCGGTTTGCGCATTACGGATACATTTTGGAATCCGGACGCGTGGTGATGGATGGCCCTGCTGCCGAGCTGCGCGAGAACCCGGATGTTAAAGAATTCTACCTCGGCATGTCAGATGAAGGCCGCAAAAGCTTCCGTGACGTGCGGTCTTACCGCCGTCGCAAGAGGTGGCTGTGAGCGGATGGAGGATATTGCGATGACCTATTTCGATTCACTCGAAACCCGTTCGGCAGACCAACGCGCCTCCGATCAGGCGGTAGCACTTGTAGAACAGATCAAGCGCGTGTCATCCGCGCCCGGGTTCGCGGCGCATCTGACGGATTCAGACACTAATAAAGTGGTTTCGACCGAAGATTTGCCGCTTTTGCCGGTGTTGCGAAAGTCGGACCTGACCCGCGCGCAGGCAGAACGGCCGCCCTTCGGTGGGTTTACGGTGAAGCCCGCGCGGCATTTTCATCATGTATTCCAGTCGCCGGGCCCAATTTATGAACCGGGCAGCACGGATCACGACTGGTGGCGCATGGGGCGGTTCCTGAATGCTGCGGGTGTAGGCGCCGGTGATATTGTGCAGAACTGCTTTGGCTATCACCTGACCCCGGCGGGCATGATCTTTGAAAACGGAGCCCGTGCAGTCGGGGCGGCGGTTCTGCCAGCTGGAACTGGTCAGACCGAGTTGCAGGTTACAGCCGCGCGGGATGTCGGTTGTACGGCCTACGCAGGAACGCCGGATTATCTGAAAGTCATTCTGGACAAAGCCGATGAGATGGGCGTTTCGCTGAATTTCTCGAAAGCTGCTGTTGGCGGCGGGGCGCTGTTTCCGTCATTGCGTCAGGAATATGCGGATCGCGGAATTTCGTGCCTGCAATGTTATGCGACGGCGGATCTTGGTAACATCGCCTACGAAAGCGCAGCAATGGAAGGGATGATCATCGACGAACATGTGATCGTCGAGATTGTCACCCCCGGAACTGGTATACCGGTCGCCCCGGGTGAAGTGGGTGAGGTTGTTGTGACCTCTTTGAACCCTGATTACCCGCTCATCCGCTTTGCGACAGGGGATCTGTCGGCGGTGATGCCGGGGGTTTCGCCTTGTGGCCGCACCAACACGAGGATCAAGGGCTGGATGGGCCGCGCGGACCAGACCACCAAGATCAAAGGTATGTTCGTGCGCCCGGAACAGGTAGCGGCACTGGTCGACAAACATGACGAGATTGTCAAAGCCCGCGTCATCGCGATGCGTCAAGGCGAGATGGACACGATGACCGTACAAATCGAAAGCGCAGGCGGGGATAACCCGGCCTATGCTAAGTCGGTGGCCGAAGTGCTGAAGCTGAAAGGCGCGATCGAGGTTGTAGCCCCGGGCTCACTTCCCAAAGACGGTTTGGTCATCGAGGATCAAAGGGTCTACGAATAGCTGCAAAAAACACGTCTGCGGCGTTAAATGCCGCAGATTTGTTGCCGGGTGCACTGGTGTTTCCGAGTTTTTTGGTCGATTAAAGGCGGACCTTTCGCCTTTGCCAGTCACAAGCCGGGATGATGGCCCAGATCGAATACTCACAAAACGGATCGCGCAATCGTGGCGTACGCGGGACCCGCCTGCTGGCTGGGATCGCTTACCTTGTGGCGGCGGCTTGCCTGCTGCCCATGGTTGCGGTGGTGCTGGCAGCGGTGACGGGTGGGACCGATACGATCTCGCACCTGATGCAAACCGTTCTGCCGAGTTATACGGTGACCACCCTGATCCTTGTGGTGCTTGTCGCAACAGGTACGTTCTGCATCGGCACCGGCGCGGCCTGGCTGGTGACGATGACCCGATTTCCGGGTGTGAGGTTTCTTGAGATTGCCCTGGTTCTACCATTGGCTTTCCCGGCCTATGTTCTGGCTTATGCCTACACGTTCATTCTGGACCATCCGGGGATCGTACAAAGCACATTGCGGGACGTAACGGGCTGGGGTCCGCGCGACTATTGGTTCCCGGAAATACGCTCGACCGAAGGTGCAGCGGTGATGCTGATCCTTGTTCTGTACCCCTATGTCTATCTGCTGGCGCGTGCCGCGTTTCTGCAGCAAAGCGCAACGGCGTTTTTGGCGGCCCGGGCGTTGGGGAACAACCCGTGGCTGGCGTTTCGGCGCGTTTCGTTGCCAATGGCACGGCCGGCGATTGCGGGCGGCGTTCTGTTGGCGGTGATGGAGACCATCGCGGATTTTGGCACCGTTTCGTATTTCGGCGTGCAGACCTTTGCGACCGGTATCTACACCAGTTGGTTTTCCATGGCGGACCGCGCGGCGGCGGCGCAATTGGCGCTGTGCCTTCTGGTCTTTGCCTTGGTCATGGCTATGGCTGAACGCACCCAACGCGGAAAGGCGAAGTATTATCAGGCAGGAAAACAACATGTGGCGCAACCGGCAGCCAATCTGACGGGCCTGCGCGCCTTTGGGGCCTTTCTGCTGTGTGCGATACCGGTTCTGTTCGGGTTCTTGCTGCCTGTGATCATTCTGGTCGAGATGGGGCTGGAATCGGAACAAAACCTACTGTCGCGGCGCTATATCGAGTTTATCCAGAACTCGCTGACTCTGGCCGGAACGGCAGCGGTCATCACTGTCTTTGCGGCGATCAGCATCGGGTTCTTCCAACGTCTCAGGCCCGGACGGGCGTCCTCTGCGACGGCTTATCTGGCGCGGTTGGGATATGCCGTGCCGGGGGGCGTGATTGCGGTGGGTCTGATCGTACCGTTCGCCGGGTTCGACAATGCGCTGGATGCCTGGATGCGCAAGACATTCGATGTATCCACCGGATTGCTGGTCACAGGTTCGATCTGGTTGCTTGTCGCTGCCTATATGGTGCGGTTCCTGGCAGCCGCGCTCAGCGCCTATGAAGGGGGTCAAAGCACGGTGCACGCCAATATGGATGCTGCTGCGAGGTCACTGGGTCAGTCACCGCTGGGGACCTTGCGGCGTGTTCATTTGCCTATTCTGACGCCTTCCCTGTTGACGGCGCTCTTGATCGTATTCGTGGACGTAATGAAAGAATTGCCCGCCACGCTGATCATGCGGCCGTTCAACTTCGATACCTTGGCGGTGCAAGCCTACAGGTTGGCTTCGGATGAGCGGTTGGAGGGCGCGGCAGTGCCATCACTGGTCATTCTGGCCGTTGGTTTGTTGCCGGTGATCCTGATTTGCCGTCAGGTTGGTCGGCGGTAACACTTCTGCCTGAATTACCAAGTTGTAACGCATCAGGCTTGATTCAAACGCGATTTCCGGCAAGGCTGGAAGTATGAATATGCAGCCTCCCAGCCGGTTCTCGGCAAGTGCAGCGCAGATGCCCGTCGCCTTTGACCGGCATGAGATGTCCCAAATCCTGTCCGTTTATGGCCGGATGGTCGCCGCCGGAGAATGGCGGGACTACGGTATCTCGAACCTGCGCGACATGGCAGTGTTCTCGATCTTTCGGCGCACTGCTGAACATCCGATCTATCGTGTCGAAAAACATCCGCGGCTTAGGTCCCGACAGGGGATGTATTCTGTTGTTGGTATGGATGGCCGCATCCTAAAACGCGGCCACGATTTGCGTGCGGTTCTTCGGGTGTTGGAGCGTAAGCTGATCCGCGCAGTTAAGCCCGATTAGAGCCTTTTGTGGGCCGTGACCGGACCATCACCCTGCGCCTGAATACGCTCAATAGCCTGATCCATAGGTTCAAACACTACCGCCATATGGCTGGCGTTGGCGTGCAAAATCATATTGTCTCCGGATACCCAGGCCACATGACCTTTCCAGAACAACAAATCGCCCCTTTGCGCTGCTGACCCGTCAGCGAGTGTCGTGCCCAAAGCAGTTTCCTGATCGCCGCTGTCGCCGGGGCAAGGCACGCCGCAGGCCAAGAGCGCTGCTTGGACAAGCCCGGAACAATCGATACCAAGCCGGCTGTTTCCGCCCCACAAATAGGGCGTCCCAAGGAATAACTCGGCCACTGCGACCGGGTCCTGCGAGGTCTCAGAGATTGGTGCGGTGTGTATCTTCGGAACAAAGCCCAATTCGGTTTCCAGATAGCGATCTGTTTCCGCCAATACATGGATCTTGCTTCCGAAGCTGAGCGATACCAGATCGCGGCTTTTGAAGTCTGCGCTTTCATAGGCATGAGTCGCCGGGGCTTTAATCCAATGGGTGGCGGGGATGTCATGGGTCAATTGATCTGTTTGCAGCCAGCCAGTGTACCCGTCTTTGTCCGCGATGACCCTGATCCAGCCGTCCTTTTCATCTGCGACCTGAACCGTATCACCGAAAAGCACCTGCCTGTCGCGGGGCCCTTCAGGGTCGCGCAAAAGATCGACCACAGGCTTGGATATGCGCAGGCGAGTCATAGGCCCAACATCTCGGGCAAAGCGTTCAGAATCGCGCGCGGCCCTTGACCCAGACCACCCTTGCTGCGCCCGGGTTCCTTGCTGGGCTGCCACGCATAGATGTCGAAATGGACATAGCGGCGCGATCCTACGAACCTGCGCAGAAACAAGGCAGCGGTGATCGAACCTGCAAACCCGCCCGAGGGCGCATTGTCCAGATCAGCGATGCCGGGTTCGATCATCGCCTCGTAAGGTGCGTGAAACGGCATACGCCAGACCGGATCGGCCGACGCCTTCGCGGATTGCGACAGAGCCGAAACGCAAGTTTCATCATCCGTGTAAAACGGGGCCAAGTCGGGGCCAACGGCGACGCGCGCCGCGCCGGTCAGCGTGGCCATCGAGATCACCAGATCGGGCTCACCCTCATCCGCGAACGTCAGAGCATCGGCCAGAACCAAACGCCCTTCGGCGTCGGTGTTGTTGATCTCAACCGTCAGCCCCTTGCGTGAGGTCAGGATGTCACCGGGCCGGAAGGCGTTGCCCGCAACCGCGTTCTCGACAGCCGGGATCAGGACGCGCAGCTGCACCGGCAGATTCAGCGCCATAATCATGCGCGCCAATCCAAGCACATTGGCGGCCCCACCCATGTCTTTTTTCATCAGGCCCATCGAAGCACCCGGTTTCAGGTTCAACCCCCCTGTGTCAAAACACACGCCCTTGCCCACAAGCGTCAGTTTGGGGCCGCTGCTGCCCCAGTTCAGCTCGATCAATCGCGGGGCCTGTTCCGCGGCCCGCCCGACCGTGTGGATCATCGGGAAGTTCTGATCTAACAGCGTGTCACCCAGGGTAACGTTGCACGCAGCGCCAAATTCTCCGGCCAATGCCTCTGCCGCCTGTTGCAACTGCTCGGGTCCCATATCTGACGCCGGTGTATTGACCAGATCGCGCGTAAAAGCCTCGGCCTGCGCCATTGCTTCGATGCGCGCCGCATCCACCCCATCCGGTGCGACCAAAGCCGCTGATTCGCCGGATTGTGAGGCATAGCGATCAAAGGCATAGCCAGACATCAGCCAGCCAAAACACTCAATCTCTAACCGATCCGAAGGGAGGCCAGACGCGATATGATAGACGCCTTCCGGCAGGGACAGGGCAGCAGCGGCCAGTGGGAACCGTTTGCGCGCGCGCTTTTCATCGGTTCCGTATCCGGCCAGCGCCATCTCTGCTGTGCCAGTTGCATCGGGAACCAACAATGTCTGACCCAGCGCCGCTGAAAACCCGTTTACTGCGACCCAGGATTGCACGTGCTGCGTCTGTTCTTGCAGCCACGCTTCAAGGTCCGGTTGGGGGATTACATGAAGCGGTATCGAGGTGTCGGAGGATGCGGCAAAGGACAGAGTCATATGTGTCTCAGAAGTTGATTTCTAAGCCCAGACTAGCCGCGCCTGATCCGCCTGCAACCCCTGTCAGACGGAAAGATCCTGTTGATCCCACACGGCCGTCAAAGAGCGTTCACCGACGCGGATCAGCCGCGCCAACGTTGCACCCGCTGCTACCGCATCACCGGCATCGACGGTTTGGGCCACATCAGCGGCTACACGCGCCAGCGCCGTCATCCCGACTTGCTCAGAGATTGCGACCAACGATTTGGCACATTTGCGAAGATCGGCCCATTCGCGATGCCGCCAGTGCCGTTCGCAGTTTGAAAGGCGTACAGCCAGTTCTTCAACCGTGCGGCACAGCACGTCCAGCGCGTTCTTGTCCCCCAATTGGCGGTATAGCCCATTGAGTTGATCCGGGTCCAGCCGGACGGATTCTTTGTGTTCAAGCGTTGTAATCTTATCCACCACATTCACCCTAGTTTTAACGCCCCCACGGCGTGGAACTGATATTGGAGGTAAATTCCTTTGCAAAACCTTGCGGGGAAATCGGATAATGGGTCGAATTTTCCTTGAATTCGGTTTAGAGCGTCCTAAAGCGAGAAGAACTGGGACATCATAATGGACTTTGCCAAGCCTTTGCCGACCTATCTGGTCAAGCGGTATCACGGGTGGAAAGCCACAACTTATTCCGAGAACCAGGTTTGGTACAAGCGGTTGGCAGAAGAAGGGCAACGCCCCCGCGCGATGGTGATTTCCTGCTGTGACAGCCGGGTTCATGTGACCTCGATGTTCGGGGCCGACCAGGGTGATTTCTTTATTCACCGAAATATCGCCAATCTGGTTCCACCCTACGCGCCTGATGGTGATCACCACGGCACCAGTGCCGCAATTGAATACGCCGTTACCGCGCTGAAGGTCGCGCATCTGATCGTGTTGGGCCATTCGCAATGTGGCGGCGTTCAGGGATGCATCGACATGTGCAAGGGCGAAGCGCCGCAACTGGAAGCCAAAGAAAGCTTTGTTGGCCGTTGGATGGACATCCTAAAACCAAAATACGGGCTGGTCGCGGACATCGAAGACCCGGTCGATCAAGCCAGGCAATTCGAACGCCAGGCGGTTGTGGCATCTTTGGAAAACCTGATGACCTTCCCGTTTATCTCTTCGGCGGTCGAAGAGGGCGCGCTGAGCCTGCATGGTTTGTGGACTGATATCGGCGCGGGTGGTCTGGAATGCTTTGATCCCCATCAAAAGAAGTTTGTCTCGGTCTGACACCAATCTGACATCGAAGAAACGAAACGCATTACGGTTCTGATTCAGAGCCGCAATCCTGTATGATATGTGCATGCGTTTCCAGTTTCGGAGATTGAGATGAAAGTTTTTTTACGCATTCTGGCGGGATTGGGCCTGCTTGTTGTTGCGCTGATCGCGGTGTCGTATCTGTTGCCCGGCAAGGCCGAAGTGTCCCGCAGCATCACCATCGATGCGCCAGCCGAGGCGATTTTTCCCTACGTGAATTCCATGCAAGAGACGGAACAATGGTCTCCTTGGCTGCACCGTGATCCTGACACCCAACTCACCTATTCCGGACCCGACAGTGGGGTCGGAAACACTCTGAACTGGGCCTCAGACCATCCACAGGTTGGTACTGGTTCGCAGGTGATCGTCGAAAGTACTGAGAATCAGCAGGTCCTAACGGAACTGGATTTCGGTCCGATGGGGACAGCCTCGGCGTTCTTCCTGTTGGAACCGGATGGAGGGGCGACATTGGTGACCTGGGGCTTTGAATCTAATTTGGGTCTTAATCCGATGTCCAGATGGATGGGGTTGATGATGGATAATTGGGTGGGCGGCGACTACCAGCGCGGCTTGACCAATTTGAAAACGCTGGTCGAAAACAACAGTTGATCACGCGCATTAAACTTGCCCTGAACAGCGGTGTTTAGACACTATTCAATGCGAAATCGGGCAAGTTTCCCAAGATGATCCGATCCCATGAACGGGCGCAGTTCGACAGTTCCGGTTGTGCCTTTGGGAAACAGCAGGTTGTCTATCGGTAACGGCACCTTCCAACTGCCGAGGTTATGCGTGTTCAGCGCAGTTCCGAAACTTTGATTGTCTGCCGCCGCCGCAATCCTTTGGACGCTGGCCCCCCAAGGCACCATATTGAAATCCCCCGCGATCAGGACAGGTCCGTCCAGATCCGCGATGCGATCCGCGATAACCTGGCTTTGTTGTGCCTGATCGTATGGAAACGGCCATTTCAGGTGCACCGAAACGATCCAAACCGCAGTCTCATCGGGTGCCTCGACCTGTACGCCGACCAATCCACTGCCCTTAAGGCAAAACTCTGAGTTTTCGACGATAGGCAGTGTCGTCAGGATGGCAACGCTCTGCTCGGGGCGAAAGCTGCATACGGCCTTGGATGGATAGTGTTCGAAGAGGTTGTTCATGTATTTTTGGTTGTGACTGGATACTTCCTGCAATGTCACGATCTGGGCGTTGGAGGCGATGATATCGTCCGCCAAAGGATAGCGAGGCCAAGCCCTGCTCATCAGATTCTTTTGGTACAGCGTCAGGCAGGTTCCATTGCATTCCGCAGAGGGTGCAGCATAGCTGGCGGCAATGGAGCCGAGAGCCATCACAGCAACAGCCAAGGTTGTCAGAGCCATGTATCTTGCGCGCAAGTAGAGCAGCAACCCCGCACAAGGCAAAAGTAAAACCCCCGCCTGCGGACGCAACAGGGCAACCGAGTCCCCCACCGCAAAAATCTGTCCGGTAAAGCCAACAACGACAAGCGCCATCAGAATACACGCGCATCCGACGGTCAGAGTTCTGCCAATTCTGCGTTTGGTCGAAACCTGCATGCTTGCCTCAGCCACCTTGCGCGGGACACTGCCTGTGGGGTGTTGGGTTACTTCTGCCGCAGTCAAGGTTCTGTATTTAGGTGGCAAGCGCGCCTGTTTTTGTCAACTGGTTGGGGGAACCTGCCGCGTTCGGGGCCGGTCTTTGAAAACGTTTCGTTAGAAGAGCCGACGAGTATGGTTGATGAGTCAGTATGTGCTGAGTGAGAGGAATGGGAGGTTGGATGTGGAACTGTATTGAGGGGCGAGGTCCGTTTGGAGCCGATCGTGACCGATGCTGCAAGAGGAACGAAAGGCAGCTATGCGGAGTTATCGCTTCGGGTGCCGTAGCAGGCCCAAGGCAGCCCAATCTATACGATGGTCTGTTGTCCGGAATTGACCACGTGGCGCACACTACGGTAGAAGTTAACAAAATCATGGCGGCCGCATAAAGGCTGCGATCACCGGGCAGACAGATGTGATGAAACAGGCTTACGAGCACATTCAGAGAGTTGGCTTGGCTGCCCTCTGTCTAGCGTTGGTCGTTTGGTCCGTAACGCCATCATTCTCTCATGCACCGGCGATATTTGAGACGATCCAAGACCATCTTGAAATGGTTGAAGATCATGGCCATTCACATGGCTTCGAAGAAGACCTATTCTGGGCGATGCACGGCCATAGCCACGATGTGGCGGATCATGACCACAATCAGGCGTTTCTTACCAGCGGCCCCGGCATCGCACCTGAATTGCACCTAGGCGAGGCCTGGCGACGGCTGGCTTCCGCCAACGGCCCCACCCGTCAGTTCCGAATAGACCGACCTCCGCGCGCTTGATCGGCTCTGCGCGGCTCTCGCGCACCACTGATCAATCCAACTACTATGCGGAGTTAATCCATGAGAACCTTCATTGAAGGCGTTAGGCGCAGTTCTAAGCGTCTCGCGTTCTTCGTCCTATCCATGTTGTTGCTATCGACAAGCGCAGCATTGGCGCATGATGTTACGCCCGGCGATGCTGGCTACATCCAAGAAATCTGGGGCGTGCACATCATCCCCTTCATGTATCTCGGGGCCAAACACATGGTGACGGGCTACGACCATATCCTGTTCCTCCTCGGCGTCGTCTTCTTCCTCCATCGGTCGAAAGACGTTGCAGTCTACGTGAGCCTCTTTGCCGTGGGGCATTCCATCACGATGCTTGCAGGCGTCTGGTTTGGCTGGGGCATCAGTTCATACATTGTCGATGCCATCATCGGGCTGTCGGTAGTCTACAAGGCGCTCGACAACCTCGGGGCCTATCAGCGGTGGTTCGGTTTCCAGCCTAATACCAAGGCGGCGACTTTCATCTTTGGCCTGTTTCACGGCACTGGCTTGGCCACGAAGATATTGGACTATCAGATCGCACCTGACGGGCTTCTGCCCAACCTTCTAGCGTTCAATGTTGGCGTTGAGATCGGTCAACTGCTGGCACTCGCAGCCATCCTCATCGTCATGGGGTACTGGCGAAAGAGCGCCAAGTTCTTCGAACAAGCCTACACCGTCAATGTCGTCATGATGACCATCGGCTTTGTGCTGATGGGGTACCAACTCACTGGCTACTTCGTGGCCGCATAAGGAACAGCACAGATGTTTAATGCAAAAAAACCGAGCCTCGAAGAGTTGCCAAGCTCAGCCCAACTCCTTCGGTCCACCATCATCGCGGCTGTCAGCGCCGTGGCAATACTGGTCGCTGTTGTGCTGCCTGCGGAATACGGGATCGATCCAACGGGTGCAGGCCGCGTGCTTGGCCTGACTGAGATGGGTGAAATCAAGCAGGAACTGGCGGATGAAGCCGAACAAGACCAACAGCTTCATGGGCCTGACCAGTCGTCCAGCCTGCTAGGCGACATCTTTGGTCTGTTTGTTGGAACAGCGCACGCTCAAGAAGCGTGGCGGGACACAATCACATTCACGCTTGAACCGGGTGAGTTCACCGAGATCAAGGCAACCATGGAAGAGGGGGCGACACTTTTCTACGCGTGGGTGGCAGATGGTGGTCGGATCAACTTCGATCTCCATGCACATGCGGGCGACCAAAACGTGACCTACGAGAAAGGGCGTGGTCAAACGGAAGGCGAGGGCAGTTTTGAAACCCCCTTCGCCGGTGATCACGGCTGGTTCTGGCGCAATAGGGACGATGATCCAGTTACAATCACGCTCAACCTGAATGGCGCTTACTCGGACATTGTTCGAAGCGAGTGATATCGCAAGCCGCGCATCAAAAAAGTGGTGCGCGGCATCAATGCGGTCATTCGCTGCTTTGCTGTCAACGGCCGTTTGGTCCGCATCGCTGCCATCCGTCGCACTATGAACCGCAAGTCCGGTGAATGTCCGCCTGGTGGCCTAAATAGCTTGCCACAAAAAAACGTAGGCGCAGCTAAAGCCAGTTTCGGTTTGCAATCTGGGCTTACAGAAACAAAAAACCCGCTGACCAAACAGCGGGTTTCTTTTTAGTCTTTGGCAGGATTGAACCGTCAGCCCTTTTTCAGAACCTCACGACCCAGCAGCTCGGCGATCTGGACAGCGTTCAGGGCGGCACCCTTGCGCAGGTTGTCCGAGACGCACCACAGGTTGATGCCGTTTTCCACGGTCGAATCCTGACGGATACGGCTAATGAATGTGGCGAAGTCGCCCGCGCATTCGATGGGCGAGACGTAGCCACCAGCCTCGCGCTTGTCGATCACCATGATGCCTGGTGCTTCGCGCAGGATGTCGCGGGCTTCGTCTTCGTCCAGGAATTCTTCGAACTCGATATTTACGGCCTCGGAATGGCCGACGAAAACCGGAACGCGGACACAGGTGGCTGTAACCTTGATCGAGGGATCGACGATCTTCTTGGTCTCGACCACCATCTTCCACTCTTCCTTGGTCGAGCCGTCTTCCATGAAGACGTCGATTTGGGGAATGACGTTGAACGCGATTTGCTTCTGGAACTTCTTCGGCTCAACCTCGGTGGTTGGGTTGTAGATGGCTTTGGTCTGATCCCAAAGCTCATCCATGCCGTCCTTACCGGCACCCGACACCGACTGATAGGTCGAGACAACCACGCGCTTGATTTTGGCGCGGTCATGCAGCGGCTTCAGCGCGACAACCATCTGCGCGGTCGAGCAGTTGGGGTTGGCAATGATGTTCTTGTTTTTATAGTCGTGGATCGCCTCGGGGTTACATTCCGGCACGATCAGCGGAATGTCCGGGTCATAGCGATAAAGCGACGAGTTATCGATCACCACGCAGCCCGCAGCTGCGGCCTTGGGGGCATAGGTTTTGGTGGCGTCCGAGCCGATGGCGAACAAAGCCATGTCCCAGCCGGTGAAGTCGAACGTGTCGATGTCCTGGGTCGTCAGTGTCTTGTCGCCAAAGCTCACCTCTGTGCCCAAGGAACGACGGCTTGCCAGAGCGGCAAGTTCATCGACCGGGAACTGGCGTTCCGCCAGGATGTTCAGCATTTCGCGGCCCACGTTACCCGTGGCGCCGGCGACAACGACGCGATAGCCCATTTCATGTCTCCAAAGTTAAGGACGCGCGTTCATAGCTGCGTTGCGGCGAAGAAAAAAGGGCTTTTGGTGTGGAATCGAACGTTTGACGTCGAATTGAAGCGCATCAGGCGTTCAGAAGTCGCTGGTAGAGCGCAACCAACGTCTCTGCTTCACCGTGAATATCGAAATTCTGTTCGATATGGGCGCGGGCGGCCTGACTGGCCTTCGACAGGGAATCACGGTTTTCCAGCATCTCCGCCGCTGCATCGGCCAGCGCTGGAATGTCGTCGGGGGCTACGACCCGGCCCAGCGAGGGGTCGGTCACGATCTCGGAAAACGCGCCAACATCCGTTGCCACAACCGGCACGCCGCAAGCCATGGCTTCTAGGGGGGTGAGCCCGAACCCCTCCCACCGCTGCGGCGCGATGAACAGGTCCAGAACCTGATACCATTCGGCAATTTGATCAACCGTGACCTCGGGCATGAAAAGGATGCGATCAGAGAGTCCCGCCTTCGCGACCTTGTCTTTCAGCTCGGCCAGAAATGCGGTGTGCTTTTCGGTGGCCCGGCCCATGACGATGCCCGACACGTCGTCGAACTGCCCACACAGATCGATCATCGCGTCAACAAAGGCATCTGTACCTTTTTGGTGCCGGATGCGGCCGTAGCATCCCAACAGCAGCCCGTCCGGCAGCCCCAGTTTCGCGCGAACGGCGGCCTTGTCCTGTGGGGGCGTAAAGTCCTCAAGGTTGATGCCATGCATGACAACCTGTGCGTCGCGTTCAAGATACCCGGCGGTTTTTTGCGATGTCGCTACAATCGCGTCCATCTTGCCAATCAGCCATTTGGTATATCCCGTGTGGGGGCGTTGGGATGCGCTGGTGAACAGCAGTTTGAGTTTCAAGCGGAACACGTTCCGCAGGATCAGACCCAGAAGCATCTCGGTGTTGCGGCGGGCGTGCCAAACGCGTGTTGGACGGCGTGACAGAAAGGGCAGGCGACCCAGCGGGATATGCGGGATGTCAGCAGGCAGGCCCGGACCCGTTGCGGCGATGTTGATGGAGTGTGCCTGCAGCGGAACCAGCCTTGCGATGGTTGCGGTCACGCCCGAAAGCCTGCGTTTCAGATTTGGGGCTATGACGACGGGGTCTTTCACCGGGCTCTCCTGATGGCTGCTTCAGTCGACACTATCCCGGCTGAATAGATAGATCACGCAACCAATGGCAAGCGATATGGCAAAAAACCCGAATATCGCTGTGTAAGGCGCAGTTGACCCTGTCTGAACGGTGGCTGCATGAATCCGGCCGGTGACGAACTGGGCGACGCCCACACCGCCGATCCCGAACAAGTTCAGAAGAGTTACGCCGCGGCCGACCAGATGCGGCGGAACGAAAGCCCGCCCATGGGCCATGATGACCGGAAAGCTGGCCCCGGCAAAGCCGATGACGGCCAGCAGCAGCACAGACAGCCAGATTGCGTTGTCAATCCACAGGCACAGCAAAGTCAACGCTGCGGCCCCCAGCGCATTGCCTGCAAAAATTACCCATTTTCGAGTGCCAAATATGCGATCCAACGGCCCATAGACAAATGTGCCAGCAATCATTGCGGCCCCCATGATCAGGGTCGCGGTGCCGATTTGTGTTGTGCTTAAACCGAAGACATCGTTCAGATATGGCCCGGCCCAAAGACCACGCAAAGCGGCAGAGGGTGCGTATGCGACCAACATCAGCGGCAGGATCAGCCAAAGCGTGGGTTCTTTCAACAGGTCCAGCAAAGACCCCTTGTGATCCGTTTTGGCCTTCTCTGGGTCGTGTACGGTCAGCCAAATACCAACCGCAATAGCAGCGGACATACTGGCCAGACCCACCATTGTAGCACGCCACCCCATCCACTCTACAGCAAGGGCTGTCGGGTATGATGCCACAAGATTACCGACCGACCCTACACCCAGCATCACAGCAGCCAATGTGGCAAACTGAGCAGGAGGGTATTCACGAGCGAAGATGAAATATGAGGCCATAAGAACAGGAGAGCACCCAACACCGATCAGCCCCATGGCAATGCTGATGTGCAGTGGCGATGAAGCAGCCGCAAAAACTCCGGCACCTCCTGCGCCACCAATCAACAGCAGTACCGCTGCGGTCAGCCGTGGGCCAACCCGATCCAGCGCCCAGCCGACCGGGATTTGCATCGCGGCAAAAATCAGAAACCAAAGGCCCGAGGCAAATGCCAGATCTTCAGGCGTTGCGCCGATGTCCCGTTCCAGATCGAGGCTGAGAACAGCCAGAAACGCGCGGAAAAATTGGCTGAGCACATAGCCCAGGCATAAAACCACCAAACCTGCCTGCATAACCTGCCCCTTTTTGCGCACTTTAGGCAAAGGCTTGGCATGCCATGATGCAACGCACAAGCGTGTGTAGTATGTTTCAGAAACGCGACTTGGACCAACGTCCACCTAATTTATGCTCAACATTGATTTGAGGGGGACCATGAAAGACCTCCATTCCGAGTTTTATGAAAACCTTCCCCTCTTGCGGGATTTTACCTTGGTTGCGGATCCGGCACGGTTTTCGGCTGTCCCGGACGATTGGGTATTGGGTGTTGCAGACATCGTCGATTCAACCGGTGAAATCGCGCGGGGCCGGTACAAAACGGTCAACACGGTCGGAGCCGCCGTGATTTCAGCGATGATCAACGCCATGGACGGTAAGCTGTTTCCTTATGTCTTTGGCGGTGACGGCGCTGGTTTCGCCGTGCCACCCAGTCAGGTCGACGCGGCACGCGATGCTTTGGCCGCGTTGCGAAGCTGGGCGGAGGAAGAGTTTTCCATGCCGCTGCGCGCAGCATTGGTATCGGTGGCAGATATCCGAGCCGCCGGCCGAGACTTGCGTGTTGCCCGCTATGCGCCATCAACCGGTGTGGATTATGCAATGTTTTCAGGCGGCGGCTTGGCCTGGGCCGAGGCTGAGATGAAAGCAGGACGCAATATGATTGAGCGTGCCGAGACGGGGGTACAGCCGGATTTGACCGGCCTGTCCTGCAGGTGGTCCAACAGTATGGCACGGCATGGTCAGATCGTCTCGCTGGTTGTGGAGCCCACGGCGTCGGCCACAGAACGTGACTTTGCCGATCTTGCCCAATCTGTGCTGTCCATGTCGGAGCAACTGGAGCGCGCGGGTCATCCTGTGCCCGAGAACGGCCCGCCCATGAAATGGCCACCACCGGGCTTGGAGATTGATGCCCATGTGTCGCGCAACGGACGGAATATGATGCTGCAAAAAATCGTTTTGCTGTTTCAGAATTTGCTTATTGCGATCTTGTTTAAATCGGGAAAGCGCATGGGCCAGTTCGAGCCGGACCACTACAAGCACATGGTCAGTAGCAATGCGGACTTTCGCAAGTTTGACGACGGTTTGAAAATGACGCTGGATTGCGACCCGTCCACGCTGAAGCGTATCGAACAGATGCTGGAAGAGGCGCGGGCGCGTGGTAAAATCATGTATGGGCTGCACGCACAAGACGAAGCGATGATGACATGCATTGTGCCCTCGGCCACGCGCGACGACCACATGCATTTTGTTGATGGCGCTTCCGGTGGGTACGCTCAGGCCGCTGCAGCCATGCGCTCCTGAAAGCTCACATTTCCTTCCACTGCTCCGACAGTGAACGGGCCGCCTGCGCCAGCAGCATCACGTCAATGCCAACGGCCAGGAACTGTGCCCCCATATCCTTATAGGCTTGCCGTGCTTCGTCATTGGTTGCAAGGATGCCCGGTGCTTTGCCGGCGGCCTTGATCCGCGCCAAAGCGTCACTGATGACCTTGCGCATCTCGGGCGCGGCGCTGTTGCCCTGATACCCCATGTCGGTGGACAGGTCGGCGGGGCCGATGAACACACCATCAACGCCGTCGACTTGCAGGATGTCATCCAATGCGGCCAATCCGGCGCGGGTTTCAACCTGCAACAGCAAACAGATCTCTTGATCTGCCGTCTGTATATAGTCCGAAACAGATCCGTACATCGTCGCGCGTGACGCCATCGCGCCTACGCCGCGTATACCGGTTGGAGGATAGCGACACGCACGAACCAGTTCACGGGCCTGTTCGGCGCTTTCGACGATCGGCACCAAAACGGTCTGCGCCCCGGCATCCAGAACCATCTTGATCAACCACGTTTCGCCGATTGGAATGCGGACCACCGGATGTGACGGGCTGGCCGCCAATGCCATCAGCTGATCCCGAATCGAGCGGATGTCATTTGGAGCGTGCTCTCCGTCAATCACCAACCAATCGAAGCCTGCGGTCCCCATGATCTCAGCTGTGACAGGTTCGGCAAAACTCATCCAACATCCAATCTGGGTTTTTCCCTGATTTAGAGCCTTTTTAAACGCGTTTTCGGGGGCAGCCATTGGGTCTCTCTTTGTCACATATCCAAGGTTTTCAAAGGACTCCGGTTGGGCCCTTTGTGCATCTTCTCTGATGGTTTTGAATTGTCCAGCGGGAATGTGAAACTGTCAGGGGCGTTGTTGAATTTGACAGGTCCGTTTGTTGTCTTGATTGGGTTCGGCGTATTCACGAGAACGTGCGGTTTGCTTGCGAAAAAGCTGAAATTCGGCGATAATTTTAGCATGACCGACGATCTACCACTGACGTCGCGATCTTTGCCCATTGCGCTTTTGCGCGCGCGGGAAAAGGTTATGGGACCCATCCGTGCCATGCTGGCTGACGCTGGTGTCACCGAACAGCAATGGCGTGTCTTGCGTGTCTTAAACGAAGAGGGTCCGCAGGAACCAACGCATCTGGCTGATCGCGCCTGCCTTTTGTTGCCCAGCCTCACGCGGATTTTGCAGAAACTTGAGCAGCGCGGATTGATCTCAAGGCGTTCCCATCCTGCAGATCGCCGTCGGCAGATTGTTAAAATCAGCGCAAGCGGCGTTCAGGTCATTCGCGCCAATCTCTCTGTAAGTATCGCACAGGCGGAACGCATTCGATCTCAGCTTGGGGCTGAAAAGCATGAGCTTTTGCTGGACCTTCTGAACGACTTGAAGGATCTCGACCCCTGACCAAGGTCTACTTTATGGGACTTTGTCAGGGACCCCGCCGGAGAATGTAGGGGGGTCTCCGACGGGGCGGCCAGACTCGGACTGGATATTATGTGCCTGGCCCGAGGCCGGTTGCGTCACGTGTAGCCTGACGGTCCGGCCTGCGCTTCGGAGTGTATGCCGAGCCAAGAAAGGCTCTAATCAAGGCATTTTGCCCAAGGGGTGGGTGTATGCCTTTGCTCTCCGAAATAAGTGTTGCCAAATGCCGACTGATAAGTGGTTCCGAAATGTTGCCCAGGCAGGTCGGTTCGCCATAGAAGCAAGTTTGGATTTCGGGCGTTCGTTAGGTCGGCTTCACAACTTTCAAGTTAGGAGATAGTTCAACTTATGCCTGAGCCAAGTCGTATGTGTTCTTCCCCAGACGATGCCATAAAGGCGGAAGCAAACTGGCTTGGAAACGGGCTTTGTGTTGGCCACCTGAATTGAGCGACTTCGCGCTGAAACATCGCAATAGTCTTGGCGAGTTCCGGCGTGTTTTTCTGTATTGCTGACCGGCCCGACGCTCGTAAGATGAAGCAGCGCAATTGTCAGAGAGCACCATGTCAAACAGCCTTTTTTCTCTTCCTGACCCGGTCACTATCCCTGTTATTGGCAAAACGGCCGCGTATCCCGTTGGTCGCATATTCTGCGTTGGTCGAAATTATGCTGCCCACGCGGCTGAAATGGGAAACGAGGTCGATCGCGAAGCGCCGTTTTACTTCATCAAGTCAGCCGCAAACGCGGTTTTGTCCGGGGCAAAGGTTCCGTACCCTGCGGGCACTGAGAATTATCACCATGAAATGGAACTGGCGTTGGCCATCGGGAAGCCAGTGTTCCGCGCGAGCAGTACACAGGCTTGGGACGCTGTATACGCTTATGGCTGCGCCCTCGACATGACCCGGCGTGACCTGCAGATACGAGAGCGGAACAAGCAGCGCCCCTGGGATCTGGGTAAAGATGTCGAATACGGCGCTGTATTTGCCCCTCTGACATTAGCCGAAGATTGGTCTCCGGACGCGGACAAGCACATCCGGCTTCGTGTGAATGCTGAGATAAGTCAGGATGCGACGCTTGAGGAACTGATTTGGAAGATTGATGAAATCATCTGCCATCTGTCTGGCTTTTATCACCTGCACCCCGGCGATCTGATCTTGACGGGCACACCGGCGGGTGTTGGACCGGTCGTGGCAGGGGATGTTCTGAACGGTGAGATTGACGGGCTCGCGCCGATCGAATTGACCCTGACGGATGCAGAATAGACCCTATTTAGGGTCTTTTAGCCAGTTGTTGGCAAACTCGACATGCGTCACACCAGCCAACCGGCGTACCCGGTCCAGTTCGGCGTTCAGGCGTCGGGTACGGGCGTCGGACCAGCGTATTCCGCGCTCGGGCCAAAGGGCTTTGACGTGCAACATGTCGCAATCGCGATGCGCTTTCATGTCAATACGGCCAATCAAACGATCACCTTCAAGCAGGGGAAACACGTAGTAACCATAGCTGCGCTTGGGTTCTGGTACGAAGACTTCGATGCGATAGTGAAACCCGAACAGCCGCTCGGCCCGGTTCCGGTCGCGCAACATGGGATCAAACGGGCTAAGCACGCGAATGCGCCCCGGCGGCGGGGGCAGGTCCAAACTCTGGTCCGCCAGGTCTGGGCGGGCAAAGACCTTGCGGTGCCGCCCATCCGCGCAGGTGATTTCGATCTCTTCTATATCGCCTTTGGTCAGTGCCTTTGCGCACCAGTTTTTGGCTTCTGCTGCGCTGACCGTGTCCCAGAACGCTGCCAATTCGCCCGATGTTGCAAATCCAAGCCGGTCAAGTGCTGCGTTGCAAAGCCAATCCACAGTCGCTTCTGCATCGCAATGCATGTTTCCCGGACAAAGTTGGGTTTCAATAACCCGCTCTGTTAGGTCATAGCGTTTCTGAAACCCGTCGCGGCCAACAACTGTAAGCGCGCCAGACCGCCACAAAAACTCCAAGGCGGTTTTTGACGGGTGCCAATCCCACCAACCGCCCGAGCCTTTCTTTTCGTCCTTGCCCACGTCCGAAGAGGATACCGGCCCATTGTCTCGGATGTGCTGCAACACCGTTTCAAACTGTTGTTCGAACCCATCCCGTCGCCAGTTCTTCCACCGTGCCTTCAGCAAATCTGCGTCGCGCTGAAAACGTAGATGCCAATGCGGGTAGAACTCCATCGGGATCACGGCCGCATCATGCGTCCAATGTTCGAACAGCTCTTTTTCCCTTTCATAGAGCCTTTTGAGGTTCGCACTGCGATAGCTGGGTCTGCGAGAGAACAGGATCAAATCGTGGGCGCGAGCAACCGTATTGATACTGTCAAGCTGCACAAAACCAAGCCTCTGGATCAGATCCAGAAGCGCATCGCCTTTGGCCTCACCCGATGGCTGTTCTGCCAGCGCGTGGCGGTCCATGAAAACGGCCCGAGCCGTTCGGTTATCGAGCCGTTTGAGGGGTGCCGTCATCGCCGTTTGAGGGTGTCGCCAAAGCTGATCTTGGGTGTCAGTGTCGCGCGTGTTTCAATCTCAGAATCGGGGTCTTTCAGGCGTTCGGCGATGATTTGGGCGGCGTGGCGGCCAATCTCAAGCCGGCAGGCATCCATCGTCGCAAGCTTGCGCGGAAGACCTTGCAACAACTCGACATTGTTAAACCCGGCCAACCCGATCTGTCCCGGGATGTCGATGCCTTGCTCAAGCAAGTACAACAAGCCACCCGCACCGATCATATCGTTGGAATAATACAGAAAATCCAGATCGGGAGAACGTTCCAACATCGCCTGCGTCATCTCGCGCCCCTTCGCAAGGGCCGACCCGCCGGAATAAAACTCGCGGTCTTCGATTTCGATCCCGTGCTTGCCCAATACCTCAGTGAAGCCTTCGAATCGCTTCCGGGCGCGGTGATCCAGAGGCATCTTGGTGCCCATGAAGCCGATATGCTGATACCCGGCCTTGAGGATCGCCTGCGCCATCTCGCGCCCGGCGCGACGGTGCGAGATGCCGACCATCGCATCCACTGGCTTGCCGTCGGTATCCATGATCTCGACCACAGGAATGCCCGCTGAATCCAGCATGGCGCGTGCGGCTTCAGTATGTTCCAGCCCTGCAATGATCACGCCTGAAGGCCGCCACGAAAGCATCTCGTACAGCACTTTTTCTTCTTTTTCGGGCAGGTAGTCGGTCACACCCACAACAGGCTGCAGTTCGGTGTCTTCCAGCACCTGATTAATGCCTGTCAGAACCTCAGGAAACACCATGTTCGACAGCGAAGGGATAATGACCGCGACCAGATTGACCCGGCTGGACGCTAGAGCGCCCGCGATCTTGTTGGGGACATAGCCAAGCTCTTTTGCGGCGGCCAGAACGCGGGTGCGGGTGGCGTCTGACACGTCCCCCCGGTTCCGCAGCACCCGGCTTACCGTCATTTCGGATACTCCAGAAGCCTCGGACACATCGCGAAGGGTAAGCGGGCGTTTGGATTCACTGTTCACGGGAGGCACCTGTGTTGTTGTTTTGCCCGATGGTAGCGTGAACAAGTCTGCGTGTACAACAATTGTGCAAAGCCGATGACAACCCGGAAAATCCCGGTTACAGAAGGCCACACACGGCCCCGTGGCTCAACTGGATAGAGCAGCCCCCTCCTAAGGGGCAGGTTGCAGGTTCGAATCCTGCCGGGGTCGCCACTCCAAAAAATAATTGCAAATCAAGGCACTTATTGGGTAGTGGGAACCAAGGGGTGGTACAAAGGACACCACTGAGGGACACTACCGGAGTGCAGCATTGCAATACATCGAGCAACCGAAGGGGCCGGGGACGGCCTACCGCTTTAGGATGAAAACGCCCAAAAACTTGCGCGGAACACCGAATCCATGGACGGATGACAAGCCATTTGGGGCGTGGATCATCAGGTCCATGAGTGGTGAACGGCACCTGCCGAGTGCTAGGAAGCTGCGGGACATATTTTTGGCGGAGGTCCGCAAGCTAGAGATCGAATATCGGGTGCGGCAGAGGTTCAGCTTGGAGAGGGCGGAGACGTGGGCCGAGGCATTGCGGACAGAACGCGACCAGACCCTTGTCCGTGATCTCATCTATGAAGAGGCCGAGATGGCACCGGAAGGAGAGCGGAAGGCTTTTCTGAAGGTAGCGACGGCGACGACCCTGCCGCTGTCAAGGGCACTGGAGCAGTATCTCGAGGCAAGGGCGCCAGATAACCCCTACGGCAACAAGCCGCTTGGCAAGACCTCCGCCAATGAGGTGGTAACGGCGGTCAACTATCTTTGCGCGTTTTGTGACACGACACCCGACGCACTCTTTCTCGACGACATCACTCCGGAACTGGTGGCCGCGTTCCAGCACGAATTCCTTCCCAAGCAGACCTCCAAGAAGACCGGGAGGGGCCTTACCCCGGCGACCGTGGCAAAGCTCATCGGTATGCTTCGGGGCCTCTGGCGTTGGGCGTTGGCAAGAAAGAAGGTGAAGCTGGAGAGCAATCCGTTCAAGCCGCCCGAGGATGATCTGCCAAAGGCGAAGAAGCGGAGCGAACCGAAGCGTGACCAGTTCAAGCCCGAAGAGGTCCAAAAGGTTCTCGAAGCGGTCCCCCAAGGTGACAGAATGGGTGACCTCTTTCGCGTCGGCTTGGTTACCGGGGCGCGTGTGACTGAGATTGCGAAGGTGACCGCATTGGACACGAAGGAGGACGGTTCGGTCTTTCTCATTGCGGGTGGCAAGACCGACAATGCGAAACGAGTCGTCCCTGTGCCAGAGGTCGCCCAGCCAATCGTCGCACGCCTTCGAGCTGAAGCCATCACCGGAGAGCATGAGCGTTTATTTAACGCCTTCCCCATTAATGCATCAACAGGCACCGCTAAGTCCGCCTCCAAGGCTTTCACAGGGTTGCGCCGGAAGGTGCTAGGGAGGGAAACCGACGAGCGCTTGGCATTCCACTCCCTCCGGCATACTTGGAAGACGCTCTCACGCAGGGCTGGTCTATCAATCGACGACGCCCACGATCTAGGTGGGTGGGCCGGGGTTAAGAGAACTTCCGACCCATATGACCACGGCCTGAATGAAAGCGAACTTGCTGCGGCGCAGGAAAAGGTAGCCACGATATTGCGCAATGAAGCGTTTTTGGAAGGTTTTTGAGATAACTGCCAAGGCTTGGTCGGGTGGCCTTTAGCGGCAACCGCTTAAACCATCTACAAGTCATCCGCAGCCTTCACTCCCCTCAGTTCATCTTCAATTTCCCTTTCATCCCTGATGTGGAAGTCAATTTGGATGGGTTTAGGTGTTCCTTCTCCATCTTTAGGAGCGTTCTCTAACACCTGCTCGATTACGTGCTGAATATCGCTTGAGATAACTGGGAGCGCTTCTTTGAAGGAGGGATAGGCGGCTATTGCCCCATAGGTGCCGAGCAAGAAGTGTCCGAATAGAGCAGCTCTCGCAAGAATGCTTCCTTCGACAATGTCTACCAGCTCAACACTGATTTGGGACAGGGCAATACCTGCTTCGCCGTAGCGGAACGAATAGTTTGTTTCCTTCGAGAGAAACGTATTTCTCAGCGCCGTTACGTATTGTTCAACCCATTTTTCGGCCCGTGGGTCATCGATCGAGCCCTCAAGTCGAATAATCAGTTTTGCGATTTCCAGCTTCTTCACATTTGAGTCGTCATCCAAGTTTTCCAGAATATTGTCCACATCTGTTGGGCTGTATGCCACGTCCCAGCGCCATTTGCCAAACCGACCGTCTTCATTGACTGCCGCAACCCACTCTTCCAAGGCTGAATGTTTGGCGTCGTTTTGTGCGGACTTTTGCCCTTTGATTTCCAAAACGAGGTTTTGACCTTGTTTCGACTTTACTAAGAAATCCGGGATGTAGCGACGCCTCGAACCATTCCATAAGTAGAAAATCTCTAAGCCTAGATGATCGTTTTTTGCGTAAGACTGGACACTTTCTGATCTCTCCAGTGCGTTTGCCGCATACCCTTCCCAACCCGCGTCACCCACCACGTGACTGATATGGGATTTATGGGCCACCACTGTCGGTTTGGTCGTATACCAAGTCCGCATATCCCCCGTTCGGCCAACAGGCCGTTCCTCGTCAAATACTGGGACGACAGCAGTTCTGTTTTCTTGTCGAATGTATTGGCTGACATGTTGAACAACGGTGTCGATATTCAGCCCAATCAGAATTCGCTTCCGCAATGGGTCCTGGTGAAACAGCGACGGTATCACCAGTGCGTCAGAAGCTAGGAACGTCTCGACGAGCTTGATCAGTTGTTTGAGCAGCAGTTCTTCCCGTCCCACAAAGCTTGGCGCTAAGTCTGCGAAGGCTTTACGTGCCGCTAAAAAGATCAGCCTTTGAAGTCGGAACCCCTCAGGCACCTTCTCCAAGTCAATCGGGACGATCTGGCTCATGTCAGATGCCCCGTTCATCGCGGGCGCAATCTCCGCAGAAATCACAGTTGCGGCAGGATCAAGTTCGAGAGCGGGAACCGCATCCCAGTCCACCACTAAATGGTGCTGCAGAACATGCTCAACACGCAGAATGTTAGGCCAGCGCAGTTCATGTTCTGCCCGCTCTTTTACGACCTCAATCTGAGTGCTGGGCTTTGGAGGCTTGGGCGGAGTTGGGTCGTCAGAGTTATCTTGGTAGATGGACAACGGCACACCGAAGACGTTCACATACTCTGTCACGAACAAGCCGTCTCTATCGCCGCCGATCTCCTTGTCGTAGGATACGCGCCGCAGACCTCGCCCGATAACCTGCTCGCACAACAGCTGAGACGTGAAGGCGCGCAATCCCATGATGTGCGTTACGTTCTTGGCGTCCCACCCTTCTGAGAGCATCGCGACGGAAATGACGTTCTGAAGATCTTGACCAGCGCCGTTGCGTTTGCCGACGTTGTCTACGATCTCTCTAAGTAGCTCCTCTTTCTTGCCCTCAAGCAAATCGCTTTTGATTGTCTCGGGTATACTTGCGGCTTTAACAATTTCGTGAAGCCTTTCCTCATATGGTTTGTCGGCGGTGGCTTTATCCCCGACCTCCGCCTTTTCGAGGACCTTGCTGTCTACTCTGAGGGTCTTCGCTGGAGCCTGCATTTCCGGCCAATAGGCGTCGCCGCTATTGAAATAGTATTCAATGCGAGCCGCCGTTTCGGTTCGGTTGCAAACGGTGAGAAGAACGGGCGGCGAATGCATGCCTTGTTTCTCCCAGTCCTGCAGTGTCGCTCGCCAATCTGCGCCTAAGAGCGTGTATGCCTGCTGAACTAGCTGAGGCAGCGGTTCATGAGGCTCGGCCTTCCGGTTCAGGTCCTCCGAGACTGATTTGTCTCTGTAGATGTGATAGAGCTTTGGCCTGAGAGTCGCGGCGTCTGGAATTGCATCGTCTCTGACCACCACGCGCGGTGTTTTCACCAAGCCCGCTTCAATCGCGTCGTTGAGACCGAAGTCTGAGATAATCCAAGTGAAGAGAGCGTGGTCTGATGCTGCCATGCCGGACGGCGAGAACGGTGTCGCCGACAAGTCGAAACAACGCGAGATGCGCCGGGTCTTGTAGATGCGGTCCAGACCCTCGACCCACCTTGTCGCCTCGTCAGGGTCGAGGCCCATGGCCTTTGCCTTGTTCTTCCCGACCTTGTCGCGCGGGTTCTCCCGATAGGCATGGTGTGCTTCATCGTTGATAACGACAATGTCTTTGAACTCTGCCAGTTTCCCGAGAACACGGCGAGTGAATGCCTCGTCGGTTTCAGGGCCCTTCTTGACGACGGACCTTTCTGGCTCCTTTGCGGGCATCAGTGAGTGCCAGTTTTCAATCAGCACCTCGGCCTGATTGAGTTTCTGCCGCATAGCGTTGTCTGGGCAGATATTGAACTCGTCGTAGTAGCTGTCATCAGCTGGGATAAGAACCTGAAGTCGCCCCTTTACGGTCAACCCCGGGGCTACGATAAAGATGGCCCGACTGAAGTCCTTGTTGCGTTTGGGATAGGTGAGGGCGTTCAGAACCTGCCACGCGATGATCATAGCCATGACAGTCGTCTTGCCAGAGCCGGTCGCCATCTTGTTACACAGACGCTCCCATGGCCCACCATCGCCTTGGATGTGAATGCCTTGCTTGTATTCGGCGGCTCCCTCCACCCACCAGATGAGTGTCTCAATCGCCTCTAGTTGGCAGAAGTAGAACTGCAGTTCCCGTGCCGTTTCGTCGTGCCAATGCTCAAGCAACTTACGCGTCACAATGGTGATGCCGGGGTATCCAGCCTCACGCCACTGGTCGACACGTTCGCGAATGATGTTGACCAGTTCGATCTCTTCAACCCGACGGGTTTGGTCACGCGTGTTGATGATCTCGTAGCTCGCGGGCCGCCGCTCATGGCGCAATTCCAGCGTGCCGTCGTTAACCTTGTGCCAATACTTGTTTGGCCGCTCTGTTGGCTTGTTGATGATCAATGACATATCAGCCGCCCAAAGGAATGATCTTCAGGCTTTCGATGCCCCGATCATCAACGATCTTCACCGCGATCTTCTCGTATTCACCTGCCTCGAAAGGCAAGGAAACGGTGCCGTGAAACTGGTCCAGTAAGTCTTCGTCCAGTTCCGAACGAAGGGTCTTCTTGAGCCTGTTCCAACCGTCCTTCGCTCCCGCCATAGGGAAGAAGACCTGATGTGGGAACAGGGACCGTTCGTTGTAATTCGTATCGAGTGACCACATGGCGATCTTGCCCTTGCCGCCGCTGTCAAGTTCACCCGTCTTGGTGTTGAAGTAGTCGAAGCCGTTCACCTCGACTTCCCATTTGCCGTCGTTGAGTTTCCTAAGGTCCACGTCAGGTTGACCCATGAGCCAGAAGCTCTGGTTGCTCGCTCGCTTCTTCTTCAAATCCTCGGTTAGCAGGTCGGTGTTCATCTGGGCCTTGAGCAGTGTGACGCCGGGCCAGTCGAGTTCGTCGATGTCTTTGGCTGCCTCTGGATCGAAGGTGAAGGCGCAGAAGACGACGACCTTGGGCGTTGGGCGCAGCTTTTCGGCCTCTTGGAGGGCGAGCTCGACTTGACGCTGTTCCAGCGCGGCGTGCTCTGGGCCGAAGCTGATGACAACGCGATCTCCACTCTCCGCAAGCGAGCCGCTCGCGTGCAGGTTCCGCAGGTCAGGGAAGACCTCAAGGTCCGCAAAGGTTAGCATCTGCCCGCCCTTACCTCGTATGCCTGTTTTGAGAAGCTCGTCGCGCCAGAGCGATTGCCGCGATGTTTCTCCGGAACGGGCCAATGAGGCGTCCGGTTCTTCCACGGGTTTTTCGTCATCGAGTCCCATGACAATCGGCGCAGGGACGGCCTCAACCGTGAACTTTCCGGATACCCGGAGCTTTGTGTTGTCAATCTTCGGCTTGTCGTAGAGCGTCTCCTGATCGGCATGGGAAGCGACGCTCTCGTCCATACGAGCCTGCATCTGTCGCCGCGCGGTGTGGAAGGCTTCAAACGGCTCTTTGGCGGTGTCTGGCCAGTCCTCGGGCCAGTCGAATGGGACCTCCCATTCAAACAGCGTTTCACCCTCGGAGAATTTCAAACGTTTCCCTTTGCGAGCACCTTGAGGTGCCGTCAGGTCATTAGGAGGGGATAACAAAAGGGCCTCGTTCAGCTGGCTGAGCGCATTCTCGATCTTCGGATGGTCTTCCTCGTAAATCGCGTCGATGTCAGGGTTGTTGGCGATGTTCTTGAGCGTGATGTGCGGCACGGTTTCATAGTCGAAGCCGCCTTTCAGTCCCTCATGCGGATAGCGCAGTGTGTAGTAATCAAAGCTGGCCGTCATTAGCCGCCGCTTTGCTAAAGTCACAGCAACGCGTGATGTGTCGCAAGTTATCCACCGGCGTCCCCATTTTTCAGCAACAAATGCGGTGGTTCCCGAACCGCAAGTAGGGTCGAAGACCAAATCCCCAGGGTCAGTAGTCATCAGGAGGCAACGTTCGATCACCGTGCGCGTTGTTTGAACCACGTAATCCTTGGTCTCAAACTCAATGGTGTCGTGCCATGAGTTCACTTGCGATAGATAGCCAAAATCATTGAAGAACATCTTGAAATATGGTTTGGCTCCGGGCTTGTATAGACGGGATGCCTTTTTCAGCCTTTCTACACCCTCAAAGGTTGTTCTCCAGCTCTTGGCCCGTTTCTTTTGCTCCTCTCCGAAGAGTTCAAAATCAAAAGTGCAGCTTTCCGTGTAGCCTGATGAAAGCAAGTCTGACCTTTTGAACACGCCCCCTATCTCGGTAGCGTATTCAGGGTTCTCAAGCTCTTCTTTGGTGGTGCTACGGAAATGTGTGGGAGAGAGGGCCACATTCTTAAACTCCGAACCTTCGCCTGATTTCTTCCTTACAAGCAGGTTTCGATACTTTGGCGACGCAGCGGAGTCGCGAAAATACCAGATAATGTAGTCGTAGATTGACTCGATCCGCCCAGACTCGAGCGGCATCATGCTGCGATAGTTTATGATGGCAACGAAGTTTTCGGGCCCGAATACCTCGTCCATTAGTTCCCTTATGTGGTGAAGGTTTTCGTCGCTGATCTGAACGAAAATACTGCCAGTTTTGCTAAGCAACTCCCGAGATAGCAGAAGCCTGTCGCGCATATAGGCCAAGTAAGAATGAAGGCCTAACTCCCAAGTGTCTCGAAAGGCCTTAATCATCTCGGGCTCTTGAGTAAGGTCTTCGTCCTTTCCGTCTTCGACTTTCCGTTTGTTGGTGAATGGTTGGAAGTTTGACCCGTATTTGATGCCATAGGGCGGGTCGATGTAGATCATCTGAACTTGCCCCCGCATGCTCTCTTTCTGGAGCAGCGAATTCATCACCAACAGGCTGTCGCCAGTGATAAGCCGGTTCGACCAGTCCTTGTCATGCTTGTAGAAGCCTAGAGCCTCTCTCAGCGGCTTCTCCTCAAAGGATGGGTGGAAGAAGTCCAGCTGCTCTTCCGCCATACTCTGACCGTTGGCGAGCTTCTTCTTCACGCCATCGAGGATGGTCGCAGGGTCGACGCGTTCGTGCACATGCAGCGAAACTGTGTCGATCTCGAAAGATGTCCGCTCGGCTTTGCCTGTCCAGTTTAGATATGGTTCCTGCAGTCGCCTAAGCTCTAGTAGAGCAGTCTTCATCACCTGTTCATCGCCGCTTGCCAGCGCGTCGTCGATTAGCTTCTCAATCTCCGCGCGGCCAACATCAAACTGCAACTCCGGCGACAGGTGCGGGTCATACGACCATGCAGTCTTGCCGACCTCCGGGTCGTTCTCGGGCTTCACAAGCCCGACCTCAGGGTTCATGACCCGTCGGTCGTCATGCGTGTAGGGAGCCACTTGAGGTGGCGTTTTGGGTGCTCGCGCCATTTTTGCCTTTACTGCTCAATGAGGACTGGAATGTCTTTTTGCTTAGAAATCAGCGTCAAGGACAATAAAGCAGTACAGCGCACATCGTGCAACAACTGTCGATTGCAATTTCCTGATACAGACCAAATCAGTTTCAACCGAAAAATCTGAGCGGCCCAGTTAGATAAAGACGAAGCCGAAATCCCCCCGTGTGGCCTCTTGTCAACATCCGTCACACTCACCAATCAGTAATCCACTCGGCAAGACTTTCCAAACGATGCCCTGCGGCGACGAGGATACTTTCCGTCCTCCCGGATAGGTCGAGCGCTGGCAAGTCGTTTACATAGTCGGATGCGTATGCCCAAGCATCCGCCGGAGCTGCCATCATACCGGTCCAGATTTCTTCCTTGGTGGGTAAGTCTTCTGCCTCTGGTATCAGTTCGGAGCAATTAAATGCTTCCATAGCTTGTTTTTGTCCTGTTTCTGGATCGTCAGGATTTGCTATCGCGCCCTCCAAACCAGCCATGTCGCGGGCAGTGTCACAGGCGTCTTGAACTTCTAGTGCCAGCCCACCCGCGATAACGGCGACGCCGACGAGCGGTATCGCCTCCCCGAAAGCCGTAGAGACATTCCTTGCAGCACCTCTGGCCATTCTCGACGACACACGTTTTGACGTTTTTCGCACAACTCCAAGTGATGCTTGTTTCGTAGCGAGCTTTTCACCAGCCTCTCTTGCCGCGACAGTGCTCAAGCCAACAGCTGAAGCAACTGACGAAACTGCTGTGTAGACCCCGCTTATCGTCACTGTTGCGATGTTGAAGGCCAGTGAGATCAGTAGAGCTAATGTAAGTATGAATTTGGAAGTCAGTCGAATTGCTCGGAACATATTTGCACTCTGCATTGTGATTGATGTCACATGGATGCTCGAAGAGGGCATTGCTTTTGATTGTCTGCCGATTTTGCTTGAAGTTCGGACAAACATGTTCATTTGGCAGGGCCTGTGCCTTGAGTTCCACCAGTTATTCGAAGGTGATGACCAAATTGCTCATTAGGGTATGCCACAGCGAACACCTCAACATTGACTATAAGGACCGTTCATAAGGGTTGACCTGCCTTTATGAACAGGTCACCTATGTGACCAATACTCTTGTGAACAGGTGACCAATGTCCAAAACTATTCTCTACGTCCGCGTTTCCACAACCGAACAGACAAGCGACCACCAGCTTGAGCAGGCCCGCAAGGCAGGCTTCCAAGTTGATGATGTCGTAACCGATCATGGCACCTCAGGGGTCACGACAAAGCTGGCAGAGCGCGAAGGCGGCAAACGGCTATTCGATATGCTGCGTGAAGGGGACACGTTGGTGGTCCGTTGGGTGGACCGTCTTGGGCGCAACTATCAGGACGTGACAGACACCATTCGGGAGTTCATCAACCGAGGTGTGACGATCAAGACCGTGATCAACAACATGGTCTTCGATGGGAAAACCACAGACCCCACTCAGAAGGCCATCAGGGACGCGCTGATTGGCTTCATGGCGGCGATGGCGGAAGCGCAGGCAGAGGCCAACAAAGAGACTCAAAGGGCCGGTATAGCACACCACAAGGCCACCTCTCCCGAGAAGTTTAAAGGGCGAAAGCCAAACTTCGATAGGGCCAGCTTTGATGCGGTGCAGGCGATGCTGAATGCAGGACAAGGACACTCGGTTATCGCAAAGGCCACAGGCGTAAACCGGAACGCTGTGATCAGAATTGCTCAAGACCCAGCCAAGGCTGAAGCAGCATTGGTAAAATGGGGGATGTGATGCTTGCAACCCACGGCAAGCCTAAAACACCGTCAAAAGTTGCAGACCAGACTAAGGCAATTCCACTTGATCGGTGACGTTACGTTGCAACCTGCAACCTGTATTGGGTCAGCAGAGCGGCGGGGTACAGGCTGGCCAAAGAGACGACGTGAGGACGAAACTCAATTCACCCCCATACATGCAGAAAGTAAGCGGTCAGTGAGCAACAGTCATCGCTCATACAAGAATAAACTAATTTACCCACACTATAGCTATACTGAATGCTCGTCGGCGGGTCGGAGTTATCACCCATAATAGCCCCTACGCACCGCTCGCCTTTGGGTCAGAGTTAACCCTCATACAAGCCGTAACAGAACGCGCCCAGTAGCTCGAAGTTATCGCTCATAATAGCCCTACCTGTCGGCCAGATAGGATCAATTCACCCCCACTATAGCCGTACACAGAATTTCCGAATTGCCTCGTTTCATGGAAGGGCGAGGCGATGTCAGCATGGCGTTGTCACCGACCGACAGGAAGACTAACAGCGGACCATCTGTGGTAGGGCGTCCTGTGTGCTGGACGTCTCACCCTAGCATTCCCCGTGAGTTGCCCCCTGGGTTTCCCTGAAGTGGAACCTATCGGGCACATCATGTGTGTTTCCCTAATTTATTGTTTTGAGATGGCGGGGCTTAGGTCCCGTCAAACCTTTCCGGCATGCCCCTGCATCAGGGCGCTATCGATTGAAATGCCAAGTTGCACGCAAGGAAGTGGAGTGAGGGGTCCTCTGATGGGCTGTCCGAGAATACCCACCCCAGAAAAATCCACCCCTGCCCTTAAAGTTATTCTTACCACCCATCCCCAACATCTACGGAGATCAACATGCGAACCGATGCTATCGGCAGACCATTGTTCGACGAAAATTCGTTGAATCACGTCACTCTCATCTTCAACGATCTTCTGATCGACAATCATCCAATCAACGTCATCACGTCAGGCGGTAGAAAGTGGTTATATGCACCCGACGCCTTGTCCGCTGCTGGTGTGCCTGAGGCTAAGTCAGGCGGGTACAGCAAGACCATTGGCCGTATTCATGACATGGATAAAGTGAAGATCGCTGAAACCCCTTTTTCATTCGATGACAAGCGAAAGAACAGGGGGTCTCTCATCTCACCGTGTGCCATCACAGCATTGCTGCACAAGACCAGCAGAGGGCGAAACCCTATCGCCACACTTGGCTTTGTAGAATGGATGAATAAGCATGTGCTGGAGGGGCAATCAGCGGAGCATTGGTCTCCCCAAAAACCAATCGGTCTTGAGCCTGTATTCCGTGAAGCTAAACAACCTCAGCCAACTCAGGACAACACTGAACGCGACCCCTTGGCACCCATCGGTCTATACAGATGGACAAATGATAATCGGCCTTTAGGTGGTGATGAGGTGCAGTTTTGCCTCTGTCAGAAAACATGCCGTTGCCAGCTAATGGAGATAGAACCATACGCCCACAACGGTGGTGATGTGCTGGATGTCTATGACGACTTTGAACCAACCACAGCATGGCCAAAGGTCTGGGACAAGGTGTCCCGTGAAGGTGCCCGAGCAGACTATTTCAACGTGACCCTAATGGGACCATTCGGCCACCACCAGCATCACCATTACGTAATGCATGGATCTGGGGTTCGAGTCCCTTCTGCGGCACCACTTGATCCAGAAGAACCTAATAAAACATTAGGATTACCGAAAAAATGGGTCAGCGAGCCCCATTGAAAGCCCCATCTTCGAGTCGCGATACCTCGCTTTTCCCTCGTGTTCCCAATAAGCAAAAAAAAGCCCCGATTTGGAGCGCTTTCTTTGTGGCAGCAAGTAAGGCAGTAGGACTAACTACCCGCCTTGACGGTCAAAGTTGGTAACTTCAGAGTTTCCCATTTGCGATTTCCGTTTCCTAAAGTTCGGTTGTGTAGTTGGTCTTTGCGCAAAGGGCTGCCTTGCGCGTAGGCACGGTGACTAAAACATTGGTGACTATGATTGGTTGGCTGTATCAATTCGTGTCCGCCCTGCTTTCTGTCGCGGCCTTCGATTGAGATCCTTCGGGTACATGCTTCGGTTCGTGGTCAGCGCGACGGCTGCCAACATAATGCTGGTTCGATGTAATTCCGATGTGCCCATCTCAAACGTGTGCTTGGTTTCGGCGGCCCTCGTTGCAATGACCGAGTTTCTGTCGTTTGGTAATTTAGTGGGCCGGCGAGGCATCGAACCCGAACGACGGAAACTCTACTTGGCTCAGCACCTCTGAGCTGCCATCAGAACGTAGAACACGGTGGCAATCTGCGCCACGGTATCTTTGTCAAGCCATCCGAAACAACTACAGCCATACGTTAAAGCCAATCCCAAATAGCTGAAGCGATGAGACGACGCGGCATGTACGGCTTTCTTGAGGATTAATATCAGACGCTCTATCATTACTATTCCTTTCAAGTTTTGAGCGTCGGGCCCGACGTGTTTGAATTTCAGAACACTTAAAAAATATTCGGATTGACATAGTTAGAATAGCGAAGAGGAGCGAAGACTTCGCTCGATTTCGGGAGTACCAAGTGAAGACGTTTGCCCAAATTCTAATTGATCGGGTTGATGATCTCAGGGGCGCTGGGACCAAACGATCTATGGCGCTAGAAAGCATCGCCAAACTCGCAGGACTTTCAAAAAAAACTTTGGAGAAGTGGCGAAACGGCGACACGATCGAACCTACTCGTTACAACGCTATTGCTGTAATCAAGGCAAGCGGTTCGCTGTCATCTGAAGAAGCAGAAAGAGAGTACGAGTGCTTACTGGCGGACTACGAGAGTGACGCGGGTACCATCAAGACCAAATTTGAACGAGAACCTCTCAACGCGAGAAAGCCATCAAATCACCAGCTCACACTTTCCAACCCGCCGGCAGACCGGCGTGCAAGCCATTACGCTAGTCGATCGACGAGAGTTCGCGGTCGGGACGACCAGCAGAAACGTTTGCTATCATTTCTTGAGTCAGTAGGCGATTTTCGATGGCTGCAGATCGCTGGGGAGGGCGGGCAGGGGAAAAGCCGCCTTGCGCTTGAACTTTGGCGGAAGAGCTCAACCTCATGGCATTGTGGCCTTCTGGAATCAAGCGACGTCGCCGCATTCAACAATAGATGGGCAGAATGGCAACCACATCTCCCAACACTAATGATTGCCGACTACGTGGTTGGTCGTGAATCCGAGCTTAGGCCTATCATACAACAATTGGCAAAGCGAACCGACCTGCGTCAACCAGTGCGACTTCTGCTACTCGAGCGAAAACCTTGGGACCAGAGCAGCATCCAGGATGCCGTAGGTGATCGGGCAGAGTGGTTCGTTGCACTAAATGAAAGGCATGATGGAGCTGATGCGGCGATCGCAGAAACTAGGTTTCAAGACGAGAGTGGTACCAACGGGGTCATAGAACTCCTACGGCTTTCACCTGAAGATTTAGCTCGGGTCGCTGTTGAGGTAGCACAACGTCCCTTGCTCAACCAAGACCATATCAAGCGACAGCTGGCCGAAATAGACCGTGAGGGCCGGCCACTTTATGCTTGTTTCTTGGGCGAAGTGCTCAAGGATAACCCCAACCTTGGCCTTATAAGTATCGAAAAACTGCTTGACGAGGTTCTCGAAAAAAATCGTGCAAGACGATGGCATTCTACTTTTGGTAACTCAACTCCTTGGATTGGTGAGGATGTGCCAGCAATGCGCTTGGCGGTTCTGGCAACAATGACGGATGGTATCGAGTTTTCGGAACATGGTGCGCAAACAAACACTTTCGATGCAAAACCAGCGTGTTGGCGGGAAGCCTGTGCCGTGACAGATGGAATTCTTCCTCCGGCTGGACCACCAAAGAGTATTCCCGCTTTACAGCCTGATATTCTTGGGGAGTGGTTCGTACTACGCTCCGTCGAAAAAGGACTGCCTTTGGAACCCGTGGTCATGGCAGCGTGGAACGCCGCACCAGAAAAAATGGCTGCCTTTTTGCAACGGTTGTCAAGAGATTTTGCTCGGTCTCCCAAAACATCAGCTTTCTTCGAAGTTGAAGCTCAAACAGACATTGCGCACCGTGCGCTCTCCAATGTCTCTGAAGCAGCGATGGGAAATTTCTTTCGAGCACATCAAATTCCGCCAAAGAGTCTGGTAAATGCACTGCATCAGGCCGCCACTGCAGGCGATGCCAAAGCAATGAACGCGTGGGGATATTGCCTGAAACATGGCTTCGGCGTCGATCAAGACGAGTGTGATTCAGCATACTGGTACCTCAAGGGCGCTGAGGCAGGTAACCCTGCCGCGATGCATGGTACTGGACTTTGTTACCTACGCGGTATTGGTGTCGAGAAAAATCCGGCTGAGGCCGTGAACTGGTTTCGGAAAGGGGCAGAGGCTGGTGGTCCAAGATCTATGAACAGCCTTGGACACTGTTACAAAAGCGGTCTTGGTGTCGAGAAAAATCCGGCTGAGGCCGTGAACTGGTTTCGGAAAGGCGCAAAAGTTGGCTTCGGCGGCGCTATGTCCAGTCTCGGCTTTTGTTACGAGACCGGCTTCGGGGTCGAGAAAGACCTCGCTGAAGCCATGGACTGGTACCGAAAGGGGGCAGAGGCAGGCAACGGCTTTGCTATGATTGACCTAGGCCGCTGCTATGGAGCCGGTATTGGTGTCGAGAAAAATCCGGCTGAGGCCGTGAATTGGTTTCGGAAAGGGGCAGAGGCAGGCCACCCAGACGCGATGACCTACCTTGGACACTGCTACGAGACCGGCTTCGGGGTCGAAAAAGACCTCGCTGAAGCCATGGACTGGTACCGAAAGGGTGCAGAGGCAGGCGCTGGCTTTGCTATGTATAGCCTTGGCCGCTGCTATAGAGCCGGTCTTGGTGTCGAGAAAAATCCGGCTGAGGCCGTGAATTGGTTTCGGAAAGGGGCAGAGGCAGGCCACCCAGACGCGATGACCAACCTTGGACACTGCTACGAGGACGGTTTAGGGGTCGAAAAAGACCTCGCTGAGGCCATGGACTGGTACCGAAAGGGGGCAGAGGCAGGCGCTGGCTTTGCTATGTATAGCCTAGGCCGCTGCTATAGGGCCGGTCTTGGTGTCGAGAAAAATCCGGCTGAGGCCGTGAATTGGTTTCGGAAAGGGGCAGAGGCAGGCCACCCAGACGCGATGACCAACCTTGGACACTGCTACGAGGACGGTTTAGGGGTCGAAAAAGACCTCGCTGAGGCCATGGACTGGTACCGAAAGGGTGCAGAGGCAGGCGCTGGCCTTGCTATGTATAGCCTAGGCCGCTGCTATAGAGCCGGACTTGGTGTCGAGAAAAATCCGGCTGAGGCCGTGAACTGGTTTCGGAAAGCGGCAGTGGCTGGTAGTCCAAGTTCTATGTCCAGTCTTGGCGTTTGTTACGAGACCGGCTTCGGAGTCGAGAAAGACCTCGCTCAAGCCATGGACTGGTACCGAAAGGGTGCAGAGGCAGGCCACAGCTTTGCTATGTATAGCCTTGGCCGCTGCTATAGGGCCGGTCTTAGTGTCGAGAAAAATCCGGCTGAGGCCGTGAACTGGTTTCGGAAAGGGGCAGAGGCAGGCCACCCAGACGCGATGACCTACCTTGGACACTGCTACGAGACCGGCTTCGGGGTCGAAAAAGACCTCGCTGAAGCCATGGACTGGTACCGAAAGGGGGCAGAGGCAGGCGCTGGCTTTGCTATGTATAGCCTAGGCCGCTGCTATAGGGCCGGTCTTGGTGTCGAGAAAAATCCGGCTGAGGCCGTGAATTGGTTTCGGAAAGGGGCAGAGGCAGGCCACCCAGACGCGATGACCAACCTTGGACACTGCTACGAGACCGGCTTCGGGGTCGAAAAAGACCTCGCTGAAGCCATGGACTGGTACCGAAAGGGGGCAGAGGCAGGCGCTGGCTTTGCTATGTATAGCCTAGGCCGCTGCTATGGAGCCGGTATTGGTGTCGAGAAAAATCCGGCTGAGGCCGTGAATTGGTTTCGGAAAGGGGCAGAGGCAGGCCACCCAGACGCGATGACCTACCTTGGACACTGCTACGAGACCGGCTTCGGGGTCGAGGAAAACGCGGCGAAGGCCGTGAACTGGTACCGAAAGGGTGCAGATACCGGCAACGGCGCCGCGATGAGGAATCTTGGTCTCTGCTACGACTGCGGTTACGGCATCGAAAGAAACCAGACAAAGGCGGTCGGCTGGTACCGAAAGAGCGCGCGAGCCGGCGACGCCACCGCGATGTTCTACCTAGGGCTTTGCTACGATACCGGCTGTGGTGTCGACAAGGATTCGGTAGAAGCACAACGTTTGTTCCGAAATGGAGCAGAGGCTGGCAACTCGGCCGCGAAACAAATCTTGCAAGACATCTCAAAGAAAAAACTAACACCCCGAAAACCTTAATAGAAAACTGGTAGCTATGAACCAGCGCCAGAAGTACGACAATGGGCTGCGTCTAGGCTCAGGACTCATAGCCAATAGATGACCAAAGCGGCGAGAGCGATTGCTGAGAGGAAGACTTTGGGACACCTGTCGTACCGCGTCGCCACACGGCGCCAGTCCTTCAATCTGCCAAACATGATCTCAATCCGATTGCGGCGTTTGTAGCGGCGCTTGTCGTATCGGACAGTTGTCTTGCGCTGTTTGCGGCCTGGAAGCCGCATTAGCTCAGCTGGTAGAGCAATGCATAGGGCAACCAAACTAGAGAACTAAGCAGCGATCAGGACGTCCATAACGGGCGTCTTTATTCTTTTTTGGAGAAACACAATGGAACTGAATGAACAGAACCGCGTGGCCGACAAACGGTTACGCCGTATCGGCTACGACAAGCGACGAGCGTTCACGAAGCGCCTGAGGTCAACCGCACGTGCCCGTCTGGGCCACGATAAGATTGATGACCAGCTTGCCCCTTGGGCCGACAAACCAAGCCACTGGGCCAGCATGAGAGTGCGCCCTGAGGTGGTAGTCACAGTCAACACCGCGCGTGAGCGCATGGTTAAGCAATTGGAGCGTGAGGTCTCTCAGAGCGAAGCGCTGTCATTCTTGGTTGAGCTTGGCCTGATCGCCATGACCGACCGAAGCGAGAACACCTGCTAACGACGCCGTAAGCGAACCCCAAGAACCTCATAGCGACAGAAAAAGAATCAAATGACAACCACTGAAATCACCATTCACACCGATGGCTCTTGCCTCGGCAATCCCGGTCGCGGCGGCTGGGCGGCAACTCTCCGACGATACGAAGGCGGCCAAGAGATCAAGAAGCGGTCCATACATGGCGGTGCCAAACATACCACCAACAACAGGATGGAAATTACAGCCGCCATTCAGGGCCTTAATAAGATCAAGAAAAACGAGAAAGCCGAGATCACCGTCTACTCTGACAGCAAGTTGCTCATCCAAGGTATGACTGATTGGCACCACAAATGGCAGACTAACGGCTGGCGTAAAGCGGGCGGTAAGGAAGTCGCGAACAAAGACCTCTGGCTTCGGCTACTGGCAGCCTGTGAAGGCAAGAACGTGCGCTGGGAATGGGTGCGTGGGCACAACGGCGACTGCAGAAACGAGGAAGTCGACGCCATCGCCTCAAGGGCCGCTGCAAACCTGCTCTGACTCAGCTTGCACCCCAAGAGAACCGCCCCACCCATTCAAAGGAAAACCCATGCAAGTGACTCACCAGGCACTCATTAAGAAATGACCAAACGTGGTGCGCCTGATTCCATCGCCAAGGGTATCGTCGCCAATATCCTACACATCCGTCGCGTCGACCGAGGTTACTGCGGTGGCCACCACAATTCCGTCGCGTTCGCGATGTCCTGTTCCAGTTCGGCTTCCAGTTTGCTTTCTTTTTCGATGTCGGTCGAGCCGTCTTCGTTCTGGCATAGGTCGTTTATCCACTTGGCATCCAACCGAAACTGAGCGAAATCCATCACCGCGTCCTTGACGGCATTTATCGCTTCACCGTGGTGAAATTCGGTGTGCTCGCGCAGCGTGTCGTTCAATTCCGGCAAAACGGTAAGCAAATCGGACAGTGGGATGCGGATTTCAGCTTTTCGCCCGCGTTCGTCGGCTCCGACGAAGAACTGCACCAAAAGATTGCCTTCCTTCGCGGCGGCCCACGTTATCTTTCCCGTTCGTCTGTCGCCATGGTTCGCGTCCTGCCAATGTTCAACAGTTGTATGGGGAAGTTCGATGCTCTTAATTCGGGCCATATAGCTCGATCCTTAAATTCTAGTAAGTTGTCACAGCCCGGGCAAAAGGTGCCGTGATAGGTTGCTTTCGTATTGCCGATATCACCCACCCGCGCGGCAGATGCAATTAGAGCCTTTGCAGCGCCCATGGTCGCGGTCGACAACCGAAGCAATCGCAACGTCTACTTCCGGTGGTGTAAAGTTCACCACTAAGATGGGACACTACCCGACGGGGCAAAATATCATTGTAAATCATATACTTAGAGATGTTATCGCGTGCGGAGCTTCCCCTCCTGCCGGGGTCGCCATTTATTTCAAGTCTTTCGGATATTGGCGGGTGATGGAACACGATGCCCCCGGGCTTTGCGGGTGCATCAAATGCGTTGTCTGCACGGCGGATAGCTGCGTAAATTGCGCAAGCTTGTTTTGGGAACACAAAAGTGCCGCTGAGATACGCAGATATTTACCCGTCTGAACCGCTGCTCAACAGTGACGCTATGGATCGTCCTTCAGCAGCGGCGCTGATGTCTGTGCGATACTTTCAGGCAGAGCCGGACCAGATGCCCGAAGAAGTGTTTGCGGAACACCATGTTTTGTTGAACTTGCAGGACAGCCCCCACCGCGTGCAGAACTGGCGTGATGGCACGCTGCGGGATTTCACCTTTTGCAAAGATGAGGTCATTGTTACGCCCGCAGGCGTGCGGTCAGGCTGGCGGTGGTTTGGGCCGTCGGATGTCATAGTTGTCACACTGGACCCGGCCAAGGTAGACCGTTTTGCGCAATCTGAGCTTGGGATGCTTCTTGATCCGCAGCAGTTTCGGGATCTTCCGCAATTTTCCGACCCTGACCTTTGCGTTGCAGGTGTTCTGTTGCGGGATGCGCTGGAGACGGATGACATGTCCTCGGCGGTTATGTTCGAGGCCATGAGCCGGGTGTTTCTGGTAAAACTTTTGCAGAAATACGGAAAACGCCGCGCTGAAGATATTGAACTGTCGTCGCGGTTCACGTCCCAGCACTATCAACGCGTTTTGGCTTATGTGCAAAAGCGCCTGGATCGCACGATCACCGTTGACCAACTGGCGTCCGAGGCTGGAATGAGCACGTCGCATTTTGCCCGGGTCTTCAAGGAAACGCTTGGGTCAACGCCTATGCAATATGTCATGTCGTTCCGGATCGAGCAGGCCATGAAGATGATCGAGGATCCCGGCCGTCCCTTCGGGGACATTGCGCTGGCTTGTGGGTTTTCGGATCAGGCGCATTTCACCCGCAGCTTCAAGCAAGTCACTGGACAAACCCCGCGTGCTTTTCGGGCTGCGCTGAACGGTTAAAGCGGGATCTTTGAAAGGCAGACGGACCGGTGCAAGTGATGTGGCCTCTGTCTTCGGACCTTTCATGTCATCGGGCTTGCGCCGAACCAGATAGGTTTCGGAAGATTCCGCCCTGAACACCAACGCTGCGCTGATGGCTTCGAATGCCGCGCCGGTCCAAATAATTTCAGGTCCGTGGCAGCAGAAGGCTCAGGACAGAGCCTCTGACGCCTGATCCGTGAGCTTGCCCGAGGTCAGCGCGGCCAGGGCAACCATCACGGCAGCTGTGCCCAGCACCAAGGCCAACCCCCCGATCTGGTAGGTCAGACCGGACAAAACGGTGCCGACCAGACGGCCTGTGGCATTGGCCATATAGTAAAACCCCACATCCATCGTCACACGCTCGGATCTGGTGAAAGCCAGGATCAGATAGGAATGCAGTGACGAGTTGACGGCGAAGATCGCGCCAAAAACCAGAAGGCCGATCACAAGCGTCACGGTTAACCAGACTTCAGGCCCATCTGACAGCAAAACTGCCAAGGTTAGAGCCGCTGGAACAAAAAAGAGCGCAATGGCCCAACTGCGTGCGGCACCTATCAGATCACCTTCGCTACGGTCTGCGGCGCGCAATATCCTTGGCGCGTTGGCCTGCACGGTGCCATACAGGATGATCCACAGGGCCATGAAAGTGCCGATCATGAAAAACGCGGCCCGATTGCCGTCTTCTGTGCCGTCAGACAGGACAGCGTAGAAATAGATCGGAATTCCAACCACAAACCAAACGTCCCGCGCGCCAAACAGGAAGACGCGGGCGGCGGACAGCCAGTTGACGTTGGCGGATTTCGAAAACACTTCTGAAAATTTTGCGCCCTTGCGCCCTTTGGGCAAACCCGGTGGCATGAAAAGGAAGACCGCCAATAGGATCAGCGCCAGAATCGCCGCCATCACAATGATTGCGGTCATGAAGCCAAGCGTTGCCAACATCGCAGCGCCCAGCAGAAAACCCAGGCCCTTTACCGCGTTCTTTGACCCGGTAAGAACGGCCACCCAACGAAACAAGCCTCCACCCTCAGCCGGTGCCAGTAGTTTCACTGCGGATTTCGAGGACATTTTGGCAAGATCCTTGGCCACCCCGCTTGCCCCTTGCACCACCATCACGAAGGAGACCGAGGCGGCGACGGTCCAGTTCGGATCAAGCTGCGTCATGGCGAGCAGCGCCAACACTTGCAGGCCCAGCCCGGCGTAAAGGGTTGAGGTCAATCCGAACCGAGCGGCAATCCAGCCGGCGGACAGGTTGGTCACAATCCCGGCAATCTCATAAAGAACAAACAGATAAGCCAACTGAACCGGCGAGAAGCCCAAGGTATGAAAGTGCAACAACACCAACATCCTGAGTGCCCCGTCGGTCAGCATAAAGGCCCAATAGGCCGCCGTGACCGCGATATAGGCCGACATGCCTTCGGGCCGTTGGGTCACAGCGTTGCCCCAACCATAAAGGCCACATCCACCAGACGATGCGCATAGCCCATTTCGTTGTCATACCAGGCGTAGATTTTCACCTGCGTCCCGTTCACCACCATTGTCGAGGGCGCATCCACAATCGATGATCGTTCATCATTGGTGTAGTCGGTCGAAACCAACGGGCGCGTCTCGTAACCCAGAATACCCTTCAACTCACCTTCGGCGGCTGCTTTGAAGAAGGCGTTGACTTCTTCGGCTGTCGTTTCCCGCTCGACTTCGAACACGCAATCGGTCAGCGATGCGTTCAGCAAAGGCACCCGCACCGCATGGCCGTTCAGACGCCCTTTGAGTTCGGGATAGATCAGCGTGATCGCCGTCGCCGAGCCAGTGGTGGTTGGGATCAGTGAATTCAGGGCAGACCGTGCGCGGCGCAGGTCTTTGGCAGGCCGGTCTACGATGGTTTGCGTATTGGTTACATCGTGGATCGTCGTCATCGACCCATGGCGGATACCAAGGTTTTCGTGAATGACTTTGACAACCGGTGCCAGGCAGTTGGTTGTGCAGGATGCGGCGGTCACGATCTTGTGGGCGGCAGGATCATAGGTGTCGTCGTTCACACCCACGACAATATTCGCCGTCGGGCCGTCCTTGACCGGGGCGGAAACCACCACTTTCTTCACGCCAGCGTCGAAGTAAGGGGATAGCTTCGCCTCGGTTTTGAACACGCCTGTGCAATCGATCACCACATCGACGCCATCCAAAGGCAGAGCAGTCAGGTCTGTGGTGCCGATGTATGGCAGATGCGTTCCGTTCACAGTGATGCTATTGGCATCGTGGCTGAATTCCGCATCCCAACGCCCATGCACGGTGTCGAATTCCAACAGATGCGCATGCATTTCGGGATCACCAACAGCATCGTTGATCCACGCGATTTTTGCGCCCCGTTCCAGCAAAGGCTTCAGCGCAAGCTTTCCCATCCGGCCAAGGCCGTTTAGTGCGTAGGTTGTCATTTTACGTCCTCAAAGGATGTTCGCCCGATGTCGTCGACAGCGGATTGCAATGCGATCCGATCGAGGCTTTCGACCGGCAGCGATGTAAAGGCTTGAATCCGACGCTTCAGCGCGCCGTAAGCGTTTTGAAAAGCCAGGCTTTTTTCGGCGTCAGTGCCGCCCGCCTTGACCGGATCGACCATGCCCCAGTGACCGCTGATCGGTTGACCTTCCCAAGCGGGGCATTCCTCATTTGCGGCCTGGTTGCAGACCGTGAAAACAAAATCCAGATCAGGCGCGTCCGGCCCTGAAAACTCGGATACATTTTTTGACCGCAGAACCGACGTATCGTGACCCTTGTCTTGCAGGACCTGAACCGCAAACGGGTTCAACTGGGAAAAAGGCTGTGTTCCGGCGGAAAAGACATTGAACCGGTCACCACCAATTTCCCGCAACAGAGATTCGGCAAAGATTGAGCGGGCGGAATTGCCCACGCAAATGAACAGCACGTTGAACTTCCGGTCAGTCATCGTCTCACTTCCCTTGGTTGAAGGCATACAAAGATCAGGTCGGCCACGGCAGCAGTTCACAATCAGAAAATCAAACATTTTCTGCACGTTAGCCATATCTATCGAATAGCGCAGGGATGTTCCGAGGCGCACTTGCGTCACAAGGCCCGACCGTTGCAGCGCGTTCAGATAATTTGACATGGTGCTGGGCTTGATCCCCAGTTCAGACGCCAGTTCCCCAGCAGGCACGCTGTCAGGAAACCGTCGCACTAACATGCGAAACACGGTGATACGCTGCGGGTGGCCAAGAATAGCCAGTTGATCGGTAATCTGTTCTATCATATTTCATGAAATATTGAAATAAAAGCAGTGAGTCAATTTGAACCGACTGACGTTACAAAAAATTCACAGAACGCAGTTTCCACCATATGGGTGGCCTCTTCTTGCCTCCCATCAGCACTTTGGTGCGGTACGTTAAAAGCGGATGTATCTGGACTTGCAGGCATCAGAGTGAGGGTTTAAATGACCCATCGCACCTGGACAGAACCAGTTCCGGCTGCAAAAGATTGCCTCAATAGCTCAGCTGGTAGAGCAGGTCCTTCGTAAGGACAAGGTCGGGGGTTCGAGTCCCTCTTGAGGCACCACTCTTCTCGTGTTTCTCAAAAGAGCCCGTATTGAATTCGTGTTCGTTTTCACGTTTGAGGAGCCTCGGTTGCAAAGGCGTCGACCTAAGGTTCTTTGTGAAAAGGTTCATTTCCCTATGCCCGCAGGCGGCCTGCACGCGGGTGTCGACCGTATCCCGACCTTGCCCCAATACCTTGCGTAAGGCATGCTTGTCTTAGGAGGATTGGTATCTGTTCACCGCTGGGTTTGTCGGTCAACGGATCAGCGCGGCGCTCTGCTTTGGGAGGAATGTGTCATGACATCCAAGACCGCAGGTTCCACACCACCAGACAACCTGACACCGCAGCAATCCATGCCCACGGTCAACAAAGTGACAGCGGATGACATCACCGCAGCGCTTAAGGCTGGGTTTTCCGATTTTCTGGCACGCCCTGTCATGAGCGGCTTTTTCGGCCTGTTCTATACAGTTTTCGGGCTTCTGTTGGTTTGGGCCCTGGTTTGGCTGGGCAAGATCTGGATGATCATTCCTGCAATTGTAGGATTTCCGCTGGTCGCGCCGTTCGCCGCTGCCGGGCTTTATGAAATGTCGCGCCGCTTGCAAAATGGGGAAAGTTTCGGGTGGTCCGAAATCCTTACGGTCATGGCCGATCAACGCAAGCGCGAAATGGGCTGGATGGCCTTTGTGACCTTGTTCATTTTTTGGGTGTGGGTTTATCAGGTGCGGCTTTGGTTGGCGATCATCCTTCAGAATGCATCCTTTTCCGATTTCGACGGGTTTTTGAATACTGTGTTATTCACGCCGCAAGGTTGGACCTTCTTGGCCATTGGCACCTGCGTCGGCGCGTTTCTGTCAGCAGCCCTGTTCACGGTGACCGTTGTCGCCATGCCGATGTTGCTGGACCGGGAAACCAATTTCGTTTCTGCGATGCTCACCTCTGTCCGCGTTGTCAGGGAAAGCCCTGTGGTCATGCTCACGTGGGCAGCAATCATCTCGTTTACCATGCTGATATCGCTGGTTCCCGCATTTTTGGGCCTGATCTTTACTCTGCCGATCCTTGGCCACACCACGTGGCACCTGTACCAGCGGGCCGTGCCGCCCGACGAGGTGTGATCTAACGGTAAGGCGTCTCCGATAGTTGAACGGGGGCAGACATATTTTTTTGCTGACAACGAAGAGGTTTAAGCTGCTTTTTCAGCGCCTATGTTCAACGGAGCGGCTAAGGTTTGTTTATTTGCAGTGAAACAATTTCGACCGACGAACTGGGAGCGCCGATACTCCTTCCACTAAGAACACTTCAATCGGCACAATCCTCATAGCACGCATCCCACTTGCGTCGGAGGAAGTCACCAGACCAATGCGCGCAGCTCAAGCGCGCTTTTCCCCGATTGATGCAACGCCCAAAACGTCCAGAACCTTGGCTTCGATCTGTTCGGCGTTCATGCCGGCCACGGCATACATGTCCGCTGGGCTGGCCTGATCGATGAACGTATCGGGCAAGACCATCGAGCGGTATTTCAGCCCTTGATCAAGAACGCCTTCCTCCGCCAAAAGCTGTGCGACATGGCTGCCAAAGCCGCCAATCGCGCCTTCTTCGATGGTGATCAGAGCCTCGTGGTTGGCGGCCAGATCCAGGATCAGGTCGCGGTCCAGAGGTTTGGCAAAGCGGGCGTCGGCGATGGTTGGGGTGATGCCCTTGCCCGCAAGGGATTCGGCGGCTTTCTGCACCTCAGACAATCGGGTACCGAACGAAAGCAGTGCCACGCGCGCGCCTTTCTGGATCACGCGGCCTTTGCCGATCTCAAGCACTTCACCGCGCTCTGGAAGGTCGACGCCAACGCCTTCGCCACGCGGGTAGCGGAACGCAATCGGCCCATCGTTGTGCGCAACAGCGGTGGCCACCATATGCATCAGCTCGGCTTCGTCGGCAGCTGCCATGACGACCATACCCGGTAGGTTGGACAAATACGCAATATCGAACGATCCGGCATGGGTGGCTCCGTCGGCACCCACCAGACCTGCGCGGTCAATGGCGAAGCGGACGGGCAGACGCTGAATCGCAACATCGTGCACCACCTGATCATAACCGCGCTGAAGAAAGGTCGAATACATGGCGCAGAATGGTTTCATCCCTCCGGCGGCCAGTGCAGCCGAGAATGTCACGCCATGCTGCTCGGCAATCGCAACATCGAAACAGCGCGACGGGTAGCGTTCGGCAAACAGGTTCAGACCGGTACCGTCTGGCATGGCGGCGGTCACGGCAACGATCTTGTCGTCTCGCGCAGCTTCATCCACCAAGGTTTTGCCAAAGACGGACGTGTAAGAGGGCGCGTTGGAGGGTGCCTTTTTCTGCTCACCCGTCACCACATCAAATTTGGCCGTTGCGTGACCCCTGTCACGGGCTTGCTCGGCCGGGGCGTATCCTTTGCCTTTCTTGGTCAGAACATGGATCAGGATCGGACCGGTCGCCCGCGCCTTGACGGTCCGCAGCACAGGCAGCAACTGATCCAGATCATGCCCGTCGATGGGGCCTAGGTAAGAAAAACCAAGCTCTTCGAACAGCGTGCCGCCGACGGCCATGCCTTTCAGCATTTCCTTGGCACGTTTGGCGCCTTCGCGGAAGGGCTCGGGCAGCAGCGAAACCGCGCCTTTTGCGGCGGCTTTCAGGTCATGGAACGGCTCTTCTGCATAGATACGGGACAGATAATTGGACAAGGCGCCCACAGGTGGCGCAATGCTCATCTCGTTGTCGTTCAGAATGACGATCAGTCGCTTGCCCAGATGGCCTGCGTTGTTCATCGCTTCAAATGCCATGCCTGCAGACATCGAGCCATCGCCGATCACAGCAATCGCATCGCCCAGCCCTTCGGGTGTGACACCTCCCAGATCGCGCGCCACAGCAAAACCAAGTGCTGCACTGATCGAAGTGCTGGAATGTGCTGCGCCGAACGGGTCATAAGGGCTTTCGCTGCGCTTGGTGAACCCGCTCAACCCATCCTTCATCCGCAATGTGCGAATACGATCGCGCCGCTCGGTCAGGATTTTGTGGGGATAGCACTGATGGCCCACGTCCCAAATGATCTTGTCGCGCGGCGTATCGAACACTGCGTGCAGCGCTGTTGTCAGTTCGACCACGCCAAGACCAGCCCCAAGGTGCCCGCCCGTCACGGACACGGCCGAGATTGTCTCGGCCCGCAATTCCTGCGCCAGCTGATGCAACTGCGCGTCCGAAAACTGCTTGAGATCCGCAGGGCGGTTCACAAGGTCCAGCAAGGGCGTATTGGGTCGGTCAGACATATGGCGCGTTCCTGGCTTAGCTGTCCCGGGCAATAACGAAGCGGGCGGCGTCCTTCAAGGTTTCTGCTGACGCACCGTACCCATCCAACGCAGCACAGGCCGTTTCAACCAGCTCTGTCGCGCGGGATTTGGCCGCCTCAAGACCCAAAAGCGAAACAAAGGTCGCTTTGCCTGCATCGGCGTCCTTTTGCAGCCGTTTTCCGGCCTTTTCGGCATCACCTTCAACATCCAAAATGTCGTCAGCAATCTGAAAGGCAAGTCCAAGAGCTTGGGCATAATCACGCAGAGGGGTCGGATCGGCTTGTGCCAACCGCGCTCCTGCGCAGACGGACCATTCGATCAACGCACCTGTCTTGCCTGCCTGCAGATGGGTGATTTGTTCCAGTGTCAAAGGTGTAGCCGCTGTTTCGGCTGCGATATCCAGCGCCTGACCCAGAACCATGCCTTGCGCCCCGCTGGCTTGGGCCAGAGTCAGAGCCAATTCTGCACGAATTTGCGCATCGCCGACTTCGGGTCGAGTGCACAGCTCAAACGCCAGGGTCTGCAACGCATCGCCGGCCAACACCCCGGTTCCTTCGTTCCATTTCACGTGAACAGTGGGCCGCCCCCGCCGCAGATCATCATCATCCATGCAGGGCAGGTCATCATGGACCAAAGAATAAGCGTGTAGCGCTTCGATCCCCGTTGCGGGCCAGATCGAACTGCCCACATCCACATCATGCAAGCGCGCGCTTTCCTGCACCAAAAAACCGCGCAACCGTTTTCCGCCTTGCGTTGCATAGGCCATGGCCCGCGTGACGTCGATATCGTCCAGCGCGCCCAGAATCAGGTCAAAGTGAGCCTGAATGCGCGCTGCATCCTGCGCCAGTCTTTCGCGAAACATTTACTGACCGTCGACAGGCGTGGTCCCGGTGGGCTGCCCCGTGGCATCCAGAGTGATGGCGGCCACTTTCTCTTCAGCCCGCTTCAACTCGTCCTCGCACCGTTTCTTCAGGGCCGCACCGCGTTCATACAGCGCGATCGACTGATCCAACGCCACATCGCCGCGTTCAAGCTGGCCCACAACGGCCTCAAGCTCTTTCATGGCCTGCTCGAATGTCATCTGCTCAACTGGGGTATCGGTCATCGTGCTGCCTTCATCAATTCTTCCACATGGGCGCGTGTGGCCGCGGCCAATGCGTTCAGATCATACCCGCCTTCCAGAGTCGAGACGATACGACCGTCACAAACCTCGTCAGCGATCTTGCACAGCTCGGCTGTGATCCACGCGAAGTCGCCGGTGGACCAGTTCAGATTGGCCAGCGGGTCGTCCTGATGGGCGTCAAACCCTGCGGAAATGATAATCAGATCGGGGTTGAACGCCCGCAAGCGCGGAAACGCCTGGGACTCGTACGCGGCGCGCATCTCGGCCCCGCCGCTGCCCGGAGCCAGCGGGATATTCAGAACCGTATCGTGAACCCCCGTCTCATCCGGGCGTCCCGATCCGGGCCAGAGGGGCATCTGCTGGCTGGTAACAACCAGCGCGCGCGCTTCATCCCACAGCAGGTCCTGTGTTCCATTGCCGTGATGAACATCGAAATCGACAACGGCGACACGGTTCAGCCTGTGGTGGTCCAGCGCATGTTTCGCGGCCAATGCCGCATTGCCGAACAAGCAAAACCCCATTGCAGTATCTGTTTCCGCATGGTGCCCCGGTGGGCGAATGGCGCAGAACGCGTTCGACACATCTCCGCTCAGCACCAGATCAACGGCCCGGACAACAGCGCCCGCAGCACGATAGGCGGCGTCTACCGAGCCCGGTGACATGAACGTATCCCCGTCAATCTGCGCAAACCCCTCAGACGGGCGCGTGGATCGAATATCGCGAATGTAACCTTCCGGATGCACCCGCAGCAGATCGTCATCTGCCGCCAACGGAGCGGTCACCCATTTCAGGTCCAACCCTTCCAAGGCGTGCAGGATATGTTCCAGCCGCGCCACTCGTTCGGGGTGACCGTCAGGTGTCACATGGCCCAGACAATCGGCATGGGTCAAAAGGGCAGTTGTCATCGGGGTCCCCTGTTCATCTGGCTAAAAATACCTTCGCCGAAGGCACAAAACCGCCGCGCAGCGGCACGCTTAATCTGGTGCCAGCATATAACCTGCGCCGCGGACGGTTTGCAGATATCTGGGTTGTTTCGGATCCTGCTCGATCTTGCGCCGCAGGCGCGTGATCTGTACGTCCACCGCGCGTTCCTGCGCCTGGCCTTTGTCGCGCCCCAGATCCTCGACCAGCTTCGCGCGGCTGATCGGTTCGCCGGGCTGGGCCGAGAAGATTTTCATCAACTGGCTTTCCGTTGCAGTCAGACGTACCGGCTCTTCACCCTGCCACATCTCGCCCCGCTCGATGTCATATCTGATCGGGCCAAGGTTGAGGATCTTTGCCGCCGTTTCCTCGGCAGGTGTTTCCGGCATCCTGCGCAGAATTGCGTTGATCCGCAGCAGAAGTTCCTTTGGCTCGAACGGCTTCGCCAGATAATCATCCGCCCCGGCCTCAAGCCCTGCAATCCGGTGTTCGGTTTCCCCTTTGGCAGTCAGAAGCAGGATGGGGGTGCTATGTGTCTCTCGCAGCGATTTTGTCAGGCTGACACCATCTTCGCCCGGCATCATCACGTCCAGAATGATCATGTCGAAATCCAGACCCGACAGGACCCGCCGCGCATGGGCCGCGTCCCGAGCCGCCGTGACCAAAAACCCGTTTCGCATCAGGAATTTCTTGAGCAGATCGCGAATGCGCTCGTCGTCGTCAACAATCAGCAGATGGGCGTCCATATCGCTCATGAGGTCGTATCCCGAAGTTTCGTATAGGCATGACGCATATCAGCATCCATCATTGCTTCAAGCACTTTGCGAAATCCGGCCACGGCTTCGGGACCGGCATCTTTGTAGGCCGCGCGCATTCGGGCGCGCTGCGCATCGGACAGAGTGGTTTCCAACGCCTGTCCCTTCTCTGTCAGAAATAGGTGGCGTTCACGTTTGTCCACTGTGCCAACGCGGCTTTCCACCAGCCCATCTTCGATCAAGGTTCGCAAAACCCTGTTTAGAGACTGCTTTGTGACTCCAAGGATCGCTAACAAGTTGTTGACCGTCGTGCCCGGCGCGCGGTTGATGAAATGGATCGCCCTGTGATGAGCGCGGCCATAGGCCATTTCGGTCAGGATGCGGTCAGGATCTGCGGTAAATCCGCGATAGGCGAAGAACATGGCCTCAATCCCCTGCCTCAATTGCTCATCGGTCAAAAACAACAGGCTCTCGCCCCCGTAACGCGGGGCAGGGCGGATGTCGGACATGGTACGCCTCATTCGTTACTCTGGGCCGAGTTTATGTCAGCCTTATTGACATTCCAAGGGTAGAGCGGTATCGAATCGCAGTTTTTGCGCAACATTATGTCCGCATCGGACCTAAGCGGCGCAACAATCGCAAATTCAACCCGGTTCAGGAGGTTTCGCATGGCGGGGTATGATGATCGTGATGGCACCATTTGGTTGGATGGCAAGCTGGTGCCCTGGCGTGAGGCCAATGTCCATATTCTGACCCACGCTATGCACTATGCGTCGTCCGTATTCGAAGGCGAGCGCGCCTATAACGGCAAGATATTCAAAAGCCGCGAACATTCCGAACGTCTGATCGCTTCAGCCGAAGCGCTGGATATGCCTATGCCCTATTCGGTCGATGAAATCGAAGCTGCGAAGGAAGAAGCGCTGAAAGCCAGCGGTCTGAAAGACGCCTATGTGCGTGCTCTGGTCTGGCGCGGCTCGGGCGAAGATATGGGCGTGGCATCGGCCAAGAACCCGGTGCGCATGGCTGTCGCGGTTTGGCCTTGGGGCGCTTATTACGGCGATGCCAAGATGCAGGGCGCAAAGCTGGACATTGCCGAATGGAAACGCCCCAGCCCTGAAACAATTCCGGTTCACGCCAAGGCCGCAGGTCTTTACATGATCTGCACCATCTCGAAGCACAAAGCCGAAGCCAAAGGTTGCTCGGATGCCTTGTTCATGGACTGGCGCGGGTATGTGGCCGAAGCAACCGGTGCGAACGTGTTTTTCGTCAAGGATGGAGAGGTTCACACACCCCTGGCCGATTGCTTTTTGAACGGTATCACGCGTCAGACAGTCATTCAGATGCTGAAAGACAAGGGCATCACCGTGCATGAACGCCGCATCAAGCCAGAAGAGATGGCTGATTTCGAACAATGCTGGCTGACCGGTACCGCAGCCGAGGTGACGCCTGTGGGGCAGATCGGCGAATATACATTCGAAGTGGGCGACCTGACCCGCGAGATTGCGGAAGATTACGAAAAGCTGGTTCGCTCGTAAGCTTTTAAACCCCCGCTTCGGCGGGGGTTTTCTGTGCAGAACGTGCACAACTTCGTGCAAATCGTCCTGTAGGCTGGACGATCTGCACATGTTGCGTATCTTTCGCGCATGTTAGATCTTCTCAGCGATATTCTCACGCGTCTGTCCCTGCGTGGCACGTTTTACTTCCGCACATCGTTCACACCGCCCTTCGGCATTCAGGTGCCGGGCTACGAAAACGTGGCGCGGTTTCATTTCGTGCAGCGCGGTGAGCTTAAAGTGCATGTCTCGACGACTGGCGAGACACTTAGGCTGCGGCAGGGTGACTTGATCCTGATTCCCCACGGTGCGCCGCACGCGTTGCTCTGTGCCGAGGTCAAGCCATTGGACGCGTTGCCTTTGGAACAGGTGCTCGAGGTGGCAGGCTACACAGGCGATGGTGTGCTGGTTTACGGCGGTCCTGACGACGAACGCGATACGCAGTTGATCTGCGGTCACTTTTCCTTCACGGGTCCAGCCGGACGGCAGGGCACTGGGCATATGCTGATCGACCGTCTGCCGCCCTACATCCTGATCGAAAACTACGGAGAGGAGTCCGGGGCCTGGATGGAATCGACCCTGCGAATGATCGGTTCCGAGGTCTCGGGCGCGAAAATTGGCGGCGACCTGATCGCGATGAAATTGTCCGAGGTGCTGTTCGCGCAGGCAATTCGGGTCTATCTGGAACGTCAGAGTCCGCAGGATTCAGCTTTGGCCGGGTTTGCCGATCTGCGCATCTCGCGGGCGTTGACCGCGTTCCATCAAGCCCCGGCTGAGGATTGGAGCGTCGCATCTTTGGCGCGAGAGTCCGGTATGTCACGCACTGCCTTTGCTCAGCTTTTTGCCGAGAAAATGGGAACGACGCCGATGCAATATCTCACAGACTGGCGGATGCAGATCGCCTGCCATGGTCTGACCGAGGCACGCTGGAACGTGGCTGATGCCGCAGCAGAAGTCGGATACGCCTCGGAAGCCGCGTTCTCGCGAGTCTTCAAAAAGCAGGTTGGTCTTTCACCGGCTGCATACAGGGCGATGCACTGATACACCAAAATTTACGAACGATCTGCATGAAATCAGAAACGGTCAGGAATTCAGCGTTCGGGATCACCAGATTAGCTTCCTTTCATCACTGGTTGAGGAAAGGAAAACCTTATGTCCCTTCGTTTTGTTACACGTTCTGTCCACGCGTATCTGGATTACCCGGTCGCCGTTGCCCTGATGACCTTGCCGTTCCTTCTGGGGCTGGGTCAGTCCAATCCGCTGGCCCTGTGGTTGTCTGTTGCAACCGGGGTGGCCGCCTTTGTTCTGACAGTTCTGACCGATCACCATCTGGGGATCTGGCGGGTTCTACCCTACAGGTTTCATCTGGCGGTGGACTTGCTGGTTGGCGTCACCTTTCTGTTTGCACCCAGTATCTTTGGTTTCACGGGTATGGATGCGGCGTTTTACTGGTTGAACGGTGCGGCTGTGGTGCTTGTCATCTCGCTCAGCGCGCCCGAGCAGGACGTCGCTGCCTGACGACGTTATCCACATCTGTCATGGTATCATCATGATACTGTCAAGAAACTGAGCCGCGGGTTTTACAAACTGGCGGCTCATATCGGCGCACCAATCGCGTGGTCGGAGAATCGATCACCAGACAGGAGAGCCTCACTATGACCAAGATCCTACGCCCAAACCGTCGTTCGTTTCTGGCGGGCAGCACCGCCTTTGCCGCTTCACTGGCCATGCCAGCCATCAGCCGCGCCGGATCGCGCCCCGTGTTCACACACGGCGTTCAGTCCGGTGACGTCGATACGACATCGGGCATGATCTGGACCCGCACGGATCGCCCCTCTCGCGTGATGATGGAAGTATCAACCACAGAAAGCTTCGCAGATGCCCGCACACTCCCGCCGATGGATGCCATCCCCAACAGCGATTTTGCTGTCAAACGTCTGGTCGAGGGGCTGCCATCGGATCAGGACATTTTCTACCGGTTCGTTGCTGCCGATCTGAGTGACATCAACACAATATCAGAGCCTATTATTGGCCAATTCCGCACTGCACCGACCTCGCGCCGCAACATTCGGTTTGCCTGGTCAGGTGACACCGCCGGTCAGGGATGGGGTATTGATGACGAAGGTATGCGCACCTACGCGACCATGGCGCAGCACAAGCCGGACTTCTTCATACATTCCGGTGACACCGTCTATGCCGACGGTCCTATGCAGGATGAGGTCGAAAAAGACGGCCAATTGATCTGGAAGAACACAACCCTGATCGACGAGAAACGCAAGGTGGCCGAAACACTGGACGAGTTCCGTGCCCAGTGGAAATACAACATGATGGACGAGCATGTGCGGGCCATGAACGCCGTTTGTCCGACCTTTTTCCAGTGGGATGACCATGAGGTTGTGAACAACTGGTCCGATGCGAAAGACCTGATTTCAGACGACCGATATACCGAGAAGTCGGTGCATGTTCTTCAGTCCCGCGCCGGACGTGCTTTCCACGAAATGACACCGTTGCGCATTACGCCGGCAGAGCCAGGTCGTGTGTATCGCAAGATTTCCTATGGTCCGATGCTGGACGTCTTCTTCCTGGACCTGCGCAGTTATCGTGGACCGAACGGCCCGTCGATGGAGGATGAAATCACGGATCAGTCCCGCATTCTGGGCGCGGAACAACTGGCATGGCTCAAGCAAGAGCTGGCAGGATCTCAAGCGACCTGGAAGGTGATCGCCTCGGACATGCCAATCGGGTTGATCGTCTGGGACAACTGGAAGGAACAGGCCGGAGTAGAGGCAATTTCGAACGGCGATAGCGGGCCGGCCAAGGGGCGTGAGTTGGAGATCGCGGACCTGCTGCGTTTCATCAAAACGGCTGGCATCACCAACACGGTCTGGTTCACCGCGGATGTCCACTACACCGCTGCGCACTACTATGACCCTAACAAAGCACAATTCCAGGATTTTGAACCGTTTTGGGAGTTTGTTTCAGGCCCGCTGCACGCAGGGACATTTGGTCCAAACACCCTGGACGGCACCTTCGGACCTGAGGTCAAATACGTCAAAGCGCCCGCCGAAGGGCAGGGGGTAAACCTTCCGCCCAGCGAAGGTCTGCAGTTCTTTGGTCTGGTGGACATTGACGGCGCGACCGAACAGATGACGGTTCGGCTGATGGACCGGGCAGATACCGAGCTCTGGTCGGTTACGTTGGACCCGCAGAATCGCGCGCTCTGATTTTTTATAAGGGCGTGTGTGCACCCCGAGAAATCCTCGGGGTGTTTTAGGGCTTGAAAATCCCGACTTAAATAGTCAGATTATGCTCAACGCCAGATGGTGTACCATCAAGCTTATGGTTTCGGGGCGGTTTGCAGGTTTAGCATGACTTTGGTGATAGCTTGCCGCCGCTCCGGAAACGAATCTGCCTAAACAGAACGAGGCTGAAATGAGCGAGTCGCTAGATGAAATTATGGCACGCCATGATGCGTTGGCTGCATGTGGATGCACTTGTTGCGACAGTGACTATTGCGCCTATGTCGACTGTCGAAAGCCGCGCCGTAAACAAACCGAAGCGATGCAGCCTGTAAGATCAAAACCTAACGATCTTACCCCACGCGCCTCGCTTCGAGAGATTGTTGAAGCGACCCTGAGCCGTTTTGGCTGAGTGACGCAGGCCAACGGGCCTACGTTAAAAAAGGGTCAAAAATCCACGCCGCGCTGGGCCTTGATCCCCGTTTGGAAAGGGTGCTTTTCCTCAGTCATTTCGGTCACAAGATCGGCATAGTCACGCAGGGCTTGGGGCGCGTCGCGGCCCGTCAGAAATACACTGGTTTTGTCCGAACGCGCGTTCAGGCCGTCGATGACTTGCTCAACTGATAGATACTCGTACCGCAAGGCAATGTTGATCTCGTCCAGAACGACTAGATCGTATTCGCCGCTGGACATCAGGGCGCGCGCCTTGTCGAAGGCGGCGTTTGCGGCAGCGATGTCGCGTTCGCGATCTTGCGTGTCCCAGGTGAAACCTTCGCCCATCGTGTGCCATGTCACCAGATCGCGTTCTTCGAAGAAACGACGCTCGCCTGTTTTCCACTTGCCCTTGATGAACTGCACCACGGCGACTTTCTGACCCCAGCCCAGGGCGCGTATGACCACGCCAAAAGCGGCCGAGGATTTACCTTTGCCCTTGCCGGTGTTGATCAGAACCAGACCGCGACCGGGATCCACTGCCTCGGACACTTTCTTGCGGTGCTTGGCCTGCACCTGCTGCATCTTTTCCTTGTGATCCTGCGCTTCGCTCATGGGGGAACCTCTTTGATTGTCCGGCCCAAACTAGGGGAAGATTACAAAAGGTAAAGTCACGCTTTGGGGTCTGTGACCGACCGGGCTTTGCCCCGCTCGAGCCCCAACTGGTGTTCGCGCCAGATTACAACGACATTGCCTGCGATGACCAAAGCGGCCCCAATCAGGATTGCAAGCGTTGGCAGTTCGTCGAACCAGACATAGCCAATCACAATCGCAAACAGCATGGTCGCGTAGTCATAAGGTGCCAGCATCGAAGCCTGACCAAAGCGATAAGAGGACGTCACCAAAATCTGCGCAACCCCGCCGATCAGGCCCATCATAATCAGTATTAGAGCCTGATTCAGCGTTGGCATCGACCATCCCCAGAACGCAGTCAGCGCCGATAGCAGCGTCGCAGTCATCGAGAAATAGAAGACGATGGCAGCTGGGTGATCAACCTTGACCAGTTGTCGGATATGGATCTGAACAAAGGCGCGCGCGACAGTAGCGCCCAAAACGCATAGCGCACCAATGGTGGCCGCAACCTCCATCTCGGTGCTGCCCAAGCGTGGCCAAATCATGATCAGGACCCCCAGCAGACCAAGCGCCACCGCGCCGATACGGATCAGACGAATGCGTTCGCCCAGCATCACGGCGGCCAGAATCAGGGTGAAGATCGGTGTGGCATAGCCTATTGCCGTCACCTCGGGCAGGGGCAGCAGGCTTAGGCCGGTAAAGGTAAGCCCCATGGCGCTGGTGCCCAGAACACCGCGCCAGAAATGGCCCATGGGTTTCTTGACCACAAAGCCCTTGGACAACTCACCGCGCGCGATGAGCCAGAGGATGATGACGGGAATCGCGAACAGGGACCGGAAGAACACCAATTGGCCCGGTGGGAATTCATCCGATAAAGCTTTGACCAAGGCGGACATCGACGTGAACAGGAACAGCGCGCCCAGTTTCAGCGTCACAGCCAGCAGAGGTCGATGCGATGTTAAGGGTTTTGTCATCGGCGCGAACCTGCGCCTTTGGCGGACAAAGATCAACGGGTGGGTTTAGTCGTTCACCCAGGATTGAGGCAGAGAATCGCCGATTTCCTCGGCGAATTCTTCGAGAAAACGGATCATACGTGCGGTGCGTTGTTCCGCAATCTGTCTGCCGGTCTGTGTCAGCATGTCGCCCGGCAGCCTCAGCAGTTTGACTTTCCAATGGTCGAGTGAGAAATGCAGGTCGTCCAAAGGCCGGTTTTGGGCAAAGGGATCTGCCGCGTCATACAAAGTGCGCCCCAAAGCACCTGAAACGGAAAAGTTGCGTGCGATGCCTATGGCGCCCAAAGCATCAAGCCGATCCGCATCGCGCAGGATGCGTGCCTCGGCCGTTTTTGGAGCAATATTGGCCGAGAAACTATGGGCTTCAATTGCGTGCTGGATGGCTCGAACCTGGTTCGAGTTATACCCCAAACCCTTCAGAATAGGCTCTGATTCCACTGCGGATTTGCGAGATGCCAGATGCCGGTCTGGATCATCCTTTGGCAGATTTACCAGATCATGCAGATAACTTGCGGCCAGCAGCACGGACATATCGGTTTGATCATCCGCGATGGCCTGAGCGTTGGTCCAGACCCGATCCAGATGGGCCAGATCATGAGCCGGATCCGTTTCCATGCGATGCGCGACCACCGCACGCAAGCGCGTGCGCAGATCAGCCGATCCGTCCACGGTTCTCTCCGATCTGACCGCGATGCAGAAGCAGGTGGTCGAGGATCACGCAGGCCATCATCGCCTCGCCAACCGGAACGGCGCGGATGCCGACGCAGGGGTCGTGGCGGCCTTTGGTGATGATCTCGGTCTCTTCGCCTGACTTGGTGATCGTCTTGCGTGTGGTCAGGATCGACGACGTAGGCTTCACGGCAAAGCGCACAACGATGTCTTGCCCGGTCGAGATACCACCCAGAATGCCACCGGCATGATTCGAGCTGTATTGCGGGCCGTTCTGGCCCATGAAGATCTCATCCGCGTTGGCTTCGCCGGTCAGTTCAGCGGCCGCCATGCCTTCGCCAATTTCGACACCTTTGACGGCGTTGATAGACATCATCGAAGCGGCCAGATCAGTGTCTAACTTGGCGTATACGGGCGCTCCGATTCCTGCTGGAACACCGCGCGCGACGACTTCAACGACCGCACCGACCGAGTTGCCGGACTTGCGCAGATCGTCCAGATACGCGGCCCAGTCTTCGGCAGCTTGCGCATCGGGTGTCCAGAACGGGTTCTTTTCGATCTGAGACCAGTCAAAGTTCGCACGGTTGATTTTGTGCGGTCCGATTTGCGTCATATAACCGGTGACTTGTACATTCGGCGCGATCTGTTTGATCGCCTCTCGCGCCAGCCCTCCGGCAGCAACACGCGATGCGGTTTCCCGCGCCGAGCTGCGCCCGCCACCTCGATAGTCGCGGATGCCGTATTTCTGCCAATAGGTGATATCGGCGTGGCCGGGACGGAACTTGTCCATGATATCGCCGTAGTCTTTTGACCGCTGATCGGTATTCTCGATCATCAACTGCACCGGTGTGCCGGTGGTCTGGCCTTCGAACACGCCGGACAGGATCTTTACCTGATCCGGTTCCCGCCGTTGAGTGGTGAATTTGTTCTGACCCGGTTTGCGCTTGTCTAGCCAGTACTGAATCATGGCTTCGTCGATTTGAACGCCCGGAGGGCAGCCGTCGACCGTCGCGCCTAATGCGGGACCATGGCTTTCGCCCCAGGTGGTGACGCGGAAGAGGTGTCCAAAGCTGTTCATCGACATGGGGCGTGCTCCTTTGCGGGTTGTGATTAGCGGGCAAGGCCCCCGGCCTCAAGCGGATTTGGTCTTTGATGACGTGAACGCCGCCCGGTGGGCGGCGCATTTGAGTATTTTTGAAAAGATGAAGCTTAGGCGGCCTGCGCGACTTTCTCGCGGGTATCCGTGATCATCAGTGCGGCCTGAGCCGCTTCGCGCCCTTTCTGAACGAAATGGTCGCGGTAGATCGCGTTGTGGTGGTCGGTTTCCTGATACTGGTGCGGTGTCAGCGAGACCGACAGGACAGGAACGCCTGTGTCCAGTCCGGCGCGCATCAGGCCATCAACCACGGCCTGCGCGACGAAATCGTGGCGGTAGATGCCGCCATCCACAACAAAGGCGGCGCACGCTACGGCGGCGTATTTGCCGGTTTGGGCCAAGTCGCGGGCCAACAGAGGCATTTCGAACGCGCCGGGAACGTCGAAGACATCGACCTGATCGGCGGGGATGAGTTCGAGGAAGCCGTCAAGCGCGCGGTCGACGATGTCGGAGTGCCATTTGGCTTTGACAAAAGCATAGCGGGTGTGTGTCATTATGATCTCCTTTCGCAACAGACACGTCACCCAAGGCGATCACGGGCAAGCACGCCGATTGCCGGCGTGTTGCACGTTCTCTTTCATCCGGACTGTAACCGTCGGCTCTGGCCTCTCACCAGATCTGCTTGACACCCTTTGGCGCTTCCACACTTTGTCCGAAAACCGGTTGCCGCTCTTCGGATCGTGGACACGTCTGGGCCGCTCGCGGGCTTACGGGTCGTCGCCCGCATACCGCCGGTGGGGAATTCCGCCCCGCCCTGAGAACAAGACGGACCTTGCATATCTTGGGTCTGGTCTGCAAGAGATTTGGCAGGAGGACCGCCATGCACCCGAACCCCGCCTTTCGCGCCGACGACCGCACGCGCCATATTGCGTATGCACGTGAACGAGGATTCGGCGTTTTGGCCTTGTCGACAGATGGTGCCCCGCTGTTGAGCCATGTGCCGTTTCTTCTGTCCGAAGATGGTCTGGTGGCTGAACTGCATCTTGTCCGCTCAAATCCCATCGTGCGCGCCTTGGGAACGCCGAAAGCGATGAAGATCGCGGTGCAGGGGCCGGATGGGTATATCTCGCCGGATTGGTACGAGGTCGAGGATCAGGTGCCAACCTGGAATTATGTGGCCGTGCATTTGACCGGGCAGCTGGAGCTGCGCCCGCAGGAGGAGCTGTTGGATCTGTTGAACCGGCAATCAGCCTTCTATGAAGAGCGCCTGCAACCAAAGCCTCCGTGGGATACGGCAAAGATGTCAGACGAGGCTCTGACCAAAATGATGCGGATGATCGTGCCGTGCCGAATACAGGTCGAGGATGTTCAGGGCACATGGAAGTTAAGCCAGAACAAGCCTGATGATGTGCGCTTGCGGGCGTCTGAACAGGTTGCGTCGTCGGGGATCGGGTCCGAATTGAGTGTTCTGCAAGAGTTGATGCGCAACGCCTAGCCGTCGGCGAAGTGTGGGCTTTCGTTTTTGTGGACCTCCTGTAAGGTCGGCACAAACAGGGAGCCTGCCGATGAAACTCTACCACAGTCTGACCTCGCCCTATGTTCGCAAAGTCATGGTATTGCTGCATGAAACAGATCAGCTTGAAGATGTTGAGCTGGAGACAGTGGCCGGAACACCGATCTCACCGGCTGAGCCACTGGTTAGCAAAGCACCGTTGACAAAAGTTCCAGCGCTGGAGCGCCCGGACGGGCCTACCTTGTTCGACAGCCGGGTAATCTGTGCGTTTCTGGATGCCCGTGCTGGTGGAAAGCTTTATCCCGAGGGCGCAGGTCGCTGGGATGTTCTGACACTCGAAGCGCTTGCTGACGGCATTCTGGATGCAGCCCTTTTGATGACTTACGAAGACCGCCTGCGTCCCGACGACAAAAAGTGGGATGCCTGGATTGAATCGCAGTGGGTCAAGATTGAACGGGCCTGTGCTGTACTGAACCAACGGTGGATGGCGCATTTGTCGGGCCCGTTGGATATGGGGCAGGTCGCCGTCGGCTGTGCGCTGGGCTATCTGGATCTGCGCCACGATGCGCGGGGGTGGCGCAAGGGCAATGACGCGCTTGCCAAGTGGTTTGCGGAGTTTGGCGAGCGGCCCAGCATGGTGGCCACCCGCCCTCAGGGCTAAAGCATCCGCAGCCGCGTCTGAGTCACTGGCTGAACGTCGCCAGATACGCGGCGATATCTTCCGCACCTTTCTTGAGTTTGACGCTCATGTTCGGGCGGGCGGTGTCGTCGTCGAGATAAACCTTGATGAACCCGATCGGGTCTTTGGAATAGGCGGCGATGTTTTCTTCGGTCCAGACCAGACCTTCTTCACCGGCGCGGATCATGTCGTCGGTGAACATGCCGATGGGCAGGCGTTCGCTGCCATAACGGTAGTCATTCTCGGATCCGGCAACCCGTCCGATGACGCCATAGAGATTCGGCCCGGTGATTCCGCCTTTGACCAGAACTTTTCCGTCTTTGATGATCGCGTGGCATGACGAGCAGCGGTTATACATCGCCTTTCCCTTTTCGGGGTCACCTGCGGCAAGGGTCTGAGTGGACAGGGCCAGCGTAAATAAAGCTGTGGTCAACAGGGTTTTTGGCATAGGGGGTCTCCTGACAGGAGTTCGCGCGTTTTGCCCGCTGTCCTGTATTCGCGCAAAAAGTGCAACGGGGTAAACCTGCACAATTTGCAATTTAAATCATCTATTTGGGGAATATGATTTTGCAGAAAACAATCCCGTTCCCGCCGGTTGGATTGTGAACATTCAAGGCGCAATTCAGCGTTACATGGCTGGAACGCTCCGCGCCTGCTGGGCGTCGTCTTTGGTGTCTGCTGGCAATCGAATCAAAGCAGCCTGATTCGACCTGATCAACAAAGTTGAGCGCAAGATTCACCAAAAAAACGGTCTCGTTCCCTAAATGAAGCGGCACATGCGGCGTATTGCGCGTTTATGAACGCTGGACGAACACTATTCTCCCCGATAGTAAGCGCGTTTAAGACGCCGCTTTCACGCGGTGCGCGAGCTTTTTGCCCGTCCGCGGGCGCCAGACAATCGGAGATAACCTCGTGTCCCACGCAGAAGACCACGAAGGCACCCGCAGAGATTTCCTGTATTACGTCGCTGGCGGCGCAGGTGTCGTTGCGACGGGTGCAGCCGTATGGCCCCTGATCAACCAAATGAACCCGTCAGCAGACGTGCAGGCGCTTTCGTCGATCCGCACGGATGTAAGCGGGGTTGAGCCGGGCACACAGCTGACAGTTAAATGGCTGGGTAAACCCGTGTTTATCCGTCACCGCACCGGTGCCGAGATTGCCGAAGCCCAGCAACAAGACGAAGAAGCCGTTGGCAACTTGCCTGATCCGCTGGCGCGTAACTTCAACCTGAACGCAGATGCACCTGCAACAGACGCCAACCGCGTCATGCCGTCGCCCGAAGGCGAAGCCGAGGGTGCCTGGATCGTTCAGATGGGCGTTTGTACGCACCTTGGATGTGTGCCGTTGGGTGATGCTGGCGACTTTGGCGGTTGGTTCTGCCCATGCCACGGCTCGCACTACGATCTGGCAGGCCGGATCCGTAAAGGTCCCGCGCCTGAGAACCTGCCTGTTCCACCTGCGGAATGGGTCGACGCAACAACCATCAAACTCGGCTAAGGGAGACCCAGTTTATGTCCGGAATTCCCCACGATCATTACGAGCCGAAGTCTGACGGCGAAAAGTGGCTGAACAGCCGCCTTCCCATCGTCGGCCTGCTGTATGACACCCTGATGATCCCGACCCCCAAGAACCTGAACTGGTGGTGGATCTGGGGCATCGTCCTGGCGTTCTGCTTGGCGCTGCAAATCGTTACCGGCATCATTCTGGTGATGCACTATACGCCGCATGTCGATCTGGCCTTTGCCAGTGTTGAGCACATCATGCGTAACGTGAATGGCGGTTACTTCATCCGTTATCTGCACATGAACGGTGCTTCGCTGTTCTTTGTTGCGGTCTACATTCACATGTTCCGCGGCCTGTATTACGGCTCGTACAAAGCCCCGCGTGAAATCACTTGGATCATCGGGATGCTTATCTACCTGATGATGATGGGTACCGCGTTCATGGGCTACGTTCTGCCTTGGGGCCAGATGTCCTTCTGGGGCGCGACCGTGATCACCGGCCTGTTTGGTGCGATCCCGTTTGTGGGTGAAGCAATCCAGACCTGGCTGTTGGGCGGGCCCGCTGTGGACAACGCCACGCTGAACCGCTTCTTCTCGCTGCACTACCTGCTGCCGTTTATCATTGCGGCGCTGGTCATCGTGCATATCTGGGCTTTCCACACCACCGGCAACAACAACCCCACGGGCGTTGAAGTGCGCCGTGGTTCGAAAGCCGAGGCCGAGAAAGACACATTGCCGTTCTGGCCCTACTTCGTGATCAAGGACCTGTTTGCGCTGGCCGTGATCCTGGTCGTGTTCTGGGCAATCGTCGGCTTTATGCCGAACTACCTGGGCCACCCGGACAACTACATCGAAGCCAACCCGCTGGTCACACCTGCACACATCGTTCCGGAATGGTACTTCCTGCCCTTCTACGCGATCCTGCGGGCCTTCACTGGCGAGGTTTGGGTTGTACAATTCGCAAGCTTCATCACCGGCGGTATCATCGATGCCAAGTTCTTCGGTGTGATTGCGATGTTTGGTGCGATCCTGGCCATGGCGCTGGCGCCCTGGCTGGACACATCGAGCGTGCGTTCGGGAAAATACCGTCCGATGTTCAAATGGTGGTTCTACCTGCTGATCATCGACTTCTTTGCCCTGATGTGGCTGGGTGCGATGCCCGCGGAAGAGCCTTATGCGACCTTCTCGCTGATCGCGTCTGCCTACTGGTTCGCCTATTTCTTCGTGATCCTGCCGATCCTGGGTGTCATCGAAAAACCGCTGACCCCACCGGAGACCATCGAAGAAGACTTCAACGCGCATTATGGCAAGGCTGACGCCGAAGCCACGCCGGCCGAGTAAGAAGAGGGACCGGATACCATGTTCAAGAAACTTGCAATCGGCGCTGCGTTTGCTCTGGCCCTGACCCCTGCTGCATCTTTTGCGGCAGGTGGTGGCGATCAGCATATCGAAGATTTCGCCTTTTCGTTCGAAGGTCCGTTTGGCACCTGGGATCAAAACCAGCTGCAACGCGGTCTGCAAATCTATACCGAGGTTTGCGCAGCCTGCCACGGCCTGCAATATGTTCCTCTGCGCGATTTGGAAGCGCTGGGTTACAACGAAGAGCAGGTCATCACCTATGCGGCGGACAATTTTGAGGTTTTTGACCCTGAATTGGACGATTTCCGCCCTGCGATCCCGACCGACCACTTCCCGGCCAATACAGCCGTTGGCGCACCTGACCTGAGTCTGATGGCCAAAGCCCGCGCAGGCTTCCACGGTCCTTACGGGTTGGGCATCAACCAGCTGGTCAAAGGCATGGGTGGCGCGGAATACATCGCCTCGTTGCTGGACGGCTATACTGGCAAGGAAAAGGAAGAGGCAGGCACCATCCTGTACGAAAACACCGCCTTCCCGGGTGGCTGGATTTCGATGGCCCCGCCGCTGGCAGAAGATCAGGTCGAGTTTGCCGATGGTCACCCCGCCAGTGTCGAAGCGATGTCCGAAGATGTTTCTGCGTTCCTGATGTGGGCGGCTGAGCCCAAGATGATGGACCGCAAGAATGCAGGCTTCGTTGGCGTCATCTTCCTGTCTGTTCTGTCAGTCCTGCTGTATCTGGTGAACAAGCGCCTGTGGGCGCCGCACAAAGGCAAACTCCGTCCTGAGGATTGATCCTTTTTCGGAGTTAGAAATCGAAACCCCCGCGCCACCCGGTTGCGGGGGTTTTTATTTGCGAGGTTGCTTGCAAGGGGCCAGCCCCTTCTTGGCCTTTGGCCAATTCAACCCCGAGGTATTTTGGACCAGATGAAGGGCGGATCAGACGGTGAGTTGGTCTGCAGTCTGTCCGGTGATCGCAGCCGTCACAATCTGACCTTCGGGCTGAGGCGTGGCGAAGGACACTTCGGTGAATTGCTCGGTCCGGCCCATATGGGGGTTTTCCATCAGGATATGATGGGTTTTGCCGATCTGTTCCGATAGGTGCTTTGCGACCTGAGCATCACCGGCCGCGCGCAGTCGCGCCGCGCGTTTTTTGATCACCGTTCCATTGACTTGCTGTGGGATCCGCGCAGCGGGCGTGCCGTCACGCTTGGAGTATGGGAAGACGTGCAACCAGGTGAGATTGCAGTCTTTGACCAGCCTAAGCGAGTTTTCGAAATGCTCTTCGGATTCCGTCGGAAATCCCGCGATAATATCGGCACCAAATGTCATGTCAGGGCGCAGCTTACGGGCGTCTTCGGTGAAGCGGATCGCATCGTCGCGCAAGTGGCGGCGTTTCATCCGTTTCAGAATCAGGTCGTCCCCGTGCTGAAGCGACAGGTGCAGGTGCGGCATCAGGCGTGGCTCGGTCGCGATGGCCTGCATCAGGTTCTCGTCGACCTCGATCGAGTCGATCGAACTGATCCGAAGGCGCGGCAGGTCGGGCACCAGTTTGAGGATGCGCATCACCAGATCGCCCAGCCGGGGCTGTGCGGGCAGGTCGGCCCCCCACGAGGTCAGATCGACCCCGGTCAGAACCACTTCGTTATAGCCCTTGTCCACCAGGCGCTTGATCTGGTCTACGACCACACCTGCGGGCACGCTGCGCGAGTTGCCACGGCCATAGGGAATGATGCAGAAGGTGCAGCGATGATCACAGCCGTTTTGAACCTGCACGTAGGCGCGTGAGCGTGTGCCAAAGCCGTCGATCAGGTGGCCCGCCGTTTCGGTCACGGACATGATGTCGTCGACCTGAACTGCTTCGGTTTCACCGATGAAATCGGCGGCCAAGCCGTTCCAGGTGTCTGGCTGCATCTTCTCGGTGTTGCCGATGACTGCGTCGACTTCAGCCATGGCGGAGAAGGTTTCTGGTTCCGTTTGCGCCGCGCAGCCGGTGACGATCAGACGGGCGTTGGGATTTTCGCGCCGCAGCTTGCGGATCTCTTGCCGGGCTTTGCGGACTGCCTCAGCCGTCACCGCGCATGTGTTCACCACCACAGCATCGGTCAGACCTGCCTGCTGTGACAGCTCTTTCATCGCCTCGGTTTCATAGGCGTTCAGGCGGCAGCCCAAAGTGGTGAATTTGGGCGGGTTCATCCCAAAGACCCCAAGAACTCAGGGGTGAGGGTGCCCGAGAAGACATGCGCTGTTGGGCCGGTCATCCAGACTCCATCCTCGCGCCAGTCGATCCAGATCGTGCCGCCATCCAGCTCGATCTGAACTTTGCGCCCCGTTAGACCGCGCCGTGCTGCTGCAACTGCTGTCGCACAAGAGGATGAGCCAGACGCCAGTGTGATCCCCACACCACGCTCCCAGACGCGCATACGGATATTATCCGGGCCGATCAACTGTGCGACCTGAACATTGGTGCGCTCAGGGTAGAGTGGATGGTGTTCGTAACGCGCGCCAAACTCGGTCAATGGAATTGCCTCGGCGTCTTCGACAAAGAAGGTGCAATGCGGATTGCCCATACCGGTTGCCGTAGGCGCGCCTTCGATTGGCAACTCCAGCGTGTCCATCTCTTCTGCCAGCGGTATGTCCTGCCAGTCCAGTTGAGGCTGTCCCATGTTTACCGAGGTCAGACCATCGCCGACATCTTTCGCAAAAAGGGCGCCGCGTTCAGTTGTCAGGGACAGTTCAGATTTTCCGGTCTCATCCATCAGAAACCGCGCGATGCAGCGTGTGGCATTGCCACATGCGGCCGAGGTTGATCCATCGGAATTGTAGAAGATCAGATGCGCGTCTGCCTGTCCGTTTTCAATCACGGCCAGTTGGTCGAATCCCACGCCAAACTGTCGATGGCCGATTCCCTTTGCAAGAGCCGGGGTGATCCGGGAATCGCGGGCGCGCGCATCCACGATGACAAAGTCATTTCCCAGCCCGTGCATCTTCATGAAGGGCAAACCGGTGTCGAGTCTCTGTTGCATAGCGGCGATATAACCCTGGTCAGAACATGAATCCACCCTGTTGCGCAGAATCGTGAAAAAAGGGGTTGACCCCCCTGCGACACCTGCCTAATTAGGCCGCCTATCGGGTCGCCGGAAACACAAGATGTGATGGTGAAACGAGGCGCAAAATAAGGGCTTGAACCTGATCAGGGAATTGCCTTAAAGAGCGCCACGGATCGAAGAGATCCAGCAAAAAGAGTGGGCCGTTAGCTCAGTTGGTAGAGCAACTGACTTTTAATCAGTGGGTCGCAGGTTCGAATCCTGCACGGCTCACCACTTTTTCATACTGTATCAAACGCTTCCGGCCGCAAAATGTGGCGCTGCAATTTGATCAGCTTGCGACTGTCTTGCACCGACAAAATTCGCAGACACTGGTGGTGTCCAGTGTTCCTGTAACACTGGTTTCGATCGATGAAACCATTTGAATAAAGAGCGTATCGACGCAGGTTTCACAGATGTGTCGATGGTCGTCTTGATGACAAAGGCCGCGGTACTACCACGTAATTCTTATCTCATCACGCTGACCTTCACTTCTAACAATTAATACCGGCTGGTCCGTTACGACCCCAAAAACGTATCTGCTTTTGTGCTCAACCGGGTGTCCATTGCTGGTAACTTTCACTTCGTCCTCTGCCAGACCTTGCGGTAGGGCAAGCGCATACCAGATTGCGCCGGGATCGGGGTCGGGGCTGGTTACATCCAGCGAGATGCTTCTGCCAGCTGGGCTGAATTCATACGCCCTGAGCACAGCACCAATTCGATTGTCTGCAATGGGGAACGGAGCTTGTAGTTCATCGCGTGAGACTGGCAGGCGAACAATAAGATTGCCAATTCGACCGTCCCGAATGGAAAGCGGAAGTGTGACATTCGATGTTCCGGCCGTCTCGTCGATCCCTGCGTTATCGAACGATAGAGAATACAGGTAGTCACCTTCAGGGGCCGTGAAATCTGGGAAACTCCTTGTTTTGAAAGGCGGTTCCATCACTTCTGAGTATCCTGCACCGCTGAGTTCCATCTTGTTTGGGTAAATCGCGCCGTCATTTATTGTCGCCACGGCCAACTGCAAACCGCCGATACCTGGCGGCAGTTCCTCCCACTCAGACTCTGGCGGTTCCGATGTGAGGATGCCTTCGCACATGTTGTAATTGGCTTTCCAGTAGCCACGGGACACACAAGTTGATGAACATGTGTAACACATTGGGTCGCAGTTAAGGTCCTGAAAGAGGTGCGGGCAATTGTCTCCACATGTGAAGTCGCGTTCGTTGTCTGGATCTGTTTCTTCGGTCGAATAGATCCCATCCAAAAGAACAAGTGACGGCTTGGACTTTTCAATGCGAGACGTAAGTTTGAGACGGTTGGGTTTGGAAGACACTTCCTCCGCCCGGTTGGATACCGTGACATCGACGCCTGCTTCGCGAATGAAAATAACTGGGTCAAATGGCTTGGGAAGATCAGATGGAAGCACTGAGACGATCAGATCGAGAGAGCCTGAATCAGGGATCTCCAGGATTGGGATAACGTCACGGAACGTTATGGGTATCGTTTGATCGTCGTCGGGGGGCTTCAGGTCGAAGATATATGTCGCAGATGATGGCACTTCTGCGAATATTTCAGAGACATCGACCCATTCTTGACGCGATGTCCCGTTGGACACGATGAGGCTGCCGTTTGCTGGTTTGCCTTCGTATTCAAATTTGACCGATAGTTTGCCAAAATTCTCTGGTTTTTCTACGTCGGCCAACAACACAACGGGCAGCGCAAGAAGGGACAGGAACGGGAATGCAAGGCGTGCGTATAGCGCCGCCGTGGTTTGTACTAACATTTGCTTAATCCAATACAAAAAAGGGCTTTTGGAAAATTCAGGTGTCAAAAATTCACCTGCCTCATTGTACACTTTTTTCGTTTATCCGTCGAGAATGGGCGCTCTAGTCGCTTAAACCAGCACAGCTTGGCAAAAACGCGCGACATTTCACAGCGCTGGCCCGGCACCTCCGTTTCATCAATGGTCCAATCGGAAGCTGTGTTGTCCCGGTTGAACGTGTCATAACGCGGTTTGATCTGTTTCGGCGACCGATCAAGGAAACACGATAAGACTTCGCTTTCAGCAATTTTATGCGTTGGTATAAGGCACGCTAAACGAGATACTCTTTTCACCCTGACAACGCTTGGTTGCGGGCGCGTTTTTGCCTATGCAAAATTGATTTTTTGCAACTAAACCGGTAGCCTTTCCAAAAAGGTGGACAACACCGGAGGCAGTGAGAGAGCAGATGCCACAAGCAAAAACACGTGTTTTGCGGGCCAGGGTGCCTGCGCGTATGATGGGCAAAAGGGACGGTCTGTTTTTCCTTTGGGGCGAGATCGAGCGCGCGCGCCTCAAAGCGGAAAGCGCGCTTGCGCCCGAGGCGGCCGCTTCTGATGGAACAAGAGCGAAGAGGGCAGGCTCGACCAAGGGATCATTGCAGGTTCCGACCGACGAATTCATCTTTTATTGATGAAATGAAAGGGTGAGCCCACGTCGCCTATTTCTTTTCAAAAAACAGGATCACTTCGCCCAGACGAACGCCAAAACGTGATACGTAGGCGCGGTTCAGCAGTCGATCATCATCCAACAACCACATCCAGTCGTCGAATTTGACACGCATCGTGCCTTCTTTGATCGGCAGGTCGATCTTGTACTTCCAGTTGAACGTATCGCCGCGTTCAATTCCGCTGGCCGTGCCCAAAACGCCAGGGGCAGTCCCTGTCCACGTATCTTCACCGGTTTTCGTCAGCGTCCAGATACGCTGTTCGGTGGCGCCATCGTCATAAACGAAATCTTCGACCAGCGTCAGGGTTTCGCCATCCCATGTCCCGTCGATATCCACCGTAAATCTGCGGGGGATATTGCCCAGAATATCCTGAAACTGACCGTAGGCCACTGTTTTGCCTTCGAAGAACTCTTCGAGATTCAGTTGCCGGTCGGACAAGAAGGTTTTGGGCACTTTCGGCTTGCTGGAACAGGCCGTCAGAAGCGCAAGGCTTGCTATGGCAAGAAAGGTGAGAAGGGAACGGAAAACACTCATTGCAGTGGTTTCCCTTCGGATGTCGCATCATACCCGTTTGCGCCTGGCACATGCGTGGTTTTTACATCGGGAGCAGGGCGCATCGTGGCAACCAGCTCAGCGACCTTGAGGCCGAACTTGCGCATCTCGGATCGGTTCATGATGACACCGTGTTCCGTCAGATACATCCAGTCTGTGACGTCCAAAGTGTGCCCGCCGGCATCTTCAGGCAGAATGATCCGATAAGTCAGCTTGACGGTCGATCCCGAAATGATGCCCCGACCCTCACCAACAATATCGTCCGCCGTTGCCGTGAACGTGTTGCCTGTGCCCAGTGTCAGATACCACTTTCGGGTCATCTGTTTGCCGTTGGAATAGGTGAAGTATTCAGACAGCGTGCCCGAGTTTCCCTTCCATTCGCCGACCATGCGCGCGACAAAGCTGTTCGACATCTTCCCATTGGGGCCATAGATCAGCCCTTCAGACAGGATTTCTCCGTTCAGATGCTCTTTCAGTGAAAAGGCCGGTCCGGTTCCTGTGTAGTCTGACGGAGATTGTGCGCGAAAGCTCAGCAGGCGGGCGCGGATGAAAACTGCGATCAGAAGGACCAGCAGGATGATGGCGATAGCGTTCATTTGCTTGTGACCTCGGTGGGCAGGGTCAAGACCATTCCAAACGCGCCGAGCTTGAGGATGCAGGGCAGCACCGCATAAGCAAGGTTGAGTGTCTCTAGCGCGTCAGCAGAATTGGTCTGACCGGGGGTGAAGCCGCTGCGTTCCAGCAGTGGCAAGGTGAAAAAGGCAGCCAGGGCGAGGCCCAGCTTGCCAGCGAAGGACCAGATGCCAAACGCGGCAGAGGCGTTCAGCCCGGCCCGAGTCAGGACGACAGAAAACATAGCGGGCAGCACGACCATATCCGCACCTAAGGCTGCGCCCGAGGCAAGGCAGATCACGGCAAACCCGGCTAGATTCCCAGCACTCAGGGTGGCGGCACCGATAAACCCCGCGATTGAGAGGGGCATGGCAATCATCAGAGTCTGTTTCGGGCCAATCCGGTTGCTGAGCTTGGCCCAAAGCGGCACACTTGCGCCCGCGCTGAGGAAGAACAGGATCAACAGCGGGCCTGCTTTGCCCGGCAGTTGCAACCGATCTTCAACAAAAAACAAAAACAGGGTCGAGGTGATGGCCACGGGAAGGCTGTTAACCAGCGCAAGCGCCAGCAGGCGAAGCCCTCCGGCCTGACCCAGCCCTGCAAAAGACAGACCGGTGCCGGTGATCGGCGTACGCCTCCAGATCGGAATAGTCAGCAACAGAGTCAGAACGGACAGCAGCCCCAGAAATACCCCAAACGCGGGATAGCCTTGGGCTTGCGCGCCAAATGCAACCAAAAGCGCCGGGGCGCTGGCGGCGATGACCACACCGGTCAGCTGCCCGCCTTCGCGATAGGCGGCCAAGGTCATAAGCTCTTGCGGGTCTGGACGTTTTGCCAAAGTTGCGCTGCGCCCGTACAAAAGGATGGTGCCCAGGCTGTAAGCCGAGAACAGCAGGATCAGAATCGCGATCAGCGCGGCGACACTGGCGCCCTGCGGCAAGCTAAAGAGCAAAGGGAACCCGACCGCCAGCCCTAACGCCGCCAGAGAAGCAAATACAAGCTGGCCCTTTGGCCACTTGTCGATTGCCCAGCCAATCAACGGGTCCTGAACCAGATCAACAAGGCGGATCACCAGCAGAACGGTTCCAATAACCCCCAGGCCAATACCCAGATTCACCGCCGCAAAGCGCGGCAGGTGGATATAAAGCGGAATGCCCGCCGCAGCGAGCATCAGCGCATACAGGCTGACCCGAGGATAAAGCATCAGCGCCCCTGAAGTTTCTGTGTAAACGAGGCTGACCGCGTGTTGTCGCCCAGAAATACAGACATGAAACTGCGTTTGATGCCCGGATAGGACATCGTGCAGGTCTTTTGCCCGTTCAGCCAGAAGCTCACCTTATTCGGCCCATCGGACACCGCGAGAAAGCTGTCCCCCTTCGTCACAGCTTTGAAGCACTGGTCCAGTTGATTGCGCACCGGGGCGGAACGTCCGATCCGCTCCATCTCGTCCAGAGTCGAGTTGACCAGCGCTTTTTTCTTGAAGTTCTTGCGGTAGGTCAGTTGCAGGCCGATATCTTCGCTCCAACTGAACGGCGCGCCGCCGGGGGTATAAAGTTTGGCGTCATAAATTGGCAGACCCAGATACCGAAAGGTTGCTGAGCCACGCAGTTGCGCGTCCTTCAACTCGTCCGTTACGGGCGATGCCAATACCCCTGACGGGGCCAGCAGCGCCGCTGCCAGTAGCGCTGCGTGCAAAATTCCCTTATTCGGCCGCCACAGGGATGGCCGGGTCGTTCCCAGAAATGCCATTGTCAGCTCCGATGGTTTGCGGGGTGCCGTTTATTCGCGCAACGACATGCATCGCGCTGGCAATCCCGTCTTCGTGAAATCCGTGCCGGTTATAAGCGCCGGCAAACCAAGTTCGGTTCTGTCCCTGCATCTCGCGGATTTGCCCTTGTGCTTTCAGGGCGGCTTTGTCGAACACCGGATGGGCAAATTCGACCTGATCATAGATTTTGTCCGCGGGAATTTCTGATGAGGCGTTCAGTGTCACAAACAGCGGATCGCTGTCCGGGATGTTCTGAAGCCGGTTCATCCAATAGGTCACGCCCACATCTCCGGCTTGCGAGCGATACGTCCAGCTGGACCAGCACGCGCGACGCTTGGGCATCTGACGTGGGTCGCAATGCAGAATTGCCGTATTGGGTTGGTAGCGGATCGCACCCAAAGCTGCGGCCTCGGCCGGTGTTGCGCCTTCGCCCAGAATGGCAAGGGACTGGTCCGAGTGCGTTGCCAAGATGATCTCGTCGAATTGATCAGTATGCCCTTGGCTGGTGACGCTGACGCCCATGTCGTCGCGATGAACGTGTTGAACCGGGGCGGCCAGCCTGATGTCACAGCCACGGGCGCGCAAGGCCGCGTCGATCCGGCGGACATATTCGATGCTGCCGCCTTTGACCGTGTACCACTGGTGTTGATTGGCGCGTCCACTGGCCAGCAGGGCATGGTTGCGGAAGAACTGCACAAGCGACCGGGCCGGGAACTGATCTACGAACTCAACCGGGGTGGACCAGATCGCGCCACACATCGGCATCAGATAGTTGTGCCGGAACCAGTGACCCAAACGCAGTTGATCGACCAATTCACCAATCGTTGTGTCGTCGTCCTTGGCGGCCTCGGGCGCTTCTTTGCCGAACCGCAGAATGTCTGCAATCATCTTGTAATAGGCGGGGCGCGCCAGATTGCGTTTCTGTGCGGTCAGGGTGCGCAGATTGTTCAACCCGTATTCGATGCGGCCATTGTCGATGGTCGCTCCAAAGCTCATTTCGCTTTTGATTACAGGTACGTTCAGCTCATCAAAAAGCTGCGTCAGGTAAGGGTAGGTCGCGTAGTTGAAAACGATAAAGCCGGTGTCGACCGGCTGGTCGCCGTTTTTGCCAGCCATCACCGTACGGGCATGTCCACCCAGCCTGGGTTCGGCTTCATACACCGTCACGTCGTTGTTTTCTGAAAGGTAATACGCGGCAGAGAGACCCGAAATGCCTGCACCTACAATCGCAATTTTCTTTCGTACACCCCGGGTTTCGTCGAACATTCCAGCCTCGTTATGTGACATTTTACAATGAGATACGCAGGGTATGGCGTGTTGGATCAATCCGGATGGAAGTTTTTAACAGATGCACTATCTTGTGACTTCGGGTTTCAGCGCCCGCTTCCTTGCGTCACCCTATGATCCACCGCGGATGCAGGGCCGTAAAAAGGATAACTTCAACAAAACGGCGCGGGTATGAGCAGCTTTGACGGAAAAACCTATTGGATCATCGGCGCAAGCGAAGGCTTGGGCCGTGCCTTGGCCGAGGCGTTGAGCCATAAGGGCGCGCATCTGATCTTGTCTGCACGCAACGCCGCGCGTTTGAATGAAATCTGTTCCAAGCTTCCAAATGCACGCGCGATTCATTGTGATGTGACCGATTTAGACTCTGTGCGTAGTGCCGTGGCCGAGGCTGGTCAGATCGACGGGCTGGTTTACAATGCAGGCGCTTACGAGCCCATGCGCTCGGGCGATTGGGATACCGATGCGTCGCTCAGGATCAGCGATGTGAACTATTCGGGGGCGTTGCGGGTGTTAGGTGAAACGGTTCCTGGCTTTGTTCATAAAGGTCAGGGAGAGATCACTTTGATCGGGTCGCTGGCCGGGTATCACGGTTTGCCTGCCGCTATCGGATATGGGGCCAGCAAGGCGGCGCTGATCTCGCTGGCCGAAACGATGCGGCATGATTTGGCGGGCACCGGTGTGACGGTGCGCATTATCAATCCTGGCTTCATCAAGACCCGCCTGACCGACAAGAACAGTTTCAAAATGCCGATGCTGATGACGGCTGAGGACGCGGCAGAGCGCGTGGTCAAAGCGATGTCGCGCCGCCGGTTCCGTACCGATTTCCCGGCACCATTCTCGTGGTTTATTCGTTTGATTGACTACCTGCCGGATCTGCTGGTGTATCGCGGAAAATAGACTCTAACAAAACTGCCCCTGACAGAACCAGCCTGCCGACATGGTGCCTCCGTGCCCGTAGAACAGCCATAGGCGTTCGCCCTGTTCCGTCACCACCACCCAGTAATCGCGCACGCCGCTGCGCCAGTTGGGATCGTCCAACCACCATTCCGGCGCGATCCGTTCCGGGCCAGTAGCCTGGGCCAGTAGCCAGTCGCGTCCGCGCCAGCGGAAGGCGGTTGGGACATCCGGGGTTTCCGGTGCCATAACCGGCTCGGGCTGCCACATCTGCAAGGGGCGTGGGCGCGGCGGTGCAGGCCAGTCGCGCGCGGGTTCCGACCATGCAGCCGCCAGCGTCTGTGCCGTTTTCTCGGGGATATGAGAGGCGGCGGGATGCCGTCTTGTGATCGCCTCCAGCCCCACCCGCGCACCCAGCTTGCCGATCAGGTCATCCACGGCTGTATTGCCCTCAAGCCGGTTACGGGCCACGCGGCGTGCCTCGGCGTGACCGGTGATGGTGCGGGCATGGATGGGCTCGGTCTGGATCGCCTCAAGCCGCAGCATGTCGATGCCATAGCCCGCATCGATCTTGTCAATTTTCATCTCTAACAAAGGACGAATGCGATGTTTGTCATAGGTCGGGCGGGCTAGTCCAATCTCGATGACCTCGGCCGCCTGATCGGCGCGATGCGCCTCTAGCCGCAGGGTGCGGACACCGCGATCTTTCTCTTCCAGCTTGGCGCAGAGGGTGGGCAGCACCCGATCGACAGCGGCCATCACATCCTCAATCAGGCCGATTGGGTTGGGCAACGTCATCCGCACCGCAAAATGATGTGGTGGGCGGGCCGGAGAAACCGGCTCGGGCGCGCTGCCCATGGCCTGATCCAGCCGCAATACCAACCCCCGCCCGAACCGCCGCGCCAGCGACGCGCGTGGCTGTCCCAGCAAGTCACCGATTCGGCGCAGGCCCAGACGGTTCAACTGCGTCACAACCGGGTCGTCCAATCGCAGCGCCGCGATGGGCAGGGGGCTGAGCGCGCCATAGGATTGCCCCGGCGCTGCAATACGCGCGCCACCACCCAAGGCCATCACCTGCGGTGCAGTCCCGCCTTTGGTCCAGTGCCGCCGCTTTCCTGCCCGGGCGCGGGTGGCGCGGGCTTCCTGGCTGATGGCGTCGCCGTTGCGGTCGGATGTGGCCTCTTGCCCTGCATAGCGCGCCAAAGCCCAGGCTGCGCCCAGCGTGTCGGCAATGCCCATTTGTACGCTGAGGCCCATATCAGCGCAGTCCGTTTCAAGCACGCTCAGCAGCGTCTCTTCCCCGCCAAACAGATGCGCACAACCCGACAGATCAACGATCAGCCCATCCGGAGCTTCTTCGGCCACCCAAGGGCTGAACTTGCCCGCCCAGCGGCGCAGCGCGGTTAGAAACGCGGCTTCGGCCGGGGCGTTGCGGTGCCGTGTGATCAGGCTGGCGCACATGGCATGTGCATCGCGCACGGGCTGGCCCACACGCAGCCCGGCGGCCTGTGCTTCAGTATTCAATGAGGTAATGACCTGCATGTTCGACTGCTCAGTAACCACAGCCAACGGCCCGGAATGCAGCCCCCGCGCGGCGCGGATCAGCCGTTCAGCCCCAAGACGGGGAAACCACAGTGAAAGTACTCGGCGTTTTGGCATCGGCAGACATCAAAATGTTCCCATTTTGTTCTTACCCGAGAATCAACGCCCGAGTCCACGCTTACCCGCAGGTCAGGCGCTGAATTACACCGGCACCATTTACAAAGACGTTCAGTCTGTCGATCCGGTAATCCTGCGTTGCAATGTCATCAGGTCCCAGCACACGGGTGCGTTCCGGCAAATCGGCCTGAATGGTCGAAACCGGCTGGCCCACCGAGTCGGCAAATGCTTCGCCCTGACAAAAGGCCAGATCAACCGGCGCGGCCTCGGGCGCAAGTCGCGCTTCTTCGGGGGCCGGGGTCTCGGCGCAGGCGGCCAGAAGGATCAGAATCGGTAAAAATCGGTGCATTGGCGTTCCTCATTCCGGCAATGTCGTTTCTGCAATATCAAACAATTAGCAAGTCTGTCATGAAAGCACAGTTGAAAACACCCTGCAATTGACGCAGGGTCGGGTCAAAGAAGACAGGGAGACAGTGATATGCGCACCCGTGCCGCCGTCGCCGTTCAGGCGGGCAAACCTTTGGAAGTGATGGATGTGAACCTCGAAGGTCCCAAGGCGGGCGAGGTTCTGGTGGAGATCAAGGCCACCGGCATCTGCCACACGGATGAATTCACCCTGTCCGGGGCAGACCCCGAAGGTCTGTTCCCAGCCATTTTGGGTCACGAAGGCGCAGGTGTTGTGGTTGAGGTCGGCCCGGGCGTCACCAGCCTGAAGCCGGGCGATCACGTGATCCCTCTTTACACTCCTGAATGTCGCGAGTGTGAATACTGTCTGCATCCCAAAACCAACCTGTGCCAGGCGATCCGGGAAACCCAAGGCAAAGGCTTGATGCCCGACGGGACCTCGCGATTCTCGACTTTGGATGGCGATCCGATCCTGCACTATATGGGCTGCTCGACCTTCTCGAACCATACAGTTCTGCCCGAGATTGCGCTGGCCAAAGTGCGTGAAGACGCGCCCTTCGACAAGATCTGCTATATCGGTTGCGGCGTCACCACTGGCATTGGCGCGGTGATCAACACCGCCAAGGTCGAGATCGGCAGCCGCGCCATCGTGTTTGGTCTGGGTGGCATCGGCCTGAACGTGATTCAGGGGCTGCGTCTGGCCGGGGCAGATCAGATCGTTGGCGTTGACCTGAACCCATCGAAAGTCGAGATGGCCACGAAGTTTGGCATGACCGATTTTGTGAACCCCAAAGAGGTCGAAGGCGACCTGGTTCCCTATCTGGTCAACCTTACCAAGGGCGGCGCGGATTATACCTTTGACGCCACCGGCAATGTCGGCGTGATGCGGGACGCGTTGGAATCGGCGCACAAAGGCTGGGGTGAATCGATCATCATCGGCGTGGCGCCGGCTGGGGCCGAGATCTCGACCCGCCCGTTCCAGCTGGTCACCGGCCGGTCATGGCGCGGCACCGCCTTCGGCGGCGCGCGAGGCCGGACCGATGTGCCCAAGATCGTCGACTGGTATATGGAAGGGAAGATCGAGATCGACCCGATGATCACCCACACCATGGGTCTGGATGACATCAACCACGGCTTTGATCTGATGCATAAGGGTGAGAGCATCCGGTCGGTGGTGGTTTACTGATAGCTGACTTTGGCAGGCCACCATAAGGTGGCCTGTACCTGAATCCTCCTTCTGAATTTACCCGAGAAATTCGCAGTTTTCTTCGATATAGGATCTAATCCTCAGCGCGGTTTCTTCTGTTTTGGCGTATGTGTCCTCGCCATGAAACAGCACCGAAAAATTTGTTAGCGAAATGACCACATGCGTATTGCCACCATTGCGATCGCTCCAGACGGCTTTACCTATTTCAATCTGTTTCTGAGCGGTTTTGCGCTTATGCCAGTATTCTTGTTGGCCGGACCAATCGTCACGCGCTGAGAGTGTGAATGATACGAAAGGATTGTCCCCGTCGCGCCCATCGAAGACCTTGGATTCTGGGATTGGATACCCGTCTGCGGCAAACTGGGCCTTAACTTCCTCACTCAACCCGTCCATCGGATGAAAGAGGTGCGCACCGACAAGGTCAATCTCAGCGAAATGCCAGAGAATACGACCGCCACCCTCTTGTTTTTCCCATTGTTCCTTTGTGAGCGTACATTCCTGGACGGTGAGTTTTGTGAAAAAGCGAGGCTCGTCATGTTCAGCGATAATTCAGGTTGCTGCATCCTCATTAGCCAGTGCCGACATGGTGGAAGTTGCCAAGGCCAAGAGCGTCAAAGCAAGTCTCATGTTGTGTTCTCTAAACTGCAAGGGTCAATCAATGCTCTACTTATGCGCGTAGTGTGCACAACTCACGCTATAGTTTGCGATTTTGGAGATTAGGCTAGTTCTGTTGCATCGGCGCCGGGTTGCTTTTGGATTATTTCCCCGGTCGCGACGCCCCTGTATCTGATCGTGGAGACCGTACCCGCAGAACCGGGGTGTTCACAGACGTGGTGTTAGAGCGACTCTCTCTCCAGACCACAAAGACACCGGACGCAATGATGATACTGGCCCCGACGGCGACCCAGCCGTCCGGGTGTTCCCCAAAGAAGACCATGCCGAAAATCGTGGCCCAGATGATCTGGCTGTATTGGCTGGGCGCGACAACCCCGGCGGGTGCCGCGCGATAGGCGAGGATGATCAGGTGCTGGGCGATAACCGAAAACACGCCGACCAGCGCCATCATGGCCAGATGCAGCAGGGATGGCGGCTGATACACAGCCGGCTGCGCAAGGCTCATGACCAGAATGGCCAGTAGCATAGGATAGAGGATCAGTACGGCGGATCGTTCCTCGTTCCCGATCTTGCGTACAAGAACAGAGCCAAACGCGCTGCAAAATGCGGCTGTCAGGGCGGCGAGGTGGCCGAGGGTGATGTCTGTCGCGCCCGGACGCAGAACTATCAGAACGCCGATCAGGCCAACACCGACTGCAGCCCAGCGTTGGATGCGCACAACTTCTCCCAGAATGGGGATCGACAGGACGGTCACAATCAGCGGGAAGGAAAACAGCAGCGAATAGACCTCGGCCAGTGGTAGCACCGAAAAGGCGTAAAAGGCGCAGACCATAGATGTAACCACAAGGCCCGAGCGCAACAGCACCAGCCAGGGATGATGCGGGCGGAAGTTGCTGGGCGTCCGGTCGGCCAGCATGGATACGGCCATTGGCACAAAGGAAAACAGCGTGGCGAAAAAGATGATCTGCATCACCGAATAAGTCCCGCCCAGCACCTTGATCAGCGCGTCGTGGCTGGCAAAGACCGCAAATCCCGCGAACGCGAAACCAAGTCCCCGGAGGGTGGTGTTTTGAGTGCTCATCGATATGGCCTCAGGTGATGTCGGTGTGGTGGCACTGTGTCGTCGCAGCGCAGAGGGGCTGTCTTGCCCCTGAGTAACCCCATTTTTGCGGTCCGCATAGCCCCTATTTTACCGCTAACATGGCAAAGCCGCCATGCAGAGGGATCAACGCAGGATCGGTGGCGCGTCTTTGGGTTGACGGGCCGATTGCACGCCTGCCTTCATCCCCACGCCGATACGTCGGGCCAGCGCGACCCATGGGATTGCGGTGTCGTGCGGCAGCGTCTGGGTGGCTATTTCTTCGAACAGGTCCAACCAGTGGGCGAACATCTCGGGTTTTACATCAGGCCGTTCGATATGGACCCGCTGTGGATTGCCGTCATAGCTGCGTTCAAACAAGATGGCGTTGCGCCAGAACGCGGCGATCTTTTCCTCATGCGCGGGCCAGTCGGTGACATGGTTGGCAAAGACCGGACCCAGCACAGCGTCTTCACGCACGCGGGCATAGAAGGCGTGGACCTGCGCATTGATCTGATCGGGTGTCGCCGGAAAGCGCGGCGGCAGGATGGGTCTGGTCATGAGGTCACCAAATTCGACTCTGTCCCGGGGAAGTATCCCCTTCAGCCGTCATGCAACAGGCGTGGTTTTGTCGCGCGGCTCGGGCGTCAGGATATGCCGTAGCAAGGCCACCGGATGCGCCCGCAGGCTAAGACGGGTGGCGACATAATCCTCGACCACCTGCTCACCCAATGTCATCTGCGGCAGATAGGCTTCGGGCTCGTCCAGCGCCTCACCTTCCAGATCCTGCGAGAACAGAGGCAAGGGCTTGGCGGTTGCAATCGCTTTGGCCTGCCACAATGCCTCGCGCCGGGTTAGGTCGCAGGCGGCGAAGGCATCGGCCTCGGCCAGCCGTTCGATCACCGACGGCCCCAGCCCCGCGCGACGCCACACATCGTCGACCTGATGGTAGCCGTTGCCGCGCGCGGCGGTCAGCCAGCTGGCGTCTTCTTCGCTGAGTCCCTTGATCTGGCGGAACCCCAGCCGCAGGGCCAGCCCGCCATGGCCGTCGGGCTCCATCACGTTGTCCCAGAAGCTGGCATTGATGCAGACCGGACGCACCTGCACCCCATGTTCCCGCGCATCGCGCACGATCTGGGCAGGGGCATAGAACCCCATCGGCTGTGAATTCAGCAGGGCGCAGGCGAAAATACCGGGATGGTGGCATTTGATCCAGGCGCTGGCATAGACCAGCAGTGCAAAGCTGGCCGCGTGGCTTTCGGGGAAACCGTATGAGCCAAACCCTTCGATCTGTGAAAAACACCGCTCGGCAAAGTCGTCATCATACCCGTTGCGCTTCATTCCGCGCAGGAATAGCGCGCGGAATTCGCTGACATTGCCATGCTTTTTGAAGGTTGCCAGCGACCGTCGCAGCCGATCGGCCTGTTCCGGGGTGAACCCCGCGCCCACAATGGCGATCTGCATCGCCTGTTCCTGAAACAATGGTACGCCCAGCGTTTTACCCAGCACCTCACCCAGTTCGTCCGAGGGGAAGCTGACCTCCTCCTCTCCGTTCCGGCGGCGGATATAGGGGTGAACCATGTCGCCCTGAATGGGGCCGGGGCGGATGATGGCGACCTCGATCACCAGGTCATAGAAATTGCGCGGCCGCATCCGGGGCAGGAAGTTCATTTGAGCACGTGATTCCACCTGAAACACGCCGATGCTGTCGGCTTTGCACAGCATGTCATAGACCACCGGATCCTCAGGCGGCAGGGTTGCTAGTGTATAGCTGGTCTGGTGGTGCTGACCGATCAGATCGAATGCCTTGCGGATGCAGGTGAGCATCCCAAGGCTGAGGACATCGACCTTGAGGATGCCAAGCGAGTCGATGTCGTCCTTGTCCCAGCAGATGACCGTACGGTCCTCCATCGTGGCGTTCTCGATAGGAACAAGTTCGTCCAAACGCCCCTCGGTTATGATAAAGCCGCCGACGTGCTGGGATAGATGACGGGGGAAACCGTCAATCTCATAAACCAGCATTAGAGTCTGTTTCAGGCGGCGGTCCTCGGGATCGAGGCCGATCTCGCGCATCCGGTGCGCCTCAAGCCCGACGGTCGAGAAGAAACCCCAAAGCTGCGAGGACAGCGCCGAGATCGTGTCCTCGGTCAGCCCCATAGCACGGCCGACCTCGCGAATGGCCCGCTTGCCGCGGTAATGCACGACCGTGGCGCAGAGCCCCGCGCGTTCGCGGCCATAGCGGTCATAGATGTGCTGGATCACCTCTTCGCGGCGTTCGTGTTCAAAATCCACGTCAATGTCAGGCGGTTCATCACGCGCCTCAGAGACAAAGCGCTCGAACACCATCGTACCCATCTCGGGGCTGACTTCGGTGATGCCGAGGCAGAAACAGACCACCGAATTGGCTGCCGAACCGCGCCCCTGGCACAGGATGCCCCGAGATCGGGCGAAATGGACGATGTCGCGGACGGTCAGGAAGTAGGGTTCATATTTCAGTTTGCCGATCAGCGTGAGCTCATGGGCCAACATCTTCTGAGCCTTATCCGACGCGCCCGCAGGATAGCGCCATTTCAGCCCCTCATGCGCCAGACGGTGCAGACGTTGGGTCGGAGTTTCCTGTTCGCTGCCTTCGCGGGGATATTCATAGCGCAGCTCGTCGAGCGAGAATGTGAGTTGCGTGCTGAGTTCATGGGCGCGGGCAACAGCGCCCTCGTGACCTTTGAAGATGCGCAACATCTCGGTCTCGGATCGCAGGCGCTGTTCCCCATTGGCAAGCGCTTCGCGGCCCAGATCATCCACCTTACGGCGCAGGCGGATGGCGGTCAGAACGTCGGCCAGCTTACGACGGGCCCCGTGATGCATCATCGGTGTGGCACTGGCGAGTGTGGGGATGCCCAATTGCTTTGATTCAATCTCTAACAAAGAGAAATATGCGCTGTCTGCACCATCGTATCGAGGGTGCATCAACAGGTTTATCCGCCCGGCAAAGCGGCGCGTCAGCTGTTGCGCTTGTGTCCTCCACGCGCTCGCGCCGCCTTGGGATCGGTCCGCCTGTGGCCAGAGCAGCAGGTGTAGACCGTCGGAAAACGCCAAAAGGTCGGACAGGTGCAGGATGCAGTCGCCTTTCTCGGCACGCAGGCGACCAGTGGACAGGATGCGGCATAGGTTGCCCCAGCCCTGCCGGTTCAGCGGCAAGGCGGTGACGGTAGGTGCGTCGGTAAAGATCAGCCGCGCGGCTGGGATCAGGCGCGGCACGGCGTGAATCGGATACGAGGGCGGTTTGGCGATGTGGTCAGGGTAGGGTGGGCCGATGGAGGTGTTCTGCTCTTCCCACTCCAGCCGTTCGCGGACCTTGCGGGCAATCTCGCGCGCCTGGGTGTGGGCGCGGACAATCCCGGCGACCGAGTTGTCATCGGCAATCGCAATGGCGGGCAGGCCCAGGGTGACGGCGCGCTCCATGTATTCCTCGGGGTGCGAGGCCCCGGTGAGGAAGGTGAAATTCGATGTGATCGACAGCTCGGCATACATGGCGAGTCACTATTATATTCACGTTTTGTTCTTTTTCGAGTCCTTTGCGCAGAAAACGGGTCGCTTGAGATCGATCAGATCGGCAGGGTCGGCAAAAAGGAGACCCGATATGTTCAAGATAACCGCACTGCCCACATCCGAAGTTCGCGCCCTTCAAGCTGGAGCGTCGGACGCTTATGGCGCTACGCCCGAGCGCACCGTTTCGACGGGTACAGGCAACCCTTGCCGCCACTGCCTACAGAACATTCCCGAAGGCGAAGAGATGATGATATTGGCCCATCGTCCTTTTTTAGAGACACATCCGTATGCGGAAACCGGCCCGATCTTTCTGTGTGCCGCACCGTGCGAGCGGTATGAGGGGGAAGAGATGCCCGAGATTCTGACCACCTCTCCTGACTACCTGATCAAGGGCTATGGTGCGGATGACAGGATCGTCTATGGCACCGGGGCGATCACGCCCATGGAGCAGATCGGCGCAGCGGTGAAGGGCATCTTTGCTCGACCGGATATCGCTTATATCCATGTCCGCTCGGCCAGAAACAACTGCTATCAGGCGCGGATCGACCGCGCCTAAAGCTTGACCCGGTGCATTCCCCGGCGCGGCTGATCCTGATCGTCTGCAGGTTCCTCGGCGCGCGACGATGTCAGTGCAAGGAACACATCCTCAAGATCGGCTTCCTCGGTACGCACGTCGCGAATGCGGATACCCACGGCACGGACGGCTTCCAGCACCTGCTCGGCGCTGGTTTGATTGCCTTGATATTGCAGCACAAGGCTACCATCGTCGCGCAGTCCGGCTTCGACCCCTTCGGTTACAGGCAGATTCACCACAGGGTTGTCTGGGACGATCACCATCGTCCGGCTGTCCATCCGACCCAGCAGGTTGGCGGTGCTGTCCTGTGCGATCTTTTCGCCATGGTTGATGATGGCGATCTCGTCGCACATCTCTTGCGCTTCTTCCAGATAATGCGTGGTCAGGATGATGGTCATGCCCTGTTCATTCAGTTTGCGCACATTGGTCCAGAGCATCTGACGCAGTTCAATATCCACACCAGCCGTGGGTTCATCCAACACCAGAATCTTCGGGTGATGCACCAGCGCCTTGGCCAGCAAAAGCCGCCGCCGCATCCCGCCCGACAGCGTGCGGGCATACGCCTCGGCCTTGTCGCTGAGACCCACCAGCTCCAGAATCTCATCGCTGCGGCGCTGCGCCTTTGGCACGCCGTACAGACCGGCCTGAACCTCCAACGCGCCACGTGGGGAAAAGAACGGGTCCAGGTTCAGCTCTTGCGGCATCACGCCAATGGCGGCACGCGACTGGCGCGGGTTCTGATCCTGATCGAATCCCCAAATTGATACATGGCCCGAGGATTTCACAACCAGCCCAGCGAGAATGTTGATTAGGGTCGATTTCCCAGCTCCGTTTGGCCCCAACAGCCCAAACACCGACCCGCGCGGAACGGTCAGGTCTATGCCTTTCAGCGCGTGTTTCTCGGGCTGGCCCTTGCCGCCGCGATAGGTTTTGCGCAGCCCTTCGATCCTGATTGCCGCATCGCTCATGTGGCTCTTGCCCCCGGTTTGCTCATCGCTCATAAACGCACCTAGTACATGCCCGCGAGGCCGACAACCGAAGAAGGATCGCCAGCCGTGACCATCGAAGCGCCGGAAACCAAGATCGTCGAAACCACCCGTGTTGCCTGTGATGGCGGTGAAGGTGCGTTGGGGCATCCGCGCGTGTGGCTGCAAATCCCCGAAGATACCGGCTGGGTCGAGTGCCCCTATTGCGACTGCAAATATGTTCTGAAGGGCACAGAACAGGGCTGATTGCCCGCCTAACCGGGTTTCGCCCAAATCTCGCCGCGATTTTCATGGTAGTGCGTTGGTACAACCATCGTAGGTGAGTGTGATGACCGACATGACTGCCACTGACACGGCCAACCCGGTTTTTGGTTGGATCGGGTTTTTCCTTGCTGCATTGGCTTTATTCGCTGCTTTGTTTGTGTTTTGGGCCGGTCCTTTTGCGCCGCAACACTCCGCCGGCGTTTCATTGGGTGAACTGGCGGCTGAGCTTGGCAAATCCACCTTGCGGGCCGCAGCCGGGCTTGAGCAGCCCGCACCCGTGGCCCAAACCCGCGACCTGGACGATTACTTGCAAATTGGTGTGGCGATGCTGGGTGGGCTGGCAATTGTTGTCTCGGTGATTGGCATTCTTCGTCACGAAAAACGACGCCCGGCCATCGCCGGAATGGCCATTGGAACTGGCGCGATCCTGTTCCAGTTCTTCGCCTTCGCTTTCTTCGCTTTCCTCGGCGTTCTGGTGATCATGGCGCTTCTGAACAGTTTCTCGGACGTTTTCGGCGGCCTCTTTGGTGGCTAACACACGTTCCTGACTGGTCACCCGCGTGCCCCTGTGGCAGAACCATCCCTGACCGACAGGGAGAGCGTGCATGAGCAATTTTGGAAAAGGGTGTCACCTGCATCTGATCGACGGATCGGCCTTTATTTTCAGGGCTTATCACGCGCTGCCTCCGCTGACTCGAAAATCCGACGGATTACCGATCGGGGCGGTCTCGGGCTTTTGCAACATGCTGCAGAAATATGTCGAGGGAAACGCCGGACCAGATGCGCCAACCCATGTCGCGGTGATCTTCGACAAGGGTTCGCACACGTTCCGGAACGATCTATACGATCTTTACAAGGCCAACCGCGAGGCGATGCCAGAGGATCTGCGCCCGCAGATGCCTCTAACGCGCGAGGCGACAAAGGCTTTCAACATCGCTTGCAAAGAGCTTGAGGGGTACGAGGCTGACGACATCATCGCCACGTTGGCCGTTCAGGCGCGTGAGGCCGGGGGCCGTGTGACTATCGTAAGTTCCGACAAGGACCTGATGCAGTTGGTCGGCGACGGAGTTGAGATGCTGGATGCGATGAAGAACAAGCGCATCGACCGGGATGGGGTTATCGAGAAATTCGGTGTGGGCCCTGAACGGGTGGTCGATGTGCAGGCTTTGGCCGGGGATTCGGTGGATAATGTGCCGGGTGCCCCTGGGATTGGCGTGAAAACAGCAGCTCTGCTGATCAATGAATATGGCGATCTGGAAACGCTGCTGGATCGCGCGGAAGAGATCAAACAGCCAAAGCGCCGTCAGACGCTGATGGAAAAACGAGACCAGATCGAGCTGTCCAAGAAGCTGGTGCAATTGGACGAAAACACACCGCTGGATTTCACTCTGGACGATCTTGAGGTCAAAGACCCGGATGCCGAAACCCTTCTAGGGTTCCTGGCCGAGATGGAGTTTCGCACTCTCACCAAGCGCATCGCAGATAAACTGGGGGCCGAAGCTCCGGTGATTGCTGACGCGCCTGCGCCTGCGGCTGAAGAACCGGAGGCAACGCTTATTCCGTTTGATGCGTCGAAATACGAGTGTGTGCGCGACGCCGAGGCCCTGCAAAAGTGGATCGATAAGTCCTATGAGCGCGGTTGGGTCGCTGTCGATACCGAAACCACCGGACTGAATGAGATGATCGCCGATCTGGTCGGCGTCTCGCTGTGTGTTGAAGCTGGTGAGGCTTGCTATATCCCGCTGACCCACCGCGATGGGACTGCCGATGATCTGTTCGGCTCGGATGCATTGGCTGAGGGTCAGATGCCGTTGGACGAGGCTCTAACCTTGCTGAAACCGATGCTCGAGGATCCGTCGATACTCAAGATCGGGCAGAACATGAAATACGATGCCAAGATTTTTGCGCGCCATGGCATCAACGTTGCCCCAATCGACGATACGATGTTGATGTCTTATGCGATGCATGGCGGCGAGCATGGGCATGGGATGGACACATTGTCCGAGCGCTATCTGAGCCATACGCCAATCCCGATCAAGCCGCTGCTGGGATCGGGCAAATCCGCAATCACATTCGACAAGGTTCCAATTGATGAGGCCACGGCCTACGCCGCTGAGGATGCGGATATCACCTTGCGTCTTTGGCAACTGTTCAAGCCTCAACTGCATCAGGTCCAAGTGACGACGGTGTACGAGACGTTGGAACGCCCCTTGGTGCCCGTCTTGGCCGAGATGGAGATGCATGGCATCAAGGTGGACCGCGATGTGCTGAGCCGTATGTCTAACGCATTCGCGCAGAAAATGGCCGGATTAGAGGCCGAAATTCACGAGCTGGCCGGTGAGACTTTCAATGTTGGATCGCCTGCGCAGTTGGGTGAGATTCTGTTCGACAAGATGGGTCTTGAGGGTGGCAAGAAGGGGAAGACCGGGAAATATTCGACCGGGGCGGACATTCTGGAAGATCTTGCGACCGAACACGAACTACCGCGCCGGGTGCTGGATTGGCGGCAGCTGTCCAAGCTGAAATCGACCTACACAGATGCGCTGCAGACCCATATCAACCCTGATACGGGGCGTGTGCACACGTCTTATTCCATCACCGGGGCGAATACGGGACGTTTGGCCTCGACCGATCCGAACCTTCAGAACATCCCCGTGCGCACCGAGGAAGGGCGACGCATTCGTGAGGCGTTTATCGCCGAGCCGGGCAATGTGCTGGTGAGCCTCGACTACAGTCAGATCGAACTTCGGATTCTGGCGCATATTGCGGATATTCCGACTTTGAAACAGGCATTCTCGGACGGGTTGGACATTCACGCCATGACGGCATCCGAGATGTTCGACGTGCCGCTGGATGAGATGACGCCCGACATTCGCCGTCAGGCCAAGGCGATCAACTTTGGTGTGATATACGGCATCTCGGGTTTTGGTCTGGCGCGGAGCCTACGCATTCCGCGGGCCGAAGCCCAGGGCTTCATCGACCGCTATTTCGAACGTTTCCCGGGCATTAGAGCCTATATGGACGACACCGTCGCCTTTGCCAAAGAACACGGCTATGTCCAGACCTTGTTCGGGCGCAAGATTCATACGCCCGAGATCAACGCCAAGGGACCTCACGCCGGGTTCTCAAAACGAGCAGCAATCAACGCGCCCATTCAGGGCACTGCAGCGGATGTGATCCGACGGGCCATGGTGCGGATGCCTGGGGCGATCAATGGGCTACCGGCTAAGATGCTGCTGCAGGTGCATGACGAATTGCTGTTCGAAGTGGCCGAGGATTCCGTGGATCAGGTGATCGGCGTGGCGCGCGACGTGATGGAGGGTGCCTCGGACCCGGCGGTTAAGCTGGACGTCAAGCTAAGTGTGGATGCCGGGCAAGGCGCGAATTGGGCCGAGGCGCACTAGCGACGCGCCTCATCCGGCCCGGCGGGCCCTCTTCGTCGCGGGTCAGTCCTGCGGCCCGACCATGCGGTTCACCATACGTTGCACGGAAGGGCCAAACAGCAGAATGACGGTGAAGGCGATGGGCCAGCAGAAGGCCCAGGATGCCATCCAATCTCCGAAAGTGCTGGGGCCGAACCCGATGGCTTTCACTGTTGCGATCCCCGTCACGATAAAGGACATGAGGCCGGACATGATCAGGCTGAATACGGCGCGGGCGTAGCGGGCTGGTATCATGGCGGGTATCCTGAAGGTCGTATTGCCTTTGATCTGCAACATTTGCCTGTAAAATACCAGTGCTAGGGCTGCATCCAATCAAGGCTGTCGGATGTTTGCGATGTCGAAGGTGTGTATTCGGCACTAACCCAACCGGTGTAACCGGACGCGTCCATGGTCGAGAACAAGTTCTGGAAATCGGTTAGTCCGCGCCCCGGTTCCGATCGGTCCGGGGCGGCGCCGATCTGCGCGTGGATGACCCTCGGGTGAAATTGTTCCCAAACGGCCTGCGCATCACCGTGGATCATGTGGGCGTGAAAGCTGTCATATTGCAGGCCGACATTCGGCCGGTTAACACGATCCAGCACCTCGGATGCAAGATCGAAATTGTTCAGGAAGTAGTCAGGCTGCGACACCGGATTGAGTGGTTCAATCGTAAATTTCTGCAGCGGGGCGCTATCGGCGGCCCATTGCAGGTTCTGGACAAAGCTATTCAGCGCATCCGACCCCGAGGCATATCCTGACATAATGTGGATGAGTCCCGGGCGCAGAACATCAGCATAGCGCAGGACACGGCGGATATCCGACTGAAACCGGGCCTCGCCGCCAGGAACCGCTGCGTATCCGGGTTGGCCGCCCGTATAATTGGGCGGTGGGGCGTTGATCAGTACCAGCTCTAACCCGTTGGCCAATAGGGCACGGCGGGTTTCTTTTGCGGCCATGTCATAGGGGAACAGGATCTCAACGGCAGTGAAACCAGCATCTGCGGCGGCTTGAAACCGGTCGAGATAGGGCAATTCAGTAAAGAGCAGGGACAGGTTGGCAGCAAATCTGGGCATGTGCGGTCTTTGGTTGTGGCAGTCCGACCCTAACCGTCACGCCTTTTCCGGGGAAGAGACTGAAAACGACAAGTTGTCGAAAACCGGCCAGATCATGTCCGCAGGATCAGTGACCGTCACGCCATACCAGCGAATCATTTCCAGGCTGTAACAACAAAAAAGGTCTGATCCCATGGCCATGAGCCCTGAACCCGCAAGCGGGAACGCGGCATCGTTCTCATCTGCGCGCAGTTCGGCCCTGTCGGGCAACGGACTGGCCGTGGCGTCGATGATGGCTTGGGCGGCCGGGTTTCCTGCGGCCGACGTGCTTTTGCAAAGCTGGCCCCCAGTTGCTCTGCTGGCGGCGCGCCTGGCTTTGGCTGTCGGTGCGATGTTACCGCTCTGGTTTATTCTTGACGGACCAAGCCGCGTATTGAGGGCGAAATGGGGCCGGGCAATGTTTGTTGGCAGTTTTGGGTACGGGATCGGCATGTTCCTTTTGATCCTTGCTCAGAAGTTAACAGACCCGGTAACCGTTGCAATTATTGCGTCCTGCGCGCCGCTGGCAGCAACGTTGCTTGAACTTGCCGCTGGCACCCGGCGTTTAAAGTGGAACTTTGCCATTGGCGTGCTGGTGTCGATTGTGGGCGGATTGATTGCCACCAGCGCCAATGCTCCGGCGCAACTGGGGCTGGGCGCTGTCTGTGCAATTGCGTCAACCGGACTTTTCTGCTGGGCCAGCATGGCGACGGTTCGCGACTTTCCCGAGCTCAGCCAAACCGGGCGCACCACGATCACCTTTACAGGTGGGTTGCTGATGGCCGGGGTTCTTTGTTTTGGGTCCGCGCAAATGGGTATGGATGTGATGCCGCGCGCAGCAGTGGATGCGCAGCAGGTTGGGATGCTTATGATCTATGCGCTGATTGCCATGGGGCTGAGCCAGGTTCTTTTCATCGCGTCAGTTGGTAAACTGGGCGTTGCCTTAGCGTCGTTCCATATCAACATCGCACCGTTTTACGTGATGCTGATCATGCTGATGCTGGGGGATGACTGGAACTGGACCCGCGCGCTGGGCGCGGGTGTCGTCGCTTTGGCCGTTGTCTTGGCGCAGGACCGCGCGCCTCGACGGTGCCGAGGATCAGCCAAGCTCGGTTGACGGGATCAGCCCAAAGAACTTTTGTCCAGACCAAACGCCAAACCAGCCGTCGTGATGGGTGCCAATCTCAACGAGGCGATAGAAACTTTTGCGATCTATGCGTGCTTCAAGATCGGAACGGATCATGATGTAGGGTGAAGGTTCGTTTGTCACCGGGTCGATAACGATCCGGATCGGATGACCTGAACCTGCAACAGCATGATCGCCTACATGAGTTGTAAAGGTCAGGTTTTGCTGCTCGCCTTCGCCCTCACGATCAAAATCCACGGCGACAAATGGGGCGTCTTCAACAGTGATTCCCACCTTCTCGACCGGTGTGACGAGGTAGTATTTCCCATCTTCTTTCTTAAGAATTGAGGAAAATAGCTTCACCAGCTCGAAACGGTTGATAGGCGAGCCTAAATAACTCCAGGTGCCATCTTTTGCGATATGGATGTCCAGATCGCCGCAAAACGGGGGATTCCAAAGGTGAACGGGCGGTAAACCCTTGGTTTTGGCCGCTTTGACTGATGCAGCCAGACCATCCGGCGACGGTTTCACAGGTTTTTGTCCGCTCATTGCTTTTGCCATTTCCTCGTAGCGCGATACACTTCAATCATATTAGTCCACGGAAGGGAAAGTCATGACCGAACCTGCCGACCTCGTAGCCGAGATCGAAGCGCTGGAAAACAAGCTGCAAGAGGCCAAGGCCTCGATCACCCGCCGCTTCATCGGGCAGGAAAGGGTCGTGGATCTGACTCTGACCGCGCTGTTATGCGGTGGTCATGCCCTGCTGATCGGTTTGCCGGGGCTGGGAAAAACGCGGTTGGTCGAAACGCTTTCGACCGTGATGGGCTTGAACGGCAACCGCATTCAGTTCACGCCCGACCTGATGCCCGCAGATATTCTTGGGTCCGAGGTTCTGGATACTGCCGATGACGGTTCACGGCATTTCCGTTTTATCTCTGGCCCGATCTTTTGCCAGCTGCTGATGGCTGACGAAATCAACCGCGCCAGCCCGCGAACGCAGTCGGCTTTGCTGCAAGCGATGCAGGAACGCACGGTGACAGTGGCGGGTGAAGATCGTTCGCTGGGAACGCCCTTCCACGTATTGGCCACGCAAAACCCGATCGAACAGGAAGGCACCTATCCGCTGCCCGAGGCGCAGCTGGACCGTTTTCTGGTTCAAATCGACGTCGAATACCCGGATCGGCAGACCGAGCGCGATATTCTGCTGGCCACAACCGGTGTGGAAGAGGAAGAGGCGCATCAGATTTTCAGCAAAGAAGACCTGTTGGCGGCCCAAGTCCTGCTGCGCCGGATGCCAGTGGGTGAATCGGTGGTTGAACTGATCCTTGATCTGGTTCGCGCGTTCCGCCCTGAGGAAGCAGGCGTGTCCGAACGCGTTTCGGAAACCGTGGCCTGGGGCCCCGGCCCCCGCGCGGCGCAGGCGCTGATGATGACGGTGCGGGCACGTGCGATGTTGCAGGGGCGGTTGGCTCCGAATGCCGAGGATGTTCTGGACATGGCGCGCCCGGTGCTCAGCCACCGGATGGCGTTGAACTTTGCGGCGCGGGCGCGCGGTGACAGCCTTGCCGAGCTGATTGACTCGACGGCTGCCGGTCTGATCCGCACCGAGGCCGCGGCGTGAATGCGGCGCTGACCCTTCGCGAAAGATCCGAGGCCGAGGCGTCCCGGCTGCCGCCCCTTTTGGCGCGGGCCGAGCATTTGGCCGGAACCGTCCTGTTGGGCGATCACGGGCGGCGGCGCTCGGGTATGGGCGATGATTTCTGGCAATACCGCCCCGCGCAAATCGGGGACAGCCGCAGGATGATCGACCACCGCCGTTCGGCGCGGGGGGATCAGCAGTTTGTGCGCGAGCGCGAATGGCAGATCGCGCAATCGGTGATGCTTTGGGTCGATCAAGGTGCGTCTATGCGGTTTTCGTCTGACAAATCGCTGCTAACAAAGGTGGATCGCGCCCGGTTGTTGGGGCTGGCAACCTCGATCTTGCTGGTACGCGGCGGAGAACGTGTCGGCCTGACCGGCACAACCCTGCCGCCCCGGCGCGGCAACGCGCAGATCATCCGTTTGGCGCAAGCCTGGTCTGAAGATGATCAAACGGATTACGCCCCGCCTGAACACCGTGCCATGATCCCCCATGCCCGCGCCGTGTTTATCTCGGATTTCCTTGGTCCCTTGGATGAGGTTGAATTGGCCCTGACCAAAGCAGCTGACCGCGGCGTGCGCGGTGTGGTGTTGCAAGTGCTTGATCCAGTCGAAGAGACATTTCCGTATCGGGGCCGGACGATTTTCGAAAGCGTCGGAGGATCTGTCCGACACGAAACCCTCAAGGCGGCTGAGTTGCGGGACCGCTATTTGGAACGTCTTGCACGCCGCAAGGATGCCCTGACGCAGTTGTGCCGTGCAACCGGCTGGCAACTGGGCTTGCACCATACGGGCGATAGCGCACAAGCGGCTCTATTGTGGCTCTATCGGGCCCTGGATGGGGGCACGCGATGACGGTTCTTGCGGGCATAGGCTTTACCGCGCCATGGGTTTTGCTGGGGCTTTTGACCCTGCCGATCCTATGGCTGATTCTGCGCGCTGTACCGCCCGCACCGATCCGCCGGATGTTCCCGGCTGTTACGCTGTTGTTGGGGCTGAAGGATGACGAAAGTGTTTCGGATCGTACCCCATGGTGGTTGTTGCTGCTGCGGATTTTGGCGGCTGCGGCCATTATCATCGGTCTGGCCGGACCGGTTCTGAACCCATCGCGGGATGAGACCGGCACCGGTCCGCTGTTGCTGGTGCTGGATGCCAGTTGGGCTGGTGCAACGCGCTGGTCGGCTACGCTGGACCAGATAGACACTCAACTGTCCGAAGCCGGACGTGCAGGACGAACTGTTGCGATTCTGCGCCTGACAGAGCCGGAAGAACCCGTTTTTCAAGCGGCCGAGGCATGGCGCGGGCGCCTTCCGGGACTGACCCCAAACCCTTGGCAACCGACCGCAGATCAGCTTTCGCAAACCATTGCGGCACTGGACGAGGTTGAAGGCGGCTTTGAAACGCATTGGTTCAGCGACAGGTTGGACTATGCCCAACATGCAGGGTTGGTTTCTGCCCTTCAGGCGCGTGGTGATGTGACGGTCTATCAGGGGGCATCAAGGCCCATTGCGATCCTGCCGGCAGCCTATCAGGACGGGCTGATCCAATTGACGGTTCAACGCGCGGGTCCCGGCCCGGAAGAACGGGTGACGGTTCTGGCACAGGGGCGCGATCCGGCAGGCACGGCGCGGGTGCTGCATTCGGTCGACCTGACCTTTGAAGCCGGGGAAACCACGGCGCAGATCGAACTGGCACTGCCGTCGGAATTGCGCGCTCGGATCACGCGCTTTGAAATTCAGGGCCAAAGATCAGCCGGGGCCGTGACCCTGACAGATGACAGCTTGCGTCGGCGTGAGGTTGCGCTGATTGCCGGCACCCTGAACCGTGAAGGGCTGGAGCTGTTGTCGCCTCTGCATTACCTGACACAGGTTCTGATCCCCACGGCAGATTTTGTCGATGGTGGTCTGCTTGAGGTTCTGCCTGCGAACCCGGACGTGATTGTCCTGTCGGATGTCGCGCAAATGTCGGATACCGAAGAGGCCGGTCTGATCGAATGGGTCGAACAGGGTGGCCTGCTGCTGCGGTTTGCTGGTCCGCGCATGGCAGCCAGCGATCTGGGGCGGGACACCGAAGACACCCTATTGCCCGCACGTCTGCGCAGCGGCGGACGATCTGTTGGTGGCGCGATGAGCTGGGGTGAGGCCAAGACCCTGGCCCCGTTCCCCGAGAATTCACCGTTCTACGGATTGGATATCCCGGGTGATGTGGTCGTCTCGACCCAGGTCATGGCTCAACCAGACCCTAATCTGGCGGATCGCGTGATTGCGTCTTTGTCCGACGGAACGCCATTGGTAACGCGCAAGGCGTTGGGATTGGGGCAGGTGGTGCTGTTCCACGTGACCGCAGATGCAGAATGGTCCAGTCTGCCGCTGTCGGGCCTGTTTGTCGAAATGCTGGATCGTCTGGCCGTGGCCTCGGCTGCGAAATCCCGGCAAGAGGCGCAGTTGCAGGGCACCACGTGGGAGCCGGTGCAGATCATGGACGGTTTTGGCACATTGTCTGACGCGGGCACGCTGGTTGGTGTGGACGGGGTGCAGTTGATTTCAGGGCAGATCGGGCCGGATCTACGTCCGGGCCTGTATGAAAGCGGCAAGCAGAAGCTGGCGCTGAATGTTGTTTCCGAGGATAGCGAACTGCGTCCGGTGGTCTGGCCAGCCAATGTGCCGATCAAAGGGCAAGAGGCCAGCACCGAAACGCCGCTGTCAGGTCTGCTGCTTAGCCTTGCCCTGATCTTGCTTACAATCGACGTGATCGCCTCTTTGGCTCTGTCCGGCCGGTTGGGTTTGGCTCGTGCTGCTGCCGGGGTTCTGGCGGCGTTTCTGCTGGTGCCCGAGGTTCAGGCGCAGACGCCGGAAGACACCGAATTCGCCTTGGCGGCGACGCATGAACTGGTTCTGGCACATGTGCTGACCGGCGACGCACAGGTGGACGATATTGCGCAGGCAGGGTTGCGGGGATTGGCACAAACCTTGTTCTATCGCACTTCGGTGGAACCCGCTGAACCAATCGGCGTCGATCTGGAACGCGATGAGCTGGCATTCTTTCCGCTGCTGTACTGGCCGATTTCCCCAAGCCAGCCTCAACCTTCTGCTGAAGCTTATGCGAAACTGAACGCCTATCTGCGCTCGGGTGGGATGATCCTGTTTGACACGCGTGATGCGGACATCGCTGGTTTCGGCGCGTCCAGCCCGAATGGCCGCAAGCTGCAGCAACTGGCTGCACCGCTGAATATCCCTGCATTAGAGCCGATTCCACGTGATCACGTTCTGACCAGAACGTTCTATCTGTTGCAGGATTTCCCGGGCCGTTACTCTGGCACAGAAGTCTGGGTGGAAGCTGCGCCACTGGATGCGGAACAGATCGAAGGGATGCCGTTCCGCAACCTCAATGACAACGTGACCCCGGTCGTCATCGGTGGGAATGACTGGGCCGGGGCCTGGGCAGTGGATCGCAACGGGCAGGCTCTGCTGCCTGTCGGGCGCGGTTACGCCGGAGAACGGCAGCGAGAACTGGCCAATCGTTTTGGCGTCAATCTGGTGATGCACGTGCTGACCGGGAATTACAAATCCGATCAGGTCCACGTGCCCGCCCTTCTGGACAGGCTAGGACAATGACCGGAACCGTCATATTCGACCCACTGATCCCGTGGCCTATTCTGGCCGCTGTGGGTGCGATTGCCGTGGCTGGGGTTGTGTTGGCCCTGTGGCGTGGCCTGTCGGGCTGGGCGCTACGTGGGTTGGCGGCTCTGGTGGTTCTGGCGGCTCTGTCCGGTCCGGTTTATCAGATCGAAGATCGCGCACCGCTGACAGATATTGTCCTGATGGTCGAGGATGAAAGCGCCAGCCAGTCGCTTTCGGACAGGGCGGAACAAACCGCACAGGCTGCCGAGGAACTCGCTGCCGAGATTGAGGGGCGCAACAACACGGAACTGCGCCGCATTCAGGTTGGCGACGGGGACGGGGATGAAGGCACGCAGGTTATGGCCGCCCTGAATGAGGCTTTGGCCGAAGAACCCCGTGCCCGGATCGCTGGTATCCTGGTGGTGTCAGACGGGATTGTGCACGATGTCGATCAGGCCCCGGACCTGCCCGCACCGATGCACCTTCTGCAAACCGGGCGTGAAAGTGACTGGGATCGTAGGCTTATCGTCCGCAATGCGCCGGCGTTTGCCATTATTGGCGAGCCGGTCACATTGACCCTTCGGGTGGAAGACAGTGGTGCTGCACCTGCGGGCGCGGCGACTGCGCCACTAGAGATTTCGGTCGATGGCGGCGCACCCGAGCAGTTCAGTGTTCCCATTGGTCGTGATGTAGAACTGCCCATCACGCTGCCCCATGGCGGGCGCAACGTGATCCAATTTTCTGTGCCGCAGGCCGACGGTGAATTGACCGACCGAAACAACACTGCCCTGATCCAGATGAATGGCGTTCGGGATCGTCTGCGCGTTCTACTGGTCTCGGGGGAGCCGCATCCCGGTGGACGCACATGGCGCAACCTGTTGAAATCCGACAGCTCGGTCGATTTGGTACATTTCACAATTCTGCGCCCACCTGAGAAACAGGATGGTGTGCCTGTTGATGAGCTGTCCCTTATCGCCTTTCCCACGCGTGAGCTGTTTCTGGAAAAGATCAACGATTTCGATCTGATAATCTTTGACCGTTACAAGCGGCGCGGCATCCTGCCAGCGATCTATCTGGACAACGTTACCAGTTACATCAATGACGGGGGCGCGGTTCTAATTGCGGCAGGTCCCGATTTCGCCAGTGCCGATAGTATCTTCCGATCTCCTCTGGCGCCGATCTTGCCGGCGCAGCCTTCGGCACGAGTGTTCGAAGAACGGTATGTGCCAATGGTCAGCGACTTGGGGCAACGTCATCCGGTGACAACCAATCTGGGCGATTCCGAGGATTGGGGGGCGTGGTTGCGTCAGATTGACGTGAATCACCGCTCGGGCGAGGTTTTGATGACAGGTATTGAAGAACGCCCGCTGCTGGTTCTGGATCGCGTTGGCGAGGGGCGCGTTGCGATGCTGGCCTCCGACCACGCTTGGCTGTGGAGCCGCGGTTTTGAAGGTGGTGGCCCGCAGTTGGAACTGCTGCGCAGGCTGGCCCATTGGATGATGAAGGAACCCGAATTGGAAGAAGAGGCGCTGTGGGCCGAGGCCAACGGGCAATCGATGCGCATCATTCGCCAGACGCTTGAAGATGAGGTTGGGCCAGTGACGGTGACGCGCCCGAATGGCGAGACTTTGGAAATCACCTTGGAAGAAGTTTCTCCCGGTCGGTTCGAAGCACAATACTATGGGCCAGAGATCGGACTGTACCGGTTGCAGGAAGGCGACCATATGGCCGTGATTGGCCTTGGCCCTGCTGCACCGAAGGAGTTTGAGCGTACCATCGCAACCGGCGATGTTCTGGAACCGATCTTGGCCAATATGCGGGGTGGCGTGATCCGTTTGGAAGACGGTTTGCCATCCATCCGCGACGTGCGCGCAGGGCGTCCTGCGGCTGGCCGGGGTTGGATCGGTCTGACCCCACGAAATGCGTATGAAACACGGGATGTTACGCAGGCGGGTCTGTTGCCGCCCTGGCTGGTTCTGCTACTGGCAGGAGGGTTCCTGTTGGGCGGTTGGCTGCGCGAAGGGCGGCGCTAATCAATCCTGATTGCTGCCCGGTCCGATTGGCCCTGCGCATCCACCACAACAAGCAAGGTGAAACCGGCCCCCGGGTTGGGGATATCGAACTCTCGCTGCCGCTGTCCAGTCAGCACGGGCACACCATCCGCCAGCACTGAAAATGGCGCGACACCCCCGCGCAGTTTGACCGTTAGGGGTGCTCCAAATGTCTCTAACACGGCGTTTTCAGGCGGGAACAGCAGGTCCGGCGCCGAAGGATCATTTTCAAAAGCCGCCGTGCGGGGGCGGAAACGTTGCAAGGGTTGGGGCAATTGCGCAGCGCCGACCAGCAAGGTCGAGGGCGGCGGCGGACGCAGCGGGGAAAGCGCGGGTTTCAGCAGGCTGAAGGCTTCGGCCAGAAGCGGTGCGGCGAGATCGCCTCCGAACGCGCCGGGAACTGGCGTTCCGTCCGCACGACCCAGCCAGACCCCAATGACATGCTGCCCGTCAAAGCCGATGGCCCAGGCATCGCGGTGGCCATAAGATGTGCCGGTTTTATAGGCCAGCGCCCCTGTCGCACCGCCTGCTGGGGGTGAAAGCCCGGCCAGAATGTCGGCAACCTGCCAGGCAGAGGTTTCTGACAGAACGCGCGGAGTTTGCCGCGTATCCGCCAGAGCGTCATGATGCAGGATCGGGCCTTGCCCACCGGCTGCAAGAGTGGCGTAAATCTGTACCAGATCGCGCAGGCTCAACCCCACACCGCCCAATGAGATCGCCAATCCGGGCGTGCCGCCGTTCAGACGTGGTTCTGATCCAGCCAAGCGCAGCGCCGTCATCACGCGCGCAGGTCCCAACGCGTTTGTCAGACGCACAACAGGAATGTTCAGTGATAATTGCAGAGCGTCCCGAACCCTTACATCGCCCCGGAATGCGCCATCAAAATTGCGCGGGGCGTATCGACCGAACATTACGGGGCTGTCGCTGATCAGGGTCTCGGGGTGGGCCAGTCCCTGATCGAAGGCCAGCCCATAGACCAGTGGTTTCAAAGTTGATCCAGGCGACCGCAGCGCTTGGGTCATATCCACAAAGCCCTGACGGGCATCCTGATACCCGGCGGACCCGACCGAGGCCAAAACCTCACCACTGCGGTGATCCGCGACGATCAAGGCCCCGGATACGCGCGGCCCGGCACGGATAGCGGCTTGGGCCACCAAACCCTCCAACCGGGCCTGCAACCGGGCGTTCAACGTCAAATCGACCGCGCCGGTTGCCGGGGTCAGACGTTTCACGCGGTCGGTCAGGTGCGGCGCCAGACGCGGGAAGGTTCGCATGTGGTCTGGAATGGTTTCTGCTATGGCCGCGCTGGTTTCAGCCGCAGTCAGGGTGCCATATCGCTCGAGCCTGCGCAGAACCCGGTCACGGGCTACTCGGGCTGTCTCTGGCTGACGATCCGGGCGCCGAGCTTCCGGGGATTGCGGCAATGCGATTAACAGGGCCGCCTGTGCTGCGGTCAACCGAGTTGCGTCTTTTCCAAACCATGCACGGGTACCGGCTCGGATACCTTCCAGATTGCCCCCATAGGGTGCGTGGGTCAGATAGAGGGTCAGGATTTGCCATTTGCTTAACTGCTGCTCCAGGGCCAATGCGACTCTAATTTGACGAATTTTACCGCTCCAGCGCCCGGTTGAGCCATCTTCGATCAGCCGCGCGACCTGCATGGTCAAGGTTGACCCACCGGACACCGTGCGTCCATTCCAAAGGCTTTGCCCCACAGCGCGAAGCATCGCAACCGGGTCCACTCCGGCATGTGTCCAGAACCGTTTGTCTTCGTACCGGACGAGCATTGCGGTGAAATTCGGATCGACCGCACCGGGATTCAGTCTCCAAATCCCATCTTCAACGGGAAACGCACGCAAAAGGTCGCCATTCCGGTCCTGCATCTCGACTGATGTTTCGGTCAGAACAGGGGGAAGAACTGTGGCATCGACCCAGCGGTGCAGACCGTCCCGTGCCAGTGCCGTCAGATAGAGGGCACCGGCCAGAGCCAGCAGAAGCCTCGACGGCCTATGCATGACAGCCACCCGGGCAGTGATATAGCGCGGTGCAAATCACTGAACCTCGATCCGGCCAGTCGCTGTATGCGCGCGGTTTTGCGGGCGGTACATATCCTCGACCGAGGCTGCAGGATGATGGAAGACACCCGGCGTAACAGCGCGCGCGACGTAGGCCAGCGTCACTGTTTCTCGCCCGGACAGATCAACAGCGGCGAGGAAACGGTCCGAGCGGAACTCGGTATGGGTGGCATCGGACAGATCCAACCAGTCAAGCGAACGCACATCGCCTGAACGCAACAGGCTGGGGTTGTCGATTTCGATCCCTGCGGCAAGTGGATCATCGACCATCAGCCGCGCCCCGCCACTTTCGAACGGGGTCACTGTCAGAACCGTGACAAACCTTTCACCGGTTTCAAAGCTGTTGGCGTCAATCGGATCGCCATCCATCGAGTAATATTGCCGTTCGATCGAATAACCGGTGCCACCCGCCTCCGGCGGAACCTCAGGAATCCCGGTGACTGTCAGGGTGATGTCCGTTGCTTGGCCGTCACTTGCCGTGATATTGACCTCATCCACCTGACCAGACTGCAGAACCTGCACAAACGGACCAGACACCTGAGAGCCGTTGACGGTCAAGCCCGATCCAGTCGGATCAGACACCAGCGCATGGGCGGCCAAAAGCGACCACGTTGCCTCTTGCGTGGACAATGGGGCGCGACCGGCGCTGACACGTTGGATCAGTGCGTCGCGATTGACGGCCTCGCTGCCCGCGCCCACGGCAAGGGTCAACAGACCCGCCGAATCCCGCAGGTGTGTGCCGTAATCCGCGCGCCAGTAATTTTCCTGCTCATCGGGGACCTGTTCCAACATGCGAGCGGCACGGTTGAACATCGCATCCGCCCGAGTCTGATCGCCATAAGATGCCAGCGCTGCGCCCAATTGTGCAGCTGCCAATGGGGTGTCAAACGCATCCCCTTTGACATCTGCATAGTAACGCAGATCACCCATCGAGGCTGCGCCTTCTCGTGCCAGAACCATCAGGGTATAGGCAATATCCTGACCGCCTTCGTCGAAGTCGGGCGCATAGTTGACCCTGTTTCGAAGGTTATCCATGGCCTGGGCAAAGGCGCGATCCGGCACTGGGTATCCCTGAGCGCGCGCACGGGACAGGAAGTCTGTCACGTAAGCGTCCAACCAGAAATCTCCGCTGTCCGCGCGCCACAGGCCAAAGGCACCATTGGCAGCCTGACGGGTCAGGACGCTGCGAATGGACTCTGTGATGCGCCGATCCACCACCGGACCGTCCCCCAGCCCCGAGGCTTGCGCGACGGATGACAGATAAAGCAGCGGCAGGGCTTTGCTGGTGATCTGTTCCGTGCAGCCATAGGGGTAACGGTTCAACTGATCCAACAGACCGGGCGTGTCGAACTTTGCCAAAGCTCCGGCAGATAGGATGGCCTTGGCCGAACCGGGCTGGAACCCGTCAAATACGTCCTGCGAAAACAGGAAACTGTCGTCGCCCCCCAACGCGAAACGTCGTGTCTGTGCAATCACCGGATCGTTGGCACGTACGGGCATGCGCAGGGTTTGCGACAGGTCGCGGCCGTCCGGTGTGGTGATCGAAACACTGATTTCGGGATCGCCAACAACGCTGGCTGTGACGGGGATGTCAAAGATCGCCTTGCCACCGTTTTCCAACACAAAGCTGGTCGGTGCCGCGCCCAGCTCCAATCCACCGGAAGCCGTCAGACCAAGTGCCATCTCTCCGGGTGTGCCATCGGCATGAACGATCTCAAGCCGCATTCGGCTTTGATCTCCGGGGGCAAGGAAGCGCGGCAGGCTGGCGGTGACGACCACCGGATCGCGGACGATCATATCGGCTTCGGCCTGCCCGACCGCTTTGGGTGACCACGCAACCGCCATCAATCGGACAGTGCCATTGAAGGCGGGTAGGGGAACGTCCACCTCAACCTCTCCGTCCGGGCCGACCTGAACCGGGCCGCTGAATACGGCCATCAAGTCTTGCGTCGGAGGTGGGGATTGGCGACGCAAGCCGTTGTCGGCGTCACCGCCGGAACGGACGGTGCCCATCGCTCCGGTCATGCCGTCGATCAGGCGCCCGTAAACGTCGCGCAGATCCACGCCAAGACGGCGTTGCCCAAAGTAATATTCCTGCGGATCCGGGCTTTCGAATCCAGTCAGGTTCAGAATGCCCACATCCACTGCAGCCAGTGTCAGCCAGACAGGGTCATTCTCCGAGGCGTTCTCGACCCTAACACGGGCCTTTTGCGTTTGCTGTGGCGATGTGACCTCGGGCACATCAATTGCGACGTCCAGTTTGCGATCTGCTGGATCAATGGTGGCATGTGCTACACCCATCGCACGCGCCGGGTTTTGACCTGCTACGACGTTCATCGGACGGATGACCGTGGCGGTGACATACGCCCCCGCACCCCAATCTTCGGTCACTTGGATCGGGATCACGGTTTCACCTTCCGGCACGTCCACCATCTGGCGATGGATCAGCCGGTTGGACAGGATTTCGATCTGGGCAACGCCCGCCATGCGCGGGACGATCCGCAACTGCGCGGTATCACCTGCGCGATAGCTGTCACGGTCCAGCGACATCTCAAGCCGGTCCGGTGTAGTTGACGCATCCGCGGCCTGATACCAGCCTGCATAGAAATCGACGGCGGTTTCGGCATATGTGCCGTCGACGCGCTGGACGACCAGTTCATAACGGCCCCAATCCACGGGCTGCGCCAGAGTCAAAGGATCGGTAGAGATGTCCACTTCGCCGGTGGCAATGCGCGTGCGGCGGGTTGTCGGTTCCCAATTCCAGTTGCCGTACAGCTGATACCACTGATACCGCGTCTCGACCCGGTTCAGAGTCCAGCGCAGGCGCATAGGGCTGGGCGTTAGATCAGGAGCGAGGGCGACGATCTGAAACGCAGCTTCGGTACCTTCGGGAACAACCTCTTCGAACAAAGTTTTGACACCGATCGCCGGCTGCGGTGGCAGGACCGGAGCAGACAGGCGACGTTCAACCGGACGGCCAGAGCCATCGGTCAATCGTGCGATGATTTCAGCCTCAATGGGCTTTCCTTCAGTCTCTAACACTGGAATTTCGACGGCTACGGTGGCCTGTCCCGCCGCATCCGTGCGCGTGTTTCCGAAATACGTGCTTTTGATCACGGCCTCAGCATCGTAGCGGCCAAAGCGGTAACCTTCGTACCCCAGAACGGTATCCGCGGCGCGCGCGATGACCTGTCCGTCAATGCTCAGGTCAGATCCCGGCGCACCAAAAAGATAGCGCGCATCTATGGAAAGCGGTGGGCTATCGCCGGGCCGCAAGGGCGCGTCGGGTAGGGACAGATCGAAATCGATACGTTCAGGCAGAAAGTCCTCGACCAGCACCGTCTGACGCGCCAGTGCCTCGCCTTTGGGGTCAGATTTGATCTCAAGCTTCCAGGCCCCACGCGGTACGTCTACGGCCACAGGCAGTGCAAAAACATGCCCCCCGACAACGCCCCCGTCCGAGACAGATCGACGGTATTCAACCCCGTCCGGGCGATACAGGATCGCTGTGAGGGGCAGCCCTACGATTGCCTGTGCCTCACCATCTCGGGACAGCGCGGTGACATGGATGACCTCTCCGGCACGATAGGCACCCCGGTCCGTGGTCAGGAAGACATCAACCGGCCCCGCAGGCGCGCGCCCTTCAACGCCGCGATCCGACAGGTCAAAGGCGGGATCGGTGAGGGACAAAAAGCTGAAATCGCTGTCCCCGGCAGAGGCCATCACCAAGGCAGGCGCACTGGCCCCTTTTCCGCGGATCAGGCCGGGATCGAAGGTGGCATAGCCGGTTTCATCGGTCCGCGCGGTTGCGATGACCGCGTTTGCATTAGTGACCAGCGAAACCTCGACATCCTGACGGGGTGCCGCATCGCTGAGGCCGCGCACCGTCACGTGAAGCCCATCTGTGCCAAGTGCGGTGCTGATCCCCAGATCGGACAACACAAACCATTGCGTCGCGCCGGGGTCGTCATAAGGATCAGCCCCGGGAACACGGGCTGTCAGCGCATAGATGCCTGCAGACTGACCAGCGATGGCCTCTGCCATAGGAAGGCGCGCTGTCATGGTTTGGTTCAACTGATTGGATACCTCGGCAGTGCCGGTCCAGATATCCTCGGCAATCTGGTCCGAGAATTCCTCTTCCTGCCATTCACTGAGCGGACGGCCAAAGAAGTCCTGTTGCACCGCGCGCAACAGGTTCCGGTCGCTGACCCGCCGCAGGATCAGCTCCAGCTCAGTAACGTTGACCGTTTCGACCGGCAAAGCCGCATCCGCAGATTTCGGAAGAACATAGCTGCGTCCGGGAAACCGAACCGACGGTGTGCGGTCGCGTACATAGTGGGTCAGTTCAACGTTGCGATTCAATGCCTCACCCGAAGCGGCAGGCAAACCTTGGCGTAAAGTCAGGCGATAGCGCTGGCCATGCGCGACCCCATCTACGCAAAGCTGCTTTTCGTCGACCTGAACAACCAAGCCGGTGTCATTGCGCTGCACATAGGGATCGTAGTCAACACCGGCCTTGACAAGAGGTTCCGAAAACTCAACACAGATCCGGGGCGCGACCGCGTCGCTCTCGACCGAGGTATCGACCACTCGAAACCCGTATTTCCCGATTGCATCATCCAGCGCGGCCAGTACGTCCTCACGCGGCTGAAGCTGTTCGGCCAGCCGAAGAGCGGGGATCATGTCGCGGCCACGGTCCACGGCTTCCAGAGCGTTGGCCAAAGTCATCAAGGCCGTGATTTGTGATCCCGTGCCCTCGGACCGCAAATAACCATTGATCGCGGCATTCAGTGCACGGTTTCGAAGATCGCGCCGCTCGTTCCAGCCTGAGGGATTAATGGTCAGCAACAGGCGCGCGTATTCCACCCAAAGATCCGGTGCATCGCTGAGAGACACGGCAACACCGGTCCATTGCATCGCTTGTGTCGCACTGCCCGCGCTATTCGCTGCGTCCAACACAGCTTGCAGGTCGTAACCGCCGGCAGGATGCAGGAATCCCAGGTTGCGCGCCTGATCTGTCGCCCGATTCAAATCAGCAGAACCCAGCACGCTCAACGCCGCCGCACGGGTTTTGCCCAATATCAGAGCCTGTTCCGAAGTCGTTACCTTTTGCGCGGAAAGCGCACCCTGATACGCCTCTTGCTGGGTCACCCCGTCCTTGGGAAAGCAGGCATTGGATCGCGTGTTATAGGTGAAAGCTGTGCAGCGATCATTGGCCGAGCAAGCCCGAATGCATGATTTCAGATCTGTGTCAAACAGCGCATCCAGATCTGACCCATAAAAATCGGTATCCCGCGTGGTGATATAGCGGAAGTCAGGCACGGCGTTCTGCGCCAGAGCGGTGACGGGCAGGATCAAGAGTGAAAAGATATAAGTTATTGAAATAAAAACAAAGCGGTGCATGCTGCCCTCCTCTTTGTGCTCAGCCTTGCATGGCGCGCGCCGGTTGCGCAACGGCTTAAACAGTTTTTCATTCTCTGCCGCGATGCTGAAATCTGTACATCCCGGAAAAGATCACAATGAGTCTTGCACAAAAATTGGCACAGGAGCGGCGCGCGCGGCTGGCCGCCGAGCGTATGTTATCGCTGAAACAGGCCGAGCTTTCGGCGGCCAACCGGAAACTCGGCCAGCATGCCATGGCTTTGACCAAACGTATCGGTGAAACACAGGCCGAGGTCGAAACCGTCCGGGATGAGAATGAAAAGGTCAAATCCGATCTGACCGTAGCTCATGCCAAGATCGAGGTGGCAGAACGTCGTCTGTGGCACTCAATTCAGACCATCCAGGACGGTTTTGCTTTTTTTGACTGCGATGGTCGCCTGATCGGGGCCAACACCGCTTATCTAGGTGTTTTCGATGGTTTGGATGAGGTGGTGCCCGGGATAACTTATCCTCGAATTCTTGAATTGCTGACAACCGAAGGCATTGTTGACATTGGGGATGAAACCGCTGACGCGTGGCGCGCCAAGATGCAAATGCGTTGGAAGCGTGCCAATCCGCCACCGATCGTGTTGCAACTGTGGAATGGGCAATACATTCGTCTGATCGACCAACGGGGAAGCGGCGGCGACGTTGTCAGCCTTGCGCTTAACATCACGGCTTCGGTGCGACATGAGACCGAACTGACAGCAGCGCGTGAACGGGCGGAGGCGGCCAACCGCGCCAAATCCGCGTTCTTGGCTAACATGAGCCACGAAATCCGCACTCCGATGAACGGCATCGTCGGGATGAGCGAGTTGCTGGACGAAACCCCTTTGAATGAAGAACAGCGCTTGTACGTCAATACGATCAGAAACTCAGGTGAAGCCCTGCTTGTGATTATCAATGACGTTCTGGATTATTCGAAAATCGAAGCTGACAAACTTGTCCTGCACCCAGAGCACTTCGACCTAGAGCGCTGTATTCTAGAGGTTGCGATGCTGTTGCAGCCCAGCGTACGCGACAAGGGTCTGACATTGCTGGTAGATTATGATTTGTTCCTGCCCACTCTGTTCGTCGGTGATCCGGGCCGGATTCGGCAGGTTTTAACCAACTTGGTTGGCAATGCGGTCAAGTTCACGTCCGAAGGGCACGTTTTGATCCGTGTTACTGGTGTGCCTCATCCAGATGCACAAACCTGCGATATTCATGTAGCCATCGAAGACACAGGCATCGGAATCGAGCCTGAAAAAATCGGCCATATCTTTGGCGAGTTCAATCAAGTTGAAGACGAACGCAACCGCCAGTTCGAAGGTACGGGGCTGGGGTTGGCCATCACCAAACGCCTGATTTCCATGATGGGCGGCGCGGTCTGGGTCGAAAGTGAGATGGGGCAGGGGTCCTGTTTTGGGTTTCGCATATCGCTGCCCACCGCCGAAGGTCCGCAACCCGAACCTCCAGATCTGAAAGATTGTGTGAAACACGTCATGGTGGTCGAAGATCTGGCCGTAAACCGGGCCATCCTTGCGAAGCAGCTTGGCCGCCTGGGTGCTGAAGTCACCGTTTGTACTTCGGGGGGGGAAGCGCTGGCCAAAATAACTGATCGGGTTGAGCTGGTCTTGTGCGATCACGACCTGCCGGACATGGACGGGTTGGACCTTGCAACCTCGCTCAAAGACCGGGGCTGGGGGGATCTGCCTGTGATCGTGATGTCCGCAAATCCCGCTTTGATACACGCCCATCCGGCGCGCGACCTGGTGAGCGGCGTTTTGCAGAAACCAATCCCCCGGTCTGAACTCTATGGCAGGCTGATGGCTCTCAAAGCGTCTTCTACGGCTGATTGCTTGGCCAAACCGAAAATTTATGAGTCTAATAAGGACAAAACCAAAGAAACCAATACCCGTCACATGAAAATTCTCGCGGCGGAAGACAACCGTACCAATCAACTGATCCTGAAAAAGATGGTAAAGGATTTGAATATCGACCTGCGCTTTGCATCGCATGGCCTCGAAGCGGTTGAGATCTATCAGGAGTTCGAACCCGATCTGATATTCATGGATATCTCTATGCCAAAAATGGACGGGAAACAGGCCACCACGGAAATCCGAAAGCTCGAGGTCGAAACCGGCCGACACGTCCCCATTGTTGCCTTGACCGCTCACGCGATGGCAGGGGACGATGAGGGGATCCTATCTGCCGGGCTCGACCATTACCTGACCAAACCTCTGCACAAGACACTCATCCATCAAATGATCCTGCAACATCAACCAGACGACGTGACCCGCGTTGATGAAACCAATCCTGAAGAGACCAGCAGAGGCTGTAGTGACAACAAACATGATCCTGCTTCATCTGGCTAAATATACCTCGGGGAGCGCGAGGGGCTGACCCCTCGCTTCCTTCCTGACACGCAATCAATGATCTTTGTTGTTTTACAGATGTTTTCAGGCCGCATAGGGTCTAACAAAGACCGGTTTGTCCTCTTCTGACAGGTCCGCGCGATAGGCATAACCGCCTGTGTCGAACTCCAACAAAGCCTTGGGGTTGGTCAGGCGGTGCTGGATGATGTAACGCGCCATCGCACCGCGTGCTTTTTTAGCAAAGAAACTGACGATTTTCGGGGTGCCGTTCTTATCTTCCATGAACACCGGCGTGACGACACGCAGTTTCAGCGCATTTGGGGCAACCGCGCCAAAATATTCCTGGCTGGCGCAGTTGATAAGAACATCGCTGCCAATTTCCGTGCCTTGTGCATTCAGCGCTTTGCTGAGCTGGTCGCCCCAGTAGTCATAAAGATTCTTGCCGCGCCGGGTTTTCAACTTGCTGCCCATCTCCAGCCGATAAGGCTGAATCGCATCCAGCGGTCGCAGCATGCCGTAAAGTCCCGAGAGGATGCGAAGGTGATCCTGGGCCCATGCCATTTCGTCCGCATCCAGAGATGCAGCCTCTAAACCTTGATAAGTATCGCCAGCAAAGGCCAGCGCTGCAGGGCGCGTAGCCTCGGCCTCGGGCGCGTCCACAAAGGCGCGATAGCGGTCGCGGTTCAGGCGTGCCAGATCGTCGCTCAGGCTCATCAGCTTTTTCAGGTCGCCAAGTGTCAGGTTCCGTGCGGTCTTTGACAGCCGGATCGCGTCATCCTGAAAGTCGGGCTGTGTGACCGCGACATCCCGCTCTGCCCAATCCAGCCGCTTGGCCGGGGAAATCACTACCAGCATATCCGCCCTCTTTCCTTGCCTGATTTGGTGTATCTAGGTCGTTTTGCGTTTTACCAAAAGTGCTTTTGTCGAAAGGCGCGGTCGACCATAGGGAGAGGCAGCGTCTTTTGACAGCATTGAAACGCAAAACGAACTAGCCCGCCTCACGCAGCACGTCCAGAAAGGCAGCGCCAAACCTTTCGTGACGCCGATCACCCAACACTGTCTCGATCCCGCGCGGATCATCCGGCCGCATCTGCGCCACCTTCGCCAGTTGCGAGGCCGAGCAGGTCAGCGGCTTATCTATCCCATCGGGGCCGCGCGATAACTGAGACTGTACTTCGAGCAAACGATCGTAAATCTCACCTTGGTCCCGCCCCGCCAGTTTGCGGCGGGCTGGGTGCACGGCCTCAACCGCGCCTGCGATGACTTCAAGGAAGGTGTCGCCATAGCGTTCCAGCTTTTTGGCACCAACACCGCCAACACGCGCCATGTCATCCAGTGTAGCGGGGCGTTTTTCAGCCATTTCGATCAAAGTGCGATCAGGGAAGATCACATAGGCTGGCACACGTGCGGTTTCTGCCAAAGCGCGGCGTTTGGCCTTAAGTGCCGACAGCAACGGTGCGTCTTCCTCGGACACCATGGCTTTCACTGCGGGGCGGCGCGTGGCCTTTCGGATCGTGTCCTTGCGCAGGTTGATCTGCGCCTCGCCTTTCAGGATCGGCTTGGCAGCTTCGGTCATGCGTAACGCGCCATGGCGTTCTGGATCAGGGCGGACCAGATCATGCCCCATCATCTGCCGGAAAATCGCTTGCCATTGAGGGCGCGACCAGTCTTTGCCGATGCCCCAAGTGGACAGATCGTCGTGACGACGCGCGCGTATTTTGTCGGTCTCGTTCCCCAGCAGAATATCGATCAGATGGCCCGCGCCGAACCATTCTTCGGTGCGCAAGATACAGGAAAGGGCCATGCGGACGGGGGTGGTGCCGTCGAAGACCTCGGGCGGCGTGTCGCACAGATCGCATTTCCCGCAAGGTTCGGCCTGTTCGCCGAAATAGCCCAACAGAGTTTGACGGCGGCACACCAGCGCCTCGGCCAGACCCAGCAAAGCGTTCAGGCGGGCGTGGTCGGCCATGCGGCGCTCGGGCGGGGCCAACCCTTCGTCTATCTGCGACCGTCGCAGGCGGATATCGTCGGGGCCGAATAGGGTCAGCGTCTCGGCGGGGCCGCCATCGCGCCCAGCGCGGCCAATCTCCTGATAGTAAGCCTCGATGGATTTGGGCAGGTCCGCATGGGCGACCCAGCGGATATCGGGTTTGTCGATGCCCATGCCAAAGGCAACCGTGGCAACGATGATCAGACCATCCTCGCGGGCGAAGCGCGCCTCGACGATGCGCCGGTCCTCGGGATCCATACCGCCGTGATAGTGGCAGGCGGTGTGGCCTTCGTCGCGCAAAGCCTTGGCCAGCACTTCGGTCTTGTTGCGGGTGCCGCAATAGACAATGCCGGATTGACCCTTACGGGCAGCGGCGAAATCGAGGATCTGTTTACGCGGCCCGTCCTTGGCAGCAAAAGCCAGATGGATGTTGGGCCGGTCAAACCCACGCAGAAACTTGTGTGGTTCGATGCCGTCAAACAGTTTTTCGACAATCTCGTCTTGCGTCTCTGCATCCGCCGTGGCGGTGAAGGCAGCAAGAGGGACGTCCAGCGCGCGCCGAAGTTCACCGATCCGCAGGTAATCCGGGCGGAAATCGTGGCCCCACTGGCTGACGCAATGCGCCTCGTCCACGGCAATCAGGCTGACATTGATCCGGCGCAGCATGCCTAACGCCGACCCGGCCGCCAGACGTTCCGGTGCCATGTAAAGTAGCTTGAGCCGTCCGGCCTCCAAAGCTTCCCACACCGCGTCGGTTTCTTCAGGTGTGTTGCCCGAGGTCAGCGCCCCGGCCTCGACCCCGGCCTCCTGCAACCCACGCACCTGATCACGCATCAGGGCGATCAGTGGCGATATCACTACGGTCACGCCATCTCGCAGCAGGGCGGGCAGCTGAAAACACAGAGATTTACCGCCCCCGGTCGGCATGATCGCAAGCACGTTTTCGCCAGCGGTCACGGCATCGACTATCTCTTCCTGTCCGGGGCGGAAGTCATCGAATCCAAAGACATCTCGCAGCAAGGGTGCGGAGTCGAACATCTGCGGGGTTGCCCTGTTTTAAGGTTTATCTGCTCTTAAGACAGGACAATCACATACTAAGATTCGGTGAACAAGAGGTCAGTAGAAATAGGGTGCATTGTTGATCAGGATGATCCGCAGCGCATAGACCCCGATCAGGACCACCAAAGGTGTCAGATCCAGCCCGCCCATATTGGGCAGGATGCGACGGATTGGGCCGTAAATAGGCTCTAATATGCGGTTCAACCCGTACCAGATTTGCGCAACCAGTTGCTGGTGCAAGTTGAGCACCTGAAAGTTGATCAGCCAGCTCATGATCACATGGGCCAGAATGATGAACCAGACAACGTCCAGGATCAGCAGCAGGATTTGGATCAGCGACAGCATGGGTTCTCCGTTTTCTTGTTGGCCGAGACCTAAGCACCACAGCGGCAAAGAGCAAGTGCCTGACACTCAACGCTTGCGAATTGAACCAAACCCCCGTCTTATAAACACAACAATAACAGAGGCAGAAATGGCAGAGATTTCCAAACGCAAGCGCATCTGGGGCTGGTGGTTCTTTGACTGGGCCAGCCAGCCGTATCACACGCTGTTGGTCACCTTTGTCTTTGGCCCATATTTTGCCGGGGTGGCAGCCGGGTATTACGCGAACAGTGGACTGGATGCCGAAGCCGCAGCCGCGCAGGCACAAACGGTCTGGGCGAACTGTTTGACGATCACAGGGTTAATCATTGCCTTTGGCGCGCCTTTGCTGGGGGCGATGGCGGATGTGTCGGGGCGGCGCATTCCGTGGATCTTTGCGTTTTCGGTTATGTACGCGGTTGGATCCGGCGCGTTGTGGTACACGATGCCCGATGGCTCGAACATGTGGCTGATGCTGTCGGCCTTTGGGCTGGGTTTCGTGGGCGCGGAATATGCGCTGATATTTATCAATTCTCAGCTACCTGATCTGGGCGACGACAGTGAAGTGGGCGAGATTTCGGGCTCGGGCTTTGCATTTGGCTATTTTGGCGGCCTGATCTCACTGGCGATCATGTTGGCGCTGTTTGTGGAACAGGCGAACGGCAAAACACTGATCGGAATGGAGCCTGCCTTGGGTCTAGATGCGGCGACCCGGGAAGGCACCCGTTTTGTCGGCCCGTTTACGGCTGCTTGGTTCATTCTGTTTATGGTGCCCTACTTCCTGTGGGTGCGCGATGACGCACCAAGTGACAAAACGGGCAGCGTGGGTGAAGCGCTGCGTCTGCTTGCAAAATCAGTGTCTAACCTGCGCCATCGCGTCAGTCTTGCCAGCTACCTCGGTTCGTCCATGTTCTTCCGTGATGCGCTGAACGGGCTTTACAGCTTTGGCGGTGTCTACGCGCGTTTGGTGCTGGAGTGGGACCTGATCAAGATCGGAATTTTTGGGATTGTCAGCGTTTTGGCAGCGGCGGCATTTTCCTGGATCGGCGGCAAGCTGGACAAGAAATACGGCCCCAAACCCGTGATCATCGTTGCGATTTGGGTTCTGATATTCGTCTGCGCCACTGTGGTCATGATGGATCGGACGCAAATCTATGGCATCCAGCTCGAAGAAGGATCCAGTTTGCCGGATATCGTTTTCTTCGGCTGCGGTGTGTTGATCGGTGGTATGGGCGGCATTCTTCAATCGGCCAGCCGCTCAATGATGGTGCGCCATACTGATCCCGAGGCTCCGGTGGAAAGCTTTGGGCTTTATGGTCTGTCGGGGCGCGCGACAGCATTTGCGGCACCGCTTTTGATCGGAATTGCAACAACCGTGACCGGCAGTGCCCGGCTGGGGGTGTCACCCATCGTTGGGTTGTTTATTCTGGGACTATTCCTGATGCGCTGGGTCAGACCGGAAGGGGATCAGAGCAGATGATTTTAAAGCGTTTTTTGATAATCGTGGCTGCACTTGCTTTGGCGGGTACAGCGACGGCAGAGCCGTTGGCAAAGCAGTTGTTCGGTGCGCAACGGGTCAATTCGCAACAAAAACCGGCCGCGTTCGGCAGTTATTCGCGCGGATGCGCCGCCGGATCAGTGCAATTGCCCGAAACCGGGGCCACTTGGCAAGCTATGCGTCTGTCACGCAACCGCAACTGGGGACACCCCGAGGCGATCGATTACGTCAAGGACCTCAGTAAGTTTGCCGCGAAACAGCCGGGCTGGAACGGTCTCTATATAGGGGATATCAGCCAACCACGGGGTGGCCCGATGACGTCGGGCCATCGGTCCCACCAGCTGGGTCTGGATATCGACATCTGGATGCTGCCCGGGGACAACATGCGTCTCAGCCGCAAAGCGCGCGAGAATATCTCGTCTATTTCTCTGCGTCGCGCAAATGGGGCTTTTGTCAACGGGAACTGGACGAAACAGCACCATGCTGTTCTGCGCGAAGCCGCCAAAGACAAGCGTGTCGCGCGTATTTTCGTCTTTCCCGGTGCTAAAGTACAAATGTGCAAGGATGAGAAGGGCAACCGCGCCTATTTGCGCAAGATCAGACCATGGTGGGGGCATCACTATCATTTTCACGTCCGTCTGAAATGCCCCCGAGGGTCGAAGGGTTGCGTCAATCAGGACCCGCCCCCCAAGGGCGATGGATGCGCTCAGGCGCAGGAATGGGTGAACAACATCCTCAATCCGCCGCCACCTGACCCAAATGCCCCAGCCCCCAAGAAACGCCGGGAATATGTTCTGGCTGATTTGCCACAACAATGCGCCGCCGTTTTGCAGTCCAACTAAGCGTCTTTCTGTTTGCGGCCACGGCAGTTGTGGCGGTCGAAATCAAGTCCGCCACCCATCTGCACAGTTTTGAATGGAATAATCCGGCGGATTGGTTTGGTGGGTTTTCGGCGCTGCACGTTCTGGGCGACAGTCAACAGATACTGGTGCTGAGCGATCGGGCCAGAATAGCCACGGCTCGCGTCGAGCGGGACGGAGACCAGATCACCAGCATTTATGTTTTGGATCAATGGCGGGTCTTGTCCAGCCAGGGGAGCATTATGAAAGGTGGTGTAGGCGATTCCGAAGGGCTTGCGTTGGCACCAGATGGTGGGCTCTATATCTCGTTCGAAGGGGTGCACCGGATCGCCTATTATCCAGAGCCAGGTGCCAAGGCGCGAGTTTTGCCGCGACCCCCGGGCTTTAACGACCTCGCTGACAATGGGTCTTTCGAAGCTCTTGCCATCGATGTGCGCAGCCAGCTTTACACAATGCCGGAAAAAGACCGTACGGCTGAAGGGGACATCCCGGTTTACCGTTGGAACGGTGATGCATGGTCGATCCCATTTGTCTTGCCGCAGCGCGATGGTTTCAAACCTGTCGGCGCCGACTTCGGCCCGGACGGAAAGTTTTATGTGCTCGAGCGTACGCTGGGTTTTTTCGGCTTTCGCTCGCGGCTGCGTCGATGGGATGTGGCCGATGACGCACCCAGCGCCGAAGAGGTCCTGTTCGAAACAACAAAAGGCGCGCATGACAACCTCGAAGGGCTGTCTATCTGGCGTGACGGTCAGGGCCGTTTGCGGGCCACGATGATCTCGGATGACAACTTTCTGGCTCTGCAGCGAACCGAATTGGTGGAATATCTCCTGCCCGATTGACAGAGCCACGGCAAGGGTCTAAACGCACGGCTTGCCTTGGGACGGTCCCTTGGCCAAGTCGCCGCTACCTTGTTAAAACGGGCATCAAAACATGCAACGCGCTTACATTCCCGGCATCATTGCCATGGCCGCCATTGTTGTGGCCTCAAACATCCTGGTCCAGTTCCTGATCCTTGACGGGCTGTTGACCTGGGGTGCTTTCACCTATCCGCTGGCCTTTCTGGTTACAGACATCGTGAACCGCGTCCACGGCGTCGTTCCGGCCCGCAAGGTCGTGTTCGCCGGGTTTGTCACCGGTATCATCTGTTCGCTGATCGGCAGTCAGATCATGCTGCAAGGCGACGGTTTTGAATACGCCGCCGTACCGCTGCGGATCGCAGTTGCCTCGGGCACGGCCTTCCTGATCGCTCAACTGACCGACGTCACCGTGTTCAACGCCATGCGCGGCGGCCGCTGGTGGCGCGCACCCTTGGTCTCGACGCTGGTTGGATCAGCGCTCGATACCGCCATCTTCTTCACCATCGCCTTCTCGGCCTCGGTCACTTTCTTCGGTGCCAACGCCGATGCCGCGATCAACTGGGCGTGGGAGCCTGTACCGTTCATGCTGTCCGGCCCGATGGCCCCGCTGTGGGTGACGCTGGCTTTTGCAGACTGGCTGGTGAAACTGTCGCTGGCGCTGATTGCTTTGATCCCGTTCAAAGTCATTGTTGCCCGGCTGACTGCCGCACAGCCTGCGTAAAAAAGTGCTTTGAGAATGGCGCATCTTGTGTCAGGCTCAAAGTTAACCGCAACAGATAGAAAAGGAGGTGATCCAGTGTCAAGAAAGAGATTGGAGAGAGGTGTCGGAACAACCGGGGGGAAAGCCTGCTAGGGCAGCCCTTGGCGGGGCGTTCGCTCCGGCTGGTCGATTGATCTAACCGACCCGACCTCCTTAACTTTCGAAGGGCCGTCCCAAAAGGGGCGGCCCTTTCTGTTTCCACCCGTGCCATGTAAGGTCGGGCCCATGTTGCGCATCACCGACGATATCATCCTGCAAGACTGGGAAATGACCGAAAGCTTTGTCCGTTCTTCCGGTCCCGGTGGGCAGAACGTCAACAAGGTCTCCACGGCTGTTGAACTGCGGTTCGAAGCAACGCGCTCCCCCTCTTTGCCGGATCCGGTCAAGAGCCGCTTGAAACGGCTGGCCGGGCGGCGCTGGACCAAAGAGGGCGCAATCATCATCCAATGTGAAGAAACCCGTTCTCAGGCCCGAAACCGTGAAATCGCGCGCGCTCGGCTGGCCGAACTGATCACCCGCGCGCTCGTCAAACCCAAACGGCGCATTGCCACCAAGCCGACCTACGGGTCGGTCAAGCGCAGGTTGGCGGCCAAGAAGGCGCGCGGCGACGTCAAAGCACTGCGGGGCAAGGTCTCGGAAGAATGATCTGGCATCTTTTCGATGCGTTGTTACTCTGCCCCTGATAGGCAGGAGGGCAACGCCATGAGGCTGGAGGGAAAAACCGCAATTGTCACCGGTGGCGCATCCGGGTTCGGCGCAGGGATCGTGCAGAAATTCCTTGACGAAGGCGCGCGCGTCATGATCGCGGATATCAATGGCGAAGCGGCGCTGGATCTTGCGAACACACTCGGAGAACGGGCAATCGGACACCAGGTTGACGTTGCAGACGGGGCTTCGGTTCAAGCCATGGCAGATACCGCAAGGCGTCAGTTCGAAGATCTGGACATTCTGGTGAACAACGCAGGTGTCACGCATTTGCCGACCCCGCTCGAAGATGTCGCCGAAGACGATTTCGACCGCGTGTTCAATGTAAACATGAAATCGGTCTATCTGACCGCCCGCGCCTTTGTTCCGGCGATGAAAGCACGCGGGGCAGGTGCGATCCTGAACGTGGCCTCAACGGCTGGGTTATCCCCGCGTCCCAACCTGAACTGGTATAACGCCTCAAAAGGCTGGATGATCACGGCAACCAAGACCATGGCCGTGGAACTTGCCCCGACCGGTGTGCGTGTAAACGCGATCTGCCCGGTTGCCGGAGAAACACCGCTGCTGAAATCCTTCATGGGCGAAGACACGCCCGAGATTCGCGCCAAATTCCTATCGACCATCCCGCTGGGCCGCTTCTCCACACCAGAAGACATGGCCAATGCTGCCTGTTTCCTCTGCTCGGACGAGGCCAGCATGATTACGGGTACAGCGCTTGAGGTTGACGGTGGCCGCTGCATCTGATCCGCTCTTCATCTGGCCAAAAATACCTCCGCCGGAGGCAGCGCGCTTGCGCGCTTTTCGGCCTGAACATCGAAGCAAAAAATGACCCCCGGACCCAAAAACCTGATCACCGATATCCCCGGCCTGATGGTCGGCAACGCGCAGGACGACACGCTGAAATCCGGCGCGACAGTTTTGACGGCGCAGGCTCCGTTTGTGGCTTCGGTCCATGTGATGGGGGGCGCACCCGGGACGCGCGAAACCGATCTTCTTGCACCAGACAAAGCCGTGACACATGTGGATGCGATTGTATTGTCTGGCGGCTCTGCCTTTGGACTGGATGCCTGTTCCGGCGTCTCAGACGGGCTGCGCAAAAGGGGGCTGGGTTATCCGGTCGGCGACGTCACTGTGCCCATAGTTCCGGGCGCGATCCTGTTTGATTTGCTCAACGGTGGTGACAAAAACTGGGTTGAAAACCCCTATCGTGCCTTGGGTCGCACAGCGTACGAGGCAGCGTCGGACCAATTCGATCTCGGCTCAGCAGGCGCCGGCACCGGAGCCTTGGCTGCGATGCAAAAGGGCGGGCTGGGCTCTGCTTCGTGTGTTCTGGACAGTGGCGTCACTGTTGGCGCGCTGGTTGCCGCCAATCCGCTGGGCAGTGTGACAACACCTGGGGATCAACACTTCTGGGCGGCATCGTTTGAAATGGGTGATGAGTTCGGTGGTTTAGGGCCTGATCCCAATGCAGCTCTTGGTGCGCCGCAGGCCAGCCGCAAGGCGCAGGCGATGAAATCCGCAGACCCGAGCAAAACAAATACTACCATTGCCGTCGTCGCAACCGATGCAGCCTTGACCAAGCCCCAATGTCAGCGGATGGCCGTTGCCGCCCATGACGGCATTGCCCGTGCAATTGTGCCCGCCCATACACCGGGCGACGGCGATCTGGTGTTTGCCACCAGCACCGGTGTGCGACCCTTGTCAACCGAAGCGGAGCTGGGGCTGATTGGTCACGCTGCTTCGGTTTGTCTGGCACGGGCCATTGCGCGGGCGGTTTATCTGGCGACTCCGGCCGCAGGCGACCTTTTGCCCTGCTGGTCCAGGGTACATGACATAAGTTAAGGACATCCCTTTTGTCGCAGTGGCACAGTAGGCCTGCGCGGCAATCTGCGCGTTGACTCTTTTTTGCGCCGAAGGTCCATTCGGTGCAGCAAATTTGTATCGGAGCAATAGCTATGAATCGCATCCTCGCTACCGCAATTGTCGGCCTTCTGGCCCTGCCCGCCTATGCTGAAGGCGATGCCGAAGCCGGTAAGAAAGCCTTCAACAAATGCAAGTCCTGCCACCTGATCGCTGACCCGGAAGGCGAAGTGATTGTCAAAGGCGGTAAGACTGGCCCGAACCTGTATGGCATCGCTGGCCGCACTGCTGGCACATATGAGGGCTTCAAATACGGTGACAGCATCGTTGCTGCAGGTGAAAAAGGTCTGGTTTGGGACGAGACGACCTTTGTCGAATACTCGCAAGATCCCAAAGCTTTCCTGAAATCCTATCTGGATGACACTGCGGCCAAGTCGAAAATGACCTTCAAGCTGAAAAAAGGCGCCGAAGACGTCTATGCCTATATCGTCAGCGTTTCGGGCGAATAAGCCGTAACGCAAGGTGCAACAGCACAAGGACCAAAGGCCGCAGCCCCTGCGGCCTTTCGTGCGATTGATGCCGGGGCAAATCACGGCCACTTTGGTATCAGACAGGTGGTTTCCACCCGTCGCACAGCCAGACCGATCCGGCGGCAGCTAAACTCACAACAACCGCCCGGTAAATGGACTGGCAGCAGGAGAGGACAGATGGGAATCATGATCCCGGCCTGGGTCGACGGCGAATTGACCCCTGTGGACAAGCTCGAAGCGCATGAAAAAGGGCTCAAGCACAAGGCTGTGTCCGTGTTTGTTGTGCGCGGAACGGAAATTCTGCTGCAACGTCGCGCAATGGGCAAATACCACACGCCCGGCCTGTGGGCGAATACCTGTTGCACGCATCCGGATTGGGATGAAAGCTCGTCGACCTGTGCGGTGCGCCGTTTGCGTGAAGAGCTTGGGATAACCGGTCTCTATCCAGAATACCGGCACCGTCTGGAGTACCACGCGGATGTCGGCAACAACATGGTTGAAAACGAAGTTGTCGACGTCTTTCTGGCCCATGTTCGCGGGCAGCTAAAGATCGACCCTAACCCTGACGAAGTTATGGATATCCGCTGGATCGACTATCATGATCTTCTGGCAGAAGTAACCCGTCACCCGGATCGTTTCACGCCATGGCTAAAGATCTATCTGCACAAATATGCTGACACGATTTTTGGCCCTGATCTGATCATTTCTGCCAAATCCTGATGCAGTTGGGAAAACCCTGCCTTGCAAGGTCGGCGCAAGCCGCCTAAATCAACGCGTCATGGCCAAGCAGAAGACAGACCCGAATTACAAGGTAATCGCCGAAAACCGGCGCGCCCGCTTCGATTACGCGATCGAAGAGGATATCGAGTGCGGTATTGTATTGGAAGGGTCCGAGGTCAAGTCCCTGCGTGCTGGCGGGTCGAACATTGCGGAAAGCTATGCTTCGGTCGACGACGGGGAACTGTGGCTGATTAATAGCTATATTGCGCCTTACGAGCAGGCCAAGGTGTTCAAGCACGAAGAACGTCGTCGTCGTAAGCTGTTGGTGTCACGCAAGGAATTGTCGAACCTGTGGAATGCGACGCAGCGCAAGGGGATGACGCTGGTGCCGCTGGTCCTGTATTTCAACCACAAGGGTCGGGCGAAGATTAAAATCGGCATCGCCAAAGGTAAAAAGATTCATGACAAGCGTGAGACGCAGGCCAAGCGCGATTGGTCACGTCAGAAGCAGCGGCTTTTGAAGGATCACAGTTAGACCGCGCTGGCTTGGTGTGACCGAGTGTAATCTGCTGCGTCGCCTACACTTACGGAAAAGGTCGGCAAGCAGCCCGTGATGCCCTATGGCCTTGCCCTTAAAGAAGGCTTTCGCCATTCGAACCGTTCCACAGCGCTGTCCAGCGGCACTTCCGTCAATGCGGCCGTGTAGTTGCTGACGACCTTGTTTGCGATGCCCAAAACAACCTCTAGCGCGTTTTGCTGAGTGTATCCGGCGGCCAGAAATTTATTCAGGTCGGCTGGCGCGATGCTGCCCCGGGTGCGTACCATGGATTTGGTGAATTCATGCAGCGCATTGAGCTTTTCGTCGGGCAGTGTGTCGCCAGAGCGCAGGCTTTCCACAGCATCAGGCGTCAGCCCGGCCATTCGCGCCAATTTTGTGTGCCACGGGACGCAATACTCGCAGTTGTTCTCGAAATTCACGGTCAGATACACCACTTGCTGCTCTGCCGCCGTCAGTGTTGTTTTGGCAAACTCGTCCAGACAATCCAGGTGGGTCTTAAGCAACTGTGGGGACAGCGCCATAACGCCCTGCAAATTCGGAATCACCCCGTAGTCTGCTTTGGCCTTGTCCAGGAATGGCTTCGCGTCTTCGGGTGCGTTGTCAGGAGTGAGGACTTCAAAAGACGTCATAGCGTTTCCTGCAGGGATTGCGTTGCAAGTCAGCCCACGCCAGCGGCGCAGACATGTTTCGGAAAACAATTCTATGGATCAAAACGCCATTGCGGCCTGTACTGCGCGTTGCCAGCGGGCATAGGCCGCATCGCGGTCGTCCTGCGCCATTTTTGGCTCAAACCGTGTGTCCAGCCGCCATGTTTCAGCAAACCCATCTTGATCGGGATAAACACCGGCCTTCATGCCAGCCAGCCATGCGGCCCCCAATGCAGTTGTTTCCTGCATCACCGGACGATCCACCGGCGCGCCCAGACAGTTCGACAGGCCCTGCATGGTCCAGTCAGACGCACTCATCCCGCCGTCGACGCGCAAGATGACATTGGTGTCTGCCCCCCAGTCGCCCTGCATGGCATGCCACAGGTCACGGGTTTGGAATGCGATGCTTTCCAGCGTGGCGCGCGCGATTTCGGCCCGGCCCGAGCCACGGGTCAACCCGAACATCGCGCCACGGCAATCGGGTTTCCAATAAGGTGCGCCCAATCCGGTAAAGGCAGGCACAAGAATGACATGTTGGTTCGGATCTGCCTGAGCGGCAAGATCACCGCTTTGAGGTGCCGAGTCGATGATCTGCAGTGCGTCGCGCAGCCATTGCACGGCTGCCCCGGCGATAAAGATCGATCCTTCCAGCGCATAGGTGCGCTGTCCATCCAACTGATAGGCAACGGTCGTCAACAGGCGGTTTTTCGACTGAACCGGCTGCGCGCCCGTGTTCAGCAACGCAAAGCAGCCCGTGCCATATGTGGATTTCATCATGCCCGGCTGGAAACAGGCCTGCCCGATTGTGGCGGCCTGCTGGTCTCCCGCAACGCCCAAAATAGGAATGTCGCCCCCGAATAAAGTGGTGGAGCCGAAATCCGCAGCGCAATCAAGTACGTCAGGCAAGATGGTCAGGGGTACATCCAGCAGGTCGCAAATCTCGGCGCTCCATGTGCCTTTGTGGATGTCAAACAAAAGGGTGCGGGCGGCATTGGTGGCATCTGTGGCATGGACACGGCCTTCGGTCAGTCGCCAGATCAGGAAACTGTCGATCGTGCCAAACAGCAACTCTCCGGCATCGGCCCTCTCACACGCGCCCGAAACGGTATCCAACAGCCATTTCACCTTGGTGCCCGAGAAATATGGGTCCAGCAGCAATCCGGTTTGGGCGGTGACGTCATCCTCGCACCCGGCCTGTTTGTAGCGTGCGCAGATATCGGCGGTGCGGCGGTCCTGCCAGACGATGGCGTTGTGGATCGCTTTGCCGGTGTGTTTGTCCCAGACGACGGTCGTCTCACGCTGGTTGGTGATCCCGATCCCGGCGATCTGATCGGCGGAAATGCCGGTGGTTTCCATCACCTCGCGGCACACGTGCAAAACACTGGACCAGATATCTTCGGGGTCATGTTCAACCCAACCTTCTTGCGGGAAGTGCTGAGGGAACTCTTGCTGTGCGGTGCCAACCGGCTGCATTTGCGCATCAAACAGTATGGCGCGCGAGGACGTGGTGCCCTGATCGATTGCCAGAATATAGGTCATGTCCGCTCTCCCCCGGTCTCGTTTCGCGGGACTTTAGCGCAAACAATGGCGCAGGGGCCAGAGCAGAAATCAGGCTGGATCAACCGGGATATTATCGATCAGACGAACGCCATCGGCCCATGCAGTTACGAACAGGCGGGCTGGCCTGCTGGCACTGGGCAGGCTTTCCAGCGTCTCGGCGCAGCGCAGGTCCACGTATTCGACCTCTGAAAACCCGGCGGCCAGCAAGCGCGCTTTGGCATCTTGCGCCAGAGTTGCGAAATCACCGCCCTCTGCCAGGTTTTGTGCGACCTGTTGCATGACCTTGTTCATATGTTCTGCGATTTTTAGCCCATCAGGGGAAAGCAGAAGGTTGCGGGACGACATCGCCAGCCCAGAAGGCTCGCGCACAGTCGGGCAGCCGATCACCTCGATTGGAATGTCCAAATCACGGGCCATGCGCCGGACAACCAGCAGCTGTTGGTAGTCTTTTTCCCCGAAATAGGCTCGATCTGCTTGCGTTTGGAGAAACAGCTTGGCGACAACGGTGGCTACGCCCTCGAAATGGCCTGGACGGAAAGGGCCTTCCATCATATCGGTCAGGCCAGAGACAGAAACCGTGGTGGAAAAGCCGTCAGGATAGACTTCCTGCGGGTCCGGTACATAGATCGCGTCCACGCCGTAAGGGGACAGTTTTTTGGCGTCTTCATGTTCAGTGCGGGGGTAATTTGCCAGATCTTCGGGGTTGTTGAACTGTTTGGGGTTCACAAAGATCGTCACGATGACCCGGTCACACCCTTCCTTTGCGGCCTGCGCCAGCGACAAATGCCCTTCGTGCAGCGCACCCATGGTCGGAACCACGCCGATCGCATCGCCATTGCGGTGCCATTCAGTGGTGTTGGCGCGCAGCTCTGCCAGAGACCGCAAAATCGGCGCGGTCATGCTTTGGCCCCTTTGGTCGGAGCCTGATCTGCAAAGACGTGTTCGTCTGCCGGGAAGGCCCGTGAGCGCACCTCGGCGGCGTATTCCGCGATGGCAGCCTCGGCCAATGGGCCCAGTTCGGCATAGCGTTTGACAAACTTGGGTTTGAAGGCGGTGAAAAAGCCGACCATGTCGTCCACGACCAGAATCTGCCCGTCACAGCCTGCGGATGCGCCGATTCCGATAGTTGGGATCGCAACCTCTTCGGTGATCTGGTCTGCCAGTCCTTGGGGAACTTTTTCCAGAACGACTGAAAACGCACCGGCCTTGGCCACGGCGCGGGCATCTGCCATAACGGCTTCTGCCTGCTCGGCACGACCCTGCACCTTGTAGCCACCCAGCGTGTTGATCGATTGTGGCGTCAGCCCGATATGCGCCATCACGGGGATGCCGCGCTTGACCAGAAAGCGGATGGTTTCAGCCATCTCGACGCCACCTTCCAGTTTCACGGCCCCAGCACCTGTTTCCGCCATAAGGCGCGCGGCATTCCGGAAGGCATCGGCCGGAGAATGTTCGTAGCTGCCAAACGGCATGTCGACGACCATCATCGCCTTGTCCAATCCGCGCGATACAGCCTGACCGTGCAGGATCATCATCTCCATCGTAACGCCCAGCGTGGATTCAAGCCCGTGCAGCACCATGCCGACGCTGTCGCCCACCAGAACAAAGTCGCAATGCGCATCCATCAGACGTGCCATGGGCGTGGTATAGGCGGTTAGCGAGACCAAAGGCGCGCCGCCTTTTTGGGCGCGAATATCCTCGGCATTCGGGGCTTTCTTGCGGGCGGTGGCGCTCATGTGTCGCTCCTGCAGGTATTATGTTGCAGTGCGGCATAGCAGACCGAACAGGGCCAAAGAAACCCCGGTTGCGCGAACATTCCCTTGATTGACCTCAGGTTTACAGGAAAACTGGTCTCAAAATGGCCCTGAAAACAAGGGTGCAACCAGTTTCAGTAGGGAGAGTTCACATGACAAAATTCATGTTTCGGACATTTGCGTCGACCTTGGCGGTAGGCGTCAGCCTGTTTGCCTCGCAGGCTTTTGCAAAATCGGACATCACCATCGCGATGCAGCTTGAACCCCCGCATCTGGACCCGACCAGCGCCGCGGCACAGGCCATCGACTCGGTGGTCTATACAAACATTTTCGAAGGTCTGACCCGGTTCATGGGCGATGGCTCTGTCGTGCCTGGCCTGGCTGAAAGCTGGGAGATTTCTGACGATGGTACGGTTTATACCTTCAAGCTGCGCGATGGTGTGACCTTCCATGACGGCACAACCATGGATGCCGAGGACGTCAAGTTCACCCTTGATCGCGCCACAGCCGAAGACAGCGCGAACGCCCAGAAGGCGCTGTTTGCCGGGATTGAAAGCGTTGAGGTTGTCGATCCACTGACTGTCAAAGTCACTCTTTCGGAACCAAACGGCAATTTCCTGTTCAACCTGGCTTGGGGGGATGCGGTCATTGTCGCGCCCGACAGCATCGAAAACATCAAGACCAACCCGGTCGGCACCGGGGCCTACACCTTTGGCAACTGGGTGCAGGGCGACAGCATCACGCTGAACCGCAACCCCGAGTATTGGGGCGATCAGCCCGCGTTAGAGACTGCAACCTTCAAGTTTATCTCGGATCCAACCGCCGCTTTTGCCGCGATGATGGCCGAGGATGTGGACGTATTCGACAACTTCCCGGCGCCGGAAAACCTGCCGCAGTTCGATGCCGATTCGCGTTTTCAGGTTCTGGTCGGTACAACCGAGGGCGAGACGATCCTGTCAACCAACAACAAACAGCCGCCGTTTGACGACATTCTTGTCCGGCAGGCCGTAGCTCATGCCATCGACCGGCAGGCGATTATCGATGGAGCGATGTTTGGCTATGGCACGCCGATTGGAACCCATTTTGCACCGCATCATCCGGCCTATGTCGATTTGACCGGCGAGTCCGCATATGACCCGGAACAGGCCAAGGCGCTGCTTGCCGAGGCCGGTTTTGAGAACGGGTTCGAAACTACACTACACCTGCCGCCACCGTCTTATGCACGCCGGGGCGGTGAAATCGTTGCCGCGCAACTGGCCGAGGTCGGCATTACGGCCGAGATCATCAATGTCGAATGGGCGCAATGGCTGGAATCGGTGTTCAGGGGCAAGGACTTTGGGCTGACGATTGTCAGCCATACCGAACCCATGGATATCGGAATCTATGCGCGGCCAGATTACTACTTCCAATATGAAAGTTCCGATTTTCAGGCGCTGATGGATACGCTGAACGCCACCACCGATCCTGATGAACGCAGCCGTTTGTTGGGTGAGGCCCAGCGTCTGATCTCAACCGATTATGTGAATGGCTATCTGTTCCAATTGGCCAAGCTGGGCGTCGCAAAGGCCGGTGTGCAGGGGTTGTGGGCAAACGCCCCCACAGCAGCGATCGACCTGACACAGATCAGCTGGTCTGAATAATGCCTGAACCGGGGCTTTTTGGCAGGGCCCCGGTCTCACTCTCTTTTCGTGTGTCTCTCGCAATGGTCTTGTATCGCGGTTTTTGTTTTCTTTTACTGGCCCTTTGCCTTTCGTCGATTGCGCCGGACAGGGGCTTGGCGCAAAACGTATTGGGTGGGCGTCTGGATGCATTGACCGGCACGCCTGAAAACCCGCTTGACGTTGGCATAGGTATCCGCATCGACCAGATCACCAGCGTCGATCAAAAGGCCGAAAACTACGGCGCCGTTGTGGTTTTGCGGGTCGAATGGACGGATCCTGCGCTGGCATTTGATCGTGCCGAGATCGGGCGCGAGATCCGGGTGTTCAACCCGCCGGATCTGGCAGATCATGCCGCCGATATCGGCACCGTTTTGCCCGCCTTTGTCATCCACAACCAGCAATCCAACAAATGGATACACGAATCTGCTGCGTCCCTGCGGTATGACGGGCGCGTGGTTTATGTCGAGAAATCTTCGCTGACATTACAGGCACCGCATTTTGATTTCCGTAAATACCCGTTCGACACACAGGAGTTCCACTTCGAAGTCGTATCAATCTTTCCCTCTAACTACGTGAACTACCGCCCGCTTGAAGAATACTCGGGACTTGGCGATCTGTTGGGGGAAGAAGAGTGGATTTTGGACAATGCACGTCTGGAAGCAACCAAGGTCACAGGTTTGTCCGGCAGGGAAAGCGATCAGGTCGCGCTTGTTTTCGAAGGTAACCGGCACCTGACCTACTACGTCATTCGGGTTTTCTTGCCGATGCTGGTTCTGATTTCGGTTGGCTGGGCGCTGTTTTTCCTGGATGAATACCGCCGCAGGATCGAGATTGCGGGCGGCAATCTGCTGGTCTTTGTTGCATTCAACTGGGCGATCTCGGCAGATTTGCCAAAGCTGGGCTATCTGACCTTTCTGGATTTTGTCCTGCAATGCATGTTCCTGATGACCGGGGCCTTGATTGTGTTCAATGTGGCGTTGCGGAAACTCAAAGTGTCCGGAAGGGAAGGCACAGCGCGGACGTTGGACAATTACGCGATCAAGTGGATCTATCCTCTGGGCTATGCCGCAATCGTGGCTTACGCGGTTTTCGCCTATCTTCTGGTGCCTTAGACGCTGGACCCGCGCCTGATGTGACCCTAACGTGGTGCCAATGCTCCGCTATGCCTTTAAACGCCTGATTTCGCTGTTGATCAGCTTGGCCGTCGCCTCGGTCGTCATCTTTGCGGTGATCGAGGTCGCTCCGGGCGATCCGGCCTCGTTCATGCTGGGCGTGAACGCGCAAGAAGACACGCTGGCAGCGTTGCGGGCTGAGCTGGGCCTGGACGGGTCAAAAGTGCAACGGTACCTCAACTGGGTCGGCGGAATGCTGGTGGGGGATTTTGGTACGTCCTACACGTACCGCACGCCGGTGTCCCAGATGATCGCAGACCGGCTTTGGGTGTCGCTGCCGCTGGCACTTTATGCGCTGACTCTGTCAACCTTGATTGCGTTTCCCGCCGGGATCTACGCCGCCGCCCGCCGGGGCAAGCCGGGGGATCTGGCGGTAATGGGCGCCACTCAGTTGGGCATTGCCGTGCCCAATTTCTGGTTTGCGATGATGCTTGTGCTGATCTTCGCCATCAACCTGCGCTGGTTCAATGCAGGCGGGTTTGTCGGTTGGAGCAACGGGTTGTGGGCCGGACTACATTCGCTGACCCTGCCCGCAATCGCACTGGCCTTGCCACAGGCGGCTATCCTCGCTCGCGTTATGCGGTCGGCTCTGCTGGACATTCTGGGCGAGGATTTCATGCGCACCGCCCGGGCCAAAGGGTTGACCCAACGTCAGGCGCTGTGGCGGCACGGGGTGCGAAATGCGCTGATCCCGGTGCTGACCATCATCGGCTTGCAGTTCTCCTTTCTGCTGGCCGGGTCGATCATCATCGAACAGGTATTCTACCTGCCTGGCCTTGGGCGGCTGGTGTTTCAGGCCATCTCGGCTCGTGATCTCATCGTCGTTGAATCGGTGGTCATGTTACTGGTCTTTGCCGTAATCACCGTGAATTTTCTGGTCGATCTGGCTTATGCCGCCGTCGACCCAAGGCTGAGGAGCAGGACATGAGCCGCAACCTGTTTCTGGGCGCTTGTTTGTCTTCTCTGGTGGTTTTGGCCGCGCTGATTTCGTTTGTCTGGACCCCCTATGATTACTCGGCCTTGAGCATTCCAGAGAAGCTTCAGCCCCCAAATGCGCAGCACTGGTTCGGTACGGATCACTTCGGGCGTGACATGTTTTCGATGATCATGGTTGGTGCGCGCACGTCCATTGCGGTGGCTTTGGTGGCCGTGGGGATCGGTATGGCGCTGGGGGTCCCGCTTGGCCTGACAGCCGCGGCCCGCAAAGGATCGTGGTTGGATGAGGTCATCATGCGCGGCAACGATCTGGTTTTTGCCTTCCCCTCGCTGGTTATCGCCATCCTCATCACCGCCGTGTTTGGTGCCGGAGCGATTAACGCCATCATTGCCATCGGCATTTTCAACATCCCCGTTTTTGCCCGTATCACCCGGGGTGCGGCCCTGTCGCTGTGGGAGCGAGAGTTCATCCTTGCCGCGCGCGTGTCGGGAAAAGGGGCAACGCGGATATCGGTCGAGCATATCCTGCCCAATGTCGCCAACCTGCTGATCGTGCAGGGCACCATTCAGTTCAGTCTTGGAATTTTGGCTGAGGCCGGTCTGTCCTACGTCGGTCTGGGGGCACAGCCGCCCACGCCAAGTTGGGGCAGAATGCTGGCGGATGCGCAGACAATGGTCAGTTTTGCCCCGCATTTGGCTCTGATTCCAGGCGTGGCGATCATCGTCACAGTCCTGGGATTGAACCTGCTGGGCGACGGGTTGCGGGATTGGCTGGATCCCCGGATCAGGGTGGCGCGGGCATGAGTTTGTTGCGCATCAAGAACCTGTCACTGTCGATCCATGGGACATCGATCCTGAAACAGGTCGACCTGTCCATCGATCACGGTCAGATCGTCGCCGTCACGGGTGAAAGCGGTTCGGGTAAATCCATGACGGCCTTGGCAGTGATGCAGTTGCTTCCGAACGGAGAAGAGGTAGACGGCTCGCTCCAACTAGAGGGCAAAGATCTGCTGACCCGGTCCGAGGCCCAGATGTGTGCTTTGCGCGGCGCATCCATCGGAATGGTTTTTCAAGAGCCGATGACAGCGCTCAACCCCGTTAAAACCATTGGCGATCAGGTGATGGAAACGATCCTGATCCACAAGGCGATGCCTCCTTCTCAAGCCTGGGTGCGCGCTCAAGAGGTTCTGACCCGCGTCGGTTTGCCTGCCGATCGATTCCCTTTGTCCCGCTATCCACATGAGCTGTCTGGTGGGCAGCGCCAGCGTGTGGTGATCGCCATGGCCATTGCACTGCGCCCCAAGCTGTTGATCGCGGATGAGCCGACAACGGCGCTGGATGTCACCACACAGGCGCAGATCCTCGATTTGCTCAAGGGGCTGGTGCGCGAATATGACATGGGTCTGCTGATGATCACCCATGATCTGGCCGTGGTCGCGGATATGGCTGACCAGATCACCGTCATGCGTCACGGCGAAGTGGTCGAAAGCGGCGCGACCAATCATTTGATGCACAACATGCAGCACCCCTACACCCGTATGCTGTTTGAGGCATCCGGCCATCAGGTCACGCTGCCAGAGCCACCGCAGCCTCAGCCGTTGCTGGAGGTGAGCCAGGTCGTGCGCGCGTACCGCCTGCCCCGAAAGGGCTTGTTTGACAGGCCGCTTCATCACAGGGCTGTGGATGGTGTGAGCTTTACCCTCAATCGAGGAGAGCGTTTGGGGCTTGTGGGTGAGTCTGGCTGCGGAAAATCGACCCTAACACGGGCTATTTTGGGGTTAGAAGAGGTGCAATCGGGCCAGATTCGACTGGACGGGCAGCCTGTGTTCACAGGTCACAAACCCAACCTTGCGGTGCGCCGGAAGATGCAGGTGGTTTTCCAAGACCCCTTTGGCAGTTTCAACCCGCGCCACCGTGTTGCGCGTCTGATCACCGAACCCTTCCATCTGCTAGATACTCCGCCGACTGGATCGGACCGTCAGGATCGGATCGCTGAGATGCTGACAGCGGTCGGCCTCAGCCCGGATGACGCGGGTAAGTACATTCACGAGTTCTCGGGCGGGCAGCGTCAGCGGATTGCCATCGCGCGGGCGCTGATCATCCGACCTGAATTGATCCTGTTTGACGAAGCTGTCTCGGCGTTGGACGTATCGGTCCGAGCGCAAATCCTGGATCTGCTGGCCGAGCTTTGCGACGCCTACGACCTGACCTATCTATTCATCAGCCATGACCTGAGCGTTGTGCGCACCGTCACCGATCGCGTGTTGGTGATGCAATCCGGTCAGATCGTTGAACAGGGCGAGACCAATCAGGTCTTTGAAGCGCCACAACACCCCTACACACAAACTCTGATCGCAGCCGCACCGCGATTGCCAGAGATTGAGATGATATCGGCCTAAAACTACTGATTAGAGCCTGAAATGGAGGCAAAATTGACGCAAAAGATATGGTTCGACCCCGCTCTTTGCCTGATTGATGGACGCTGGGTGCCCGCGTCCTCGGGTGAATCCCTGCCGCTCATCAACCCCTCGGACGGGACCGAAATCTGCCAGATCGCACGTGGTTCAGAGACAGATGTCGATGCCGCAGTTCAAGCGGCTCAAGCCGCATTGCAGGGCGATTGGGGGCGTAAAACGGCGTTGGAGCGGGGGCGTATTCTGACGAGGTTGGGTCAGCTGGTGCTGGAACGGGTCGAGGATCTTGCGCAGCTTGAGGCAATGGATGTGGGTAAGCCGCTGACGCAAGCCCGTGCCGATGCTGTTGCGCTGGCCCGGTATTGCGAATTCTATGGCGGTGCAGCGGATAAGGTGATGGGAGAGACCATCCCCTATCTTGATGGCTACACCGTTTATACGCTGCGAGAACCGCATGGGGTGACGGGCCATATCGTGCCGTGGAACTACCCGATGCAGATCATTGGGCGTTCGGTCGGGGCGGCGCTGGCCATGGGCAATGCTTGCGTTCTGAAACCCGCAGAGGAAGCTTGTTTAACGGCACTGGCTTTTGCTCTTCTGGCGCAGCAGTCGGGCTTGCCTGCCGGTGCTTTGAACGTCGTACCCGGTCTGGGGGCTGAGGCGGGCGCGGCGCTGTCCGCACATCCGGGGGTGAACCATATTTCGTTTACCGGCTCGGTGGCCACGGGAGCCCTGGTGCAACAGGCAGCTGGCCGCAATGTGGTGCCTGTAACGCTGGAACTGGGCGGAAAATCCCCGCAACTGGTCTTTGACGATGCCGATCTGGACGCGGCGCTGCCGTTTTTGGTGAATGCTGGCATACAGAACGCAGGCCAGACGTGTTCAGCCTCGTCCCGCATTCTGGTTCAGCGCGGCGTGTACGATCAAGTCAAGTCCCGTATGTCTGAAGCCTATGAACAGCTGACCGTCGGACCTGCAATGCAGGATTTGCGCGTGGGGCCCTTGATCTCGGACCGGCAGAAACAGATCGCCAGTAGTTTTCTGGGCAAAGGCACGGATCTTACCATCGCGGCACAGGGGCAGATTGTCAGTGACGCGCCTGAAACCGGCGCTTACGTTCGGCCCACCTTGTTTGCAGATGTATCGCCCGATCACGTGCTGGCACGGGATGAGATTTTTGGCCCGGTTCAGGTTTTGATCCCGTTTGACACCGAAGAACAGGCTCTAACAATCGCTAACAGTACGGAATACGGCCTGGTTGCCAGCATCTGGACGCGTGACGGGGCCCGGCAGATGCGACTGGCGAAAGGGCTGCATTCGGGGCAGGTGTTTATCAACAACTACGGTGCCGGGGGCGGAGTTGAATTGCCCTTTGGCGGTGTTGGCAAATCCGGTCACGGTCGCGAAAAAGGGTTCGAGGCTTTGTACGGGTTCTCACAACTGAAGACGGTTGCCGCCTATCACGGTTAGACAACAACCTCGATCGCTTCTTGCGCGCCGACCCCGAAAACACGCTTGTACCGCTTGATCTGGTCTTGTGGTCCCATCGCCTTTTCCGGGTTGTCCGACAGCTTCACCGTCGGGCGACCGTTGGCAGAAACCGCTTTGCAGACCAATGAGAACGGGGCCAGTGCGTCATTGGGCACAAGTCCGCGAAAATCGTTGGTCAGCAAAGTGCCCCAGCCAAAAGAAATATTGGCACGACCGGCGAATTGGGAGTGCAATTCCTGAATTTTCTCGACATCCAGACCATCTGAGAAAATGATCCGCTTTTGCGTCGGATCTTCACCGCGCGACTTCCACCACTCGATCGCCACTTCGGCCCCTGCCGCCGGGTCGCCGCTGTCGATGCGAATACCGGTCCATCCGGCCAACCAGTCGGGGGCGTTGTCCAGAAAACCTTTGGTACCGTAAGTGTCGGGCAAGATGATACGCAGGTTGCCGTCATGCTCATCATGCCAGTCGCTTAGGACGTCGTAAGGGGCTTGCGCCAATTCTGCGTCGGTGTCGGCCAGCGCTGAATAGACCATGGGTAATTCATGCGCGTTGGTGCCTATGGCCTCAACTTCGCGCCGCATGGCGATCAGGCAATTTGACGTCCCGGTAAACGACGGACCCAATCCTTCGATCATGGCTTGCACGCACCAATCCTGCCACAGGAAGGAATGCCGCCGCCGCGTGCCGAAGTCCGCGATGCTCAGACCGCCAACCGAGCTCAGCTTTTCGATCTTTTCCCACACGCGGGTCATCGCGCGGGCATAAAGCACCTGCAGCTCGAACCGTCGCATATCATTGAGAACGGCGCGCGATCGCAGTTCCATCAACACCGCCAGCGCAGGGATTTCCCACAGCATGACCTCATGCCATTTGCCTTCGAACGTTAGTTCATACTGATCGCCCTTCCGTTCCAGATGGTAGGGCGGCAGGCGCATATTCTCGAACCATTCCATGAAATCCGAGCGGAACATCTGTCGTTTTCCATAGAACATATTGCCCCGAAGCCAGGTGCTTTCGCCCCGGCTCAGGCTAAGTGAGCAGATGTGATCCAGCTGTTCCCGCAGTTCTCCTTCGTCGATCAATTTCGCCAAAGGCACGTGATTCGACCGGTTTATCAGGGAAAAAGCCACAGTTGTTTGGGGCTTGTTTCGAAACACTGACTGACACATCAGCAGTTTGTAGAAGTCCGTATCGATCAAAGACCGGACAATAGGGTCAATCTGCCATTTGTGATTGTATACACGGGTCGCAATGTCGACCATGGGGAACTCCTGCAATTTCCGTAGTTAGATCAATCGACAACGGGAATGGCAAGAGTCGCTGATTTGGTGACAATGCCAGTATGACGTCACATTACCGGCATATTGTGCATTGTTTTCACCAGTTAGTGAGAAGAGGGGATGGAAATACGGAACTGAGTTTGTGAATGGGTCTCGAGTACGATTTTGATATTGTTAAAGCTGCACTAGACGATTTTGACTCTGAAAAGCCGGGGGCTCAGAGGGATGGGGGCCGTCAGGTGCATGCAGTTTTCCGCGACATTAGAACTGCGGATGCTTTGCGGGGAACTTCGCCGAAAATCCGCAAGATGTTCCTGGACGCCGGGTTCAGCCTTGAGTCGCGCAACAGCGGCATCGTGCCGGGGGTTTTCCCTGCCGAGGATCAAGCCGACCGGGTGCGGGTTCTGAGGTCACTGTTTGCCAATATAAAGACGCATGGGGTTCGCGGGGAATATTGCGGCGAATTCGACCTGATGGATTTCCTGACCTACGTGCGTGTTGCGCAGCCGATGGCAGGGATCGTGCGTGCGCGTCAGGTGCGTACGCCACCGCCAAAACCGGTGCAGCCTAGCAACGACCGGCGAACAGTACCTGGCCGCATCGGGTTGGCTTTGGGGTTGGCAGTCGTTTTGTTTGTGATTCTTAAGCTTCTGGCAGCCGCCGGGACGACCCCTTAAATCAGGGTAACTCCGGCGTCGCGCATGGCCTGTTCCGCTGCGGCCAGCGACCCCTCCATATCAATGGCGCGGCAGGCGTCCATGCGAACAGTGACATCAAACCCCAACCGTGCGGCATCCACGGCCGAGTAATGAACGCAGAAATCAGTGGCCAAACCAACCAGCGTCAAGCGGTCGATACCTCGTGTTTCCAGATACCCTTTCAACCCTGTGGGCGTTTTGTGATCATTCTCAAAGAATGCAGAGTAGCTGTCGATGGCACCGCGAAACCCTTTACGGAGGATCAGATCGCCATTGACGCGGAGACCAGAGTGAAAAGCGGCCCCCTGCGATCCTTGAACACAGTGGTCGGGCCAGAGAACCTGAGGGCCGTAGGGCATCTCGATCAAATCAAACGGGTTTTTACCCTCATGTGAACTGGCGAATGAGGAATGTCCTGCAGGATGCCAGTCTTGTGTCAGGATCACAGCGTCAAAATCGTCCATCATTGCGTTGATGGGGGCCACGATTTCATCCCCCCCTGCCACCGCCAAAGCACCGCCGGGGCAGAAATCGTTCTGAACATCTATGACGAGCAGGGCATGGGTCATTGCGGCCTCCTTTGATTGTCTTATCGGTAGGGGGCGGGGCGTCAGGCGTCAATGCACTCCCTTGCGGCTTCGGGTCTACGAAGGTAAATCGCGCCTATGTATACCATCGCTGCCCTGTATCATTTCACACGTTTCCCGGATCCCGCCGCGTTGCGCGACCCGCTGCTGGACCTTTGCCGCGCCCAATCAGTCACCGGCACATTGCTGCTGGCGCATGAAGGGGTCAACGGCACTATCGCAGGTCCGCGTGCTGGGATTGATGCGGTTCTGGAATATATTCGCGCCTTGCCCGGTTGCGCGGATCTTGAGTGGAAAGAGGCGACCTCGGATCATCCGCCATTTGGCAAGATGAAGGTGCGGCTGAAGAAAGAGATCGTGACTATGGGGCAGCCGGATGTCGACCCGCGTGCCCGCGTTGGCAACTATGTCGAGCCGGAGGAGTGGAACGACCTTATTCGTTCGGACGATGTTGTGGTCATCGACACGCGCAACGACTACGAAGTGGCAATAGGCACGTTTGAAGGCGCAATAGACCCTGAAACGGCCAGTTTCCGCGATTTTCCGGCGTGGTGGGAAGAAAACAAGGACCGTTTTCACAACAAACGCGTCGCCATGTTCTGTACCGGCGGTATCCGCTGCGAAAAATCCACCAATTATCTGCTGGGGCAGGGGGTTGAGGATGTCTATCACCTCAAAGGGGGCATCCTGCGGTATCTGGAAGAGACGCCCGCTGAAGACAGCACCTGGCAGGGTGAGTGTTTTGTGTTCGACAATCGCGTATCCGTTGGCCACGGCCTTGTAGAAGGGCCACACATGCTTTGCCACGGTTGCCGCCGACCGATCTTGCCTGAGGACATGAAATGCCCGGAGTACGAACATGGCGTGTCCTGCCACCAATGTATCGATGAGACGTCCGAGGCCGATAAAATGCGCTTTCGCGAGCGGCAAAAGCAGATCCTGCTGGCGCGCGAACGGGGTGAGACGCATTTGCGGCAGGATTGAATTCGGGTTGCAGGCCATTGCTTTAGGTCGGATGATCACCTGGAAATCAGCTTGAAGGGGCACTCATGCGCCGCAAACCCACAACACTGGAAGAGTGGAAGTCGACCTTTTTGGCTGCGTTGGGTTTGGTTCTGGCAAGCTTTCTTGCCTGGTATGGCCTTTCACGCCTGAGCGAAACGACCGCAGGTGACACGATCGGCACAATCGCTTCGGTTGGTCTGTTGATCTGGCTGGTGTCGCAGTCCTGGTACTACATGACCCAGGTAAAATCGCCGCGCAGGCTTTTGTTCCTAATGGGGGTGTCGTTCATACAGGTGGTCCCATTCCTGTTCGCTGCGGTATATGGCGCGTTTGGATATAACGATCATTGTGTCGTCGGCGCGCAGGGTCCGGGTGACATTCTGTATTTTTCCTATGTGACCTTCACAACGGTTGGATATGGCGACATGTCTCCAACCGGCCTGTGTCGCGGGCTTGCCGTGTCCGAGGCTGTGACAGGATATATCCTGTTGGGTATGTTCGTTGCAGCGGCGGTCGCGCTTTATGCGCGCAATCACAGCCATGAAGACCCTAAATAGGCTCTATTTGTTGTGATCGATCCAGCGCGACATCATTTTCTTGTCGCGAAAACACTCGGACGGGATAGGGCGGCGTTTGCTGCGTGAAATCCGCTCGGCAAAGGCGACTTGCTTGCCTGTTGGGTAGTTGTCGAATTGCGACGTGCTGCGCGGTTTGTGCGTTGAAATCCAATCCGAAAGCAGCTTTCGGTCACGTTGTGCCTCGACCGGTATCTCCAATGCCGATTTTTCGGCAATTGCGCGGGCATAGCGCATCTGTCGGTCCGTCACCGGAAGCAGATGATAGTCGTTGCTGGGCCCGTTTAGGGCAGATTGGCGCGTGTGCTGGGCCATCGGTTTATCCTCTGACTATGTAGAACATAAATAGAACATTAACCGAAAATTTCAAGGTTTGGGGGCTTCGGTTGGCATGATCCTGCCGTCCGAATGAATTTATTGACTGGTCAATCAATAATCTTTAGGGCCGATTTCAACGAACCAATTGTCCCGTTCAGACGGGTGAATAGAAGAGGACTTGGTATGAAGTTTCAGCCCAAAGCCAGCCATTTCATTGATGGCGCGTATATCGAAGATACAGATGGTGCCGCCATCGACGTGATTTACCCGGCCACTGGAGAGGTGATCGCGCGATTGCATTCGGCAACACCGGCGATTGTTGAACAGGCTCTGAACAGTGCCAAAAGCGCACAAACATCCTGGGCGGCGATGTCGGGAACCGAGCGGGGCCGGGTGTTGCGCCGAGCGGCTGACATCATGCGCGAACGCAATTACGACCTTTCCGTTCTGGAAACCCATGACACTGGGAAGCCGATCCAGGAAACCACCGCGGCGGATGCCACTTCGGGCGCGGACGCGCTGGAATACTTTGGTGGATTGGCCGGCAGTTTAACCGGCGAACACATTCCTCTGGGCGGCGGCGATTTTGTCTATACGATCCGCGAGGCTCTGGGCGTTTGCGTCGGGATTGGGGCATGGAACTATCCGACCCAAATCGCCTGCTGGAAAGGGGCCCCGGCGCTGGCCTGCGGCAATTCCATGGTATTCAAGCCATCCGAGACCACGCCCCTTTCGGCGTTGAAAGTCGCAGAAATCCTCATCGAGGCCGGCGCGCCAAAAGGCGTTTACAACGTGATCCAGGGATATGGGGATGTGGGCGCTTCGCTGGTCACTGATCCGCGCGTGGCCAAGGTTTCGCTGACCGGCTCTGTTCCGACGGGCCGCAAGGTCTATGCCGCAGCAGCCGAGGGCATGAAACACGTCACCATGGAATTGGGCGGTAAATCCCCGATGATCGTGTTTGATGACGCCGATATCGAAAACGCGGTTTCGGGTGCGATCCTGGGCAACTTCTATTCCTCGGGTCAGGTCTGCTCCAACGGCACCCGCGTGTTTGTGCAAAAGGGTATCAAAGAGGCCTTCCTCAAACGTCTCTCCGAACGTTTGGCCAACGCCAAAATCGGCGATCCGATGGATGAGGATGTCAGCTTTGGTCCGATGGTCAGCGAAAATCAGATGAATATCGCGCTGGGCTATATCGAAAAAGGCAAGGCCGAGGGTGCGCGTCTGGTTTATGGCGGAGCGCGGCTTGATGGCGACGGGTTCTACATGCAACCCACAGTTTTTGCCGACGTGACCGACGACATGACAATCGCGCGCGAAGAAATCTTTGGTCCGGTCATGTCGGTGCTGGATTTTGACACCGAAGCCGAGGTCATGGCCCGCGCCAACGACACTGAATTCGGTCTGGCCGCTGGTGTCTTCACCAGCGATCTGACACGCGCCCACCGCGTTGTGGCGGGGTTTGAGGCAGGTACCTGCTACATAAACACCTACAACCTTGCTCCGGTCGAAGCCCCGTTTGGCGGATCGAAAATGTCCGGCGTGGGGCGCGAGAACTCGAAACTGGCGATCAACCACTTCAGCGAGATGAAAACCGTCTACGTCTCAATGAACGACGTCGAGGCACCCTACTGATAAACGATGGTTCGGCTATAGACCCGTTTTCTGCGCCCGGCACAAATGTCGGGCGCAGAGCATATCAACAGGGCTGCAATCCGTTTTTTTGGATTGCTGATACTTGCGAAACCTACCTCGGCGAGGACGAAGCCTTGAATGGCTATCGAGGGGTTCATCCCACGACGTAGTATTCCCGCATTGTGAAAACTTGTTGACCGCGGCACGCGAGAAGCGCGTGTCACTCTCTATTGATCGAATTGAACATCTCAGCGATCTGCTGTCGGGTCGTTTCACTGTTTTCAAGCAGATCCTGTGCGTCTTTCAATGGTTTTTCCAATTGCCTTTCAGGGGGAGCAATCAAGGACTGAGTGGTCCGGTTTAGAATCGCGTATTTCCCATCCGTAGGATCAACCGTGTCTCCTGGCAAACCTGCCAACCAGAAAAGCCGGTTTGCTGCCTCGTCTTGCTCCAAACTCTGCAGGACCTCAGCTGCGCCCGTAAAGTCCTGCGCTACTTCCATGGCCTGTGCTCGCAACGCCCGCGCTTTGTCCGAGTCGTCCTTAGCCAATTCAAGCAGCGCTTTGTGGGGGCGTTCCGAAAGCATGGCTGCCCTGGCTCGCAAACGGGCCCTTTCAGCCCGACGGGTTTGATCTTCGGTTCTGTTTGACAGAGCAAACGCCTGATCCGCGAACCCGAGCGTGGCGAGCCGATCAGCCAATGCGATTGCGGCGTCTGTGGTCAGGGGTGGCGTTTTTTCCTTCTGCAGGATGTGAAATGTTTGCTGTAAGAAGGTCACGTCATCGGACCGCTCTGCCAACAGGTGCAGATGCCGATTGAACGCGCGGTCCCTGTCCTGCCCGTTTTCCAGCGCCAGAATGATATTGAATGCAGGATCAAAGTCCTGACTAAGGCTCAGCGCAATCGCATGGGTGCGGGCCCTCATAGGGCCCAGATCCGAGCGCCGATACTCAACCGAAAAAGACGCAGCCAACTCAAGCTCTTGCGTGGAAACGGTTTTGCGCTCGGTCCAGCGCTTTTCTACCAAACGGGCCAAGGCCACCGGTGCTTCAGGCGTTGCTTCGGTTGCCGTAACAACCTCGGTCAGCAACTTTTCTTCACGGGCTCCGTTGCCTTCGGCTGCGGCAATCATGGCCTTGGCGCGCGTCGTGCTGGGCGACACGCTTTCTTCAATACGCTTGACTGAACGTATCACTCTGCGCGCGGCTTCCAATTGGTTTCCTTCGACGAGAATTTGTGAAAGCTGCATACCAAACCTGCGGCGGAGATGATCCGGCAATCCTGCATATGCTTGCTCGATTGCTTCGACATCGGCATCGGCAGCTAACGCATTGTCAGAAAGGACAGCCCAAAGCGCTGCATCGCTGTCGCAACGTTGCAAACCACTGAACGGACTGGTGTTTTGCACCGCCGTTTCGTCTACGATCCGCGCAATCGCCTTGATGCGATCCGCTTCATCAGACACTAACTCGGTCAATTCTAAAACGGCCAAAGCCTCGGCCCCAAAGCCGTGGTATGCATACAGCTTAGCCAGTTTCAGAGCGCTGTCTTCGTCGAGCGTGTCAAACTCATGATAAAGCGCTGTACGCAGAACAGATACCTGCGTGGCGAATGGGTCCGCTGTGGACCAACTTGAGAAACCCAATTCGGACGTCGAGATGCAGGCTTTTTGAAGGTCGAGTTGCAGAACCTCGGAATTCAACACATCCTGCAGATCGTCCAGCACAGTCGTCAGGCGTATATTCGCACTCAAGCCGCTCAACAGTGGATCTTCATTGGATGTGATAGAACTGCGCGGTCCAACCGGGGCCAGATGCAGATCAAGCAGCTTACGGTCAGCGCCCTGCAAAAACCGAGTCGACAGTTGGTCTTTTAACCCACGCTCAAGAAGCGGCAGGTCAAGCCCTGACATTTGCGCGTTTGTATCCGAAGCAGTTGTTGCATTAACGGGCCGTTGTTGCATCGGCGGTGGAATATCAGCCAGCAACGGCGGCAGGAACTCTCCCGGCGTGATGTCGAGAACGATCATCGACCCTCGGTACAGAAAAGCCGAAGCCACGCATTCGCAGCCGAACTCAAGGTCCAAAGCGTCCCCGGGTTGAGCCTGTGACAGCGATTCAAGACGGTTCGTCGTCAATCTGCTGAAAACCGATCCTGTTCGAAAGGTCACGCCGCCCAAGTCCACCGTCAATCGCGCGCCGTCTCTGCGCTGGGCCAATCTCCATTCTGTGTTCGGCGGCACTTTAAACACCAAACGCGTATAGCCGTCATGCTCACCTGACCGAACTGCCACGTCTTGCGCCGTGGCTGAGGTGGCCGCTGCGACAACAGCCGATATCAACAGTCCGAGATGTTTCATGCGGCCGCCTGCTTTAGGTCCTTCAACGCTTCTTCAAGTTCGGTAAAGCCGGGGCGGTTGTGCGTGGGTGTATTCTGACGGCCGACCTCGATACACATGGCAGCATTGTGGTTGTGCAGGTTTGCGACCAAAACTTCCTTGATAAGTTGATAGAAGTGATTGTCTTACTCGACCACGGATTTCAATTTCCCGGCAAAGGGGCCCACCAGACCATACGCCAGGAAAACCCCAAGGAACGTGCCTACCAAAGCACCGCCGATCAGCTTGCCCAGCACCTCGGGAGGTTGATCGATCGAGCCCATGGTCTTGATGACCCCCAAAACCGCTGCCACGATTCCAAGCGCGGGCAAGCCGTCGGCCACTGTCTGTAAGGCATGGCTCGAGTGCATCGCGTGATGAAAATTCGCCTCCATCCGCTTTTCCAGCACCTCTTCCACTTGGTGGGGATCATCATAATTCATCGCGGCAGACCGCATCGTGTCACAGATCAGATCAACCGCTTCCTTGTCGGCTTGAATCTTGGGGTAGGCAGAAAACAGGCTGGAGTTTTCCGGATCTTCGATATGTTGTTCAACCTCAACCGGATTGGCGCGCGCAATACGGATCAGCGAAAACAAAAGGCAGAGAAGGTCGCGATAGTCTTCGGGTTTCCATTTCGGACCTTTGAAGACCTTGCCCATATCCTTGACCGTGTGTTTCACACCGCCCATGTCATTGCTGATCAGAAAAGCGCCAACTGCTGCACCGCCGATCATCATCATTTCGAACGGCAGAGATTTCAGAATGATGGTCATCTTGCCGCCAGCAGCAAGGTAGCCGCCGAAAACCATCACAAAAATGACGACAATTCCTACAATTCCAATCATTTGAAATCTCCGGTTAGAGGGTGCGCTAGACGGGGTGACACAGGTAACTATTCCAGTGGGGCTGAGGCGTTGCGCCCGGCCATGACCACGCTGATCGTATAGGCCGCCTCAGGACTGAGACCCGCCAGAATCCCAGCCGCAGAGTCGGGCGGCATACGGGACAGGAATCCAGCTGCAAAAGTTGGCTCCATGGTTTCAAATAACGCGGCGGCATCTTTGGGTTTCATGGTCTGATAAACACCTGTCAGACGGGTCAGATCTTTCTCGGCGGCGTTGTCGGCAACGGCCAGAGTAGCGCGCAAAGACTGCTCTGCCTCTTCAAGCGCAACCAAACGCGTCTCAATCGCTTGACCGGCGATCTCCAGCGCCTTTTCCTGTTCACGAAGCATGTCTTCACGTTGCTTGACCCGTTCTTCTCGCTTTAGAAGTTCATTCAAGAGCGCCTGAATATCGCGTGCCTTTGGTGCTGTGGGTTTGGATTCTGCAAACTCAGATTCTGTCGGCTTCGCAAGGGCTGGTCCCGCCTCTAACCCGATACGAATAACGGCAGAGCCGAGCATCAGTAAGGCAATGACGGTTAGGACGCCGGCTCGCGGGCGGCCGTCTTGTCGGGAGGCGCGGCGACGGCTCATGCCTGGGCTCCGTCCTGATTGCGGTCATGGCGGAAAAACATCAGCCCATCGGGGGCTTTGTTTTGCTGTTCCTTCCCTTCAGGCGCAGCGGACTCGGCGGGGTCTGCGGAGATTTCTTGCTCAATATCGCATGGCTCTTTTGGTTGGGTTGCATCAGAAACCGGCTCTTCCGTTGCATCCGGCTTAGGTGCCTCTTCGGGGACAATGTCATGCATTGACGCCATCATGAGTTCCAGCCGCTGAGCGACGGTTTCAGCCCGTTGTGTCAGCGCCCCAAGCTGTTCACCGGACTGATCAGATGCGTCACGTGCGTTATCCAGAGATTTCTTCAGCTCTTCCGCTTGTGTTGATAGCACGGCCACGGCGCCACCAACGCCTTTCTCAAGGTCGGTAAACCGCTTAAGGCGGCGCGATAGAACAAAACAGTACAGACCCGCACCCAGCGCGCCAGCGACCAGCAAAATATCCGCAATCAGCTCCAATTTCGCCTCCTAATTCAGTACAAATTCCATGACCAGCACGTCGCGAACGCGACCGTCGCCTACAACAATTTCAACGCGCCGTAGCAAGTGGCCACGGATGCGCATCAGCGCCAGCGGATCTTCAAGATCGTGCAACTCCACTGCCCGCAGATATCCGTTCAGAACATCCATGATCCGCGGCAGCATTTTTTTGACGTCAGCCACATACGGGGCGTTCACTTCGAGCTGCGCGTGAAATTTCAGATGCCGAGAACTGCCCGAATTCACAGATACGATCACGGGTGGCAGATCTACGAACCCGACATCTGCCAATGCTCTGGCTGGCGTGTCCTTTTCGACGTCCTGACTTGATTCTTTTGCGGCTTTACCGCCGAACGGAATCAGCCCTGAAGAGGTCAGGAAATACCCGCCAGCAGCCCCGGCAATCGCCAGAATCACCCCGATGAGTATTGCTTTTTTTCCCTTTTTGTCAGGGGCTTCTGCCTGTTCAGCCGTTGCGTCGGTCATGACGTCCTCATTCATCCGTTCTGTCGTTTCATAACCGGTCAGGGACTAACCGATTGTTAAGGGCAATCGTCCAAACAAGAGATGCGCCGGGCAGAATGTCGGCGAGTCGGAGGTGAGCGTGCAGCAGATCGGAACTGTCTGGGCAAGTTTGGACAGGCGTAAACAAATTTTCGTTGCTGGTGCGGTTGCGCTGGTGTTTTTGGGAATTCTGGGAATGTCCCGCCTTGTAACGGCGCCGTCCATGACGCTGCTGTATGCAGGCCTGGAAAGCGGCGCGGCGGGGGATATCGTGCGTGCCCTGGATCAGCGCGGTGTCATCTATGAGATTCGCGGTGGATCAATCTATGTCCCCGGCGCGCAGCGGGATGAGTTGCGGATGACCCTGGCCAGCGAAGGTCTGCCAGCGAATGGCAACCGGGGGTATGAACTGCTGGATTCGCTGAGTGGGTTTGGCACCACCTCGCAGATGTTCGATGCAGCATACTGGCGCGCAAAAGAAGGTGAGCTGGCGCGCACAATAGTCGGCAGCCGGCACGTCAGCCAGGCACGTGTGCACATCGCCAACGGATCGGCGAACCCATTCCAGCGCAGTGTATCACCTACGGCTTCCGTCTATCTGGTGCCTTCTGGCGCCGACATCACCAGCGACCAGGCCAAGGCCATCCGGTTCCTGATTGCCTCAGCCGTGAGCGGGCTTGCGCCCGAGAACGTGACCGTGATCGACTCGAACGGGGCCGTGATCGGTGGGCAGGACACAGCTGTTGCCGCTGATACAGCGGAAGACAAATCGCGCCAGCTGCGTGAACGTGTTCTGCGTTTGGTCGAAGCGCGCGTTGGAACCGGAAATGCGGTGGTCGAGGTCAGCGTGGACACTGAGACCAAGACCGAATCCATCCGCGAGCGTCGCTTTGATCCCAAGAGCCGTGTGGCGATCAGCACGGATGTAGAAGAACGCTCGGACAGTGCCCGCAATCAGTCTTCCGATGTCACCGTGGCATCGAATCTGCCCGATGGAGATGGGGCTGGCGGGGATGAGTCAAACTCCACCGCCACCCAAACGCGTGAGCGTGTGAACTATGAGGTCTCTGAGACAGAGCTTGAAGTGCACACCGCGCCCGGTGCGATCAAACGACTGACGGTTGCTGTGTTGGTGAACGGGACCCGGACTGTGGATGCCTCGGGCGTGGAATCATTTGCACCGCTGCCACAGGCAGAGCTGGACGCGCTTCAGGAACTGGTGGCTTCGGCCGTGGGTTTCGATGCCGCGCGCGGGGACGTGATAACTCTGAAGTCTCTGGATTTACCGATAGTAGAGCCGCAAGGCACCTTGGCGTCGTCTTCAATGTGGCAAAAGATTCATCTGGATGCCATGTCCCTGATCCAGATGACGGTTTTGGCTGTTGTCTCGTTGGTGCTTGCGCTGTTCGTCATCCGACCGATCCTTATGAAGCCTGCAATGACGACGGCCCTGTTGCCCGCCGCTGACGAAGCAAGTGAAGGCGCTTCGGTTCTGACTGGTGAAATTGCAACGGGCGAGGGTGCTGATTTCGCACCTTTGCCGCCACAGGGGGGCGTTCCTGTTCTGAGCGATAGCGCCACTGAAGATCCGGTCGCGCGATTGCGGACAATGATCGGCGACAAGCAAGAAGAAACAGTCGAGATTCTGCGCAGTTGGCTTGAAGAAGGCGAGGAGAGGGTGTGATGTCTATTGCCCATCTGCTTGAGGATTTCACCGCTCAGACCAGCACCGGCAACGTTCTGCTGCTGGATGAGGAAACGCTGGAAGAACAAAGGCTCGCATCTTTCGAAGAAGGCTACGGGGCTGGTTGTGAAGACGCCTCTCAGGCTCAAGAGCAAAACCGTGGGAAGGTTTCGGCCGAGCTTGCGCAGTCGCTGTAGGACATGTCTTTCACCTGTCACGAGGCAATGATGCGGATGACCATGTCTTTGGAGCCGATGTTTGAAAGTCTGGTCCAAAAGGTTTTGCCCCAGATGGTTGAACAAGGGCTGGCCGCACGTCTTGTTGAACAATTGTCCGAGATGGCACGGTCGCAGATCGAGCAGCCGATGCAGATCATGGTGCCGACCGGATGCGCTGAAGATGTTAAGGCGCTGTTGCTCTCGGGCACGCATCGCGAACCGAATGTCATCGAAGATCCTTCGCTCGAGGCCGGGCAAGCCCGCCTGCAGGTCGGAACCAACCGGCGCGAAGTGGATTGCAGCGCTTTGCTGACCACCGTCGCACAGATTTTTGACGCTTATGTTTTTGAGGCAAGAGAGGCTTTGTCCAATGAATGACACTCAAATCCCGCAAACAGAAAAACCAAACCCGTTTGAATCTGTCCCGATCGAGGTGACAGTCTCGGTTGGTCGTGCCCGTCCGCTAATCAGGGATCTGTTGAACATGGGCGAGAACGCGGTTTTGACGCTGGACAAACGGATCGAAGATCCGGTCGACCTTTACGTCGGGGACCAGCTGGTTGCGCGTGGTTTGCTGGAAGAGATGGAGGGCGACCAGGCCGGACAATTGGCTGTGCGCCTGACCGAGATTGCCGACCTTCAAAACGGGATCGGTTGATGCGCTTTGCGATCTGGCTGGCTCTGGCTATTGTGCTGACCCCATCGCTCGCTGCAGCGCAGGATGTGACTTTGTCCCTTGGCGAGGGCGGGTCGATATCGGCCCGGACCATCCAGTTGATCCTTTTGATCACGGTGTTGAGCATAGCGCCGGGCCTGGCTGTTATGATCACCTGTTTCCCGTTTCTGGTTACAGTGTTGTCGATCCTGCGACAGGGAATAGGCTTGCAGCAATCGCCGCCCAATATGCTGATTGTCAGTCTGGCGTTGTTTCTGACCTATTTCATCATGGACCCCGTGTTCACCGAAGCCTGGGAAAGTGGCATTCGCCCGATGATGGAGGAAACGATCGGGGTCGAGGCCGCGCTGGAACGGGCGCTGGGCCCCTTCCGCACTTTCATGGCAGCCCGCTTGGATGCGGATACTTTTTTTGCCATGGCTGCCCTACGTCCCGGTGGAGATGAGATTGAACTGTCAGCGCAAGCGCCGCTATCCGTCCTGATGCCGTCTTTCATGCTGTCCGAAATCGCGCGGGCTTTTCAGATTGGCTTTCTGATTTTCCTGCCGTTTCTGATCATCGATCTAGTTGTTGCAGCGGTGTTGATGTCGATGGGTATGATGATGGTCCCTCCGGCAATCGTATCCTTGCCATTCAAACTGGCGTTCTTTGTCATAGCAGACGGCTGGGCGTTGATTGCAGACGCTTTGGTGCGCAGCTATGCGCCCTGAAATCGAAAAAAGGGTCAGAAGAACCTGACCCTTTCGTATGCTCTGGCAAGATCTTCGAGCTGGCGCGTGACCACGCCCGGCCGCAAGGTCAGCCTGTTTTGTTCAGATCTCTGATCAGTTGATCCAGATTGCCTTTCCGGGCATCCAGCATAGCGCCGATTTCGGTGCGTTCGGTCAGCAGAAGGTTCACGCCTTCGATGAACATATTATAGAACTTGTCCCGGCCCGACTTGTCGGAAACCAGAAAGGTCACGTCAAAGGGGGCCGAGCCGCGCAGTTTGACCAGCGTCCGAACTTCGTACCCGGCCTTGATTTTCCGGGCATTGCGCACATCGACCTCGCCGCCAATGAACTCTCGGAACCGGCGGCCATATTTACGCGAGATATAGCCCTGGAACGCTTTGGTGAACTTTTTCAATTGGGCCGGGCTGGCCGTTCGGGCATCAGCACCCAGCGCGTAACGCGCCATGATGGGAACATCGCCATATTGAACAAATATCTTTTCGAAGTCGCGCAGCATTGCTTTTTCAGACTTGCCTGAATCGATCACCCGATTGATGTCGGCAACCACGCTGTTGACCAGCGCTTTTGCTGCGGCTTCGGTCTGTGCCAAGGCTGGCATCGGCAGCAGGGCCAATGCAAGGCCCGAGGCGATGAAGTGGCGGCGGTTCAACTCGTTATTCGGCATAGGGGTCCTCGTAGGGGTCTAAAAAGGGGTCCCTGACCGGGTCTGTCCCGGTTTCGGCATAGGGGTCAGAATATAGATCCAGATAGGCGTCTTCGTCATCTCTTGCCAGTTCAAAGCGGCGATTTTGCAGAAAGATCAGGCGTGCCTGCGCGTAACTGTCTGCACTTTCATAAAGAATCGAATCGACTGTATCCGAGAACCGGCCGCGATCTCCCATGCGGCGGACGATCTCGGCGTATACGCCAATGTTGTCGACGGGTCGCACCGGAGAAAAATTGATTGGGTTTGAGAACAAGTTGATCACAACCCCGATCGCATCCCGTTGGGTCGATGGGCCGTAGAAGGGAAGCTCAATATATGCGCCTTCGCCCACACCCCACACATGCAGCGTCTCGCCGAAATCGGTATCCACTGGTGGCAGGTTCAATTCATCCGCCGGTGCGGAAAGACCAAAGCCACCCACAGTCATGTTGATCACGAAGCGCAGCAACGCGTTGCCCATCTGTTTCGGATTGCCCTGCAACAGGTAATCAACGGCCTGCCCTGGCAGCGAGATGTTTTCGGCGAAGGTGCTGAAACTGGTCACCATCGGGTCAGGAACGATCTTCACATAGCCTTTCGAAGCAGGGCGGAACAAGAATCGGTCCACACCAAGGTTGAACTTGTGGATCGCCCGGTTGTTGTTCTCATACGGATCAAAAACGTCGCTACGCGAGGCCCCCTCGGGCGGGGTCGTAGCGCAAGCAGACAGAATGGCCATGCATGACAGGACAATAAAATGTTTCAGGCGCAATCTGCTTGGCACGGTTTGCTTCTCCCAAAATGGTCCGACACATGGTCCGCCGGACGTTCAATCAAAATCCACGTGCTGGGGTGGCACAAGTTCTGTCACTAGTCGTTTCGGGTCTTAAATGAAACACCTTGCGTGTAACCTGTCATTTGGGGGCGGGTAAAGTGACCAAGGATCAACAGCTCGTAATAAGTAAAGAAACGCTCAGATCGCTGGCAGACAGGACATTGCCGGTTTTCGACTTTCCCAAACCAAGCTTCCCGGTTAGCGTCCGGCAGAGTCGAATTTAGGGAAGGACCCTCTCAATGAGCATCGCCGCAAAACTGGAAACCCTGGGTGTTACACTGGATGAAGCGCCTGCACCCGCTGCCAACTATGTGCCATTCGTGCGCATGGGCAACATCGTTTATGTGTCGGGCCAGATTTCGAAAACCGATGAACTGATCACCGGTAAACTGGGGGATGACATGGATGTCGAAGCCGGAGCCGCAGCGGCACGGGTTTGCGCGATCAATCTGTTGGCACAGGTCAAAGCAGCCTGTGGCGGCGACATCGAAAAGCTGGTGCGCGTGATCAAATTGACCGGGTTTGTTAACTCGACGGCGGATTTCACGCAGCAGCCGCAAGTGATCAACGGCGCGTCCGATTTCCTTGTCGAGGCGCTGGGCGATGCCGGTCGCCATTCGCGCTCTGCCGTCAGTGCCGCGTCACTGCCGTTGGGCGTCGCGGTTGAGATCGAAGGGATTTTCGAAGTCCAATGACACCCACATTGCCGTCAGAGTTTCTTCAACGCCCGATTGCGCATCGGGCGTTGCATGACATTTCCGACAACCGCCCTGAGAACAGCCGCGCCGCCATTCAGGCTGCAATTGACGCCGGATATGGGATCGAGATTGACCTGCAACTGACTGCAGATGGTCAGGTGATGGTCTTTCACGACTATGACCTCAAGCGTCTGACCGGGCAGACCGGCGCGATTCAGCAGATCACCGGGGCAGAGGCGTCGGCGGTTCCGTTGCTGCATTCCGACGGTGAAGGTATCCCGTCGCTGAAAGAAGTACTGGATATTGTCGCCGGTCAGGTGCCGTTGCTTGTTGAGTTCAAAGATCAGGACGGAGCCATGGGCACCGGCATCGGTCCGCTGGAGCAAGAGGCCCTGCGTATTCTGTCGGGCTATGAAGGCCCGCTGGCGCTGATGTCGTTCAACCCGAACTCGACCGCTGAACTGGCGCGCCTGGCCCCGCATTTGCCATGCGGGATCGTAACATGCGCCTTTGAGTCGGAGGATTGGCCGTTGTCTCAAACCGTCCGCGAACACCTGCGCGACATTCCGGATTTTGAGCGGAGCAACGCCAGCTTCATCAGTCACGAGGCTGCCGACCTGACGCGCCCCCGCGTGGCCGAGTTGAAGGCGCGCGGCGTGCCGATCCTTTGCTGGACCATCCGGTCGCCTGAACAAGAGGCAGAGGCCCGTGAAGTTGCCGACAATGTGACATTCGAAGGGTATCTGGCTGCGCATTCAGCTTGAACCCACTCTGACCTGTCACAGATAATGGACAGGCACGGAGGACATATGGATCAGGCACAGATCGAAATTCAGGTACTAGGCACCTTGTCGCAGATTTCTGCGGCAGAGTGGGATGCCTGCGCCTGCCCCGAGGCCGCTAACGGCGGGCGGCCTCTTGATCCCTTTACGACCCATCGGTTTCTGCTGGCGCTGGAAGAAAGCGGGTCGGTCGGGCGCGGCACAGGCTGGCAGCCCCAATATCTGACGGCTTATCTTGACGGGATGCTGATTGCAGCGGCCCCAATGTACGCCAAATCGCACAGTCAGGGCGAATATATCTTCGATCACAGCTGGGCCCATGCCTATGAAAGCGCAGGTGGGCGATATTACCCCAAGCTGCAGATTTCGGTGCCGTTCACCCCTGCAACCGGACGACGTTTTCTGGTGCGCCCGGGTTACGAGAGGATCGGCATGTCAGCCCTTGTGCAAGGCGCAGTGCAACTGGCGGCAGACAATCAGGTCTCATCGGTGCACGCGACCTTTTGTACTGAAGACGAAGCGCTGGCCGGGGAACAGATGGGCCTGATGTTGCGCATCTCGCAGCAGTTTCACTGGTTAAATGAAGGCTATTCTGATTTCGGCGCTTTCCTGATTGCCCTGTCATCACGCAAACGCAAGAATATCCGCAAGGAACGGGCGCAGGCCAATGACTTTGGCGGTGACATCCGCACCCTGACCGGCGACGCGTTGCGCCCGGAACATTGGGATGCATTTTGGCGGTTCTATCAGGATACCGGTGCGCGCAAATGGGGCTCGCCCTATCTGACGCGTCAATTCTTTGATATTGCGCAGGAAACCATGGCAGACGACATGGCCTTGGTGCTGGCGGAACGAGATGGCTATGCCATCGCGGGTGCGTTGAACTTCATAGGTAGTGAAACGCTTTTTGGGCGGTATTGGGGCTGCGTTGAACACCATGCCTGCCTGCATTTCGAATTGTGCTATTATAGGGCGATAGACTTTGCCATTGCCCATGGTCTGGCCCGGGTCGAGGCGGGCGCTCAGGGTGAACACAAACTTGCGCGAGGCTATTTGCCAACGCGCACGCATAGCTTGCACTGGGTCGGCGATCCGGGTTTTGCTGATGCCGTCAAAAAATATCTGGACGCCGAAGGCCGTGCAGTGGGAGAAGAGATCGAGATTCTAACGGACTACGGCCCGTTCAGGAAATCGAACCCGGAGGAACAGCAATGACCGAACTCTTGTCGACCGAAACCCGTGGCCCGCTGCTGGATCCGCTGTTCAAGAACGGCTGGACGATGGTCGAAGACCGAGACGCGATCACCAAAACGTTCATCTTCGACAATTTCGTTTCTGCCTTTGGTTGGATGACCCAAGTAGCGATTTGGTCTGAGAAATGGAACCACCACCCGGAATGGTCAAACGTGTACCGCACGGTTGAAGTCGTTCTATCCACCCATGACGTGGGCGGGCTGTCCTCGTTGGATGCCAAGCTGGCACGCAAGATGGACAGTCTTTGCTAGCGATCGTTGCCTGAGCCCTGGCCACCGGCGAGGGACGCGGCAGTGCCCATCTGTCGGAACTCGGCAGGTGTCACAGTCCCGTCGCTGACGTCAATGGATCTTGGGATACCCGTTGTCTTGTTTCCAATCTGGCGCACGCTGCGCGCGGCGGGGTTAATGTCGAGACAACGGTTTTCATAACAGGTCAGCCCGGATAGATTGATTTGAATGCGGGCCTGACCGTCCGGCCCCGTCACAACCGGGGCCTGCGGAACGTCACACGCTGCGACCAACGCCAATACACCCAAACCAATCCATTTGTTCATCTCAAACTCCTGTCCGTGGCAGGCCTAGTCCAGCTGGCCATTGCCATCCTTGTCCGCAGCGTTGAAATCCTCACCCATCTGAGCATCATATTCCGCTCTTGAGATAAAGCTGTCCTTGTTGCGGTCAACATCCTGAAACTGCTTGATGTCTAAAAACGGCTTTGCCTCGTCCAGCCCCAAAGTGCCATTCTTGTCTTCATCCATGGTCTGGAATGCGTAATCCGAGAATGCGTTGAACTCATCCTTGGACAAGAAGCCATCATTGTTCGCGTCAATGGCGTTCAGCTCTTTTTCATGCAATTCAGCAACGGTTTCCGCTGTTGCTGCAGATGCCAGAATAAAGGCTGCGGTTATGAAAATTGCTCGTGTCATGTCCATCCCCTCAGCATGCAAATCTTTGACCTTCAAATCCGCCAGCAGCAGCGCCTGCCGCGGTCAGTATCGTCTTGCCCGACCCACCGCCGAACTGGTTGCCGATGGCGCCACCGATCAACGCGCCGCCCAATGTGCCGCCCAGGCACGCGATCTCGTGCTGGCGCGCGGCTTGTTGTTGTGGGGTAGGGGCCGGTCCGCAGGCCGAGATCAGGGCTGCACCGGTCAGAATGAGTGATAATGTCTTAAGTTTCATAAAGAACTCCACGTATGCGTAGGCCAAGTATTTGCGCAATGGAGCAAGGCTTCAAGTTAATTTGGGGTGCAAAGGCCCCGGATACCCGGGGCCGATGTTGTTCAAATGGCCTCTAACAAGCCCTCACCGGCAGAGATCTCACAAGCGCCTGGATTTTCTTCCAAATTCAAGGCTGTGACTTTGCCGTCTTCAACCAACATGGCATAGCGCTTGGATCGTGCAATCAGACCGACAGGCGGGGCGTCAAAATCCATGCCAATGGCTTTGGTGAATTCCGATGTCGCATCGGCCAACATGGTCAATCCGGCCTCGGACGCGCCTGTCGCTTCGCCCCAGGCTTTCATGACAAACGGATCGTTGACTGAAATGCAGATGATTTCATCCACGCCTTTGGCGTCGAACTGATCTTTCGTCCGCATGAAGCTGGGCACATGCGCCGAATGGCAAGTCGGCGTAAACGCACCCGGAACGGCGAAGATCACCACTTTGCGGCCCTTGGTCTTTTCTGAAATCCGAACCTCTTCCGGCCCCTCCGCGCCCATCTGGGTCAGTGTCGCTTCGGGAAGGGCGTCTCCTGTTGAAATCATTTTTCAGCTCCTGTTGTTTGGATTTGCAGAATTGGGCTTAGCCGCAATATAGGTGGTCCAAACACGGAGACCACGGGAAAACTGCAGGGTGGGCAAAACATGAGCCAAATTGTCGTGATCGGTGCCGGTCAGGCGGGGGCATCTTTGGTGGCGCGGTTGCGCAAGGATGGGTTCGACGGGGACATCACTCTTATCGGGGCTGAACCGCATTTGCCCTATCAGCGCCCGCCTTTGTCCAAGGCATACCTTCTGGGCGAGATGGAGCTGGAGCGCCTGTTCCTGCGACCCGAGAGTTTCTATGCCGAGAACAACATCACCCTTCGTCTGGGTCAGCACGTCACGGGCATCGATCGGCAAGCCAAGACTGTGACGTTGGGGGACGAGGTCATTTCCTACGACGAACTGGCGCTGACCACCGGGTCCGATCCGCGCCGTCTGCCCGCGGCTATTGGTGGCGACCTGGAAGGTGTGCATGTGGTGCGTGATCTGGCGCATATCGACGATATGGAGCCCAAGGTCACTGAAGGTGCCCGTGCGCTGATCGTGGGCGGTGGCTATATCGGGCTCGAGGCCGCAGCCGTCTGCGCCAAGCGCGGCGTCAAGGTGACTCTGGTCGAGATGGCCGACCGTATCCTGCAACGGGTCGCGGCACCCGAGACCAGCGACTATTTCCGCGCATTGCACAGTGACTACGGCGCTGACATTCGCGAAGGTGTTGGGTTGGATCGGTTGATTGGCGAAAACGGCAAGGTCACAGGCGCCCTTCTGACCGATGGAACCGAACTTGAGGTTGACTTTGTTGTAGTTGGTGTCGGCATCGCGCCCGCAACCCAATTGGCCGAGATGGCGGGGCTTGAGTTGGACAACGGCATCAAGACCGACGCCCATGGCCGCACTTCGGATCCGTCAATTTGGGCGGCAGGCGATTGTGCTTCGTTCCCGCACGGTGAAGGCCGGATCAGGCTAGAGAGTGTGCCCAACGCAATTGATCAGGCCGAGATCGTCGCGCAGAACATGCTGGGCGCTGCCAAGGACTACACCGCGACGCCGTGGTTCTGGTCGGACCAGTATGACGTCAAGCTACAGATCGCCGGTCTTAACACCGGATATGACCGCGTTGTGACCCGCAAGGGCGAAGGGCAGACCGTGTCCTTCTGGTACTACAAGGGCGATCAGTTGATAGCTGTGGATGCAATGAACGATCCCCGCGCGTATATGGTCGGCAAACGCTTGATCGACGCAGGCAAGACGGCCGATCCGGCCATCGTGGCGGATCCGGACGCGGACTTGAAGCCGCTGCTCAAAGCGTGAGGGTCATCGCCGGAGAGTTCCGGGGCCGCGCTTTGGCCTCGGTCGGCAAAGGGGATGCGGGGGCACGTCTGCGCCCCACCACTGACCGTGTGCGCGAAAGCCTGTTCAACGTCCTGACCCACCAGATCGACTTTGACGGTTTGCGGGTGCTGGATCTGTTTGCAGGTACCGGGGCGCTGGGGCTCGAGGCGCTGTCGCGTGGTGCGGCGCATGTCACCTTTGTTGATGACGGGCGCGTGGCGCAGGGATTGATCCGCAAGAATATCGACCTGACACGCAGCGCCGCGCGCACTGACTTGATCCGCCGTGACGCCACGCGGCTGGGAGACAATCCAAGCGTGCCTTATGATCTGATCTTTCTTGATCCCCCTTATGGAAAGGCCATGGGCCAGAAAGCTGTTACCGCTTTGGCAAACGGCTGGCTTGCCGAGGATGCACTCTTGGTTTGGGAAGAAAACACCCCGATGCAAGCACCCGCAGGGTTCAAGCTGCACGACAGTCGGAAATACGGCGACACGCATATCTCTTTGATGTGGAAAGACGAGTCGGATGCATGATCTGGTGATTTTCGATTGCGATGGCGTTCTGGTCGACAGCGAAGTGATCTCGAACCAGGTGCTGATGGGCAATCTGGCTGGTTATGGCCTGCACCTGACATTGCCTGAATGCATGTCGCTGTTTGTAGGCGGAACGATGGTTGGAGTACGCGACAAGGCACGCAGCATGGGTGCCGATCTACCCGAGGGCTGGGTGGATCAGATCTATGCTGAAACCTATGACCGCCTGCGCAAAGGGGTACCTTTGGTGCCTGGTGTTTCCGAATTGTTGGCGGCACTGGATCAAAACGGCATCCCGTTCTGCGTTGCGTCAAACGGCAGCCCGGACAAGATGAAGATCACTCTGGGTCAGAATGGGATTTGGGACCGGTTTAAGGACGTTATGTTCTCGGCTCATGTTCTGGGAACTGGCAAACCGGACCCAAAGATGTTCAAGCTGGCCGCTCAGCGCTTTGAAGCAAATTCCCCTGTGGTTATTGAAGACAGCCAGAATGGTGTAACAGCGGCCGTGCGGGCAGACATGCGCTGTTTGGCCTATGCCCCGCACGGAGGCGGCGACAGCTTGGCTGATCTGGGTGCCGAAGTCATCACGGATATGGCACAGGTGCACCGGCTTTTGGGACTCAGAGCCTGAATTGTGCTAACGTGCGGTCATGGACCGCGCCCTTACACCCTTTAGCTGGACGTTTGCCCGCGACGCCGAAGCCTCAACCGGGCCCGAGCGCAAGCCGATGCGCGCGCCGGTTTTTATCCACGACGCGGTGACGCCTTGGGGGGCAGAGACAATGCTGCTGAAAGTGACGCGCGAACAGGCTGCCGATCAGGAGGAATAGGTCGGGTGGAACTTGTCGCCCGGCGAGAGTGTAAAAATCTCGACCCCATCCGCCGTAACACCCACCGAATGCTCGAACTGTGCCGACAGTGACTTGTCGCGGGTCACAGCTGTCCAGTCATCGGCCAGCGTCTTGGTTTCAGGACGGCCCAGATTGACCATCGGTTCGATGGTAAAGAACATACCCTCTTCCAGAACCGCGCCAGTGCCCGGACGGCCATAGTGCAGAACGTTGGGCGGCGCGTGGAACACGCGGCCCAGACCATGTCCACAAAAATCGCGTACAACACTCATCCGGTGCGCTTCGACATAAGCCTGAATGGCGTGGCCGATATCGCCAAAAGTGTTGCCGGGCTTGACCATCTCGATGCCCTTGAACAGCGCGTCATGGGTTACTTGGATCAGCCGTTCTGCCTTGCGGGGCAGTTTCCCGGCCACATACATGCGCGAGGTGTCGCCAAACCAGCCATCGACGATGACAGTCACGTCAATGTTCAGGATGTCGCCATCCTTCAGCTTTTTTTCACCCGGAATACCATGGCAAACGACGTGATTAACGCTGATGCAGCTGGCGTGCTGATAGCCTTTGTACCCAATCGTGGCCGAAGTTGCGCCTGCGTCTTCAACCATCTGAGTGATCAGCCCGTCAATCGCGCCAGTCGTCTGGCCGGGAAAAACGTGTTCTGCAATATCATCCAGAATGCGTGCCGCCAAAGCCCCTGCCGCGTGCATTCCGGCAAAGTCGCTTTGTTCATAGATGCGGATGCCGTCTTTGGTCAGGCGGCCACGATGTTCTTTCATCGACGCTAAGCTCCAAATGTTTCGCGCAGCATTCCTTTTACGCTGCTTGTGCAGAAAGTACCAGAGGGCGCAGGGTCACACTCCTTGAGCGAAGTAGTTCGACGGCTTATCGGTTTCAACAGCCGCTAGTTCATGTCGTCTTTACGACCCTATGTCGCAACAGGCTCAATCCCACGCTATTTTGGGGGGCGGAGTGCCACAAACTTCCAAACGAGCGGACAGTGCTATCAATTTACCCTTGGTCGCGGCTATTTCGCCTTCCAAGTCATCTCCCGACAAACTGGATACGGGAACTCCGATCAACAGCACACCAACAGCGTCACCAGCAACCGCTTGTTTCTGGGCGGAAACCAAGGCGGGTACTCTGGCGACCTCTTGTTGGTAGAGTTGTCGTGCCTTCGCGCAGGAAACGTCGCTATAGACATCCCCTATTGGAACCGGTGCAATCGAACTTGGTTGTTCCGCGCACGCGGTGACGGCGAGAAGGACTGCCAATGTGATTAAGTTTTTTGGCATGCTGAACTCCGTGATTTCTGACAAAAGGCGACAGTTTCGCGAAGGCTCAGCAGGTATAGGTGAACTCCCACTGAGGGTCGATGACCAGTCGGGCAGAACGGATGTCACATGTTCTGCCGGTTGACTTCAGGTATTCTGCCGCTGCCGATTGAAAGACCAACTGCGTGGGGTCCATACTGCCAGCCAAGCCGAATGTTGCCCCTTCGGCGGCACCTGCCAATGCCGCATCTCCCAAGCTGGGCGTCAGCATAATCAAGCCGCTTTCAGGCTTGTCGAAGATGCGCCAGGTTCTGCCATAGGCTTCGAAGTTTATTGGGTCGACGTCGCCATATGTCTTCATCGCGTAACTCATGCCCGAGCAAGAGGCCGTGTATAGGAGTGCGGCGCACAGAACGGTCATACCAATAGCTTTGTATCGCATGACAAATCTCCCCCCGAAATTGTCGTGCTGAGTAGCAAAGCTTTTTGTGCGCTAATTAACCTTGATATGAATCAACAAATACCGTTTTAAGAATATATATAGTGAGCTTTAGGTTTGACCCGAGACGCCAGGCTTTCTTGTTTCTCGAGGGTGCTGCTGAATGGGCTCTAGATCTGTTTGGGTAAGACTGCGACACCCAAAGGTGAAATCTCTGTCCCATACACCAACCGTTCCACCCCCTGCGCCTGTGCTGATTCAAACGCCGCCGCATAGGCCGGGTCAATATCAGCCGCCAGTGCAAACTGGTCGCAATCGGTGCGTTGTACCAGATACAGCATGATCGCGCGGTGTCCTTGCGCGGCCATTGCTGCCAGCTCGCCCAGATGCTTGGTGCCGCGCGCCGTGACACTGTCGGGAAACTCGGCCAGGCCGGGCTGGCGCGAGAGGGTCACGCTTTTGACCTCGACATAGGCGTGGGGCAGGCCCGGCCCGGTCAGTAGGAAATCGATGCGGCTGTTTTCGCCGTATTTCACCTCGGGCCGGACGGTGTCATAGGCGGCCAGTTCTGCGATCTCACCAGCTTCAAGCGCTGCCCTTAAGGCGCGATTGGGAACCGAGGTGTCAACGCCAGTGAAATGCCCGTTTTCGTGATCCACCAGTCGCCAGCCGTATTTCAACTTTTTCTTCGGGTCGTCATTGGGTTCCAGCCAGATTTTCTCGCCCGGTTCGGCAAGCCCCATCATCGATCCCGGATTGGCGCAATGGGCTGTAACCTCATGCCCGTCTTCCAGCGTGCAATCAGCCAGAAAGCGTTTGTAGCGACGGATCAGGCGGGCGGGGACAAGAGGGGTTTCAAAACGCATGGTTCAGGGCCTATACCTGCCCCTGAGAACGATCAAGAGGGGAGAGCGCCATGGCCAATCCAACCGCAGCGATGCTGGTGATCGGGGATGAAATCCTGTCCGGCCGCACCCGTGATGCGAATATGCATTTTCTGGCGCAGGAGCTGACGAAACATGGCATCGACCTGAAAGAAGTGCGCATTGTCAGCGATGACGCCCCTGCCATCGAAGGGGCGGTTAAGGCATTGTCTGATGCCTATGACACCGTCTTTACCAGTGGCGGCATTGGTCCGACCCATGATGATATAACCGCCGATTGCATCGCGCGGACCTTCAATACGCCGATTGATATCAGGGATGACGCGCGGGCATTGTTGCAGGCGCATTACGACAAATCGGGGTTGGAACTGAACGCCGCCCGACTGCGCATGGCCCGCATTCCCGATGGTGCGGCGCTGATCGACAATCCGGTCTCGACTGCACCGGGCTTTACTCTTGTGAACGTGCATGTGATGGCCGGTGTGCCTTCGGTGTTTCAGGCGATGGTGGCCAGTGTTCTGCCAACGTTAACCGGAGGCAACCCCTTGCTGTCGCAAACTCTGCGCGTGGATCGGGGCGAGGGCGATATTGCCACAAACCTGTCCGCCTTGGCCGAAGAGTTCAGCGACCTGTCCATCGGCTGTTATCCGTTCCAGATCAACGGAGCCTTCGGTGCCAACGTCGTGATACGAGGCACTGACGGAGGGCGGATTGATGCGGCGATGACCCGTCTGGCGAAAGAGTTGCAACTTTGAGCTTGAACTGGGCGGATATTGTCGACGGCACATGGCCTGCCGCAGGCTATAAGGCGCTTGGCCCGTTCCAACTGCGCGAAGGGCGGGGTGGCGGGTCACGTGTTTCTGCGGCCAATGCGCTGGGTCCTGCAACAGACGCGGATATTGACGCCGCCGAGGCTGCAATGCTGGCCATGGGACAGAAACGCATTTTCTGCCTGCGTCCGGGTGATGAGGCGCTGGATACAAAACTGGCTGATCGGGGGTACAGCGTTCTGGACCCGGTCAACATCTATGCCTGTCCGGTCGACCTGCTGACAGATCAACCGATCCCTCCGATCATGGTCTTTTCGGTCTGGGAGCCGCTTGAGATCATGCGCGAAATCTGGTCTTCGGCTGGGATAGGCGCAGAACGGCAAGCGGTCATGGCGCGCGCGAAAGGTCCCAAGACCAGCCTGTTGCTGCGCCATAACGATAAACCCAGCGGCGTGGCATTTGTCGCGATGCACGGGGATGTTGCGATGGTCCACGCGCTTGAAATTCTGCCCGATCATCGCCGCCAAGGTCTGGGCCACTGGACCATGCGCGCGGCGGCAATCTGGGCGCGGGATAATGGCGCGCAGACCCTCAGCGTGATCTGCACCAAAGCCAATGCAGGTGCCAATGGCCTTTATCGCGCGCTCGGGATGGAGCTTGCAGGCGAATACCATTACCGTCACCTTGAGTGAACTGAAGAGGCTGCCGTGACACAAAAAGACATGCCCACCGCGCTGAACCTGCCCATGGTCGATCCGCTGCCGCCGGAAACGCAGAAATACTTTGATATCTGTGTCGAAAAGCTGGGAATGGTGCCGAACGTATTGAAAGCCAACGCATTCGACATCGACAAGCTGAACGCCTTCACAGCGATGTACAATGACCTGATGCTGGCCGACAGCGGCTTGTCCAAGCTGGAGCGCGAGATGATAGCGGTGGTGGTATCGTCGATCAACAAGTGCTTCTACTGTCTGGTCGCACATGGCGCGACGGTGCGTCAGCTGTCGGGTAATCCGCAACTGGGTGAGATGCTGGTGATGAATTACCGCGTTGCGCCGCTGGATCCACGTCAGCGTGCGATGCTGGATTTTGCTGCCAAGATGACTACCTCCAGCGCCGAGATCGAAGAACCCGACCGGCAGAAGCTGCGCGATGTTGGGTTCACCGACCGGGACATCTGGGACATTGCCAATGTTACCGGTTTCTTCAACATGTCCAACCGGGTGGCCAGCGCGACAGCAATGGTACCCAACGAAGAATATCACGCACAGTTTCGATGATCCGTACGGCTGTCCTTTTATCAATGCTACTGACGGGGCCGGTTCTGGCGCAGGACCTGACCCTGCCCACCAGTGCGCGCCAGATCAGTGACCGAACCTCGCCGTTGGACAGTTATGACCTGCCGACGGGGCCTTATGAGAACGGGGCAGTGCCTTCTGACACAATCGAAGGTCGGGTTGAGCGGTTCACGTGGCGGTTACAGGCAGGTTCCAGCACGACACTGCAATTATTGTCCCCGCTGCGCGACCAGATCGAGGCGCAAGGCTACAAGATCCTGTTTGAGTGCGAGGCGCAAGCATGCGGCGGCTTCGATTTCCGTTTCTGGACGGAAGTTGTGCCGACACCAGACATGTATGTCGCCATTCAGGATTACCGTTTCCTTTCAGCGACCAAGGGGTCCGTTGCGCTTAGCTTGTTGGTCAGCCGCAACCCGCCAGATGGCTACGTACAGTTGATCCGCGTAACGCCGCAGGATGCGCCTGACCCTGATCCGGTTTTGGTCGAACAGGCCGTCGAAGGCTCGGGCGGATTGCTGGAGGCTCTGACAAGCGCAGGGCATGTAATCCTGGATGATTTGCATTTTCCAACCGGCGAGGTGGCATTGGGTGAAGGGCCGTTCGCCTCGCTGACTCTGGTCGCCGGTTACCTGTCTGACAACCCCGATACGCGACTTGCGTTAGTAGGGCATACCGATGACACTGGCGCGCTGTCGGCCAATATCTCTGTCAGCAAAAGCCGGGCCGAGGCCGTACGCACCCGATTGATCGAGGCGCATGGCGTGGCCCCCGAGCGGATCGAGGCGCAGGGCGTGGGCTATCTGGCTCCGATAACGTCCAACGCGACGCCCGAGGGGCGCGACCTGAACCGCCGGGTCGAAGCGGTTTTGCTGGTCAACTGAACAGGTACGGTCAAGCCTAAAGGCAAAAAAAGACCCGCACTTTGACATGCGGGTCATAAGGTTGGTCTTCAGGGAGAATTACCAGTCCATCGGGCCTTTGTCGTGGTAGGAATTGACCAGGAAGTCGATGAAGGCCCGAACTTTGGGTTGTGTGAAGCGGCCAGGCGGGTAGACGGCATAGATGCCCTGAACCTCGTCCGGCAGAGATGGCATGGCGTCGACCACCTGTCCTGATTTTAACGCTTCGGCATAAAGATAGCTGGGAAGGTAAGCGATCCCCAGCCCCGAGATGGCCGCGTTCAGCAGCGATTGCCCGTCATTCACGCTCAACCAGCCCGCGGTACGCACCTGGCGTTTTTCACCCGATGGCGCGGTCAGTTTCCAGACGTTGCCCGAGGATTGGCTGGAATAGTGCAGCAGCTTGTGTTCGTTCAGATCATCGATCTTCTGCGGGCGTCCGAAGCGTTCAATATAGCTGGGTGCAACCACCATGCGTTTCACGGTTTCAGTTAGCTTACGGGCGCGCAGCGTGCTGTCTTCCAGCTCGCCGATGCGGACGGCCACGTCAAATCCTTCGGAAATCAGTTCGACATAACGGTTGTTCAGAACCATGTTCACTGTGATGTCGGGATAGGCGGCCAGGAACTCGGACAAAACGGGGGACAGGTGATTCACGCCGAAGTCGGTGGCAACGCTGATGCGCAGCAGGCCCGATGGGGCCGATTGCATCGACGTAACCAGCGAATCTGCTTCGCCCGCGTCATTCAGAACACGCCGCGCGCGGTCATAGTAGGCAAGGCCGATTTCCGTCGGCGACACCCGGCGTGTGGTGCGGTTCAGCAACCGGGCCCCCAGACGCGCTTCGAGGCTCGAGACATGTTTGGACACGGCGGATTTGGAGATGCCCATCTTTTTGGCCGCATCGGTGAAGCCACCTTGGTCCACCACATTGGCGAAGGCTTCCATTTCAGTCAGTCGGTCCATACTCGTTCCCCAGATCTTGATTTCCTCTCTGACTATGGCGCTGAATCTGGGCGGAAACGCGGCAGACATGGGATAATATCAGGGATTTGAATCGGATCGTTTGCGTATGGGAAACGCAGAAACAGTGGTTTCCAAATGCGCCTGTGCCCCTGTCTGGCTGTGTTTTTTGGCGCAGCGACCTAATGTGTTACCTTGAGGATGGCATTTTTGTGACAAGGGAGGAGACCATGAAGACCGTTTTCACCATCGCTGCCTTTTGCCTTTTTGCGGGCTTTGCACACGCCGGGGGTGAGACGCCTTCGAACCCCGACGCGAAGGTTTATTTCGTTAATCTATCTGACGGTGACACAGTGCAATCACCGGTCACGGTTGTCTTCGGTCTCAGCGGAATGGGCGTCGCCCCGGCCGGGACCGAGAAGGAAAACACCGGCCACCACCACCTGTTGCTCAACCGCCCCCCGATTGGTGAGGGCGAGGATGGAGCGGATGAGCTGGCTTATGGCCTTCCTGCCGATGACAACCATATGCATTTTGGCGGCGGCCAGACCGAGGTGACACTGGACCTGCCCGCAGGTCAGCACACGCTGCAACTGGTATTGGGCGACGCGGGTCACGTGCCACATAACCCACCGATTGTGTCCGAGGTGATTACGATTACCGTTGAGTAGGTGGCCGCACGCCTGTTTACTTTCCGTTTGATGTGGGGAACTCTCCGGCAAGTGGTCGGAGGGTTCTATGTCGCTTGAGTTTTTCATTACATCTTTGATCGTCGTGCTGTTGCCGGGCACCGGCGTCATCTACACGCTGGCCATTGGGCTTGGCCGAGGATTTCGCGCCAGCATTGCGGCGGCAGCAGGCTGCACGCTTGGAATCGTACCCGCCGCTGTGGCCAGCATTATCGGCTTGGCCGCTCTGCTGCATACAAGTGCGCTGGCCTTTCAGGTTCTCAAATACCTTGGGGTGCTCTACCTGTTCTATATGGCGTGGGGGATTGTCCGCGAGGGCGGTGCGATGGAGGTCAGCGCGAATAAATCAGCCAAAGGGTACCTTAGAATTGCGGCGACCGGCACGCTGATCAACGTGTTGAACCCCAAACTATCGTTGTTCTTCCTCGCGTTCCTGCCGCAATTTTTGCCCGCCGGCACAAACCATGCAGGGCTGGCTTTGGTGCAACTCGCGCTTGCCTTCATGGCGATGACCTTTGTTGTCTTCATCGCCTACGGGGCCTGCGCGGCCTTGGCGCGGGACTACATAATCCACCGCCCGTCAGTGATGGCCTGGATCAAACGGTGTTTTGCAACGGCCTTTGGCGCGCTGGGGGTGAAACTTGCGCTGTCCGACTGACCGAGCTTAAAGCTCGGCCGCCAATCGTGTTCCCTGATTGATCGCCCGTTTGGCGTCCAGTTCGGCCGCTACATCCGCACCGCCGATTACGTGGGGGGTAACGCCGCGTTCGATCAGCGCGTCCGCCAGCGACCGGTCTGAAACCTGCCCGGCACACAGAACGATTGTGTCCGCCGAGATCGCGGTCGGGTCAGCACGGTCTTCGCCAAAGCTGACATGCAGGCCGTCATCGTCGATGCGCTCATAGTTCACACCGCCCACGAAGTTGACGTTTTTCATCTTCAACGCTGCACGGTGAATCCAGCCAGTTGTTTTACCCAATCCCTTGCCGTGTGCCTGTTTCTTGCGCTGTAGCAATGTGACCTGACGCGCAGGCGCGCTGGGTTGAGGCCCTTCTGGCGCAAGGCCCGAGCGGTGCTCGGCCGGGTCTGTTACGCCCCATTCCTTCATCCAAAGCGGCAAGTCGGTGGTTGCGCTGTGCCCGTCCTCCAAAAGAAATTCGGAGACGTCAAAGCCTATACCGCCTGCGCCGATTACGGCGACGGATTCGCCGACTTCGGCCTTGCCACGCAGCACGTCGATATAGCTGAGGACATTTTCTCGATCCTGCCCCGGAATCTGCGGATCGCGCGGGGTGACGCCGGTTGCGATGATCACCTCGTCAAAGCCGGTCAGATCGTCGGCGCTGACCTCACGGTTCAATTTCACCTTTACGCCCAGATCGGCCATCATGGTGCGATACCAATCGACCAGCCCCCAAAACTCTTCCTTGCCCGGAACCTGTTTGGCCATGTTCAACTGCCCACCAATCTCTGCGGCGCGGTCAAACAAAGTCACGTTGTGGCCGCGCTGGGCAGCGGTCATCGCGGTGGACAAACCGGCTGGGCCCGCACCGACAATGGCAACGTTTTTCTGCGTCGAAGCAGGCTCAATCACCAGTTCAGTCTCATGACAGGCGCGGGGATTGACCAAACAAGACGTCAGCTTGCCGCTGAATGTATGATCCAGACAGGCTTGATTGCACGCAATGCAGGGTGCGATTTGCGCAGATTGCCCCGCAACGGCTTTGTTGACGAAATCGGCGTCTGCCAGCATCGGGCGGGCCATCGACACCATATCGGCACAGCCGGAGGCCAAAACCTCTTCGGCGACCTCGGGCGTGTTGATCCGGTTCGAGGTGATTACAGGTATCGAAACCTTGCCCATCAGCTTTTTCGTCACCCAGGCGAAAGCAGCACGCGGCACACTGGTGGCGATGGTCGGAATCCGCGCCTCGTGCCAGCCAATGCCGGTGTTGATGATGGTGGCACCGGCCTTTTCAACCTCTTGCGCCAGTTGCACCACTTCTTCATGGGTCGAGCCGTTGGGGACCAGATCAATCATCGACAGGCGGTAGATGATGATGAAATCGCGGCCAACGGCCTCACGCGTGCGGCGCACGACCTCGATAGGCAAGCGCATTCTGTTTTCGTAGGTCCCGCCCCAGCGGTCTGTGCGTTTGTTGGTATGGGTCACAAGGAACTGGTTCAGGAAATACCCTTCAGACCCCATGATCTCGACCCCGTCATAGCCCGCCTGTTGGGCCAGAACGGCGGCGTTCACGATGTCGCTGATCTGTTTTTCGATGCCGTCTTCATCCAGCTCATTTGGCGGAAAGGGTGAGATAGGGGATTTCACCGGACTGGGGGCCACGCATTTCGGGCCATAAGCATAGCGGCCTGCGTGCAGGATCTGCATCGCGATCTTGCCGCCTGCTTCGTGCACCCGCTGGGTGACGATGGAATGGTTCGCCACCTCTTTTTCATTGGTCATCATCGACGCGCCGGGCAGAACCGAGCCCTCAAGATTTGGACCAATGCCACCTGTCACCATAAGCGCCACGCCGCCGCGCGCCCGGTCCGCATAGAATTCAGCCACCCGGTTCCAGTCACCGGTTTCCTCAAGCCCCGTATGCATCGAACCCATCAGCACGCGGTTCTTCAAGGTGGTAAAGCCCAGATCCAGCGGGGCCAGCATGTTTGGGTACGCAGTCATGGCGAAACTCTCCCTCCCGAATATGCGAGTTAGATTGACCTTCGCGTCATCTTTGTCACGCGAAACCCCACGTCACCCTCTTTGCTGTTGCCCCTGTGGTTGTTAGAGATTGGCGGAACAATCCGATGAGGCCCCGTATGACCCCCGAAGATATCGCCAAGCTGCCCTACCGTCCTTGTGTGGGGCTAATGCTGATAAATGCGGACGGCAGGATTTTTGTGGGTCAGCGCAATGATCGCCACAAAGACGCCTGGCAGATGCCGCAGGGCGGCGTGGACAAGGGCGAAGACCCGCGCGATGCGGCCCTGCGCGAGTTGTGGGAGGAAACCGGGGTAACCTCGGACCTGGTGGAGATCGTGGCCGAAACCGACGGTTGGCTGCCCTACGATCTGCCGCAGGACATCGTGCCCAGGATCTGGAAAGGGCGCTATCGCGGGCAAGAGCAGAAATGGTTCCTACTGCGCTTTGTCGGTAAGGATGATCAGATCAACATCGAAACCGACCACCCAGAGTTTTCACAATGGAAATGGCAAGCGCCTGATCGGTTGATCGACGAGATCGTACCGTTCAAACGGGACGTGTACGAGCAAGTGCTGGCGGCTTTTGAAGACCACCTCGGCTCGTATAAGTGACGCTTGGGAAAGTTGGACATCCTTTTGGCGGGACTTTAGCGCAGAGCTGTTTTTAACTGGCCAGTCATGATGAAAACCACCTATCCCAGCCCCGCGCGTGCGCATCGTACCGCCGACATGATTGTCCATGTGATCGGTTTGTCCCTGATCCTGACGGCTGGCAGCCTGCTGATCGTGAACGCCTATCAACGTCTGGATGTTGCGCTGCTTCTTGCGGTCATCGTTTATGTTCTCAGTGCACTTGCGTCGAACCTTGCGTCCTGCGCCTATCATTTTGCGCCTTGGCATGATCGCCGCAAGCTGTTGCGCCGTATCGACCACGCCGCGATTTATCCCAGTATCTGCGGGACGTTCACACCATTCTTCGTTCAGGCGGGCACGGCATGGACCATGACCTTGCTTTGGGTGTGCTGGGGGCTGACCATCGCAGCCGTCTGGAACAAGATCGCGAATGAGACGGTTAAGTCGCGATGGTCGACGGCATCATACCTTGGTTTGGGTGGTATCGGTTTAGGCGCAATCCCAGACATGACCACCGTTCCCGCAGCCACCCTTTGGTGCATTGCGGGCGGTGCAGTCAGCTATGTCGTTGGAACGATGTTTTACGCCCAAAAGACACTGCCGTTTCGTTATGCGATTTGGCACGTCTGGGTGAACCTGGGTGGGGTTCTGATGTTCGTCGGAATCTGGCTGGCGCTGTTTTCTAACTAAAGGGTAGGGTTGGGGCGCTGACGCCCCAATCCATTTTGTGAAAAGGACCCGATCCGAGGTCAGAGCAACCCTTCGGCGCGCAGCAATTCCTGCATGTTTGCCTCGGGGCGCGGACCGATATGGCTGATGACTTCGCGGGCACAGACATTGCCGATCTTTGCGCAAGTCTCATAATCCCGACCTGTGGCCATGCCAAACAGGAAGCCTGCAGCGAACTGATCACCCGCACCTGTTGCGTCCACGGGCACAATCTTTTCAACCGGCACGTCAATGCGGCCGTCACTATTCAGAACTGTCACACCGTCGCCTGACCGGGTGCAGACAACCAACGGACAGATGGCGGCGGTTTTGGCCAGCGCTTCCTCCAGATCGTCGGTTTCGAACAGCGACTTGATCTCGGCCTCATTGCCGATCACGAAATCCAGTTCGTTTTCGATCAGCAACAGGAAATCGACGCGGTGACGTTCCACGCAGAACGGGTCGGAAATGGCAATACCGGCCTTTCCGCCGCCCTTGTGACAGGCGCGCGCGGCTTCAAGAAACGCGGCTTTGCCCTTTTCCTTGTCGAACAGATAGCCTTCGAGGAACATGATCTGGCTGTTTCCTGCAACGTCATCCGAGACGTCCTGCGAGGACAGCTCGGATGAAATCCCCAGATAGGTGTTCATCGACCGCTCACCATCGGGCGAAACAAAGATCATCGAACGCGAGGTCGGCAGCTCTCCGCCCGGAACCGGCGGGTTCACGAAGTCAACGCCGTCTTCGTTCATCGCATCCGCATAGAACCGCCCCAGCGCGTCGTCGTGCACGCGCCCGATAAAGGCAGCGTCCAGTCCAAGGGCACCGGCCCCCGCGATGGTGTTGGCGACCGAACCGCCAGGCGTCTGCACGCGGCCTTCCATCGAGGCATAGAGAACTTCACCGCGCTCCTGCTCGATCAGCTGCATGATGCCTTTCTCGATGCCCATCAGTTCCAGGAAACTGTCGTCGGCCTGGGAAATCACGTCTACGACGGCATTTCCGATGCCGGTCAGTTGGTAAGTTTTCATTGGGTTTTGTCCTCGAATCGACAGAGATCACGGATGATGCAGGTCGGGCATTGCGGCTTGCGTGCCTTGCAATGGTACCGGCCATGCAGGATCAGCCAGTGATGTGCATGAAGCTGGAAATCAGCAGGTATGTTGTCTTCTATGGCGCGCTCGACCGCGTCCACGTCCTTACCGGGGCAAATGCCGGTTCGGTTGCCGACGCGAAAGATATGCGTATCAACCGCCTGAGCAGGTTGCCGCCACCACATGTTCAGAACCACGTTGGCCGTCTTGCGCCCGACACCCGGCAGCGATTGCAACGCAGCACGGGAATTGGGAACCTCGCCGCCGTAATCTTCGACCAGAATCCGGCTAAGCTTGATGACGTTTTTCGCTTTCTGACGGAACAGGCCGATGGTCTTGATATGTTCGATCAGACCCTCTTCGCCCAGGTCCAGCATCTTTTGTGGTGTGTCGGCGATCTTGAACAATTCGCGCGTGGCTTTGTTGACGCCCGCATCGGTCGCCTGCGCCGACAGCGCGACGGCCACGACCAGGGTATAGACGTTCACATGCTCAAGCTCGCCCTTGGGTTCGGGGTCGGCCTCCTGAAAGCGCGTAAAGATCTCGCGGATCGTATGATAGTCGAGTTGTTTTGCCATCCGGGCCTTAATGCCGTGGGATTGTGCGGGCTGCAATTGAAAACACGCTTTATGTAGTCATGCGCGAAGCTCGTTTAGCTTGGTTGCAAGCTTTACAGCTTCAAACTCTGCAGGGGTCTCGTCACCCATTGGGCAAAAGCTGGCCACCAAAAGCCCGGAAGGGGTGTCTGGAAACTGCGCGATCAAATTTGCCGAAAACGGGCCGCATCCAGTGTGCCCGATAACGCGGCCCACGGGTTGGGCCGCACCGATCATCAGACCAAGCCCATAGCCGGTTTCGCTCCAAACCCGTCCCGGAATAGCCGGGCCTTGCATGGAACGGCTGAGCAACTGGTCTTTACTTGCAGCAGATAACAGATCGCCGTTCAGGACGGCGCGTAACAGGCGCAAGGCGTCGGTTGCAGTGCCCATAAGGCAGCCGTGGTAGACCCAGTCCGGGTGATAACCATGCGCGTTCCAATACAGTTGTTCGAAATCATCCCGTGTCCGAGCAACACGCGCGGTCAGACCCAGCGGCTGGCAAATACGAGCCTGCATGATTTCGGCCAGACTGGCGTTGTGCACCTCTTCCAGAAATTGGCGCAAGAGCAGATAGCCCACATTTGAATATACCCAGTTCGTTCCGGGCGGGTAGGCGAGGTTGCGAAAATCTGCTTCTGCCAACAACTGCTCGACAGACCAGGGATCTGCACCTTGCGCGACGGCATCTCCATAGCCCGGTAGCGCCCCATAATCTCTCAGCCCGGCGCGGTGCTGCATCAATTGGCGCAGCGAAAACGGATGCTCTCGGAACGGTGCATCAAGATCGCATTGCTGGCGTTCCCACGCCTGCATGACAAGAACTGCGATTGCAGTTTTGGTGAAGCTCCACCAGGGAAACAGGGATTCACCGCACTCGTCCAGAAGAACGCGGCCTGTTTGGTCCATGGCGGCGGAGAGGGTCATGTTCGGCCCGGAATTGATTGGATGTGGTTCGACCCTAAGTCAGATCAATTCTCAAAGAAATACGGTTGCGCAAGTTTCGGGTCGCTCACCAATAGGCAGACGACGTATAGTCTGGGAAATAGTGCAAGAGGTAAGCGACATGAATGTCCAGACCCCGGAAAGCGGATACCACTACAACGTCATGCGCCGCGCAATCGACCTGATCGATCAGGGTGGCGAGGGCCTGAGCCTCGATGAGCTGGCCCGTCAGATGGATATGAGCCCCGCCCATTTTCAACGCTTGTTCTCGCGCTGGACCGGGGTATCGCCGAAACGGTATCAACAATACCTCACGCTGGGCCACGCAAAGGCCCTGCTGCGCGAGCGGTTCACCACATTGGAAACCGCGCATAACGTTGGCCTGTCCGGCAGCGGCCGCCTGCACGATCTGTTCCTGAAGTGGGAATCCATGAGCCCCGGCGAATACGCTCGGAAAGGCGCAGGATTGACGATCTATTGGGGCTGGTTCGAATGCCCCTTTGGCCCTGCGCTGGTCATGGGCACAGACAAGGGCATCTGCGGCATGGCATTCGGGGCAGAGACCGGGGAAGAGGCCGCGATGGATGACATGATCTCGCGCTGGCCCAAAGCGGATTTCGTTGAGGATCCGATGCGTTTGCGTCCTTGGGTGCTGAGTGCCTTTGGGGCTGCCAGCGACCGGTTGGAACCAACGCCGCTTTACCTGATCGGATCGCCTTTGCAGATCAAAGTGTGGGAAGCGTTGATGCATATCCCTTCTGGGCAGGTCACAACCTATTCCGAGATCGCGCAGCGCGTAGGCTCACCACAAGCTGTTCGCGCCGTGGGAACGGCAGTTGGGCGCAATCCGGTCAGTTGGTTGATCCCTTGTCACCGCGCGCTGCGTAAATCAGGTGGGTTAGGTGGTTATCACTGGGGTCTGCCGGTGAAGCGCGCCATGCTGGCCTATGAAGCAGCGCAGGCAGACGCCTGATTGACAGATGACCCGACCGCTGCCAAAAGGCACCGCAGGTTCGGGTCCCCTGCCGTTCGCGGCCTTTGGCTTTGGTGAAACCCGGTTTGAAAGACATCTGTTGCCCTTTTTCCGGCGCGCGGATGGTAATGCGAACCCCGTCCAGACTTCGCGCCCGTTCAAAGACACGAGGCACATGATGACACGACTCCAAACCGTTGCTCCGGTTGAAGAGCTGAAAGAGCAGGCAAAACGCCTGCGGGAAAAACTGAAAGCGACGGGCGTATCCCTGTCGCATAGCGCCACACTGGAACTGCTGGCCCATCAGCACGGCGTACGAGACTGGAACACATTGCATGCAATGGCCGGAAATCGGATGCACCTGCGTGTAGGTGACCGGGTTGAGGGACGATACCTGGGTCAGGCATACACGGGGGAAATTCGCGGCATAACTATGCTGGGCGATGGCGCGCGCCGTCGTGTTACCCTGCATTTCGATACGCCCGTCGATGTGGTGCGGTTCGATAGCTTTTCCGCCTATCGACAGCGCGTCACCGGAGAGATTGGCTGGGATGGTCAATCCCTACGGCACACATCTGACGGAGAGCCTCAGCTTGTGGTGCGGCCTGTTTGAAACACTAAGGGCGGGGCACCTGTATTGCCCCGCCCAAATTGATTGACTCATTGGACAACTTATTCAGCCGCCCATCCGCCGACCGCTTTGACTTCAAGGAAGTCTTCCAAACCGAAAACACCACCTTCGCGCCCGTTGCCGGATTGCTTCATACCCCCGAACGGAGAGCCTGCGCTGCGTGACTGGCCGTTCATCTCGACCATGCCCGACCGCAAGACACGTGCCATACGATTGGCCCGCGCGCCGTCTTGCGTCTGAACATAGTTGGTCAGGCCATACGGCGTGTCGTTAGCGATCTCGATAGCTTCTTCTTCGGTGTCGAAGGGGATCATGGTCAGAACCGGACCGAAGATTTCTTCGCGTGCGATGGTCATCTGATTGTTGGCGTCGGCAAAGACTGTAGGGCGGACATAATAGCCTTTGTTCAGCCCCTCTGGCCGTCCGGTGCCACCAGCCACCAAACGGGCACCTTCGTCGATGCCTTTCTGAATCAGGTCCTGAATCTTGGTCCACTGGACCTCATTCACCACCGGGCCAATGTGGCGGCCTTCTTCGATGGCAGGGCCGACCTTGACCATGTTGGCCACTTCAGTCGCCGTTTCCACCGCCTTGTCGTAAATCGGGCGCTGCACCAGCATCCGGCTGGGTGCATTACAGCTTTGGCCCGTGTTTTGCATCATGTGCAGCACACCGCGTTTGACGGCCTTGTCATCTGCATCCTCAAAGATCACATTCGCGCCTTTTCCGCCCAATTCCAGATGCACTTTCTTGAGTGTCTCTGCAGCGTTCTTCGAAATCGCGGTACCAGCACGGGTCGAGCCGGTAAAGCTGACCATATCCACATCTGGATGGCCGGAAAGTTGCGAACCAACGCCCACCCCGTCACCGTTAACCAGATTGAACACGCCGGGCGGAAAGCCTGCCTCATCCATCATCTCGGCAAAGATCATCGCGTTCAGCGGGCTTTGTTCTGATGGTTTCAGCACCATGGTACAACCCGCAATTGCAGCCGCACCGACCTTGAGCGTGATCTGATTCATCGGCCAGTTCCACGGCGTGATTAGGGCGGCGACGCCGACCGCCTCATAGATGATGCGATCATTGGGGGCGTGGTCGCCCAACGGGCGTTCGAACTCAAACGCCTTGGCGGCGCGGATGAAGTTTTTCAGGTGGTAGATACCCGCCCCGGCCTGCGCCGAACGGGCCAGATCAATCGGTGCACCCATCTCAAGTGACATGGCTTGCGCCAGATCCTCGGAACGCGTCGCGTAAAGTTCGATTAGTTTTTCCACCAGCGCAATGCGGGTTTCCACCGGAGTCGCCATCCAACCGGGCAGCGCGGCTTTGGCCGCTGCAACAGCCGCATTTGTGTCGGCTTCATCACCCAGTGAAATCACAGCACAGGGTTCCTCGGTCGAAGGGTTGATCACTTGAAAATCATTGGGCGACGAAGGAGAGACCCACTGACCGTTGATGTAAAAATCCCGCTTTTCGATCATCGTGAATCCTCCTGATGGATCGGCACTAACCCAGTTGTCAGCGCATACTCTGGCAGCCATACCAAGATCGAGCAATAGCGAATTTGATCAAATTATTTTCCTTTAACGCGGTCGAATTCCGTATCCCTGAGCGCAGGGGATGGTTTAACCTGCGCGCAAAGTGACTAGGTTCCAAGCAACCGACTCAGGTTTTTAACAGGAAAGGAGATGCCCCATGGGTTTGCGCATCAACGATACCGTCCCAAATTTTACAGCAGAAACGGATCAGGGCACCGTTCAGTTTCACGACTGGATCGGCGACAGCTGGGCTATTTTGTTCTCGCACCCAAAGGATTTCACCCCTGTTTGCACCACCGAGTTTTCGGCTGTTGCGCAACTGAATGACGAATGGGCCGCGCGCAACACCAAAGTGATCGGCGTATCGGTCGATGGGGTCGAAGACCACAAGAAGTGGAAGAAGGACATCGAAGAATACGGCAAGGCCAACCCCGGTTTCCCGATCATCGCCGATGACGGTTTGGCTGTGTCCAAAGCCTTCGACATGTTGCCCGCAGAAGCCTATCTGCCTGACGGTCGCACTCCGGCTGACAGCGCAACTGTGCGTTCGGTTTTTATCATCGGCCCGGACAAGCAACTTAAATTGTCGATGACCTATCCAATGACCGTGGGTCGGAATTTTGCCGAGATCCTGCGCGCTCTGGACGGGCTGCAGATGTCGGCTAAGGGCGTTGCAACCCCGGCTAACTGGGTACCGGGTGAAGATGTGATCATTCCGCCTGCAGTGTCGAACGATGAAGCAAAAGAGAAGTTCGGCGAGTTTGAAACGATCTTCCCTTATCTGCGCAAAACCAAGGCGCCGTCCTAAATCGGTTGCCGGTTCAGAGGGGGGGCTGTCTGCCCCCCATCGCGCCTTTCGGCACGATTCCCCCCGAAGGTATTTTCGGCCAGATGAAGCAGGCGGTTGTTACGGGCAGGGCGATCCAAATTACATCCGACGTGAGTTGTGTTGCTTGAATGCCCCCGCACCTGAGGTGCGAGGGCTAGAAGGCGGCAGAAAACCGGAGAGAAACCTGACGCCCAAAGCGATCAGAACTTGTAGCGCAGCCCGAAATTCACGCTGAATGTGTCCAGATCGTCTTCAACTGTGCCCGTCAACGCGCCGTTCGGGGCCAGCCGCTCCGACGATACGTCAAAGGCGCGGGCATAGCGGGCGTCTACGGTAAAGGCGGTCGACGGGTTGATGTCATATGCCACGCCTGCGATCACCTGAGCCGCAAGAGCGGTGTCGCTGTCATCCAGTGCCACACCGGGGCCGTAAGCGAAATCCAGATCCGAGTAGGTGGCACCCAGACCAAACCCTGCAAACGGGGTCAGCGCACCGGCTTGTTTGAAGTCGAACAAGATGTTGGCAAAGAGCGAGGTTTGCGAAACGTCGCCAGAGATGTTGCCTTCTGGTGCTGGTCCGTTGCCGGTAAAGTTCACACCATCCACGTCGCTGTCGCGATAGGAAAGCTCCAGTTCGATTCGTGTTCCGATCGTGTCATTGGACCACTGCGGGATCTCTTTACCAATGGCCACGCCCAGGCCGAAACCTGCATCAAAGTCTGTATCGACCGATTGTGTTGCGCCCCCGATTGTGCCCGAAAAGTCGCTGTCTTGCAGTTGGCTGTAGCCGATAAAGCCCTGAACATAGGTGCCGTCACCCAGGCTTTGTGCGGTTGCTGCGGTTGTGCCCAGCATCAGGGCGGCGGAGGTCAGGATGAAACGACTAACCATGATCATGTCCTTTGTTCCAAAACGTTTCCCTGCTTAGATCATGTGTCTGGTGGTGCATGGAAAGGGTTCCGGCGGTCACATCGGGTCACTCTAATTTGGCGTCATGTGATAGAATAAATCGCATATTCGAGTTGTTGTCGCTGAATGGCAGGCCGTCGATTTCTGATCTGCGCAGGGACGTGCTAGTATGGCTCAAGGGGGCTGTTCCACAGGCGAAGGCCATCGGGATTTCACTGTACTTTGCAGGAGAGAACCATGGCGTTTACAGATTGGTATGTTGAAGGAGAAAGCTTCGGAAACTGCAATTGCGGTTATGCCTGCCCTTGCCAATTCGAAGAACTACCCACCCACGGAAACTGCCGGGGCTTCGAAGTGCTAGAGATTGGCACAGGGTATTTCGGTGACACTGATCTGGGTGGTGCCAAGGCCGCGCTGATCTATGCCTGGCCGGGGCCTATTTTCGAGGGCGGCGGAGAAATGCAGGTTGTCATTGATCCTGCTGCGACCCCAGCACAGCGCGCGGCGCTGGAAAAGGTCTTTCACGGTGAGGAAACGGAGGAGATGGCGACGCATTGGTACGTGTTCCGTGCCATGTGCGAAAAGGTGCACGACACGCTCTACCTGCCGATTGATTTCGAAATGAACATGGAAGAGCGGACCGCCCGTGTGTCCATCGGCGATGTGCTGAGCTCGACAGGTCGCCCCATTGAAGCCCCTCATGGCGGGGGACCGCATCGCGTACGAATCGATATTCCTGGCGGTATCGAGTTCTCTGTGGCCGAGATCGGCAGCGCTACAACGCGCGCAGACGCGGCGATCAAGCTGGATTTGAACGACAGCTATGGCCAATGGCACGTTTTGAAACACGGGCCGGGTGGTGTTGCCCACTAAACCGAGTTAGGCGGCCTTCTTAAGCGCATTTGGGTAAACCCGCCAATTTGGAACCTTCAGGTCTGATTTCAGCATTCCGGCTTCGAAAGGTTTAAGGACCGGTAGCACCGTTGGTCCGTAACCAGTCGCGCCGTGGGACAGGTCCGGGAACAGGTCGAACAACTTGCGCAGGGTGGCAGGTGCCATTGCACTGAGGGTCGTGTCGCCGGGATAAAAGGATTCGGACCAGATTCCTTCGACATTCACCAGCTCATGCTGATCTAAAAGGATGTGAACATATTCGATCCCCTGCTCAGGCGGGTCCTGCACAATGCTTTGCCCATTTATCAACGCCTTCGCCGGGGCCAACATCACGGTCTCGCCATGCATCAGTTCCATCATCGCTGAGGTTACAGCGACCCGATGTTGCGGCGACATCAGCAGGTCGCGCGTGGGGCAGTTCGGACCGAAACAGCCCGCCTTGAAACGCACTGGGCACAGATGCGGAGAGGAGCGCAGCTTTTGCGTCGACAGATGCCGTCGACCGATCCAGCGCACCGGGCGGATGCGTCCACCTGTGGTCAGGACAGGGTCCCCAGGTTCCAGTTCTTCCACCTGGCGCTGCCCGGTGGGGGTCAGGATCAGCGACCCTGTGGTGAAGCACACGAAAGACGGCAAGCTCTGATACGGGGTAGAAGATGCGGTGCCGCCAAAGCTGGTGTCTTCGATGGTGTCATTCAGCGCAGCTTGCCCCGAAGTGACGATGATATAGCGCGGGTTGCTGAACTGGATCAGGGTGAAACTGACAGGCGCGCCGTTGATCGTTCCGGTATACGTCTCTAACGTACTGAAATTCTGAGACGAGGCGGTAAAGCCCGGCAGCCCGGACAGGTCCAATTGGGTGCTGTCGGGGTCTGGGTCATCTAAGATCGCGTCGTTGTCCGTTACTTCAACAGAATACGCGGCCGTGATATCGACGTTGCGTGTGCTGAACGGGTCTGCACTGATTTCATAGACTGTAATCGTGGCCACGGTCGCACAACATCCCTGAGAGCAACTAAGTCACCCTTAAGGTTGTGCTAATACGTTTAAGAAACGTTAATGGTTGATTTACCTAGACCAGATTACGGGGGGAGTGGTCGGAGCCACACCTTAACAAAAAAGGCCCCGGACAGCGCCGGGGCCTTTCGAGCCAGAAGATAGGTACAGATTACTCTGCGTCTTCTTTCTTTTCTTTCTTCTCGGGAACGATCTCTTCGCCGGTTTCCTGATCGACGACTTTCATCGACAGGCGGACCTTGCCGCGATCGTCAAAGCCCAGCAGCTTGACCTTCACTTCCTGACCTTCCTTCAGAACGTCTGACGGATGGTTCAGGCGGCGGTTTTCGATCTGGGACACGTGGACCAGACCGTCGCGCTTGCCAAAGAAGTTCACGAAGGCGCCGAAATCGACGATCTTGACCACTTTACCGGTGTAGATCTGACCTTCTTCCGGTTCGGCCACGATCGAGTAGATCATGTCATAAGCCTTCTGGATCGATTCACCATCGGGCGAGGCGATCTTGATCACACCGTCGTCGTTGATGTCGACCTTGGCACCCGAAACCTCAACGATCTCACGGATGACCTTACCGCCCGAGCCGATCACTTCGCGGATCTTGTCGGTCGGGATGTTCATGGTCTCGATGCGCGGGGCGTGGACCGAGAATTCGTTGGTCTCGGACAGGGCTTTGCCCATCTCGCCCAGAATGTGCATCCGACCTTCTTTGGCCTGTGCCAGAGCGGTTTCCATGATCTGCGGCGTGATACCTGCGACTTTGATGTCCATCTGCAGCGAGGTGATGCCGTTCTCGGTACCTGCCACTTTGAAGTCCATGTCGCCCAGGTGGTCTTCGTCACCCAGGATATCGGTCAGAACAGCGTAATCGCCATCATCTTCCAGGATCAGACCCATGGCCACACCGGCAACCGGTGCTTTCAGCGGAACACCTGCGTCCATCATCGACAGCGAACCGCCGCAGACAGAGGCCATCGAGGACGAGCCGTTCGATTCCGTGATCTCCGAAACCACGCGTACGGTATATGGGAAGTCGGTCGGCGCAGGCAGAACCGCCTGCAGCGCGCGCCATGCCAGCTTGCCGTGACCGATCTCACGACGGCCGGGCGAACCCACGCGGCCTACTTCACCCACCGAATACGGAGGGAAGTTGTAGTGCAGCAGGAAGTTCGATTTGAAGTTGCCATGCAGCGCGTCGATGAACTGCTCATCGTCGCCGGTGCCCAGCGTGGTCACAGCCAGCGCCTGCGTTTCACCGCGGGTGAACAGGGCGGAACCATGGGTACGGGGCAGCAGCGAGGTTTCGGCTTCGATGGCGCGTACATCGGTGGTCGAACGACCGTCGATGCGCTTGCCGCCTTTGACGACGTCGCCGCGCAGGATGCCGGCCTCCAGCTTTTTCATCGCCGAGCTGAGGTTGCTGTCTTCCAGCTGTTCCTCGGTCAGCGCTTCTTTGATCGCTTCGCGGGCAGCGGCAACAGCGGCGGTGCGCTCTTGCTTGTCGGTGATCGCGAAGGCGGCGCGCATCTGCTCTTCACCGGCTGCGGAAACAGCGGCGTACAACTCCGAGTAATCGGGGGCGACAAACTCAAACGGCTCTTTGGCGGTTTCTTCGGCCAGCGAGATGATCAGGTCGATGACCGGCTGGATTTGCTCATGAGCGAATGTCACGGCACCCAGCATTTCGGCTTCGGACAGCTCGTAAGCTTCCGATTCCACCATCATCACGGCGTCTTTGGTACCGGCCACAACCAGGTCCAGACGCTGTTCGGGGTTCAGGCGCAGGTCCTGCATATCGTCCACGGTCGGGTTCAGGACGTATTCGCCATCCACGAAACCAACACGGGCACCAGCGATCGGGCCCATGAACGGCGCGCCCGAGATGGTAAGGGCAGCCGAAGCAGCGATCATTGCAACGATGTCGGGATCGTTGACCAGATCGTGGGACAGCACGGTGCACATCACCAGAACTTCGTTTTTGAAGCCGTCAACGAACAGCGGGCGGATCGGACGGTCGATCAGACGCGCGGTCAGCGTCTCTTTCTCGGTCGGGCGCGCCTCGCGCTTGAAGAAGCCACCCGGAACCTTACCGGCGGCGTAGTATTTTTCTTGGTAGTGTACGGTCAGCGGGAAAAAGTCCTGACCGGGCTTTTGTTGCTTGGCAAAGGTCACGTTAGCCATGACGCTGGTTTCGCCCAGCGTGGCAATCACAGTGCCGTCCGCCTGACGGGCAACCTTGCCGGTTTCCAGTGTCAGCGTCTCTTCGCCCCACTGAATCGATTTCTTCGTTACATCAAACATATGCGTATCCTAGAACGGAGCACTCCCGCCCCTGCGGGTCTCCGGTTTGCATGGCGGCCCCATTGCCGCCGACCCCACTTTATCTTCCATTCGAGTGCCGGGGTCAGGGCACAACGTCTCAGATACCGCGCGCATACATGAGAATGCGTTGGAAGGAAAGAGAAACCGCATCCGGTGGCTGGATCATGCTGAGACTGGCAATGGCTTTCCTTATGAGCTCAATTTTCAGGTCAAAACTTGAAACTGAGCGTGGCGAAACACAGCGTTTCATTCCGGTCAGACGGTAAAAACTCGCAAGAGAGCTTTCATCGCTAACATATGAAAAATCGAATGCAATTGTAAAAATAACAAGGCTGTATAAGCTTTTACGAATAAGCCCGCGGTCGAAATGACGGAAACGCGCCAAGGGGGTAACTATCTCATAACCGTCCGCCGACCGAATACCTTGGCGTTTGCAAAAAGCGAACAGAAGGGCAATCGAATGGCACAAACAAAGAAGATGCTGGATCCGGACCCCCGGATTTACGACTTCGAAACGGAATATGAGCTGGGGCAGGACAACGTCCGGCCATTTGGTCTGGATATTCACAACCCGGTTTTTCTGATCTCGAGTATTTTGATCTTTGCGTTCGTTCTGATCGCATTGGCCAACCAAGAGGCTGCGGCTTCTTTCTTCGGCTGGCTCCGGCCCTGGCTGACCAGTACGTTTGACTGGTTCCTGGTTCTTTCGGTTGACGCGATCACCCTGTTCTGTCTGGTGTTGATTGTTTTGCCCGTTGGTAAAGTACGGATCGGCGGCAAAGACGCCAAGCCTGACTATTCCTATGCTGGATGGATCGCGATGATGTTCGCCGCCGGTATTGGTATCGGTCTGCTGTTCTTTGGCGTGATGGAGCCGGTCTACTATAACTTTGCCGAAGGCGGGAATGCGCGGCCCTTGGGCATTGATATCGCAGTTCCAGGCAATGAATATATCGGCATCGTCGGCACAATCCACCATTGGGGGCTGGAAGGTTGGGCGGTCTATGCCGCTGTGGGCCTGAGCCTTGCAATCTTTGCCTATAACCTGAATCTGCCACTGACCCTGCGGTCGGCCTTTTATCCGATCCTGGGTGAGCGCGTCTGGGGCTGGTGGGGCCACCTCATCGACACGCTTGCGGTGTTTGCGACGTTGTTCGGCCTGACGACCTCTTTGGGTCTTGGGGCGCAACAGGTTGCGGCAGGGCTGAACGAGGTGTTCGGCATCGAACCCAGCCCAACCGTGACCGTCCTGCTGATCATCGGCATCACCATGATCGCGCTGGGATCAGTCCTGATGGGGATGGATGCAGGCGTGAAACGGTTGAGTGAGATCAACATGATCATGGCTGTGGGCTTGTTCCTTTTCGTCATTGTTGTCACCGGCGTTGGTACAGCCATCGCGCGGTATTTCAACGTGATGGTGGATTACGTGACGCACCTTCCGGCGCTGTCGAACCCGTTCGGGCGCGAAGACACCAGCTATTTCCACGGCTGGACGACGTTCTACTGGGCCTGGTGGATCGCATGGTCGCCGTTTGTGGGTATGTTTATCGCCCGCATCTCGAAGGGACGCACGGTGCGAGAGTTTATCCTCTGCGCGCTGTTGGCCCCAACTGCGGTCTGCGCCCTGTGGATGTCAACCTTTGGCGGTGCGGCCATCGACATGCTGAACGCAGGCGGAGCCGAAGGCGTCCGCGCCACGGTGATCGACAGCTACGCCCCCGAAGGTGCGCTGTTCGGCTTCCTGAAAGAGCTGCCGCTTTATGGCATCGTTGCGCCCATCGCGCTGATCCTGATCGTGGTGTTCTTTGTCACCTCGTCCGACTCGGGCTCGCTGGTGATCGACACGATTACCGCAGGCGGCAAGATGGATGCGCCAGTTGTACAGCGCGTGTTCTGGTGCACGCTGGAAGGTCTGGTCGCCATCGCCTTGCTGCTTGGGGGTGGCCTATCCGCCCTGCAGGGTGCTGCGGTTTCAACAGGGATACCGTTCACGCTGGTGGTCCTGATAATGTGCTACTGCCTGTGGCTGGCGCTGAAATCGGAAAAGGCGAAGATGTAAATACGACCGCTATGAAAATTGAAAACGCCCACCAGATGGTGGGCGTTTTTTGATCCGGTATTAAAACTTGCCGTTGTCATGCGCCATTTCAGACGGGATGGGTGAGACGACATCCCAATGCTCAACAATTTTCCCGTCCTCTACGCGCCACATATCAAAGAAGGCCCATGGCTCACCGCCCATGATGGCATCGGTGGCCACGAAGACGAAGTTACCTTCGGCCACGGCAAATTGAGGTTCAAATTTGGTGATTACCATGCCTTGCGCAGCAAAGGCTTCGATCGCGGCCATCAAGCCCGACAGGCCATCCTCAATCGAAGGATTGTGCTGCATATAGACCTCTGGGTCCATGTAGGTTGTGACGTTCTCTGGCGCGGCACCGCCCAGCACATCACGCACAAAGCCCAGCACCAGCGCCTTGTTTTCTTGGGTTTTGTCGAGGTCGGTAATTTCAACCGGCCCGTCCGTCATGCCACGCCCTGACGCAGTGGTTTTGGGGATGGGTTGCAGATTGTCCCAGTGTTCGACAACCTTTCCATCTTCCACGCGGAAGATATCAAAGGCCGCAAGCGACGAGGCTCCAAACGCGTCGGCATTGTCATAAGTGTTGTGCAGCACAACCATGTCGCCTTCGGCAATCACACGGTGGGTTGTGGCAGTCATGCCGGATTGTCCAACCAATGGGATCAGCCCCATCAGCCCTTCAGCGCCGGTCGGAACCTGCGGATTGTGCTGGATGTAATCGGCGCTCACCATCTGGCGTGCGGCTTCTGGGTCGTGATCGATAAAAGCGGCTGATAACAGGGCGAGGACAAGCTCTTTAGGGGTCATGGTCAATTCCTGATGATTCGAGTTGTGCTGATAGTAAGTATTAAAAACGCACCACATTTCAATTACGCACTAAAAAGTCACGAGGTTACTCCTAGGATACTCCATTAAAAAACATAGCCTTGCGATTATTTCGGGAGGTTCTATTGTTGTTATAAGTTACTAAACCGCACCAGAGGTCCTCATGCTCCCCATTGGCGTCAACAGCAAGGCCGAAGCGTCCAACTGCTCGATCCGTTCGGTTCTGTCCAACGTCACCGGCAAATGGCGGATGATCATCATTTTGGCCCTTGAGGATGAGCCGAAACGGTTTGGAGAGCTCAAACGCTGTATTGGGGACGTGACGCAACGTGTGTTGACCGAAAACCTGAGAGGGTTGCAACGGGATGGGTATTTGACTCGCACTGTCGATCCCGGCCCGCCTGTCGCGGTTTCTTATGCGCTGACACCTTTGGGTCGCGACCTGTTGGAGCTGCTCAAGCCGCTTGTCTATTGGTCACACGAACAAATGGATCAGGTCAAATCCGCGCGCATGGAATATGAACGGGCCCACCCAGATTGAGGGCACCTGACTCCCAGCTGGTTGACCTGCACAAAAAAACGCCCGCCAAAGTGACGGGCGTCTGAAATCTGCAAGCGATGTGGTCCGAACTTAACGGCGGATGCCCAGCTTTTTGATCAGGTCCTGATAACGCGCTTCTTCTTTGCCCTTCAGGTAGTCCAGCAGCTTACGGCGCTGAGCAACCATTTTCAGCAGACCGCGACGACCGTGGTTGTCTTTTTTGTGGGTCTTGAAGTGCTCGGTCAGGGTGTTGATGCGCGAGGTCAGGATGGCAACCTGTACTTCAGGCGAACCGGTGTCGCCTTCTTTGGTTGCGAATTCTTGCATGACGCGTGCTTTTTCAGCGGCAGTGATCGACATCGGGGTCTCCTTTAAAGGTTAGAGTTGATGGCGCAGGCCGGGATGTCGTCCAGCACAGGCCCATGGAGAAAACCGCACCGATTCCGATGCAGATGGGCGCGTATAGGCGCATTTTTGTCAAATGGCAAAGGGAATCTGCGGGGTCAGACCATCTGCCCATACTGTTCCAGTTGGGCTTCGGTGATCAGTTGGATATCGGCTGCCGTCATCCCTTCCGCACCATAAACCTGAGCCACTTCCTGACCGTCGATGATCACCCGAGTAAGATTTGAATCTTCAGTGTCAGGTTCCACGGCTATTTCAGGCTCGGATTCGTTCTCCCAAGTGACAAGCAACTTATCCTCACCCGGCTGGAACCCCAAAACGGTTATATCGTCTTCACCTTGCCCCACCACAATGTCATCGGCCCCCTGACCGCCGGTCACCACATCGCCGCTGCCGGCCAGAAGGGTGTCATTGCCGGCACCACCATTCAGGAAATCCTGTTCGGCTGCACCGTCTTCTATTCCGAATACAAAATCGTCCCCGTCGCCGCCAAAGATCGCATCCTCGCCTGCGTCTCCGGTCAGGACATCATCCCCAAATCCGCCTTGTAGTGCGTCATCATCAGCCCCACCTGCCAAAGTATCATCGCCCTGCCCACCATAGAGCTCATCTTCGCCCTCGCCTCCGTCCAGAGTGTCGTCGCCGAAATGCCCGAACAGAGCGTCATTGCCCGTGTCCCCAAACAGCAGGTCATCATCCGCTTCGCCATGCAGGACATCGTTGTCCCGCCCGCCATAGATGGTATCTATCCCGTCGCCGCCATGCAGGACGTCGTCCCCCTGGCCCCCGTGGATCGTATCTTCACCGCCATAGCCGTTGATCTGATCCACACCGTCCCCTCCGGTGATGATGTCCGGGCCGTCTTCTCCGGCAATCACCAAATCGCCTTCGAATTCGGAAAGGACGATACCGGTGGACAGGGGTTCGACCTCGGTTTCGACGTGGTCTTCGACGTTTTCGCCGATTTCCAGAAATTCCCCGGTTTCGGCTTCGGTCGGCGGCTCATCTTCGGGAATGTCTTCTGACGTGTCCTCGTCTTCGATCAGCATGTCGCTCATCGCGTAGGCTGCACCGCCAATGGCGGCCAGTCCGATCAATCCGGTCAGAAACATGACACTCCTCCGATAGCAGAATGCTCCGAGGATGAGTGTTTCATGCCGGGGACAGCGGCGTCAAAGACAAGCCGTTGAAATGGTTAATACTTTATCACCACTGCTCGGGTCGCTGAGTGTATGCGATGTAAAGGGGGTGCTTTGGGTGGCCGTCTTTGGTCAAACCCAGATGGAACAGGGGTTGACCCGTCTGACGCAACAGCTGTTCAACTGCCAGGCCACGGTCCAGATGTGCGCCGTGGGTGCCCCAGGCGGCGATGACCTGATCGGCCCATGCGACGCCGTCCAGAATAGCTTTGTCATTCGCAGGCCCGACCGGCTCGGCGGCAGCGCGCATCTTGCGCGGGTCGGTGTCGCGCCAGGCAAAGATGTTGGTCACCTGAAACGCGCCAAACCCCAAGGCCCGCGCACGCCGTTCGCAGCGCTCCACCGTGGGGTCATTCTGCACCTCGGTCGCGGTCGAAGGGTTCAGCATCACGAACAAAGCTTTGCGGCCTGCCGGATCCCATACGCGGGTCAGGCTATAGCGATAGTGCTCGCAATCGGAATAGACGGCGGTTGAGGGCGCATCGCCCTTGGTATGCGTTCGGGTGATCATGCCAACCGCCTAGCACGTGTTTCAGGAAACGAACACCCGGCTGGGATGCAACTCGCCTGATTTGTAGACACCCACAGCCACCGCTTTACCATCCAGCGAGGCCCAGGCTTCATCGCCGTATTCGACGTCTGATGCCAGCACCATGCCGGGATTGCCGTTGCGCAGGCGAGTGGCACCCTCAGGGGAGCATTTCAATTCGGGCAAGTCCGACAGGCCGGTTTCCAGCGGGTGCAGATACGCGTCCAGTGCAGTGGTCTTGGCCATCTCGTCGATTTGTTCGACGGTCAGGCCATCTTCGGCCTCAAACGGGCCGGACCAGATGCGGCGCAGCTCCCTAACGTGTCCGTGGCATCCCAATGCCTCACCCAGATCGCGCGCGATTGAGCGGACATAGCCCCCTTTGCCGCAGGTCATTTCCAACACCACGTGGTCTTCATCGGGGCGGTCGACAAGGATCAGTTCCTCGACCCAAAGGGGTCGGGCGGTCAGTTCTACATCTTCGCCATCGCGGGCCAGTTTATAAGCGCGCTGGCCGTCGATCTTCACCGCAGAGAACTTTGGCGGAACCTGCATGATGTCGCCCAGAAACGGGGTCAGCGCCTGTTTGATGTCCTCATCCGATGGGCGCGCATCGCTGCTTGCGATTACTTCGCCCTCGGCATCGTCAGTGTTGGTGGCTTGACCCAAACGCACGGTGAACGTGTAAGCCTTCAGCGCATCGGTGATATAGGGAACGGTCTTTGTCGCCTCACCTAAGGCCACGGCCAGAACGCCGGTTGCTTCGGGGTCCAGTGTGCCCGCATGGCCCGCCTTTTTGGCATCCGTCGCCCAACGCACCTTGTTGACCACCGACGTAGAGGTCATGCCCGCAGGCTTGTCCACAACCAGCCAACCGGAAATGTCGCGACCCTTGCGTTTGCGTCCCATCTTGCACCTTGCCTTTTGCTGAGGCGCGCGGGTTAACGGATCACACCCGCCCTGTCAATTTGCACGCATGTCCTCAACTACACCCACAATCGGTCCCAACGAGAATCCCAGATCCGAGCGATTGCCTGCCCGGTCATACATCCGTGAGATATTGCCATCCAGAAACAGCGCGTTTGGGGTGTTCAGAACATCGCGAAACAGGCTGCCGAATTCGTGGAAGGTGACATAATCTTCAGAAATGGCGAAAACCGCCCGCGTGCCATCAGCGCTCGTGCCAACGCCGTTGCGGATATAGCGCGAGGTCGAATCAGGCAGAAAGCGCGGGTGCAGTCCGCCGTCGATCACCAGCATTGGGCCGGATTGGGTGGCAAAGCGGCAGGTGGGGGCCTGGTCGACGAAATCCAGTGTCTCGAACACATCGGCGCGCCCGTCACGGATGCAGAAAACGCCATTGGGCAGCAGGCCGAAATTGCCGGGGCCGGGGTTCGGGATCACCCGCATCTGCTCCTGCCCATCCTCGACATAATGGCCGACGGGCGAGCGGTCGTCGTGATACATGCCGGCGTTCATCGCAAAGGCCAGCCGTTTGCCCTCGGGTTCAAGCGTCTCGTTTACCGATGAGAAATGCCCCAACACTTCGCCGTCTTCACCCCTCAGAAACAGGCGCAGATCTGCTGCAGTCGCATCGACCTCGCAGACGGTGTAGCGCAGATCCTCATGAGTCACCTTTTCGCAGGTCACCGCAGAGGCTTGCGCGGCCCATAAAGCCGCGCCCAAAATGGTCAGTGCCCGGATCACTCGTCCAGATCGCGGCGCACCGCGTCCTGCTGGAACATGCGGCGGGTGTCGTCCAGACGGTCAAACGTGTCATCCAGACGGAACCGCAGATCGGGCGAGAACTTCAGGTTCAGTTTCTTGCCGATCACGCGTCGTAATTCGCCTTTATTGCGGGCCAGCAGGTCGATCACGTCCTCTTGCCCTTTGCCGCCCAGAGGCAGCACATAGGCGGTGGCGATTTTGAGATCGGGTGAGGTACGGACCTCACCCACGGTGATTGACATGCGGTTCAGGTCAGGGTCGTGGACATCTCCGCGCGCCAGAACTTCGGACAGGGTGCGACGGATCAGTTCGCCGACACGCAGCTGTCGTTGGGACGGGCCGGGGCCATCGTGGAATTTGTTCTTTGCCATATCTCCGATCTAAGCCCAAAGCGGGGCTTTGCCAAGCGGGCGCGAACGGGGTAGGAGGCTTTGAGCCGACTTAGCGAAAAGGACCAGCGCAATGACCCATATTCCGGGGATCGTTATCACAGGAGCTTCGGGCCGTATGGGGCAGATGCTGATCAAGACTGTCACTGACAGCGAACAGGCGCGTTTGGTTGGTGTGGTGGAACGTAAGGGCCATGACTGGATCGGACAGGATGTGGGCACGGCCATGGGTGGTCAGGCGCTGGGCGTCACCGTCACCGATGACCCGCTAGAGGCGTTTGCGCAAGCGCAGGCGGTGATCGATTTCACCGCGCCCGAAGCGACTTTGGAATTTGCCGCTCTGGCTGCGCAGGCGCGCTGTGTTCATGTCATCGGCACCACGGGCATGTCCGACGAACAAATCGCGGCACTTGAACCGGCATCACGCCACGCCGTGATCGTGCGGGCGGGCAATATGAGCCTTGGTGTAAACCTGCTGGTGCAACTGACAAAGAAAGTCGCTGCCGCATTGGATGAAGATTTCGATATCGAGATCATCGAAGGCCACCACCACCACAAGGTCGACGCGCCCTCGGGCACAGCGTTGATGCTGGGTGAGGCGGCCGCGGAAGGGCGCGGCGTCAATCTGGCGGATGTGTCTGATCGAGGCCGTGATGGCATCACCGGTGCGCGCAAGCGGGGTGATATCGGCTTCCACGCCATTCGCGGCGGCGATATCGTTGGTGAACATGATGTGCTGTTCGCTGCCCCTGGAGAACGCATCGTCCTGCGCCATTTGGCCTCGGACCGCGCGATCTTTGCCCGCGGCGCGCTGAAGGCGGCGCTGTGGGGGCAGGGCAAAGCGCCGGGTCAGTATGACATGGTGGATGTGCTGGGTTTGTAGGCCCTTAGACGGATCGCCTTAAGGCGCTAAGGTCAGATCATGCGGATCCTGAAATCGCGTGTGGCAATCGGATTGTTGTTGGCAGTGTTCTATCTGACGCTGCTGCCGTTTGTGCTGCATGGCTTTGGTATGATCAGCATTGGGCTGTCGCATGATGCGCCTGCGCAAAGCTATTTGTTTGCAGACGGTCAGAGCGTCGGCAACGCGGCGATGATTCTACATATCTTTGCCGGAACGGTGTTGGTAACACTGGTGCCGCTGCAACTGGTCCGCGCCCTTCGGCAACGCTTCAACTGGTTTCACCGCGCCTTGGGTGTTGTGCTGATTGCGCTGGCTCTGATCACCGGGCTGGCCGGGATGACCTATATTCCCCTGCGTGGAACAATCGGTGGTCCAGTCATGACTGCCGGCTTTTTCCTGTATGGCCTGTGCCTGTTTGCCTCGGCGCTGATGTTGGCGCGCATGGCGCTCAGCAATGATCGCGCGGGGCACTGGGCCTGGGGGCTGCGGCTGTTCTGGCTGGCGCTGGGATCATGGCTTTACCGGGTGCATTACACGCTGTGGTATCTGCTGACCGGCGGATTGGGGTCAGAGCCCGACTTCTCGGGCCCTTTCGATCTGGTTCAGAACTTTGCGTTCTTTGTGCCCTATTTGCTGGCCGCGCAGATCTGGATCATGCGCAAACGGTCAGAGCATCAAGGGGCTTTGGTTACAGGTCCTTGATCCTGTCTTCGCGCAATGGGCAGGCCAGGTACACACCGAACTCTTTCCCGATATCAGCGCTGACTCGTGCGTGAACCGCACCCTGTCGGTCTAGGAATCTTTGGTCATCTTCGACCGGGAATATCCCCTCGTGCCAGATGCCCGGATGGATATAGAGGCCACGCGAGCCGTCGCACCAGAACGCCACCACCTTGTCGGGCGTCAGGTTGTCACCGGGCAGAGCGGCGGGGACAATGAAAGGCTTGTTGTCCAGAGGCCAAAACATCTGTCCGCCATCGGGGTGATAGTTCATGTGCCAGAGCAATACCTGATCACGGGGCGCGGTTTGCCGATCCGTCTGCGCGGTTTGCGGATCCGTGGACCAGCCAAGAACGTAATGCCCTTTGACGGCTTCGTTCTCGCCATACAGCACGTCGCCTCGCCAGTCACATTTGAACGTGCCTTCGACCCAGCCGCCTTCGTCGCCGGTGCCTTCGTCTATGGGGCGCCAACCTTGTTGCGGCCAGCGGACGATCTCGATTTCAAACGTCTCGGGGTCATCGACCAGACAGCCATAGCCTTTGACCGTCTCTTCCGTTGCGCGGATCAGAGGAACTTCGTGCCAGGGTAACGAGGGCTTGGAACTGGCCTCGAAGATGTATTCAGGTGCAGTCATGACGTGCCCAGATGTTTGTCGACCATGCGCTGCACCATGGGTGCAAAATGAGCGAAATCGGGGGTCTCCATATCCGCGCGTTTACCGGCCTCATCCAGATAGCGAACCTGAATGATCTCTTTCAGGTTTGGGTTGGATTCGAATGCGGTAACCTCTTCTTCGCTCATCGGGCCGCCCTGCAGTTCCAGCGTATGAACCGAGGCGGCAGACAAGCGCTGGAAATACTCGGGCTTGGTGGCGCAGAGATACCGTTTGGCCGCCACGTGATAGCGGCAGCAATCGGTGATGACCGAGGGGAAGAACTGTTCCAGCACCTCGGCCCCTGCATCCTCGTGATGGCGGTCTTCGGTATCGTCGGGGTGATAGGTGCCAAATTCGGAGGTGAAATGGCCAATGTCGTGCAGCAACGCGCCGACGATGATTTCTTCAGGCTGGCCGTTCTGCTCGGCGATGGTGGCCCCTTGCAGCATGTGTTGGGCCATGGTGACAGGTTCGCCCAAATATTCCTCATCGCCGCGGCGCTCGAAAATATCACCGATGAACTCTACGATATTGTCGCGGTTTAACGTCGAGAAATCGGGTTTCATTCAGCGGCCTCCGGGTGCGTTATTTCCATCGCGGCGAGTGTGGACAGCAAGCCGTCCTTGTCAGCATAGCATCCCTGCAACCAGCGTGAGCCCGCGCCGGAATAGCCCAGCCGCGCATGCAAGACGCGGGTGTTGTCGACGATGAAGCTTTCGCCGGGTTCAAGCTTGAACGACACGCCCATAGCCGGGTCGTCGATGATCTCGCCGAATTGACGGTAGGCGGCATAATACGCTTCCATCTGTTCGAAGGGGATGTCCACAAACGGCGCAGTTGAGCGGTTGTTGAAACGGACGCCGATCAACTCTCCGTCCGGAGACAGTTCGATCATCGGACGGCGCGACTGCAGCCAAACCCCGTCTGAACCCTTGTATTCGAACCGCGCCGGGTAGCCGGCCAACAGGGCAAAGCCTTCGGGATTCTGCACACGCAGCTTTTCGGCCGCGCGGAAACCATCGACTACGATCGAATCTCCGCCTTCGGCAGAATTCTCAAGGCAATAAAGGATTTGCAGCGTTGGCACCGGATCGCGATACGGGTTGTCGGTATGCGCCTGCAAGCCAAGTCCGGTATAGGCAAGGTTGGTCGGGTTCACCTCATTCCGCACTTCGAAATAGGGTCCATAGTTCGTCTCGCGTACATAGCCGAACAAATCAGCCACTTTCAGCAGCGATTCAGGTTCGGTCGGGCCACCTGTTAACTTGGCAAACCCGAATTCCGCGACGGCTGCCAGCCAATCACGCTTGGCGGTCGGGCTGACGTGAACTTCATTCCAGTCGCCGCTGGGTGCATTGATGCCGCTTTCCCACGTGGTGATGCCCGGGGCGATGCGACCAAACGCGTTTTCCTGATCGCGGTCATAGATGTGGTCTGCCAACCATTCGGCGGGGAAGACCACGGTCTTTTCCTCGGGCTGGAACGTGATCTTCAGATCGCCAGAAACAACCTCGGCCGCGCTGATTGAGACGTCGGACGGAATGTCGCCGATCGTGATCAGGCGCTGACCGTTTCCGGGTGAGCGGGTCTCAGGATCAAGCGCGTTGTCGCGCAACCAGATCGCGTGAAAGCGGGCTTCGGCTCCGGTGTCGAATGCGACGGTCACGACCGAAGCGTCATAAGTGGCGGTGCGCAGCATTGGGGGGTCTCCTGTTCGGCGCGAGCTTTGGTTGAGCAGATACGCCGTTCATGGCATTACGACAATTAATCCTTATTTCGGCTGAGGCTTGGAAAAACTTATGGCTAAGAAAAAGATCGGACTGCCGCCGCTGGACTGGTTGCGCGTGTTCGAAGCTGCGGGGCGTTTGGGTGGATTCTCGGCTGCGGCCAAAGAGTTTGGTTTGACTCAGGCCGCTGTAAGCCAAAGGATCGGTAATCTCGAGGCATGGCTGGGCCGGTCTTTGTTCGTGCGCGAAGCGCGGGGCGTGTCGCTGACGGTGGAAGGCGAGAGCTATTTGCCTTTGGTGCAAGACAGCTTGCAGGCGTTAGAGCGCAATACCGAGGATCTGTTCGGAAAGTCCCCACGAGAGCTGCGCGTCGCCGGATTGTCGTCCAACATTCACGCGCTTGTCCTGCCGGCCTTGCCAGCGTTTCAAAAACTGCGGCCCGAGGTTCGGGTGCTGACCGATTCAGGGGCACGCCGGTCGACTTTGGATGAAGAGCGGACCTGGCTGCAAATCCGATATGGCCGTGGCATTTGGGCCGGGCGCGATGCGGCCTTGATCGCGTATGAGGTTCTTGTGCCTATGGCGGCACCGGGAATCGAGTGGGGTGCGCCTTTGATCGATTTGCGCGGAGAACGCCCCGGATGGCGGGAATGGGCCCAGAAATGCAATCAGGAGGATGCACCGCCGTCCCAAATCAGTTTTGATTCGATGGAACACGCGATCTCGGCAGCGCGGCGCGGGCTGGGAGTGGTGCTGGGATCGGTTCCTCTGGCTTTCGCCGACCTTCAAGAGGGCCGGTTGCGCAGGATGGGCCTGCCGGAGTTGCAAACCAAAGACGGGTATTGGCTAACCTGGCCCGAAGATCGGGCGAAGTCCAAAAAACAACGCGCATTGATCGAAGACTTTTTACAGGCGCTGCGCGGCTGAGCGCTTAGAAATCGATGGCGATGCCCTTCTTTTCCCAATCGCCATAGCGGGCCGGGTCCGGTCCATCGCGACCGCCCAATTCCTTGGGCAACGCCTTGGCCTCAGCCTCGGCTTTGCGCCGGCGTTCTTCCGCTTCGGCCAGTGCGCGTTGGGCGGCTGGGGGCAGGTCTTTGCGGTCGTCACTCATGACATCGGGTTCCTTTCCGTGCTGTGTCTTGATATACGCCCGCGTCCGCCATTGGCAATGCGGGCGCAAGTCACAGTAAGGCGGTACCATGGCAAACAGCGCAACAGCAGCACGGCGCAGCGCAATCTTTCTTCTCGATCAGGTTCTGGGTGAGGGTCGCCTGTTGTCCGAATGTCTTGCCGCAGGTGCATTGGACCGGCTGGGGCCTGAAGATCGCGCGCGTGCTCAACGGTTGGCGTTGGAGACCTTGCGCGGGCTGGAACGCGCCGACAGGTTGCTGGACAATCACTTGAACCGCACGCCTGCTCTGACAGTCCATAACGCGCTCAGGCTGGGCGCAGTCGAGCTGTGTAACGGTGAAGCGGCGCATGGTGTGGTGAATTCCATGGTCGAGATCATTAGCCGTTCGCGCAAGCATGGGCGTCTGAAGGGCCTGGTGAATGCGGTTCTGCGCAAGGTGGCCGCCGAAGGCCCTGAAGCCTGGCCCAAAATGCGTGTCCCGCGTTTGCCGGAATGGCTTCGTGATCCCTTGATCATGGCGTGGGGCGCGGGTGCCGTGGCTGGAATGGAACAGGCGCATTTCACAGGCGCACCGCTTGATCTGACTTTGAAGCCAGGGTCGAATGGTCCCGCGGGCGACGTGCTGCCGACAGGCTCAATTCGTCTGCAGGATGCCGGTCAGGTTTCGGCCCTGCCGGGATACAAAGCCGGGGACTGGTGGGTGCAGGATGCGGCGGCGGCCTTGCCGGTTCGCGTCCTGGCTCCGAAGGCAGGTGAGAACGTGCTGGATCTTTGCGCTGCTCCCGGCGGCAAAACGATGCAACTGGCTGCAGCGGGAGCGGACGTTACGGCCTTGGATGTTTCAGAAGCTCGGATGGAGCGGGTGCGCGAAAACCTTGCACGGACGGGTCTGACGGCGCAGGTCATTGTCGGCGATGCGCTGGAACATGAAGTTCAGTATGACGCGATTCTGTTGGACGCACCGTGTTCGGCAACAGGTACGATACGGCGGCACCCGGATTTGCCCTTCGCCAAAGATGGGTCTGAATTCGGCGACTTGATCGAGCTTCAGACGCAGATGCTGGCCCATGCATGGGGTTTGTTGAAGCCCGGCGGGCGCTTGATTTATTGCACCTGTTCATTGCTGCCGGACGAAGGTGAAGTGCAGATCGAAGAGGCGTTGGAGATGCATCCCGACATGAGCGTGGATCGCGACGCAGTGAACATAGCGGGTGTTGATACGGATTGGATAACAGAAGAAGGCGGCCTGCGTCTGCGGCCTGATTACTGGCCGGATCGCGGTGGCATGGACGGGTTCTACATCGCCTGTCTGACCAAATCCGCCTAAGCGGACGCTTTTCGATGACTTGACGATCGGCGCGGTCTATCGTTGGGTCTCAAGCGCCAGCAGAGCGCAAGGGGCAGAGTAACACACGTCATGTCGAACTCGGACACCATGACCAGTCGGTGGATGCGGTTTCAGAACCGTTTCTACGCGCGCCTGAGCCAGCGGCAAAGGGCGGTCACGGGGTTTGTCGCGCAACCGGATCCGCGCACTGTGGGCTCGTTTGCGCGTGGTCGGCAACTGGTTGCCGGAAACCTTTTGTTCGCCGGGTATCTGGTCGAGGCGGAAGACACCGGGTTGTGGGACGTCGCAGCCCCCAGCGCGGGCTTTGACGACGAACGCCATGGTTTTGCCTGGTTGGACGATCTGGCTGCGGTTGGAGACATGCGCGCACGTGAAAAGGCGCAGCGCTGGGTTTTTGGCTGGATCGAAGCGCATGGTCGTGGCCAAGGTCCCGGCTGGGTGCCTGATCTGACCGGTCGGCGCGTCATGCGCTGGATCAACCACGCGATTTTCCTGCTGCGCGGTGCAGATGAAAGGCAAAGCAAGCTGTTCTTCCGCTCGCTGGCGCAACAGACATGGTTTTTGTCCAAACGCTGGCAGGCGGCGACCCCCGGCTTGCCCCGGTTTGAAGCTTTGGCGGGTTTGGTTCAGGCCGGGCTGGCGTTGGAAGGGCTGGAGCAGATGGCCGATCCGGCGTTGCGGGCGCTTGCCAGCGAATGTGATCGGCAGGTGGACGCGCAGGGTGGTATCCCCACACGCAACCCAGAGGAGTTGCTGGAAGTTTTCACACTGCTCAGCTGGACGACGGCGGCGCTGAATGATCTGGGGCGCGGAGCGCCTGTAGCGCAAGTCAATGCAATCAAGCGGATCGCGCCGACCCTGCGCAGCCTGCGCCATGCGGATGGGGCGCTGGCGCGGTTCCATGGTGGTGGTCGCGGAATTGAAGGGCGGCTTGAGCAGGCCCTTGCTCAAAGTGGCGTCAAACATAAGGCGGCGACCGAATTGCCGATGGGCTATGCGCGCCTGTCTGCCGCGCGCACCACGGTAATCGTTGATTCCAGCGCGCCGCCCACTGGCGCGGCCTCGTTCAATGCACATGCCTCTACGCTGGCGTTCGAGTTGACCTCGGGGCGGCGTCCGTTGATCGTGAATTGCGGGTCGGGGGCCAGCTTCGGGTTGGAATGGCGACGCGCTGGGCGGGCAACGCCCTCGCATTCGACATTGTGCTTGGATGGGTTTTCCAGCGCCCGGTTGGCCAATCCATTGCCGGGCCGCGAAAGTCAGGCGTTGGTGGATGCGCCACAGGACGTGCCAGTTGATTTCGAGGACGCGTTTGAAGGCATCCGCTTCATGGCCGGTCATGACGGATATGCCAAAGTGTTCGGCCTGACCCATGCCCGGACTTTTGAGTTGCGCTTCGATGGCCGCGAGCTTGCGGTCGAGGATATTCTGCTGACTGCGACCGACAAGGCGAAGCGCCAGTTCGACAAGGCGATGGACGCCTCAGCGCTCAAGGGGATCGGGTACGATATCCGTTTTCATCTGCATCCTGACGTGGATGCGGCGCTGGATTTGGGCGGGGCGGCGGTGTCCATGGCGCTCAAAAGCGGTGAGATCTGGGTTTTCCGTCATGATGGCATTGGAAAATTGTCCGTCGAGCCAAGCGTTTACCTTGAAAAAGGGCGATTAAAGCCACGCGCGACAAAACAGATCGTTCTATCCGGGCGCGCAATGGAGTATGCGACGCGCATCCGGTGGACGCTAAGCAAGGCGCAGGACACAGCCTATGCCGTCCGCGATACGCACCGGGACGAGCCAGAATTCGACTGACGCCAAAAGGACCTTTGGACCCATGACCGATCTTCACCCCGTGCGCCGCGCGCTGCTTTCCGTATCCGACAAAACCGGGCTGATCGAGCTGGGCAAGGCGCTGGCCGAGCGCGGGGTAGAGCTGCTGTCGACCGGCGGCACGGCAAAGACGCTGCGCGACGCCGGGCTTGCGGTGAAGGACGTAAGCGAAGTCACCGGCTTCCCTGAGATGATGGATGGTCGGGTCAAGACTTTGCACCCGATGGTGCATGGTGGGCTGCTGGCGTTGCGCGACAACGACACTCACGTCGCTGCGATGACCGAGCACGGGATTGGTGCGATCGACCTGCTTGTTGTGAACCTTTATCCGTTTGAGGCCACCGTCGCCAAAGGCGCCGAATACGATGAGTGTGTCGAGAACATCGACATTGGTGGCCCCGCGATGATCCGCGCGGCGGCCAAGAACCATGCCTTTGTGAACGTTGTGGTTGATGTTGAGGATTACGAAAAATTGCTGGGCGACATGGATCAGCACAACGGTGCAACCTGCCCGAAATTCCGACGCAAGCTGGCGCAGAAAGCCTATGCCCGTACAGCTGCTTACGACACCGCCGTGTCCAACTGGTTGGCTGACGCGCTGGAACTTGAAGCACCTAAACGCCGTGCCTTTGCAGGCGAGTTGAAGCAGACCCTGCGCTATGGCGAGAACAGCCATCAACAGGCTGCCTTCTATACGGACGGCACCAACCGCCCGGGTGTGGCCACTGCCGTGCAGCATCAGGGCAAGGAACTCAGCTACAACAATATCAATGACACCGATGCGGCGTTTGAGCTGGTTGCTGAATTCGACCCTGCTCAGGGCGCGGCTTGTGCTATTATCAAACATGCCAACCCTTGTGGGGTGGCCAAAGGCGCGACGTTGCTTGAGGCATACAAGGCCGCGTTCGACTGCGATCGCACTTCGGCCTTTGGTGGGATCGTGGCATTGAACCGGCCGCTGGATGCGGAAACCGCGCAAGAGATCACCGGGATTTTCACCGAGGTCGTGATTGCCCCCGGAGCATCTGACGAAGCCAAGGCAATCTTTGCGGCCAAAAAGAACCTCCGCCTGCTGACGACCGAGGGTCTGCCAGACGTGACCGCCGGTGGCAAAACCGTTCGTCAGGTAGCTGGTGGCTTGCTGGTTCAGGACAAGGATAACGGGTTTGTCGGCATGGATGATCTGAAGGTCGTCACCAAGAAAGCCCCGACGGACGAACAGATGCGCGATCTGCTTTTTGCCTGGAAAGTGGCCAAACACGTCAAGTCCAACGCCATTGTCTACGTCAAAGACGGTGCAACCGTGGGCGTGGGTGCGGGTCAGATGAGCCGGGTGGATTCGGCCCTGATCGCTGCCAAGAAAGCCGAACGGATGGCGGATGTGCTGGGCCTGCCTCAGCCGCTGACCATCGGATCTGCTGTCGCCTCTGACGCTTTCTTTCCTTTCCCTGACGGTCTGATGGAAGCGGCTGAGGCCGGTGCAACCTGCGTCATCCAACCCGGTGGCTCCATGCGCGATGACGAGGTGATTGTTGCTGCGGATGAGGCCGGTCTGGCTATGGTCTTCACCGGTATGCGGCATTTCCGTCACTGATGCGGTCTGGCCTGCTTCTCTGGGCGGCGATTGCCGCCTTTGCGATCGACCAGATCAGCAAGTATCTGGTCGTTCACGTTATGCGCGTGGCCGAACAACCCGGTGGTATCGACGTTCTGCCCCCGCTGCTGGTTTTCAAATACGGTGAGAATCGCGGCATCAATTTCGGTCTGTTTCAGGGGAATTCCGACGCCGCGCGTTGGGTGCTGATCGGTATCTCGATTGCGATCTGTGTTGGCGTTCTCATCTGGCTCAGCCGTACAGCCGCATCAAAACTCATGCTCTTTTGCGCAGGTCTGTTGATAGGCGGTGCGCTTGGAAACGTGGTGGACCGGCTGTTATACGGCTATGTGCTGGATTTCCTGAACATGTCATGTTGCGGCATCAACAACCCGTTTGTGTTCAACCTTGCTGATGTGTTCATATTTGCAGGCGCTTTGGGGTTGGTTCTGTTCGACAGCAAAAAGCCCTCGTGACGCGCGGAATTATATGAGATAAAAGCGCCAGAAACAGGTTGGAGAAACCAATGCGGATGCCGCGCGCCATATTTGTTCTGACTGTTGTCGCAGCGGTTGCGGCATGTTCGAATCCCGGTCTGCGGGATCTGGCGCCTCCGGGGCAGGGTCCGGATGAGTTTTCGGTCTTGCCGGTCAAACCGCTGACGCAGCCTCAGGATTATGCGTTTTTGCCTGCACCCACACCGGGCGGTGGCAACCTGACAGATCCGAACCCCAATGCCGAGGCCGTTGCCGCACTAGGTGGAAACCCTGCCGCGTTGAACCCAAATGCGGCGGTACCGTCGTCCGACGCAGCACTGGTCACAGCCTCCAGCCGGTATGGCGTCGCGCCTGATGCCCGCCAGGTTGTCGAAGCCGAAGATGCCGCGTTCCGCAAGCGCCGTGGTCGTTGGACCGGATTGCGCCTGTTCCCGGTGGATCGCTACGGTCAGGTCTATGAACGGCAATCGATCAATCCGTACGCGGAAACCGATGCAGCCCGTAGTGCCGGTATTGAAACGCCGTCCTCTCCTCCGAATGAATAATTCTTAACTTTCCGTCATCGGGCTTGAACCCGGGCCGCACCACCGTAGTTTCAATACCAGAAACGAAACGGAGGATGCCCCATGGTTCGGGCCCTAGCCCTGTCGGCTGCCCTTATCGCTGCCACCCCGGTCTTGGCCGAGGGCGGAAAAGAAGCGGTTACCACATTCACTTTGGACAACGGCATGGATGTCGTCGTCGTCGAAGACCACCGTGCACCAGTTGTGCAACACATGGTCTGGTATCGCGCCGGATCTGCGGATGAACCGGTGGGGACATCCGGGATTGCGCACTTCCTGGAACACCTGCTGTTCAAGGGCACCGATACGCTTGCTCCGGGCGAGTTTTCGGCCACAGTTGCGGCCAATGGTGGCAATGACAATGCGTTCACCTCATACGACTACACCGCGTATTTCCAGCGCGTCGCGACTGATCGGCTTGAGTTGATGATGCAAATGGAATCCGATCGGATGCGGAACCTTCGCCTGAGCGAAGAGGATATCCTGACCGAGCGTGATGTGATCCTTGAAGAGCGTAACCAAAGGACCGAGAACAACCCGCGCTCTTTGTTTGGGGAACAGATGAACGCTGCGCAATACCTCAACCACAGCTACGGCGTGCCGATCATTGGCTGGAAGCACGAGATGGAAGAGCTGGACATGGAAGATGCATTGTCATTCTACCAAACTCATTACGCGCCCAACAACGCCATCCTGGTGGTCACAGGCGATGTCGAACCTGATGAGGTCCGCGCGCTTGCCGAACAGTATTACGGTGTGATCCCGGCCAACCCGGACTTGCCCGAGCGGATGCGGGCGCAAGAACCACCTCAAACGGCCGAACGGCGACTGACTTACAAAGATCCGCGTGTAGCGCAGCCCTATGTGCAGCGCAGTTATCTGGCCCCCGAACGCGATCCGGGTGAACAGGAGAAGGCGGCGGCCCTGTTCCTGTTGGCCGAACTTCTGGGTGGCAGCACCACGTCTTATCTGAACGAAAAACTCCAGTTCGATCAGCAAAAGGCCGTCTATGCAGGCGCATTCTACCGCGGTGTCTCGCTGGATGACACGACCTTCGATTTGCTGGTTGTTCCGGCGCAGGGTGTGTCACTGCAAGAGGCCGAAGATGCCATGGATCAGGCGGTCGCTGATTTTATCGCTGAAGGTGTGAAAGAAGACGATCTGAACCGCATCAAGATGCAACTGCGCGCGTCCCAGATTTATGCCCGCGACAATGTTGATGGGATCGGCAACCGGTATGGCCGCGCCCTGACCAGCGGTTTGACGGTCGAGGATGTGCAGGCTTGGCCCGACATTCTTCAGGCCGTGACCGGAGAAGAGATCATCGCCGCTGCCCGCGAAGTCCTGCAACCAGAAACATCTGTCACGGGATGGCTGATGCGTGATGATGAGGTGACGCAATGAAACGGTTTCTTGCAACTCTGATCGCCTGCGTGGTTGCTCTGCCGGCCCTGGCTGAGATCGAGATCAAAGAGGTGACTTCACCTGGCGGGATCAAGGCCTGGTTGGTCGAAGACCACGCGATCCCCTTCACTGCGTTGGAATTGCGGTTCCGTGGCGGGACGTCGCTGGACGATCCGGACAAGCGCGGTGCTGTGAATTTGATGAGCGGCCTGATCGAAGAAGGCGCGGGCGAAATGGACGCCCAGACCTATGCCCGCGAACTGGAAGCTCTGGCCGCGTCTTTCTCGTATGATGCGGGTGATGATACTGTGTCAATCTCGGCGCGATTTCTGACCGAAAACCGGGATGAGGTGGTCGACCTTTTGCACACCACGTTGCACGAACCGCGTTTCGATCAGGATGCGATTGAGCGCGTGCGCGCGCAAATCCTTTCTGGATTGCGCTCGGATCAGACCGACCCGAATGAGATTGCTGGCCTGAACTTTGCTCAGATGGCCTATGGCGACCATCCTTATGGGTCTGAAGGGAAGGGCACGATCGAAAGCGTCTCGGCCCTGACGCGGGATGACGTGGTGGCCGCGTATGACAGCGTCTTTGCCAGGGACCGCCTGTATGTCGGGGCGGTGGGCGACATTACGGCGGAAGAACTGGGCACGTTGCTGGACAAATTACTCGCCGATTTACCGGAATCTGGGAAACCCATTCCTGACAAAGCCGATGTGTCCATTCCGGGTGGCGTCAGCGTCGTCGAGTTCGACACGCCGCAATCCGTGGCCCTGTTTGGTCATGCCGGGATTGATCGGGATGACCCGGATTTCTTCGCTGCGTTTGTCTTGAATCACATTCTTGGCGGGGGCGGGTTTGAAAGCCGTCTGATGCAGGAGGTGCGTGAAAAACGTGGTCTGACATATGGGATCGGAACCTATCTGGTGCCCAAGGATCTGGCATCTGTCTATCTTGGGTCAGTTTCGTCGGCCAATGACCGCATTGCCGAGGCGGTTGAGGTGATCCGTGACGAATGGGCCAGGGCCGCGACCGAAGGCGTAACCCAGAAAGAGCTGGATGATGCCAAGACTTATCTGACTGGTGCATATCCGCTTCGGTTTGATGGCAACGGGCGGATTGCCGGGATCATGGTCGGGATGCAGATGGAAGACCTGCCAATCGACTATATCGCAACCCGCAACGACAAGGTGAATGCCGTAACGCTGGAAGACGTGAACCGCGTTGCGTCCGAATTGCTGGACCCGGACGGGCTGCATTTTACCATCGTCGGAAAACCTGTCGGTCTTGAAACCACGAACTGAGCATGAGGGGGTGAGCGTGTCTCACCCCCTCATGCTGCGCAGCATCTCACCCATCATCTGTCCAAACTTGCCCGAACCGCGTTGATACAACGCGCCATCCACGGCCAGAACCGTGCCGCTGATATAGCTGGCCAGATCCGAGCAGAGGAACAGGCAGGCATTGGCCACGTCCTGAGGTTGACCCCAGCGGCCCAACGGTACATCGCGGCGCAGCGCTTCACCGGCGTCCGGGGTGGGGGCCAGACGTTTTGCGCCTTCGGTGCCTTCGATGAATCCCGGCACGACCGAGTTCACGCGAATCCCTTCAACACCCCATTCCATCGACAGCGTCCGGGTAATCTGATCGACACCTGCCTTCGCGGCACAGACATGGGCTTGGCCTTCATAAGGCAGGTAAGATTGCGGGGCCGAGATGTTGATGATGCTGGCACCGGGGCGTTTCAGGTAAGGGTAGGCCCCTTTCATCACGTGGATCGTGCCCATCAGGTCAATGTCGATCACCGTTTTGAACGCGTTGACTGACATCTCGGATGCCAGCGCCGGGAAGTTCCCCGCAGCGCCGGACACCAGCACGTCGAAATCGCCATAGGCGTTGTGAAACTGTTTCAGACCAGCGGCGACAGCATTCGGATCACGCACGTCAAAGGCCGCCCCGATGGCGTCCTGTGCGCCTGCGGCTTTCAGCGCGGCCACAGTGTCGTCCACCTTTTCCCGTGACCGGCTGGCGACGGCCAGTTTGGCACCCGAGGCCGCAAAGGCCTCGGCAATGCCTCGATTGATACCGCTGGTTCCGCCAACGACGATGACGGTTTTTCCTGCAAAGTCCATATGGGCCTCCCGTGATGCGCGGGGGCCCTACTCGCCGTAGGGCACCCAGATGTTTTTCACCTCGGTCGCAGCCTGAAGGAAGCGGCGGGAATGATCCATGCTCCAGTCAAATGCCGTTGCGTTATTGACCCAGGTCCGTTTCAGGTTCCCGGCCGAGACCGCTTCGACCTCTTTCGAAAGGTCAGTGGACGAGAAGGACCAGACCGCGTCCACGTTCAGATGCGAGGCCAGAGGTTTCGCCAGTTCCGCGTGGCTGCCGGTCAGTATGTTGACCACGCCTGCGGGGACGTCCGAGGTCTCAAGAATCTGGTAGAAATCGGTTGCTGCCAGCGGGTAGGGCTCGGATGCCGCCAGAACCACCCGGTTACCCATCGCAATCGCAGGCGCCATCGCCGAGACCAGACCCAGCAGAGGCGCTTCATCGGCACAAAGCGCGCCGATAACACCCACAGGTTCCTTCATGGCAATGGCCACACCCCGGATCGGGACGCCATGTACCTGACCGTCATATTTGTCGGCCCAGGCAGCTGCGTTGAACAAGCGTTGGATCGAGGTTTCGACCTCTTTCGCGCCATCCTTCTTGCCGGTCATGGTGTCGATGCGCGCGGCGAATTCACTCGCACGGGCCGAGAGGTTCTCGCCGATGTAATACAGAATCTGTGCCCGCAGATGGCCGGTGGTCTTGGACCAGCCTTTCGCACCTGCCGCGGCCTCGACCGCGTTGCGCACGTCTTTGCGATTGGCCAGACCCACGTGGCCAAGCAGACCGGACTTGCCCCAAACGGGTTTAGAATAGCCACCGTCGGGCCGCGCCTGCTTGCCACCGACATACATCTTGGCAGTTCGGTCAATCGGATCGACCGGAGCCCCTTCGCCGATTGTAGCTTCGACCTTTGCCAGAGGTTTGGCCTTGCCTTTGGACTTGGTGTAAGCCGTCAGACCTTCCCAGCCGCCTTCGCGGCCAAAGCCACTTTCGCGCACGCCGCCAAAGCCTGCGGCGGCGTCGAACAGGTTGGTGGCATTCACCCAAACCACACCTGCAACCAACTTGGGCGCGATATCCAGCGCAAGGTTCACATTCTCAGTCCAGACTGTCGCGGCCAGCCCGTAACGGGTGTTGTTGGCCAGTTCGACCGCTTCAGCCGGGGTGCGGAAGGTCGAGGAGACCAGCACCGGGCCGAAGATTTCCTCTTGCATCAGCGGGTCGGATGTCTCGAGCCCCGAGATCAGCGTTGGCGGGTAGTAGCAGCCATTTGCGGGCAGTTCACAGGCGGCCTGATGCACGTGACCCGCCGTATTGCTTTCGACCATGCCCTTGATGGTCTGCAACTGAACCGGATCCACAACCGCGCCCACGTCGATGCATTTGTCCAGAGGATTACCCACCCGCAAACCATCCATCCGCGCGCGCAGCTTCTCGTGGAACCGATCTGTAATGCCTTCCTGCACCAGCAGGCGAGACCCCGCGCAGCAGACCTGACCCTGATTGAACCAGATCGCATCGACCAGACCCTCGATGGCACTGTCAATATCGGCATCGTCGAACACGATGTAAGCGGACTTGCCGCCCAGTTCCAACGTCAGTTCCTTGCCTGAGCCAGCCGTTGCTTCGCGAATACGCCGACCCACGACGGTCGAGCCGGTAAAGGCGATCTTGTCCACGTCGGCGTTCACGATCATCTCGCCCACCGCGCCGTCGCCGGTCACGATGTTGACGACACCCTTCGGCAGCCCGGCTTGCGAGCAGATATCTGCAAACAACAACGCAGTCAGCGAGGTGTACTCGGCCGGTTTCAGAACCACCGTATTCCCCATCGCCAGCGCAGGTGCGATTTTCCAGGCCAGCATCAACAGTGGGAAATTCCACGGGATGATCTGACCACAAACGCCCAAAGCCTGCGCATCGGGCAACTCGGCCTCCATCAACTGCGCCATGCCTGCGTGGTAGTAGAAATGCCGCTGCGCCAGAGGGATGTCGATGTCCCGCGATTCACGTATCGGTTTGCCGTTGTCCATGCTTTCCAGCACCGCAAACAGGCGTGCGTGTTTCTGCAAAAGCCGTGCAATGGCATAGAGATACCGCGCACGACCCGCACCGCCTAGCTTCTCCCATTTCGGTTGCGCTTTGCGGGCAGCGGCCACGGCGGCGTCCACATCGGCCTGTTTCGCCTGCGTCAGTTTAGCCAGCACCTCTCCGGTCGCCGGGTTGCGGCTTTCAAACCCTTTGCCGGGTTTGGTAAAGCCGCCATCGATATAGTGACCGAACTTGTCGCCCTGATCGACCAGCCAGGCCAGCGCCTCGGCAGCGCTTTCTGGGGCGGGGCCATAGTCCATGGTCTCGAAGATTTCTTTGACTGTCATAACTTCATCTTTTCCCAAATACTCACTGTCCAGACATTTCAGCAGGCTCAGCCCATCGAATGTCTGTATCCAGCCGAGTAAGCCCCAGTCACATAGTGTTCCAACTGCCGCTCGATGTCGCCCAGCAGAGAAGAGGCACCGAAGCGGAACAGGTCGGGTTCCAGCCAGCGATCGCCCAACTCATCCTTGATCAGCGACAAGTACACCAGCGCGTCCTTGGCTTTTGAAATACCACCGGCGGGCTTGTACCCAACGCGATACCCGGTGCGATCATAGAAATCCCGAATGGCGCGGATCATGACCAGCGAAACGGGTAGGGTTGCGTTGACGCTTTCCTTGCCGGTTGAAGTCTTGATGAAATCCGCGCCAGCCATCATGCAGACCAGCGAGGCGCGGGCGACGTTACGCAAGCTGCCCAGCTCTCCGGTTGCCAGAATGGCTTTGACATGGGCATCGCCGCAGGCCACGCGGAAGGCTTTCATCTCATCATACAACGCCTGCCAGTCCCCTGACAGCACATGACGGCGCGAAATGACGATGTCGATCTCTTCGGCACCGGCTTTCACGCTTTCCTCAATCTCGGCCACGCGCAGGTGGAACGGCGACAGGCCGGCCGGGAAGCCAGTGGATACCGCAGCGACCGGAATGCCGGTGCCTTTCAGGGCATCCACCGCGGTTTCTATCATGTCGTGATAGACGCAGACGGCACCCGTGGTAATCTGCGGCATATCCAGCGCCTGCAAGACGGAACTCGCAACCGGCTGCCGCGCCTTCGCGCAAAGGCGGCGCACGCGGCCTACTGTGTCATCGCCTGACAGCGTGGTCAGGTCGATCATCGTAACCGCCTTCAGCAGCCACGCCGCCTGATAGTCCTTTTTGACCGACCGCCGACCGGGAAGGGTCGCAGCCCGGCGCTCAATGGCCGAGGTATTGGCTTGAACGGCGCGGACCCAGTCAAGATCAAGATCCACTCCCGGATTTCGGGGTTCGGTTACTTGCGGCAGATGCGCGGTGCGCACGGGGCTTTCTGAGCTCTGCGTATCCATAGTCACGTCCTTTGGGAGGTTTGCGACAAATTCGCACGGCAGACCGGGGAATGGAAGGTGTTGGATGTATTTGAATGGCAATTTTTTGACCATTTGGACAAAAAGAGCGTGCTTTCTTGCGAATAATTCGCATTAGCGTTGACTTAGTTGCGAATGGTTCTCATATTCAGTCTCAACTGGACGCAAAACTGAGGTCGAAGATGATTCGTCGGAGTTTTCTTGCAGCGTTGGCGTTGGCCCTTTCGATGCCAATCGCCGCTTGGGCTGAAGCGCCACTCAAAGTGGTCGCGACAACAGGCATGATCGCGGATGCAGCGCGCCAGGTGGGCGGTGATCAGGTTGAGGTCACAGGTCTGATGGGGCCGGGCGTTGACCCTCATGCCTATCGACAGACCCGCAGCGACATCGTTGCCATGACCCGCGCTGACCTGATCCTTTGGCACGGTTTGTATCTGGAAGCACAGATGGAAGATTTCTTCCACGATCTCGAACGCAAACGCGCTGTGGTCGCAGTGGCCGAAGGGGTCGATAAATCCAAACTGCGTGCCCATGACGATTACGCAGATAAATACGACCCGCATTTGTGGATGTCGCCCGTGCTTTGGCGCGAAGTTGTGCTAGAGGTTCAGGATGCCTTGACCGACGTTCGTCCCGAAGCGGCAGGCGTGTTTGCAGCCAATGCACAGGCCCATCTGGCCGATATTGACCGTTTGGCGGCTTATGCCGAGGATGTCCTGTCTTCGGTGCCCGAGAACAGCAGAGTACTGCTTACCGCCCACGACGCATTTGGCTATTTCGGTCAGAGCTACGGGTTCGAGGTTCTGGGCATTCAGGGCATCTCGACCCAGTCCGAGGCGGGTTTGAACCGGATCAGCGAATTGGTTGACCTGCTGGTTGACCGCCAAATCACGGCTGTCTTTGTCGAAAGCTCGGTCTCGGATCGCTCAATTCGCGCATTGATCGAAGGGGCAGCGGCCAAGGGGCACAAAGTGACCATCGGTGGTGAGCTTTTTTCGGATGCGATGGGCGCAGAAGGCACCTATGAGGGTACCTATATCGGGATGCTGGATCACAACATCACAGTTATTGGCGGTGCGTTGAACGGCGACGCCCCCGGTCGAGGCATGGACGGCAAACTGTCTGCGGGGTTTTGAATAATGCTGGGTCTGGTCAGCAATGACGGTGTGACGCTTGAGGATCGCGGGCTGGGCGACAGCCCGCTTGCGGTGCGAGGCCTGACCGTTTCCTACGGACAAAAGCCTGCTGTGTTTTCGGTTGATATGACCGTCCAGCCCGGTGCCATGACTGCCATCATTGGCCCAAACGGTGCGGGCAAGTCCACGCTTCTCAAGGCGGCGCTGGGAATCGTCACCCCCTTATCCGGTCAGGTGACGGTATTTGGACGGCCGCTGGAGGCGCAGCGCGCGCGTATTGCCTATGTTCCGCAACGGGCCAGCGTGGATTGGGATTTCCCAACGCGCGTGATTGATGTTGTGCTGATGGGTCTGTCGCGCGAGCTTGGGCTTCTGGGGCGCGTACGTGCCCGCCACAAGGCATGTGCGATGGACTGTTTGAACCGTGTCGGGATGCGGGACTTCGCGGACCGTCAGATCGGCCAGTTGTCCGGCGGCCAGCAGCAGCGCGTGTTTCTGGCTCGTGCTTTGGCGCAAGGCGCGGATCTGTACTTGCTGGATGAACCTTTCGCCGGGGTGGATGCCGCCACCGAGAAGGCCATCATCGCGGTGCTGAAATCTCTGAAAGAAGCCGGCAAGACGGTTGTGGTGGTGCATCACGATCTGGCGACCGTGACCGACTACTTCGACCACGTTTTCCTGATCAATACCCGCAAAGTGGCCGAAGGGCCGGTGTCCGAGGCGTTCACTGCGGAAACGTTGCAAGCGGCCTATGGCGGGCGTTTGGCAACTGCGCAGATCGATCAGATATCGCGCGCGCTGGGATAACACATGATTTGGGACGCTCTGACCCTGCAGCTTGGCTATAACGCCACGCTGGTCGCAGTTGGTGCGACGTTGCTGGGTGTATCGGCCGGTGTGACAGGGACATTCCTGTTCCTACGCAAACGTGCGCTGGTCAGCGATGCCATCAGTCATGCAACTCTGCCGGGCGTCTGTCTGGCCTTTATGGTCTTGGTCGCGCTGGGCGGGGATGGGCGCAATCTGCTGGGCTTGCTGGCAGGGTCTGCAATTTCAGCGTGGGTTGGGCTTCTTTGCATGAACTGGTTGACACGGCGCACCCGACTTGCCGAAGACGCAGCAATCGGTGCAGTTCTGTCTGTCTTTTTTGGCTTTGGGATCGTTCTACTGACGATCATTCAAACCATGGGCGTCGGGCGTCAGGCAGGTTTGGAGGGTTTCCTGTTAGGCTCGACCGCCGGAATGCTGTGGGCAGATGCCATGATCATCGCCATCGGTGGTGCGGCGACGCTGCTTCTGGTTCTGATCCTGCGTCGCCCCATGACCCTTGTCGCCTTTGACCCGGAATATGCTGCCACCCGTGGCTTGCCGATCCATCGCATCGATCTTGCGATGATGGGGCTGGTCATGGCGGTCACTGTGGTCGGCCTGAAAATTGTGGGCTTGATCCTGATTGTGGCGCTTCTGATCATTCCGGCAGTCACAGCGCGGTTCTGGTCCGAGCGTTCCGAGCACGTCGTCCTGCTTGCGGGGCTTGCCGGAGGTCTGGCCGGGTACATCGGTGCTGCCGTTTCCGCTTCTGCCCCCAACTTGCCGACTGGACCGATCATCGTGCTGGTCAGCTTTGCATTCTTCGTCCTGTCCTTGTTCTGCGCCCCAAAGCGCGGGGTTCTGGCGGCGGTGTTGCGGCATCTGCGCTTCCAGCGCCGGGTGCATATCCGCCAGGGTCTGTTGGCGCTGGCGCAGGGGCAGAAGATTTATGAACCGCTTACACTGCGCCTGCTGCGTCGTGCGGGTCTGGTCCGGCCAGACGGGGTCGCCACGGACACTGGCAAGGCGCGGGCGGCCAAGGCGCTGCGCGATGAAAAACGCTGGGAAATCGTCCGCGCGGATCAGGCGCATGAGGCGACAGCTGCGCTCTATGACGGGCTGCGGGACATCGAGACCGTTCTGACCCGTGATCAGATCGCTGAAATCGACCGTCAAATCGGTGGGCCGCAAGGAGTGCCGGCATGAGTGGTGAGGAGTTCGTCCCACTGTCGCTGACGCCACTGCTGATTGGCACATTTGCGGCCATCGCCTGCGCCTTGCCCGGCAACTTTCTGGTGCTGCGCAAACAAGCGCTGATTGGCGACGCGATCAGCCATGTGGTGCTGCCGGGTATCGTGGTGGCGTTCCTGTTGACCGGGGCGATATCGACCTGGCCAATGATGCTGGGCGCTGCAGGGGCGGCGATTGTGGCTGTGGTTCTGATCGAAGCCATTCGCCGACTGGGTCAGATCGAACCCGGTGCTGCCATGGGTGTTGTCTTTACCACAATGTTTGCGGCGGGTGTTTTGCTGCTTGAGCAAACAGATACCTCGACTGTGCATCTGGACGTTGAACATGCGCTTTACGGCAATCTGGAAAGCCTGATCTGGCTGGACGCAACAGGTTGGGGATCGTTGCTGGATGTCGACGCTCTTGCGGGTCTGCCACCTGAACTGCCTCGGATTGCTTTAACTCTGGTGGGCGTGTCTGTGTTCACCTGGCTGTTCTGGCGACCGCTAAAGATTTCCACCTTCGATGAAGGATTTGCGCGCACGATCGGCATTCGCACGGGTGCTCTGAGCATGGCATTGGTGATAACAGCGGCCATCGCGGCGGTGGCGGCATTTGACGCGGTGGGCTCGATCATCGTGATCGCCATGTTCATCTGCCCTCCGGCGGCGGCGCGGATGCTAACTAACCGGCTCGAGGCGCAGATTGTATGGAGCATAGTGTTCGCCACGGCCTCGGCAGTGTCGGGCTATGTATTGGCTGGGTACGGCCCCTTGTGGTTGGGCGGGTCGGATGCAGTCAGCGCGGCTGGCATGATTGCCACGATGTCTGGTCTGATACTTGCCGCAGCCGCCATGTTCGGACCGTGCCGCACGCGTATCGGGGCGCACACTTCTGCGTGATCGGGCATGTTCCCGCCGCACCTGTCCGCACGTCATCGGCCAATCTCTGCCCAGATGCCCAAATGATGAATCTTAAGCAGCATTTAATACCGGCACATGTTACACGCCGTCCATTCATTAGCTGAATCACACCACTCACTTGGTACGTCCGGGTGGACCTGAGCGCTAAGCCGTTCACGGCCATCCGGACACCCCCTCTCTGATCAAAAGACCTGCGTAAACCAGTGGCAGAATCGCGCAAGGCTGTGCTAGGTCTAGGGGTATGGCGCAGGCAAACCCCAATATCAGCGAAAATCGCCCGGTAATTCGGCAACTGGATGACGCTGCAATCAACAGGATTGCAGCCGGTGAGGTGGTGGAACGTCCGGCCTCTGCCGTGAAGGAACTGGTCGAGAACGCAATCGATGCAGGAGCCACGCGGATCGCCATCGATATTGCGGATGGGGGCAAGACTCTGATCCGCGTCACAGATGACGGCTGCGGTATTTCGGCAGATGATCTGCCGCTGGCGTTGTCCCGCCATGCCACGTCAAAGATTGACGGATCGGACCTGCTGAACATCCATACCTTTGGGTTTCGCGGAGAGGCGCTGCCTTCTTTGGGTGCGGTCGGGCGTCTGACCATCTCCAGCCGCGTACCGGGTGCCGAGGCGGCGCAGATCCACGTTGCGGGCGGCAAGATGGGCGCGGTCAAACCCGCCGCCCTGCGCGCGGGCACAGTCGTCGAACTGCGCGATCTGTTCTTTGCCACGCCCGCCCGGCTGAAGTTTATGCGCACCGACCGGGCCGAGACGCAAGCCATCACCGATACGGTGAAACGGCTGGCCATGGCCGAGCCATCCGTAACCTTCACGCTGCGCGATGTGTCCGGTGGCGGTGAAGGTCGTGTGACCTTCCGCGCGGATCGCGAGAACGGAGATCTCTTCGATGCGCTCCACGCCCGCCTGGCCCGCGTGATCGGGCGCGAGTTTGCCGAGAATGCGCTGCAAATCGACGCCACGCGCGAAGGCATCCGGCTTTATGGCTATGCTGCCTTGCCGACCTATTCGCGCGGTGCTGCGGTGGCGCAGTATCTTTTTGTTAATGGCCGCCCTGTGCGTGACAAGATGCTGACTGGCGCTTTGCGGGCCGCCTATTTCGATTTCCTTAGCCGGGATCGGCATCCGGCGGCGGCTTTGTTCATCGACTGTGACCCGACGCTGGTGGATGTGAACGTTCATCCCGCCAAATCCGAGGTACGGTTCCGCGACCCCGGCGTTGCGCGCGGTCTGATTGTGTCCAGCCTGCGCCATGCTCTGGCCGAGGCCGGGCATCGGGCATCCTCAACCGTGGCCAATGCGACCCTGGGGGCGATGCGGCCCGAACCTGCGCAATCTGCCCCGGCCCGTGTGTATCAGATGGATCGACCTTCGCCAGCAGCGCGGCAGGCGGCGTATCGGGCGCAATCTCCGGGCTTTGCTGAACTGGCTCAGGATTACAGCGGCAGCATTGTCGAGCCCACCCCGGTTTCGCCGATTGCCGAGACAGAAGAACCTCAACCGCAGGACCTGCCATTGGGGGCTGCGCGGGGGCAGGTGCACGAGAATTACATTATCGCGCAAACCGCTGACGGTATGGTGATCGTGGATCAACACGCCGCACATGAACGGCTGGTTTATGAAAAGCTCAAAAACCAGATGGCGGAAAACGGCGTTGCGGCGCAGGCGCTTCTGATCCCGGAAATCGTGGAGCTGTCTGAAGGCGATTGTGCGCGTCTGATGGCCGTAGCTGATAACCTGACGCGCTTTGGTCTGACCATCGAACCCTTCGGCGGCGGGGCCATCGCTGTGCGTGAAACTCCTGCCATTTTGGGCGAGGTCGATGCCCGCGCGATGATCCTGGATATCCTTGATGAGTTGGCTGATCAGGGCGAAAGCCAGATGGTTCAGGCAAAGATCGAGGCAATCCTCAGCCGGGTGGCCTGCCACGGCTCTGTCCGCTCGGGTCGCCGGATGCGCGCCGAAGAGATGAACGCCCTGCTGCGCGAGATGGAGGCAACGCCGCATTCCGGTCAGTGCAACCATGGGCGGCCGACTTACGTGGAATTGAAGCTCAGCGATATCGAGCGGTTGTTCGGGCGCAGTTGATCCGTCGTTCAGAACCTATTAAGAAGATCGAAACAAAACGAGAACATAAAGACTGACATGATCCAGATTGCAGGCACCCAAATCCCTTTGAATGACCCGGTTCTTCTGACCGGTGGCGGGGTTGTCCTGCTGATCCTGCTGCTTTTGTTCCTGTCGCTGCGGGCGGCCAATCGCTCGGCCCGGATGGCAGAACCTCTGGAGCGGCAGATGGCGCATCTGGGACAGCATGTGCAGCAACTGGGGCAGGGGCAGGAACAATTGCGCGGCGGTCTTCAGCATGTCTCGGACACGCAGGCCAATGCGCAGGTGCAAGTGATCCAAACGGTTGAAGCGCGCCTGTCCTCGGTTCAGCAGCAGATGAATGACCGGCTGGCGGACAACGCGATGAAGTCTGCACGCGCGCTGGCCGAAATGCAGGAGCGGATGAAAGAATCGCTGCATGGGTCATCGAAACAGACCGCGACATCCCTGACCCAATTGCAGGAGCGTCTGGCCGCGATCGACAAAGCGCAGGACAATATCACCAAACTGTCTGGTGACGTTCTCAGTCTGCAGGATATCCTGTCGAACAAGCAGACGCGTGGAGCGTTTGGCGAAATCCAGCTGACGGACATTGTCTCAAAGGCACTGCCAAGGGACAGTTTCCAGTTGCAGGCTACCCTGTCGAATGGGCGTCGTGCGGACTGCCTTATCCATCTGCCGAACCCGCCCGGCCCCATCGTGATCGACAGCAAATTCCCGCTGGAGGCGTATGAAGCGCTGATCGGCGCAACCAATGACGCTGAGCTGAAAGCGGCGTTGCAGATGTTCCGCAGCACAGTGCGTAAACATATCAACGACATTGCCGAGAAGTACATCCTGGACGGTGAAACCGCCGATGGTGCGCTGATGTTCCTGCCGTCCGAGGCCGTTTACGCCGAGCTTCACGCAAAGTTCCCTGAGCTGGTTCAGGAAAGTTTCAGCAAGCGCGTGTGGATCGTTTCACCCACCACCTGTATGGCGACGCTGAACACGATGCGCGCGATCCTGAAAGATGCCCGGATGCGCGAACAGGCAGGTGCGATCCGCAAAGAATTGGGACTGCTGCACAAGGATGTGGAGCGTTTGGGTGATCGTGTGACCAATCTTGATCGTCATTTTGGTCAGGCGGCCAAGGATATCTCGGAAATCAAGATCAGTGCGGAGAAAGCTGGCCGACGGGCGCAGCGTCTGGACAATTTCGATTTCGAAGAAATCGCACCTGATGCCGCGTCAGACGTTGTGCCTTTGGCGCGTCACGAAGGTTGAGACTTACTGGATTGACAAGTCCAGGTTATACCCGACGGTTTTGCCGGTATCTCGGTCATTGCCCATCAGATAGACACGGATTGTATAGTCTCCGTCCTCTGGCAGGTTAATCCGGGCGGTGTTGCCGTCAATCGATCCATTGTAGATCGCGACCCCATCACTGCCCGGGGGCAGGATATTGAAATAGACCACGCCGTTCCCATTGGTGTCACTGACCTGAAGGTCGGCAAACATCTCCTGACCGGCTTTTGCACCCAACACATAGTCGAAGTATTCGTCGCCAGTGACAGCCCCGTTGACCATGGTGCCATAATTGCCGGACTGAAATTGCACCTCTGCGGTCATCTGGGCAAACGCCGCAGGCGCGAAACAAAGCAGAAGGGCCGACAAAAGAAGTTTTCCTGTCATATCTGTTTCCTTTCAAGCTTCGCTTTGGCCGGAACCCACCAGCAGTCAGATGCGCAGGAAGGGCTGAAACAAACGCGGCATAAGCTTGTTGAATTTCAACGGTGCATCTGTGACTGCAAGACAAATGCAGTCTTCCGAGATATCCGCGACAGGTGTGTGTTCCAGATCCTCGTCAGCGATCTCAACATCGCCGCGTGCAAAGTGATCCACCTCGTCCGAAAACGCACCCTGCAAAACCATAGTCAGTTCCATGCCCTGATGACCGTGATCCGGGACCGCAGCACCGGCCGGGATGAACAACAACCGTGCCGTGGCCTCTTTGGTGGTCGGCAGAATGGCCTGCTTCACACCCATTCCAATGGATTTCCAGCGGATGTCCGCGACGGTTCCGCCCACATAGTCCTGCAAAGGGGTAGGCAGCACGGCGCAGCCCGGTCGCGCGGGCTTGGGGGTCGGCGCACCCTGCGCAATCAAGGCCATGGTCGCCGCGAGTGAGGCGTTAGACATGGCGACCGAGCCTGCCTGATCATCCAGAACCTGCCCGCCAACGGCGTCAAAGCTCTCGGCCCGTGCGCGGCAATGGTCACACAGGGAAAGATGGGTTGCGACCATCAGATCGAACGCCTCGGGCAGAGTTCCTGCGGCATATGCCATCAGCAGGTCATCTGTCAGGTGATGTTTAATCGACTTGCTCATCTTACTCATCTCAGTTCATCGCGTGGCGCAAGCGGTCCAGCGCCAGCCTAATACGTGACTTGATCGTTCCCAGGGGCAACCCGGTCTGAGACGCAATTTCGCGGTGACTCAGGTCGCCGAAATACGCCTTTTCGATCAGCTCTCTCTGCGCCTCGGGCAACGCCAACATGGCGGTGCGCAGCTGCGCGGTTTCCTGTTGCAGCGCGATCACGTCGTCCTGTTCAGGCTCGGCCTCGGGTCCCCATCCCAGTTCCTCGGGTTCGGGGCGGCGTTGCTTGCGCAGAACGTCGATGCGCTTGTTCCGAGCAATCGTGAAAACCCACGTGGCTACGGTGGCCCGTGTTGGATCGAACAAATGGGCCTTGTGCCACAAGGTCGCCATCACCTCTTGTGCGCATTCTTCGGCCATGGTGGCATCAGACCCTGATTTTATCAGGAACGCCTTGATGCGTGGCGCGAAGTGTTGGAACAGCTCGGCAAAGGCCGACTGGTCCTGCGCATCCCGGATGCGTTTGACGTGTTCCACCCACTCGGTTCTGGTGTCGCAACTGGCTTTCGTTCCGTTCACCTGTCTACCCTTGATGCGTTTCTTCCCGCGCCAAGGCTGAGGGGCGGCTGTGTCAGCCGCAGGTTCGTCCAAGGTCGCAGTATTGATCTCGGTAAACATAACCACATTACGGGCCGCGCCCCAAGCCGGATCACTTTATCGGGACATTATGATCCAACTCGCGCTATTTTCCGTAACACTACTATACAAATACGGCGGAAAACGATGCTGTTTTAAGCGGTTATGGGCAGGTCTGAAAACACACGATGGCAAAAGAAATAGATCATATCGCGGGCCACACTTATCACGGGCGCAAGGGCGGGATAGAAAACGCGTTTCGGTATTCGGTCGATTACATCCTGTTCGACCCCGAGGCCAAGTTGACAACACCCCTTTTGTTTTCACGTGACCGCGCAAACCTCGCCAATTGGCGTACGCGCGATCATGGCGGCGCGCCCAGTCAGGGCGAAGGTGCCGCGTGGGTGCGTACCCGCCTTGACGAGATGGCCGTGCCGCAACCGGCGCGGATAATGTTGCTGACACAGCCACGGGTTCTGGGGCATGTGTTCAACCCTGTCAGCTTTTGGTTCTGCTTTGACGGGAACGACCGACTCTATGCGGTGGTGGCCGAAGTGACAAACACCTTTGGGACACGTCACAGCTATCTATGCCACAAGCCTGGCTTTGCGGTCATCGAGCCATCGGATCGGGTGGTGGCGGACAAGCTGATGCATGTTTCGCCATTCCAGAAGATCGAAGGAAGCTATACGTTTCGGTTTGATTTCCGCCCTGACAGGGTTGGTGTTTGGATCGACTATACTCGACCTGACGGTGGGTTGATCGCCACCTTGACAGGGCCCCGTCAACCGCTGACCAATCGGGTGATCCTGTGGTCCTTGCTGCGGCGTCCGTTTGGGGCCCGGCGGACATTTACTCTGATTGTTTGGCAAGCGTTCAAACTGTGGCTGAAAAAGGCAACCTTCCGCCCGTTCCGCTCCCAGCCTGTCCCCGATCAGCCAATGTCGCGCGTTCGGGACTGACCCGCAGTTTGCGTAAGATCAAAGACTCAGGCCCCTGTCGATGATTGTGATGGTTTGACAACCGCGAACAACAGGAGCTGAGGACATGTTGGAAATTTCGGCAAGGAAAGTTGCCCAGGTGGCCATGATGGGCCGCGAACTGAACCGGGCCGAGGGCGAGCTGCGGGCGTTCATTGATCGCATGGGCGAAGACGAGCAGGCCGAACTGGTCGCCATCATGTGGATCGGTCGCGAAAGCTTTTTCGCCGAAGATTTGGCCGAAGCCATCGCCACCGCCAAGTCCGAAGCCTCGACTCCCTGCGCCGACTACCTGATTGGAACCCCACACTTGTCGGATCACCTGGAGAACGGGTTGGATGCTTTGGGCATTTCGGCTGAGGATGTTGAGAACGACCTGATGTAGTTCGTTTTCCAAGCCAAATACGAGGATGGCGGTTTTGCCGCCATCTGGGCTTTATCTATGATTGAGATACACTTTGCTGGCGTAAATTGCGGACACGCCTCGGCATAACTCATCCTCCGCATGCTTTCTCCGGCCCAGACTTAAACAAACCTTAATGATGCGCTTTGATAACGTTAAGGCGGCGTCCCCAAATTTGATGTCACCAAGACAACGCAAATCAAGTTTAGGAGGACAAAGACATGGTACATACCCAAGCAGTAAACACCCAGAACGGCCTTCTCGATGGTCTGTTTTCGAAGTACGCCGACAAAAAGGTCGAGCACTTCCGTCGCCGAATTCTTGCAAAAACTGTGCGTGATCTTGAGGCGCTGGATGATCAACAACTTGCCGATATCGGGGTTCAGCGGGACCAGATCAATCGATGCGCGTATGAGAGTGTTTACCACAACAAACCCTACCGCCAGTGATGGAGCGTTTGCCCTGAGTTAACACATCCCCAGGTCTATGTTTGTGAGGTTATCCGTATGTTTGACGTTATCCCGCCCACCAATCAGCCGGCACCGGCTGCCAGTGCATTGCTGTTGTTCGACCGTGCCATGCGTATCCGATCGATCAGCTCCGACATTGTTCGTGCGGCACAGCATCTCAATGCGCTGACGGATCATCAATTGTCCGAGCTTGGCATCAATCGAAGCGACATCGAAGACACGATTGAGCGGTACATCTGAAGGCCCGAAAGGGAATGCAAGTCATGCCTAGCCAAGAACTATGAAAGCCATTCCAGCAAAACTGGGATGGCTTTCACCTTTCAATCAGGCCAAGTGATCGACGATCTGCAAATGTTGTGCCAGCGTGTCGATCTCTCCCATCCAACCCTGTACAAGCTTCGGATCGCTGGGCGCGGCGTGAACGCCCGCCGGGATCGCGCGATTCAGAACCGCTTCGACGGCCAGAGACACCGGGATCGACACCAGACGCGCCATCGCGGTGCCGCGTGCATCCCCCCAGGCATCCATGACATAGGTCTTGTTCCAGACCTCAATGCCGTCTTTTTCCGCCTTCAGACCAACGCACAGCACAACGCGGTCTGGTTCGCCCTCATCATAGGCGTTTTCGTCCCAGAACTGGTCCGACATCACTTTCAGGCGGGCGTCGCCTTCGGGCCCGGAAAGAGTTTCGATCTCGGTGAACACGTCCGACCATGCTTCGGCCCAGCCGTTCAGACGCAGAGTGCCGCGGACGAATTCCTTGACCGGCCAGTGATCCTCGAAATGGTACTGCGTCATGAACGGGATCGAGTCGCGGTTCGGGTAAACCTCGAAGCTTTCCGGTGTGGGCAGCGGAGCGATATAGCTGCTGATGGCGTCCCACGGACGGGCAACATCCAGCGGGGCATAGTCGCGGATTGACTTCGAGGGCGAGCGCAGCGCTTTCAGAACACCCAGAGGTGACCAGCTGAACTTGTAGCGGAACGGGTTGGGCGTTTTCGGGATCCCGCCGCAATACGAGATAAAGCTCAGGTGGTTTTCAGGATCGAACGCATCTGAAGCGCGATAGTCGTCGACCAACGCATGTGCCATCAGGTGATCGATGCCCGGATCCAGTCCAACCTCGTTGACCAGCGCGACACCAGCCTCACGTGCCTTGTCGTCCAGCGCGCGCATCTCGGGCGCGATGTAAGAAGATGAGACGAAGTTGGCCTGTTTCGAGATCGCCAGCTCTGCCAGCGGAACATGCCAGTCGCCCGGCAGCATCGAGACGATCACGTCGCCCTTGCCCAGCACCTCTCCCAGGGCGTCGATGTCGAAGGCCCGGATGTCGTCGGTCCGGTCTCCGACCTCAGCCTTGGCTTTTTCGATGGTTCGGTTCCAGACGGTGACCTTGTGCCCGCCTTCGATCAGGCGGCGCAGGCCGGGAATGGCCGACAGGCCGGTGCCACACCAGTGAATCGTCATCGTTCAGATCCCTTCAATATGCGTTTTGTAGGTTGCTTCTGCCCGACCCCAGACGCCGCTGTCCAGATCGGTCAGAGTCAACAAGGACGGCAGCAGTTGCGCGGCATAGTCTTCCGAGCTTTCGACCGGCAGCATGGACGGCAGATTGTCGATGGCCATCACGTCCATCACCGGATCATTCGCCACGCGAAGGGCAGGCGCGTCCCATGTAGTTGCGCGGTCGTAGACCGGCACCGGGTTGTAATCGCTGTCCGGGTCGCAGGCGACGTCGCCTATGGCGGTCAGCTTTCGCGGTTCGGTCAGCGCCTCACGCGGAACAAAAACCGGCGTGCCGGGACGCGCGAAAATGCAATTCAGAAACAGATCGTGGTCCAGAATCTCAGGGAACGGCCCGCCGCTGGCGGTCTCGGCCATGTCCCATTTGGTAACGGCAACACCCATGGCTTCGCACAGATCGGCAGCGCCGGTGCCAACGCGGCCCAAGGCGCCGATGACAATGGCGGTTGGTCGTTCGGCCCCTGTGGCGTCCAGTTCTGCCAGCAAATCGGCATTCAGCGCGTCCTTACCGGCATAAATCCCAACAGGAGGGCATTGCTCGCCCCGTTGCTGCGCAGCCCAGGTTTTCAGCGTGACTGCCGCACCGGCATACCCGGCCCAATAGCCAAAGGCCGCAACCCGGCGACCATCTTCATCCACCAGATATTCCAGATCATACAGCGTGCCGCCCCCGGCCTTGAACCGTTCCAGCAAAGCGCGGCCGGAATGCTGGCCCTTGTAGGCATGTCCGAACATGATGTGGCGGTGGGGCAGGGGCGTGCCATCTTCGGGCAACTCTTTGAGGCCGAAAATGATCGCGTCCGCCGGGGCGTCGGGCCACGTGTTTTCAGGTGCGATCTCGCAGCCTGCGTCCTTGTAGCCGTCGATTGGAATGGCGCGGACATGGCTTTCCTCGACCGTCACGCGGATGCCAGCCGCGATCAGCGCTGCGGCCCCTTCGGGGGTCAGCCCAACCCGTTCCTCGTTCGGGCGCTGTTCTGCCCGGACCCAGAGATGTGTCATCGTAATTCCTTTTGTCAGAGCATTCCGGCGGCACGGACCGCCTGAACCGAAGGCCGCGCCTCCATCGCCTCGCGGAAGGCAAGAATTTTGGGAAAGGCCGAGACATCGACGCCATCGCCTTCCAGCCAGCTGCAAACCACATAAAGATAGGCATCTGCCAGCGAGAATGCCTCACCCAGAACAAACGGCCCACGCAGGCCGTTTGAACAGATGTATTCACAGGATGCTGTCATTGTTTGTGGGACCTTGTCCTTCATGTCTTTCCAGCTGGGCTTCTTGTCCGCCCATCGCGCTCCGCGCACCTTGTGCGCGTGGTTCACGTGCATGGTCGACGCAAGATAGAACATCACTTCACGCATGCGCGCGGCCATGACTGGATCAGCAGGGACTAAATCTGCCGACGGCGCTTGGGCAGCGATAAATTCCAGCAACGCTCCGGTTTCGGTCAGGATGCCACCGTCAACCACTAGCGCCGGAACCCGACCTTTGGGGTTGATCTGACGGTAAGCCGGTTTGGTCTGCTCGCCCCCGGCGAAATCCAGTTGGATCGCCTCATACTCCAACCCTGCCTCTTCCAGAGCAATCACAACAGCGACCGAGATCGTGCGAGGGGCAAAATAAAGCTGCATGGGGTATCTCCGATCTGACTACAGGTGGGTTTGCGCGAATTGCCGGTCGGGTGCCTCAAGATGCGGGACAGCATTGAACAGAACCGGACTCAGCTGGGTGCCAATCGGGTGCAGACGATGCATCGACGTGTTCATGATGGCAAGGGCTACCCGCGCCATCGATGGAATATCCAACCCCATCGCCTGCCGTACCACCATCGAGATCAGCCCGCCCGAGGTGACAACAATGGCGGGTCCGCCTTCGGTTCCGATTTCACTCAGCGCATCACGAACACGGGTCTCGAACTCTTCGAAGGTTTCGGGCGTGTTCTTGATGTCGCCATTGGCCCAGGCGGCAAAGGTCTTGGGCAGATGTTCGACAAACCCCTCGCGATCCGTTGGGATTGCAATGCCGTGCTGTTCTTCGAGCAATTGTGCCAGTGTGAAATACTCGATCTCATTCAATCGTGCATCACGGATAGGGTCAGACAGCCCCATGCTTTGGGCGGTTTCTGCATGGCGAGTCAGAGTGCCGCAATAAACACGGGTATAGTGGCTGCGCGTGTCGCGCAGATGTGCGCCCAGCCAACGAGCTTGCTGATGCCCCAAGTCGCTAAGCCTGTCGTAACTTACTTCGTCGCGCGCTGCGGTATTGGCCTGCCCGTGCCGCACCAATGTGATATGTGACATGTTGGTCCCTCTTGCGCAGACGTCTTAGGGCAGGTTCCACCCCGGGACCAGAGGGGTTTCACCTGCCACAGAAAAAATCCTCGCCGCAGTTTTATTTGTGGCTATGGTCCGCCCACGGAAAATTCGGAGGGTGTCATGCCAGTCAATCACGAACGGTTCTTGGCGGATTTGCACAAGCTGCGTGAATTTGGGGCGTCGGGTGTCGGCAAGGGCGTAGTCCGGCCGGCCTATTCACAAGCGGACATCGACGCGCGCAATTGGCTTGCTGAGCGTATGGTGGACGCCGGGCTGACACCACATTTCGACCCGGTCGGAAATCTGTTCGGGTTGACCGAAGGTTCCTCGTTGCTGATGGGGTCGCATTCCGACAGCCAGCCCGAAGGTGGCTGGCTGGACGGCGCGCTGGGCGTCATCGCCGCGCTTGAAATCGCGCGTTCCAGCGACCGGCCAATCTCGGTTGTCAGCTTTCAGGACGAAGAAGGCCGGTTTGGTGTAACCACAGGCTCGGCCGTTTGGTCAGGCGGCCTGCCATTGGATCAGGCAGATGGTTTGAAAGATGGCGCGGGCGTCAGTTTTGGGGCCGCGCGGTCTTCGATGTCCGAATTGTCTGGTGCTTTTGTGGACCCGTCCCGGTTCAACGGCTTTATCGAGATGCATATCGAACAAGGCCCGTCCCTGGACGCGGCAGGCGAGCAGATTGGCGTCGTCACCGATATTGTCGGTATCCGTGATATGTTGATCACTTTTGAGGGTCAGCAGAACCATGCAGGCACAACGCCGATGCACCTGCGCCGGGATGCGTTTCAGGCGCTGTCCTTGTTCAACACCCGTCTCAATGAACGCTTCCGCAATGTGGTAACGCCACAGACTGTCTGGACCATCGGGCGTGTCGATGTGCATCCCAATGCCTCGTCTATCGTTCCGGGTCGGGTTCGGTTCTCGATGCAATGGCGCGATGGCGACGCGGATCGGCTGGTTCGGATGGAAGAGATCATTCGCGCAACAGCTCAGGAAGTCGCTGAAGAACAAGGGATGGCATTGGATTATGGCCCGATGCTGGGGCTCGAGCCTGTTGCCATGGACCAGACATTGCGGGAAGCGCTTGAAAGTGGTGCGCGGCAAGTGGCGCCGGAGAAATGGCGCAAGATGCCGTCGGGCGCATTACACGACGCGACGAACGTGTCCCGCCTGATGCCGGTTGCCATGCTGTTTGTGCCTTCGATCAACGGAATCAGCCATGATTTCGCTGAAGATACCGCAGAATGTGATCTGCTTGCTGGTCTCAATGTGTTGGATGTCGCCGTACAGGCGCTTGGTGGGTGACGATGTAAGGTGAAGTAAAAAATGATTACTTATCAATATCTTAAATCCGTACAGAATAGGGCCGCGCCCGAAAAGTGAGCAGCATCAGATGTCGAGACGGAAACGGTCAGATAAGGAGTGTTGCCTAAGGGAAAAAAGTTTCCTATAGGAACATCAATGTGCATACGCCTGTATGCAGACGTGTCGCAAAGGCAGTGTTTAAGGCGCAAGCTGACTGGAATCGTTGCAATCTTTTCAGCTTGGGGCAGACTGACGAGGCGGCACTCTAAACGCTAGATACGGAAAGTACCCGCCATGACCGATATTAGACGCACGCCCTTGTACGATTTGCACGTTGAGTTGGGTGGTAAGATGGTTGATTTTGCGGGTTGGGAGATGCCTGTCCAGTATCCGATGGGGATTATGGGAGAGCATAAGCAGTGTCGTGAGAAGGCGGCGTTGTTTGATGTATCTCACATGGGTCAGGTGATTTTGCGCGGTGAGAATGTGGGTGAGAAGCTAGAAGCTTTGTGCCCTCAGGCTTATGCGACGCTGAAGGAAGGCAAGGCGCGGTACGGGTTCTTTACGAACGCCGATGGCGGGATCATGGATGACCTGATCGTGTCGAATGCGGGCGATCATTACTTTGTGGTGGTGAACGCGGCGCTGCGGCATCAGGACATTCCGCATATGCAGGCCAATCTGGACGGCGTCGAAGTGACCGAGATCTTCGACCGCGCGCTGGTGGCGGTGCAGGGTCCCAAGGCCGAGGATGTGGTGGGGGAACTTTGCCCCGCTGCCCGCGATCTGAAGTTCATGGAAACCACCGTGGCCGATATCAACGGCGTTGAATGCCGCATCTCGCGTCTGGGCTATACCGGCGAGGATGGCTACGAGATCTCGATCCCCGAGGACAAGGCGATCGAGATCAGCAAGGCGTTCCTGGCCCATGAAGATTGCGAACCGGCGGGTCTGGGCGCGCGCGACAGCCTGCGGCTCGAGGCGGGGCTGTGCCTCTATGGCAATGACATTGATCAGAGCACCTCGCCCATCGAAGCATCCTTGGGCTGGGCCATTCAGAAACGCCGCAAGGAAGAAGGCGGCTTTCCGGGCGCGGATCGCGTGCAAAAGGAACTGGCCGAGGGCGCAGCCCGCAAGCTGGTGGGCATCAAGCCCGAAGGTCGCGCACCGGCGCGTCAGGGCGTCGAGGTGCAATGCCTTGAGGGCAACACGATTGGTCAGATCACCTCGGGCAGCTTTGGCCCCACGGTGGGTGGCCCGGTTGCGATGGGTTATGTGAGCAAAGGCCATGGCGCGCCCGGTGAGAAGGTGAACCTGATCATCCGGGGCAAGGCGCAACCGGCCGAGATCGTGGCGCTGCCCTTCGTCACACAGAATTACAAGCGTTGAAGTCAGGAGAGAGACAAGATGGCAACCTATTATTCCGAAGAACATGAATGGCTGACCGTTGAGGGCGACACCGCCACGCTGGGCATCACCAAACACGCGGCTGAACAGCTGGGTGAGGTGGTGTTTGTCGAGCAGCAGGAAGTGGGCGACGAGTTCGAGAAAGACGGCGAGATCGGCGTGATCGAATCCGTCAAGGCGGCCTCGGAACTTTACGCTCCGGTCGATGGTGAGATCGTCGAAGTGAACGAAGCGCTGGCCGACAACCCCGGCGCGCTGAACGACGACCCCGAGGGCGAAGCCTGGATCTACAAGGTCAAGATTGCGGACGCGTCGCAGCTTGAAGACCTGATGGACGAGGCCGGATACAAAGCCTTCATCGGGTGACCCAAACCCGGAGCCCCGTCTTTGGGGCTCCCCCGCTTCATCTTTTTCCAAATACTCCCGCCGGAGGCTCCCGCAGTCTCCGCCGGCCCTGACCTATCCGTGAGGAGCGCAAAGATGGCCTTCAAACTGACCGACTACGAAGCCTATGACTTCGCCAATCGCCGCCACATTGGCCCAAGCCCAACCGAGATGCGCGACATGCTCAAGGTGATCGGCTTCAAGACGCTGGACGAACTGATCGACGCCACCGTCCCGCCCGCGATCCGGCAGAAAGAGCCGCTGGACTGGGGTCCGGCGATGACGGAACGTGATGCTCTGTTCCACATGAAAGAGGTGGCGAGCAAGAACAAGGTTCTGACCTCGCTGATCGGTCAGGGCTATTACGGCACCACCACACCCGCGCCGATCCTGCGCAACATTCTGGAAAACCCGGCCTGGTACACCGCCTACACGCCGTACCAGCCCGAGATCAGCCAGGGTCGTCTTGAGGCGCTGTTGAACTTCCAGACCATGGTCTCTGACCTGACCGGGCTGGACGTGGCCAACGCCTCCTTGCTGGACGAAGCCACAGCGGCTGCCGAAGCCATGGCCATGGCCAAGCGTGGCGGGCGGTCCAAGGCCAACAACGCGGCCTTCTTTGTCGACAAGAATTGCCACCCGCAGACCATCGCGGTCATTAAGACGCGCGCCGAGCCTCTGGGCATCGACGTGCAGGTGGGTGATCCCGACGGCCTGGATGCGGGCGCGGTCTTTGGTGCGATCTTCCAATACCCGGGCACCCATGGTCACGTGCGCGACTTCACATCGGAAATCGCCGCGCTGCACGAACATAAAGCCATTGCCATCGTCGCCGCCGACATCCTGTCGCTGGCGCTGCTGAAGTCCCCGGGTGAGATGGGCGCGGACATCGCCATCGGCTCGACCCAGCGCTTTGGCGTTCCGATGGGTTATGGCGGCCCGCACGCCGCCTATATGGCAACCACCGACAAGCTGAAGCGCTCGATGCCGGGCCGGATCATCGGTGTCAGCATCGACAGCCGTGGCAACAAGGCCTATCGCCTGTCGCTGCAAACCCGCGAGCAGCATATCCGCCGTGAGAAGGCGAACTCGAACGTCTGCACCGCGCAGGCGCTGCTGGCGGTCATTGCCTCGATGTATGCCGTGTACCATGGCCCCGACGGCATCAAGGCCATCGCGCAATCGGTGCACCGCAAGACCTCGCGCCTGGCCGCTGGTCTGGAAGAGGCGGGCTTTGCCGTTGAGCCGGAGGTGTTCTTCGACACCATCACGGTTGAGGTTGGCCACCTGCAGAAGACCGTCATGGAGGCTGCCGTGGCGCGCGGTGTCAACCTGCGCAAGGTTGGCGAGACCAAGGTCGGCATCAGCCTGGACGAACAGACCCGCCCCGAGACCATCGAGGCCGTCTGGGGTGCCTTTGGCATCGACCGCACCGATGACAGCTCGAACAAGCAGTACCGCCTGCCGGACTATGCGCTGCGGGAAAGCGAATACCTGACCCACCCGATCTTCCACAAGAACCGGGCCGAGGCCGAGATCACGCGTTATATGCGCCGTCTGGCCGACCGCGATCTGGCGCTGGACCGGGCGATGATCCCGCTGGGCTCGTGCACCATGAAGCTGAACGCCACGATCGAGATGATCCCGGTCACCTGGCCCGAGTTTGGCAATCTGCACCCGTTCTGCCCCGAAGATCAGGCGCAGGGCTATCACGAGATGATCGCCGATCTGAACGACAAGCTGTGCCAGATCACCGGCTATGACGCGATCTCCCAGCAGCCCAACTCGGGCGCGCAGGGCGAATATGCGGGCCTTCTGACCATCCGCAACTACCACTTCGCGCGCGGCGAAGGGCAGCGCAATGTCTGCCTGATCCCAACCTCGGCGCATGGCACCAACCCGGCTTCGGCCCAGATGGTGGGCTGGCAGGTTGTGCCGGTTCTGGCGGATGAGAACGGCAATATCGATGTGGCCGACTTCCGCGCCAAGGCGGAAAAGCATTCGGACAACCTGGCCGCCTGCATGATCACCTACCCGTCGACCCATGGCGTGTTCGAGACCACCGTGCAGGAGGTCTGCCAGATCACCCATGATCACGGCGGTCAGGTCTATATCGACGGCGCCAACATGAACGCCATGGTGGGTCTGTCGCGTCCGGGGGATATTGGCGGTGACGTCAGCCACCTGAACCTGCACAAAACCTTCTGCATTCCGCATGGCGGTGGCGGCCCCGGCATGGGTCCGATCGGCGTCAAGGCGCACCTGGAAGAGCACCTGCCGGGCCACCCGGAATACGGCACCGCCGTGGGTCCGGTCTCGGCAGCGCCCTTCGGCTCGCCCTCGATCCTGCCGGTCAGCTGGGCTTATGTGCTGCTGATGGGCGGCGCGGGTCTGACGCAGGCGACCAAAGTGGCGATCCTGAACGCCAACTACATCGCTGCGCGCCTGAAGGACGCCTATCCGATCCTCTACACCTCGGAAACGGGGCGTGTGGCGCATGAATGCATCCTCGACACCCGTCCGCTGGACGAAGCGGCGCATGTCACCGTCGACGATGTGGCCAAGCGTCTGGTCGATTCAGGCTTCCACGCGCCGACCATGAGCTGGCCGGTGGCGGGCACCCTGATGGTGGAACCCACGGAATCGGAACCCATGGCCGAACTGGATCGTTTCTGCGATGCCATGCTGTCCATCCGGGCGGAAGCGCAGGACATCATCGACGGCAAGATCGACGCGGAGAACAACCCGCTGAAAAACGCCCCCCACACGGTGCGCGATCTGGTCGGCGACTGGGACCGCCCCTACACCCGTGAACAGGCCTGCTTCCCTCCGGGCTCCATGGGCGTCGACAAATACTGGTCCCCCGTCAACCGCGTCGACAACGCATATGGCGACAGAAACCTCGTCTGCACATGCCCCCCAATGGAAGAATATCTCGACGCAGCCGAGTAAACCCAAAACAAAACCCCGCCAAATCAATGGCGGGGTTTTCGCCAATCGGAAACAAGCGTTCCGATGTGATGCCTCTTCAAATGTCGTTTTTGCCCGGCCAAGCGTCTTTTCTGCTTGCTGCAGCTGCAAAGCCCCCATAGCTCTGTCCGTGGGACACCCCTCCCCAACGAGGGGCGTGTATCTGGAAGGGTAATACAGATGACGATTGAACAACCGGCAACGCGGCCGGGAAATCCGCGTTTTTCCTCGGGCCCTTGTGCCAAACCCCCCACATTTGAGCTGTCCAAGCTGGCCGATGCTGCGCTGGGTCGTTCTCACCGCGCTGCTGTTGGCAAGGATAAGCTGAAAGCTGCCATCGAAGGCACGCGTGAGGTGCTGGGCATTCCTGCGGATTACAAGATCGGCATCGTTCCTGCCTCGGACACCGGCGCTGTTGAGATGGCGCTGTGGTCGCTGCTAGGTGAGCGCAAGGTCGAGATGCTGGCTTGGGAGAGCTTTGGTGCGGGCTGGGTGACGGATGTGGTTAAGCAGCTAAAGATCGATGCCGAGGTTAAAACCGCCGATTACGGGAATATCGTCGATCTTGATTCGGTCGATTTCGCCAATGACGTCGTGTTTACGTGGAACGGCACCACCTCTGGCGTGCGGGTTCCCAACGGCGACTGGATCGCAGATGACCGTCAGGGTCTGACAATCTGCGATGCCACCTCGGCGGCCTTTGCAATGGACCTGCCCTGGGACAAGCTGGATGTGACCACCTTTAGCTGGCAAAAGGTTCTGGGCGGCGAAGCAGCGCATGGGATGTTGATCCTGAGCCCTCGTGCCGTTGAACGGCTGGAAAGCTACACCCCAGCATGGCCGCTGCCCAAGATTTTCCGTCTGACCAAAGGCGGAAAGCTGATCGACGGTATCTTTACCGGTGCCACGATCAACACGCCTTCTATGTTGGCGGTCGAGGATTACCTGTTTGCGCTGGACTGGGCGCGCTCGGTCGGTGGCTTGCAGGGTTTGATTGCTCGTGCGGACGCAAATGCCAATGCGGTTCATGTGTTCTGTGCACAAAATGACTGGATTGCCAATCTGGCCGAAGACGCGGCGACGCGGTCGAACACATCCGTGTGCCTGAAGTTCACCGACGCGCGCATTCAGGACGGAGCCAGCTTCGCCAAGGCTGTGGCCAAACGGCTTGAGGTTGAGAATATCGCGCTGGACATCGGGGCCTATCGCGACGCGCCTGCGGGTCTGCGTATCTGGTGCGGCGGTACGGTTGAGACCTCGGATATCGAGGCGATGTTGCCTTGGTTGGCCTGGGCCTTCGAGGCCGAGATCGCAGCGCAAACCGAAGCTGCCTGACCTTTTTTGCCGGGCCGGTTCAGGCCCGGACCTTCCATACAATTCAAGGACCAGAGATATGGCCCCTAAAGTACTCGTATCTGACAAGCTCAGCGAAACCGCCGTGCAGATTTTCCGCGATCGCGGCATCGATGTGGATTTCATGCCCGATCTGGGCAAGGACAAAGACAAGCTGGCCGAGGTGATCGGTCAGTATGACGGTCTTGCCATTCGTTCCGCCACCAAGGTCACACCGACCATTCTGGAGAAAGCCGACAAGCTGAAGGTCATTGGCCGCGCTGGTATCGGCACGGACAATATCGACAAGGATGCGGCCTCAAAAAAAGGCGTGATTGTGATGAACACGCCGTTCGGCAACATGATCACGACCGCAGAACATGCGATTGCGATGATGTTTGCCGTGGCGCGGCAAATCCCTGAGGCCTCTACCTCGACCCATGCGGGCAAGTGGGAAAAATCCAAGTTCATGGGGATCGAGCTGACCAACAAGACGCTCGGCGTAATTGGTGCTGGCAACATTGGTGGTATCGTCTGCGAGCGCGCATTGGGCCTGAAGATGAAGGTCGTCGCCTATGACCCCTATCTGGGCGAAGAGAAAGCCGCGCAAATGGGCGTGGAAAAAGTCGAGCTGGACGAGTTGCTGTCGCGCGCCGACTTCATCACTTTGCACGTGCCGCTGACCGACCAGACCCGCAATATTCTGAGCCGCGAGAACCTTGCCAAAACCAAGAAAGGCGTGCGCATCATCAACTGTGCCCGTGGTGGATTGGTTGATGAAGACGCTTTGGCCGAAGCGCTGCAATCCGGTCACGTGGCCGGGGCGGCTTTTGACGTGTTCAGTGAGGAACCCGCCAAGGAAAACGCGCTGTTCAATCTGCCCAACGTGGTCTGCACGCCCCACCTTGGTGCGGCTACGACCGAAGCGCAGGAAAACGTGGCGTTGCAGGTGGCCGAGCAGATCTCGAACTACCTGCTGACCGGTGCTGTGGAAAATGCGTTGAACATGCCCAGCGTGACGGCGGAAGAGGCGAAAGTCATGGGCCCGTGGATCAAGCTGGCCGGTCATCTGGGCAGCTTCATCGGCCAGATGACGGATGAGCCGGTCAAGGCGATCAACATCCTCTACGATGGTGTGGCTGCTGAAATGAACCTTGCCGCGTTGAACTGCGCCGTAGTCGCGGGGATCATGAAGAAGTTCAATCCCGAGGTGAATATGGTTTCAGCCCCGGTTGTCGCCAAGGAACGCGGGATCAAAATCTCGACCACCAATCAGGACAAATCGGGCGCGTTTGAGGGCTACATCAAAGTCACCGTTGTAACCGATAAGCGCGAACGTTCGATCGGGGGCACCGTGTTCAGCGACGGCAAGCCGCGCTTTATCCAGATCAAGGGCATCAATATCGATGCCGAGATCGGCGCTCATATGCTGTACACGACCAACGAAGACGTTCCGGGTATCATTGGTGCGCTGGGTCAGACTATGGGTGAGAACAACGTTAACATCGCGAACTTTACCCTTGGTCGGTCCGAGGCAGGCGGTGAAGCCATTGCGCTGCTTTACGTGGACGAACCGGTTCCGGCCGAGGCACGCGCCAAGCTGGCGGAAACGGGCTTGTTCACGCAGATCAAACCATTGGTGTTTGATGTCGCCTGACGTGGCCTGTTGAGTTTGAGAAACAGTTCAGGACCCGGTTTTGAAAAGATCCGGGTCCTTTGTTCGCTGAAATCGTGTTCTGAGGCACAAGCGAGCTGAACCTTACCGGCGGAGGATGTCAATGACACAGCCTGTCTATGTAATCGGCGATTTGCACGGGCAGGTGGCCGAGCTAGAGCGCGCACTTTCTCTGATCCAACATGATGGTGGCCCGGATGCTCAGGTGGTGTTTTTAGGGGATTATGTGGATCGCGGCCCCGATAGTCGGGGCTTGATTGATCACCTGATCACCGGGCGTGATGCGGGTCGGAACTGGATCACCCTGCTGGGCAATCACGACCGTATGTTCGCCTGGTTCATGGAAGACATCCCGCGCCACGATCCGCATCTACTTGTGGGGTATCACTGGCTACATGACCGGTTGGGCGGAATCGAGACACTACGTAGTTACGGAGTGGAGTTTGAAGGTCAAATACGGTTGGAAGACTTGCACCGGATGGCAAAGGGGGCAGTGCCGAAATCGCACCTGACCTTCCTGCGCGATCTGGTGTTGATGCACCAAACGCCCGAACTTGCTTTTGTTCATGCGGGCATTCGCCCGGGCGTGCCGCTCAATGAACAACGGGCAAGTGATCTGGTCTGGATCAGGCAGGAATTTCACAACCATCGAGGTACGCATCCCAAGCTGATCGTGCATGGTCACACGCCAGTGGATCAGGCGAAGCATTATGGAAATCGCGTCAACCTGGATACAGGCGCGGGCTATGGGCGTCCGGTGGGTGTGGCCGTGTTTGAGGGGCAGACCTGTTGGGAACTGACTGAACAAGGACGCAGTCTTTTGATCCCTTAGTTCGCCGCACACGCGCAAGGTATTGGAGAATGAATATGTATGTCGCAACTTTGCTGACCAATCCTGCAGCGCCTTCGCTGGACAGTGCCCTGCCCGAGTCGTTGCGCAATGCGTGGGGTGGTGGGGATGTTATCTGGCTCAGCCCGGATGAGGCGGTAGAGTTTGAACTGAGCGACATGCCCGACAATCGCTGGGACGTCTGGGCGGACTTGCAGGGCATGGGTGTCGACCTGATCGTGCAACCTGCAGAAGGACGGCGCAAAAAGATGCTGCTGGCCGATATGGACAGCACGATGATCCAGCAAGAATGCATCGATGAACTGGCGGATGAAGCGGGTGTAGGTGAGCGGGTCAAGTACATCACTGCCCGCGCCATGAACGGAGAGCTGGATTTCGAAGGGGCGCTGATCGAACGGGTCGGTTTGCTCAAGGATCTAGATGAAAGCGTCATTGGAAAAGTTTTGGCCGAACGGATCACCCTCATGCCGGGTGGTAAGGCATTGCTGGCCACGATGCGGTCGAACGGTGCCTATGCTGCGTTGGTATCGGGCGGGTTCACAGCCTTTACGGCACGGGTGGCAGAGTTGCTGGGGTTTGATGAAAACCGGGCCAATACGCTGTTGGCTGAAGACGGGAAACTGACGGGCGATGTTGCGCGTCCGATTTTAGGGCGTCAGGCCAAGATCGAAGCACTTGAACAGATCTCAACCCGGCTTGGGCTGTCTGAGAAAGACGTGATGGCAGTGGGCGACGGGGCAAATGACCTTGGAATGCTGGGCCGGGCAGGAACCGGAGTTGCCCTTCATGCCAAGCCTTCGGTTGCCGCCCAATGCGACGTGCGCGTGAATCACGGTGACCTGACGGCGCTGCTTTATCTGCAAGGTTACAGCCGCGCTGACTTTGCAGACGAATAACCGAGGCTATCTTTTATTTAACATTTATGTTAAATAGAGGTCATGAGAACGCTTCTGACCGCCTTTTCAGCACTGTCTGACGCCACCCGATTCTCGATTGTTGAACAATTGATGGAACAGGGTGAACTGCCTGCCGGTGACCTGATCGAAGGGCGAGGTGTCTCGGGGGCTGCGATCTCGCGCCATTTAAAGGTCTTGCGTGAAGCTGGTTTGGTGCAGCAGCGCGTCCAGGGCACACAGCGGATGTATTCTGTCCGTCCCGAAGGGCTGCGGATGATCGCCGATTGGACCATATCCAAACGTCAATTCTGGGAAAGCAGCCTCGATCGTCTGAGTGACATTATCGAAAGGGAGAATTCATGGCCGACCTGAAACTGGAGCGGGACTTCCCCGTCAGCCCTGAAGATTTGTTTGCATGGATCAGCGACGGCAGCAGGTTGTTGCAGTGGTGGGGTCCCGAAGGAATGCACGTGCCCGAACACAATCTGGATTTTTCACGAACAGGCCCATGGTATTCGGTTATGGAAAACAGCGAGGGACAGCAATACAAGGTTTCAGGCCATGTGACCCATGTCGATCCACCCAAATCAGTGGGCTTCACATGGGGCTGGCATGATGATCAGGACCAGCGTGGCAACGAAAGCCACGTGACCTTGTCGGTTGCGGAGACAAGCACCGGATCACGACTGACACTGGACCACAAAGAACTGGCCGATGCCGAAGCGGCGGCCAACCACAATCAGGGTTGGACATCTTCGCTGCGTAAACTCGAAGCACTTTGCAAATAGGTTTTCATCAGGGAGGAGCGACATGCCCCAATTTTTGTTTGTCTATCATGGGGGTCACACCCCAACCGACCCCGTCGAGATTGAGGCGACCATGGCCGCCTGGGGTGCCTGGTTTCAGGACATGGGTGAGGCGCTGGAGATCCCCGGCAACCCGGTGGGACAATCCTATACCGTCAGCAGCAGCGGGGTCGTTGACAACGGCGGTGCGAACCCGGCCTCGGGCTTTACGGTGATCAAGGCCGACAGCATCGACGTAGCGACAGCGATGGCCAAGGGCTGTCCGATGGTCGTCAACGGTTCAGGCTCGGTCGAAGTGGCCGAGGTGCATGAGATCGAGATGTGAGGACCTTAGCCGGGGAAGCCCGGCGCAGGTTTGATCACACCGCATTCCAGCCCGCGACGGCTGTATTGTGTGGCGTTCATGAATTTGCGGGTGTCCGGGTGATCGGCCTCCAGCACACCAAGGCTGACTAGAATGGCGGCAATCGCGCATTCGCTGGCGCGGGTGGTGCCGTCGGTGATCTTCAGCGCAACGCCCATGCGTTTTTCCGGGATTATGGCCACAAAGACGGCCTCGGCCCCGGTCTTGATGGCGACGCGGCCGTTCATTGCGCGCATCAGTTCGGTGCAGGCGCGGGTCTCACCGGCCACCAGTTCGGGGTGCTTGACCATGGCCGCAACCAGTTGTGCCGCAGCATCGCTGGACCGGTCCGAGCGGTCTGCCGCGCTGGCAAACCACGCCATCGACCGTGCCAACCCCGCAAGTGAGGTCGCGAAATTCGGAGCAGAACACCCGTCGATGCCATAGCCGGGACTGGTTTCACCGGTTGTCTCTTCGACGGCTGACAGGCACGCCTGTTGTACAGGGTGGTCAATTTCCAGATATTCCGGTCCTGCGCCCATATGCTGACCCAGTGTCAGAAATCCGCAGTGTTTGCCCGAGCAATTGTTGTGGATCTGGCAAGGCGTATCATCAGCCAGAATCAGCCGGTCCCGCGCAGCGGTGTCCGCCGGTTCCTGTGGGCCGCAGCGCAGATCATGCTCGGTCAGCCCCAGGTGATCCAGCCATGCTGTTACCCGATCGGTGTGGATCGCGGCACCGTTATGTGAGGCGCAAGCGAGTGCAAGATGTTCGCTGTTCAACCCGTATTTCGCCGCTGCGCCCGATGTCACCAAAGGAAGCGCTTGGATCATCTTGGCCGAAGACCGTGGATAGACCACAGCCTTTGGATCGCCCCAGCTGCGCACGATCTCACCCGTGTCATCACAAATGACCGCGTGACCCAGATGCAGGCTTTCCAGCAAAGACCCACGCCACAGTTCTGTCATTGGTACGGGTTGCGTCATCTGGACCTCCGAAATTATGCGCAAAATTCTGCCAATCGCCCTTTCGCCTGTGGCGAAATCTGCGTTAGTGTGTGTATGTCGGCAATCATCGGAATGCGCAACGGAATAGACGGGCCAGAAGGGTTCGCAGCCATGTCCGATGGGTTTGAGGTATGGGTCGAGCTAGGAGGCTGGACAAATGGGATCAATGCTCGTTCGTGTGATTGCGGGCCTGTCTTTGGCAGGGACGGTCACGACAACTGCAATCGCTCAGCAGGCAAGCAGCACCAACCGTGTTGCCGTGAAGACGGATTGGAGCGTCTTTGTCGAAGAAGACCCAACAGAATGCTGGAGCGTTGCAACCCCGGATGAAACCGTCAATACGCGCGGCGGTCGCGTGGTGTCCGTGCGGCGTAGTGACATTTTGCTGTTCGTGGTGTTCCGCCCCGGTGAGGACGTAAATGGAACAGTGTCGTTTACGGGTGGGTATCCGTTTGCGGCGGGTTCGACCGTCAACGTCAAGATCGACGACGCCGAATTCGAATTCATAACCGATGGCGAATGGGCCTGGCCTTCGACACAAGGGCAGGAACCCAAAGTGATCGAAGCGATGAAGCGCGGGAACGAGGCTGTTCTAACGGCGCGCTCGGAACGCGGGACGCAGACGAAAGACACGTTCTCGTTGCTGGGCTTTACTGCGGCAATTGACGATGCGAAGCAACGCTGCACCAATTAAGTCAGCGTATTTCGGTGCAGGCCCCGTCGGTATGGCGGGGCTTTTCTTTTTTATGCTGTCCGGCGCGCCAGCATTACGCTACGTCCGCGCCCGCACTTGATCCGTATCAAAGTAAGCTCTCGCTCTTTTTGAACTAATTAGTTCAGAGGAAACGAAGGAGTTGCCCCGATGCTGAACAAATTTCTTGCTGCGCTCATGATGATCTCGGCCATGGTGCTAAGCGCTTGTGAAAACACAGGTGAGACATACCCGGTGACTGGCGAACAGTGCGGTCCGGAAGACCCGGTTAAGACTCTGGATGCCGAAGATTGCTACATTCCGCCGGCAGGTGTCTGATCGGGCTTTGATCTGCACGGATTGAAACAAGCCGAAGGCCGCAGTGACACCGTTACTGCGGCTTTTCTGTGCAGGTCCGCCAATTGTCACGAATCCTTTTGATCTTTGCGCAGGTTCCTATATAGAGGCGCATCCCAAGCCAGAATCCTTCGAGATACGCCTCAGAGAGCCCAAAATGTCGCCCAAAGCGCCGATCACTCAAGATGTCCTGACCCTCCCTCGCAAGCTGCCTGAGGGCAAGATCAACCTTGTCGGGCTGACCCGCGACCAGTTGCGTGCCGTTCTGATCGAACATGGCACGCCGGAAAAGCAGGCAAAGATGCGCACCGGTCAGATCTGGCAGTGGATCTATCAATGGGGTGTGCGCGACTTTGCCGAGATGACCAATCTGGCCAAAGCCTACCGCGCGCAACTGGCCGAGCATTTCGTGATCGAAATCCCCGAAGTTGTGACCCGCCAGGTGTCCGAGGACGGCACCCGCAAATATCTTTGCCGTATTGCTGGCGGGCATGAGGTTGAGGTCGTCTATATCCCCGAAGAAGATCGCGGCACGCTCTGTATCTCGTCTCAGGTCGGGTGCACGCTGACTTGTTCGTTCTGCCACACGGGCACGCAGAAACTGGTGCGCAATCTGACAGCGGCCGAGATCGTCGGTCAGGTCATGATGGCCCGCGATGACCTTGACGAATGGCCCACCCCCGGCGCGCCCAAGGATGAAACGCGCCTGCTGTCGAACATCGTTCTGATGGGTATGGGCGAGCCGCTTTACAATTTCGAAAACGTCCGCGACGCGATGAAAATCGCGATGGACCCAGAGGGGATTTCCCTGTCGCGCCGCCGTATCACGCTGTCGACGTCGGGCGTGGTGCCCGAGATCGCGCGCACGGCTGAGGAAATCGGCTGTTTGCTGGCGATCTCATTCCATGCCACCACGGATGAGACCCGCGACGTGCTGGTGCCGATCAACAAGCGTTGGAACATTGAAGAATTGCTGCAGGCGCTGGCCAGCTATCCCAATGCGTCGAACTCGGAACGGATTACCTTTGAATACGTGATGCTGGATGGCGTCAACGACAGTGATGAGGATGCACACCGCCTGATCGATCACATCAAGCGTCACAACATCCCGGCCAAGATCAACCTGATCCCGTTCAACGAATGGCCCGGCGCGCCGTATAAGCGCAGCTCGAATAATCGCATCCGGGCTTTTGCGAATATTATCTACCATGCGGGCTATGCATCGCCCATTCGCAAGACGCGTGGCGAGGATATCATGGCAGCCTGTGGGCAACTGAAATCGGCCACGGAACGCGCCCGCAAATCCCGCAAACAGATCGAGGCCGAAACAGGGTTGAGCCAATAAGGTTTTCCTTCTCGGGCCCGGATTGATCAGATCACGTAACAGGTGATTTCAACTGCGGTCTGCACGCCATAAGTGTGCCTGTAAACTTAATGTTTCAGGTGCTGAAACCACATGCATAATTTGCTATGTTTCCCATGCCCGCCACTGGCATGTGCTTTTTCAAATCGATGCACAAGTCGGTGAACTGACCGGGCCGAAGCTGGCAAGTTATTGCGGTGCCGCTAGACTTACGAATGCGCTGTCAAGCGGTGCACAGGCGAACTGATTTTCAGGTGGGCCACTATTATGAACCAAAGTTTTTCAAGGATTATCCGGAGCGGAACCGCTGTGCTTGTATTGGCAACAGGCTCTGGCTTGGCTTTTGCTGACAGTGAAAACGCTCATATCGCAATTGAAAACCCTGCTGAGCTGAGCAAGGAAGAGGCATTAAGGCATTACAAGTCGCTCAATCGTCGAATGGCGCGCGGCTATGCAGCGGCGCAACTGGACCTGATCCTGAACTACCAAAGCTGGCCGCTGTTCAACGATGCACCCTATATTTCAGCAACTCATGGCCAGCGGTTTGTGAACAGTTATGCCAACCGCATGGCTCATAACTATGCGACTTTGCTGGAAGGCGAGGAACTGCCAATGGGTTCGGTTCTGGCCAAAGATAGCATGACGGTGACGGATGAAGGCCACATTCACCCCGGCGCTATGTTCATAATGGAGAAACTGGCAAACGGGGCGAACCCGGATACAGCGGATTGGCGTTATATCATGGTTCTGCCAGACGGCTCGGTTTTTGGCGACACTTTGGGTGATCGCGCCGGTGAAGTGGCCTATTGCCATGTCTGCCACGAACAGGTGGCGGATCGCGACTATACGTTTTACGTGCCGGAGGAGTATCGCAAGAGCGAATGACCGGATCAGGCCGGTTCGCCCGGTAGCTTCAATTCCGTCGCCTCGCGGCGGCTGAGTTGTTCGCCTTGTTTGCGTTTTGACAGAACTTCTCGAGCCAGCGCATATTTCTCATCCTGCCAGAAGATCAGGCACCCGTTGCACCCCTTGCCACAGCAGCCTTCGGTGCCGATACGGTTGGTCTTGAACCGGCGTTCATTTCCATCCTCGCCGATCTTTTCAACCAGTTCGTCGCGACGACGGGCGTAAGCCGTCGGGTTGTCGCGGCCCGTGGCTTCCAGCCCTTGAACCAGTTTGTCGAAACGAATGCGGCTCCAGTGTTCATCGGTCAGGGCGCGTTCCTTGCGCAGAACCGAGTAAACCGGGAAGCGCGCGCGCAGATCGTCAATGTCTTCGTGATCGAACAGGGTGAAAGGCAGCCGGATGGCTGTCTTCGTGCTGCCATGCACCACATCCAGCCGCTTGCCGTCAGACGCGCGTTCGAAATCGTAGACCCGCAGCAGAACCGTATCGCGTGAGATAGGCGAGACAAAATCCAACACGTCGCCCGGTTCCAGCTTGTTCTTCACCTCGACCAGAAAGGCGTCTTCAGTCACTTCGGTGACGATCCCCGCATACTCCCACTGCGCGATCGAAGCGGTGTGTTCATAGTCATGCGCGAAGTTGGTCAGACGTCCTTCGTGGAAGGCGAGAGTGTAGCCTCGGTTTCCGACGGTTTCCAGTTCGCGCATATAGGGCTTCGGGTCCCAGTTCTCGGGGTCGGCGTTGTAGTCATCGATGGCCATCCGATACGCCCGTGCAACGATGGCGGCGTAATACTCCGACTTGCCGCGCCCTTCGACCTTGAGGCTGTCGACACCGATCTTCAGGTATTCATCCAGCTTCGGCATGATACACAGATCGCGCGAGTTCAGGATGTATGACCCCCGGTCATCCTCTTCGATGGGCATCAAGTCACCGGGGCGGCAACCTTCTTCCAGCAGGAATTCAAACAGGTCGGCGTTTTCATCGGTGATGCGCAGTTCCTGATGTGTGCCGTCCTTCAGGCGCAGCTTCAGGCCATAGTTCCAGCGGCAGGAATTGGCGCAATTGCCCTGGTTAGCCCCGCGTTCCGCCATGAAATTCGACAGCAGGCAACGACCGGAATAGGTCATGCACATGGCGCCGTGCACGAAAGCCTCAAGCTTGATGTCAGGGCACTTCTCGCGGATTTCTGCAAGTTCGGGGTACGAGACTTCGCGCGCCAGAACCACCAGTTCTGCGCCCTGGTCCTGCCAGAACTTCACCGACAGCCAGGAACAGATATTGGCCTGGGTCGAGATATGCAGCGGCAGTTCGGGTGCGCGTTCGCGGACATATTGGAACACACCCGGATCAGCAATGATCAGCCCGTCGGGCTGCACCTTGCGCACCGTGTCGATATATTCATCCAGTTTCGGGATGTCTTTGTTGTGCGAAAACAGGTTCAGCGTCAGATAGGCGCGTCGGCCATGGCTATGGCAGAACTCAATTCCTTCGATCACCTCGTCCAGCGAGAACTCGGATTTCGTGCGCAACGACATATCGGGTGTGCCCAGATACACCGCGTCTGCGCCGTAAAGGATGGCGAGCTTCAACTTGCGCAGATTGCCCGCAGGCATCAGCAATTCGGATCGGGACTGGGTCATTTGGCCACCTGGCAAAGGATCAAGGCGGCCTTCTACGCCATATAGGCCGAGTCCAAAACCCCGTTATCTGCGACGGAATCGCGCTGTGCCGATCACTTCAACCAGTTGCTGACGCACCGGTTCGGGTTGAGCCTCGACCGCGTTCAGAACCTCGCGCAGTTCGGCCCGCAGCCCGTGCATCTGATCAATCAGTGAGATCATCATCGACAGCGCATCCGCCTCCATGTCGTACTGTTCGTGCAACTCGCAGGCCAGTTCCAGACGGGCGACGTCGATACTGTGATAGATCAGCCCTTGGTCTGATTGTTCGGGGATCACAATCTCTGCCGCCAGATACTCGGTCAGTCGGTCCGAGGTCAGTCGGGCGACGGTTTCGATCAGTTCCTTCTCGGTCAAGGTCATGACGGCATTCCTTTCCGCGGGTCGTAGCTGTGCGTCTCGCGCCAGGTCTCCATGAACTGTTTCAGATCGTCATCGATTGTGTCGGGCATCGAGACGGTCAGTTCGATCAACTGATCCCCACGCTCGGACGAGCCGCGTTTTTTGACACCCTTGCCCCGCAATCGCAGGGTTTTACCACTGCTTGTGCCTGCCGGGACGCTGACATTCACGCCGCCATCAATCGTAGGGGCCGGTACTTTGCCACCCAGAATCGCCTCATCAATGGTGATGGGCAGCTTGATGTGAATGTCGTCGCCCTGACGATCAAACACCGGATGACTGGCCACCGAAACAGTTACCAGAGCATCGCCTGGAGGGCCTTCACCATATCCCGGTGCCCCTTTGCCCCGCAGGCGGATGGTTTGGCCATCGGTTATACCTGCGGGGATTTTGACTTCGATCCGGTCGCCGTCTGGCAAGGTCAGTTTCTGGCTGGCACCGAATACGGCATCCAGAAAGCTGATCTGCAGCGAATAGTTCAGGTTGTGCCCCGGCGCGTGAAACTCATGGCCGCGCTGGCCGCCAAACCCACCACGGCCCCTCATGAACTCGGCGAAGATGTCGGACATGTCGTCCGGGTCTGCCTGACGTCCGCGATAGGGGTTTCCAGCGGCTTCAGCATATTCACGGTAGTACTGTTGTTGCGGGCGTTCCTGACCCGAGGCGTCAATCTCACCATTGTCATACCGGGCACGGGTTTCCGGGTCTTTCAGCAAGTCATATGCAGCTGCAGCGGCTTTGAACTTTGCCTCAGCCTCTGCATCGCCGGGCTTCAGGTCCGGATGGCATTCCTTGGCAATGCGCCGATAGGCTTTCTTGATCTCGGCGGCGCTGGCGTCTTTGGCCACGCCAAGAACGGAATAGGGATCGTCGCTCATCTCACACTCATGGCTCAGGGACAGGTCTGATCTTGATGAATGTGTTCTACCATGCGATTTCAACGGGTCAAAAGGAAGAGGCGATTGAATTGCCTCGTAAAATCCTGCAGGTCTGTTAACATCTGCATGTTTCTAATTGTTGATTGACGGAGATCGTCACATGTCGCGTAGAATTAAATCGGCTTTGGCCTTGCTGGCAGGGAATGCCATTGGGTTGTTGCTTGCCTCGCTGATACTGTCAGGATTTGCGATCAAGCCGATCTCTTTCATCGTCGTTGTAATCGTCTTCACCGTCGTGCAGCTGATTGCCGAACCCCTGATCCTGAAGCTGGGTGAAAAGAAAGCGCCTGCGCTGAAGGGCGGGATTGCTTTGATCGTGACCTTTGTGGGCCTGTTGGTGACTGATCTGATAACCGCTGGGCTGACCGTAGGTGGAGTTGCGAACCTGTTGGGAGCAACGCTGTTGGTCTGGCTGGGGGCGCTGATCGCCAGCGTTGTGCTGCCGATCTACGTGTTCAAAGAACTGCGCGAAGCCAAGAAGTAATCATAGCGCGTTCAAGCTGGCCTCGATGGCTTGCCACAGTTCTTCTACAGGTTCGCATCCGACGGACAGGCGGATGAAGGCGGGATCGACATCGTCGCCCCATCGCGCGCGACGTTCGGCTGAACTGTGGACGCCCCCGAAAGAAGTGGCGGAGCGCAGAAGAGGGCAATCGTTAATGAAGGCTTCGGCTTTCTCTTCACTTTCCAGTGTCAGGGACAGCAGAAACCCAAAGCGTGCCGTCTGTGCCTGCGCCAGCTTGTGGGATGGATCGCCCGGCAGACCTGGATAGCGGACCTGTTTCACTGCGGGGTGTGCCGCCAATTGTTCCGCTAATACCTGTGCCGAGCTACACATGCGGTCGAAGCGTACATCCAGCGTTTCCAGCCCGCGATGCAGCAGCCACGCCTCATGCGGTCCGGGGATTGATCCGGACACTTTTCGCCATTCCTCGACCCGTTCCATGATATCGTTGTTGCGGCAGGCCACATGGCCCATCAGCATGTCGGAATGCCCGCCCATCGCCTTGGTATCTGACGAGACAACCACATCAATGCCCAGTTCCAGTGGGCGTTGACCCAGCGGGGTCATCGTCGTGTTGTCGGCAATTGTCACTCCCCCGGCGGCGCGCACCTGTTCGGCAACCACTGCCAGATCGATCATATCCAAACCGGGGTTCGAGGGGCTTTCTACAAAGACAACATCGAACCCACCAAAACCGCCGTTGGTAAAGGCGACAGTGGGTCGTTCCTCAACGGTCACGTCCAGACGTGAAAGGAAACGATTGGCCAGCAGGCGTGTCACGTAGTACCCGTCCGACGGGATCAGCAGGCGTGATCCGGCCTTGAGGGTCGCGAACAACGCTGCCGAGATCGCTGCCATCCCCGAAGGGAATGTCAGGCAGGGTGCGTCCTCCAGATGGGCCAGAACATGTTCCAGATGCTCCCAGGTTGGGTTGTCGACGCGGCCATAAGTCCGCAAACCTTCTGTCACGCCGGGCAGGTGGTACATGCTGCTTTGGGTCAGCGGCAGGGTTACCGGCTCACCGGCGTTCAACGCGTTGCCGCGCAGGTGCAGCATCTCTCCGGTTTTAGAAGCCATAGCTCAGCGCCCCGGAATTTCGTCGCGGGGCGGGGCGGGTTCCCAGTTCTCGATGATCTCGACCGCCTCTTGCGCAGTGTCGACAAAGCGGAACAGGTCGAGGTCTTCGTCCGAGATGGTGCCGGCATCGGCCAGCGCTTCCCAATTGATGACCTTTTCCCAGAATTCGCGGCCAAACAGCAGGAAGGGCACGCGGTCCATCCGCCCGGTCTGGATCAGGGTCAGGGATTCGAACAGTTCATCCATGGTGCCAAAACCGCCGGGGAAGATGGTGATGGCGCGGGCGCGCATCAGGAAATGCATCTTGCGAATGGCAAAGTAATGGAAGTTGAAGCTGAGGTCCGGCGTCACATAGAGGTTCGGCGCCTGTTCATGCGGCAGCACGATATTCAAGCCGATCGAACACCCACCCGCGTCCTGCGCGCCACGGTTTCCGGCCTCCATCACACCGGGACCACCGCCGGTGACGATGACGTTCTCACGGCATCCGGTTTCGTTTGACTTTTCGGTCATTAGCCGCGAGAACTCACGCGCCTCATCGTAATATTGTGACAACCCGGCCAAAGTCTCTGTTCGAGCGGTGTGTTTCTGCGACGGTTCCGGAATGCGCGCGCCGCCGAACATCACAATGGTCGAGGTGATGTCGCGCTCGGTCATGATCATCTCGGGCTTCAGCAATTCCAGTTGCAGACGCACCGGGCGCAATTCGTCCCGGCACAGGAATTCGTCATCGGCAAAGGCAAGGCGATAGGCAGGTGAACGCGTCTGCGGCGTGTCCGGAACCTCACTCGCGGTCGAGCGGTCGGTCTGCGCGTCGCGGAACGGGTTGTGGCGGTCTTCTCTCATAGGTGATCGATCCCTGCTTGCGTGTTTGACAAACAGCTATAGGGTTCGCGATCAGAGCGCCAGTCACGGAAAGACAAGAATGAATTGGAAAAGTGAAATTTCAAAAGCCCGCGACCGTATCGCCGGATATGCACAAGTGACCCCAGTGATGGAAAGCCGCATTCCGGGCTATCCGATCGAGCTGAAGCTGGAGCACATGCAGCACACTGGCAGTTTCAAGGCGCGGGGGGCGTTCAACACGCTGCTCAGCATGGAGGTGTCACAAGCCGGTTTGGTTGCGGCGTCTGGTGGCAATCATGGTGCGGCGGCGGCGTATGCCGCGCAGGCGTTGGGCTATCCCGCCAAGATATTCGTGCCAGAACTGGCAGGCCCGTCGAAAATAGCGTTGATCCGGCAAACCGGCGCGGATTTGAGCGTTGTATCTGGTGAATATGCCAACGCGCTGACCGCGGCGCAGGAACATGAGGCGGCTACCGGTGCCATGCAAATTCACGCCTATGACGCACCGGCTACAGTGGCAGGGCAAGGGACTTGTTTTGCCGAATGGGATGCTCAGGGGTTGCAGGCCGATACGGTTCTGGTTGCGGTCGGTGGCGGCGGTCTGATTGCCGGTGCCCTGGCGTGGTTTGACAGCGCGCGCAAGGTTGTGGCGGTCGAACCTGAAACCTCTTGCGCCTTGAACGCTGCCTTACAGGCGGGTGAGCCGGTGGATGTCTCGGTCTCGGGAATTGCAGCCAATGCTCTGGGTGCGCGGCGGATCGGACAGATCTGTTTCGATCTGGCGCAGGGGATGAGCTCGGTTCTGGTGTCGGACGACGCGATAGCGGATGCGCAAAAGGCGCTTTGGCGGAACCACCGTATTTTGGTCGAGCCCGCAGGTGCAGCAGCCCTCGCAGCATTGACGTCGGGTGTCTACCAGCCCGAACCGGATGAGCGTGTTGCTGTTCTGCTGTGCGGCGCAAATATTGCACCGGACCCGTTTGCAGGGTGAATTATCGGCTTGTGAACGGGTGGGGTGAATTTTATCTATAATCCATGTCCGCTACGATTTCCGACACGATCTACCAAAGCCTGAGCCAGCAAATCATCACCGGAGAACTTGAGGCCGGGGAAAAGCTGCGGCAGGACCATATTGCCCGCCAGTTTGACACCAGCCACGTCCCTGTACGTGAAGCCTTGTTGCGGCTTGAGGCGCATGGTTTGGCCCGGCATGAGCCTCGCCGCGGGATGCGTGTCACTGCGCTGGACCCGGCAGAAGTGCGTGAGGTGATCGAAATGCGCGTGGCGCTGGAAACCCTTGCGTTGCAGCAATCGGTGCAGAACATGTCTCCGGTCGCGTTGGACAAGATCGATCACGCACGCATCGCCTGTGATGAGGCGCAGACGATGCCGCAATGGGAAGCCTTGAACCGAGCCTTCCATCGCGCCATTTTGACGCCGTGCGGCTTGCCCCGGCTTTTACACGCCATCGACGATCTGCACATCGCAAGCGCCCGTCATCTGTTTGCGCATTGGCGGTCAAAATGGGTGCAACAGGTGGACAAGGATCACGCGGCACTTGTTCAGGCCCTCAAGCGCAAGGACCTGAGCACTGCAAAAGGTATCCTGACCCGCCATATCCGCCGCGCCAGCTGATTCCAGACCTTTCAGACGCAAAATGACCCGTGTTCGTCGCATTGCGCCATGGGTTCCACTTGCGTATAGGCCAAACCGACACGAACAGATTCTGTAGGGAGACGCCCCATGTCCAACGCGCAACTGGAAGCCGCCATCGAAACCGCCTGGGAGGCGCGCGACACAATCACGCCCGCCACCACCGGCGAACAGCGTGAAGCGATCGAGGATACGCTGAACGCGCTGGACAGCGGGTCGCTGCGCGTTGCGGAAAAGCTTGAGAATGGCGACTGGCATGTGAACCAGTGGGCCAAGAAAGCGGTTCTGTTGGGCTTCCGCATCAAGGATATGGAAATCCAGTCCGGTGGTCCGCAGGCTGGCGGCTGGTGGGACAAGGTGGACAGCAAGTTCGCCGGTTGGGACGCAAGCCAATGGCAAGCAGCCGGGTTCCGCGCCGTTCCGAACTGCGTTGTCCGCAAGTCTGCTTATATCGCGCCTGGCGCCGTTCTGATGCCGTCTTTTGTGAACCTGGGCGCTTATGTCGACGAAGGCACCATGGTTGATACATGGGCCACGGTCGGATCCTGCGCGCAGATTGGCAAAAACGTTCATCTGTCCGGTGGTGTCGGCATTGGCGGCGTGCTGGAACCGATGCAAGCTGGCCCGACCATCATCGAGGACAACTGCTTTATCGGCGCACGTTCGGAAGTGGTCGAAGGTTGCATCGTCCGCGAAGGTTCTGTTCTGGGAATGGGCGTGTTCATCGGTAAATCCACCAAGATCGTGGACCGTGAAACCGGAGAAGTCACCTATGGCGAAGTACCGCCCTATTCGGTGGTCGTTGCCGGTTCGATGCCTTCGAAGAATAACATCAGCCTGTACTGCGCCGTGATCGTGAAGCGAGTGGACGAAAAGACCCGCTCAAAAACAGGCATCAACGAGCTGCTGCGCGACTAAAACCGCCAAAACATCAATGAAGGGCTGTCGCTTTTGCAGCAGCCCTTTTTTTGTGATTCAGACTTTGATCGGATAGCGGTCCGGTTCTTCAAAAACGTCGATCACCCGAGTACCCGCCTTGATCTTACCGCCATGTTCGACCCCCGATGGGATCGAATAGCTGTCGCCCGGGCGGTATGTTTTGGTCTCTGCACCGATAGTCAGTTCAACTTCGCCTTCAATTACCGTTCCCCATTGGGCTTTGTGGGAATGTGCAGGCAGTTCGAAGTCCTTGAGAAACGTGAAAAACGCGACCAATCCTGCATCCGACCGTATCACGGCGGTTTGAACGACGTCTTCTGGGAACGGCACATCGAGGCTGGGAAATGCTGTGATGAAATCGGGATAGGTCATGAAATTGTCCTGTTTTGTCATGGTTCGGCTGTTTCCCGGCACTATGGACGCCAGATTGCCTGTCTGCAATTCCGGGCTTCTTGACCGTCGGCGGGCACGCAGCTATGGCCCTGCGCATGGAAAAGCAAAAGAAACCTTCGCGTCAGCAAGTTTATACTCTTCTGGTCCAGATCGGCCGCAAGGATGGTGACGGGCTGCCCGAAGGGGCGACCGGCGCGGCGTTGATCTGCTATGCCAGTGGCGTCGACGAGGCCGAGGCCGTGCGCGAAACGGTAGCGATACTGAAGCAGGCCGACACGGCACCGTTGGACGTCACCGGGTATGGCACACTCGCCGAACGCGAGGCGCAGGGGCACGATATCGAACCGGACGAACGTGCCCTAATGCAGCGCGCGCTGGACGAAAATGCTGTAATCGTTGCGCAGATGACGCCGTTTTTTGGAGACGAGGCAGAAGCCTAGTTCCGCATCCCGAACCATTTGCGGTAAATTTCGTCATAGGTTCCGTCTTCGCGCAGTGCCAGCAGGGCCTGATTGACATCCTCGACCAGCGGCGAGCCTGTCGGGAAGGCGATACCGTAATTCTCGCGCAGGAAGATGCCACCCGTCATAGACGCGATCCGCCGTCCCTCATGCGAGGCGAAATAGGACAGGACAGGCGCGTCAAACACGACGGCGTCAAGTTCCTCGGCCTTGAAGGCGTCCAGCATCTGCTCCAGTCCGGGATAGCCGGTGAACTCGATCTCGCGCCGGTTTAGAAAACTTGCCGCGGTCGAGTTGGAAATGGTGCCGACATTTTTGCCATAGAGATCGTTGACCGAGTTCACGCTGCCGGTAATCGCGTCCACCGTCATGACCGAGGTGATGCGTGCGGTAAAAACCGATACGATGAACAATGACGATACAACCAGCACAACCCCCAACATTCGCCCAAACGGGGTACGGGGCATACGTTCCTCGAAACCGCCATTCACAACCAGGTTCAGCGCCCACCAGAACGATGGAAACCAGGCTTCGTTCAGTTTGCGGTCGAAATAGGGTTGGGCACGGCGCTCAAAGCTCCACATCAACATGCCGCCGCCAAGGAGAATGGCGAAGGCCAGACCGATAGCGATGAAGAGTTCTTTGGACAGCAGTGCCTGTACCAAGGAAGGCTGGCGAACTGCGTCTGACGGCACCATGATCTGCAGCCCGGCCTCAAAGATCGGCTGGCTGAAATCCATTTGTGTTTCACGCATCGCCGTGATCGAGATATTGGCGATTGCAAGGTCAGCAGACCCGTCCTGCACAGCGCCCAGCATATCTGCAAAGGCATCCACGCGGTTGACGGTGTAATCCCAATTCAGGGACTCAGCCAGTGCAGCCAGCAAGTCCATCGAGAAACCCGTTTCGGCCCCGTCTTCGACATAGGAAAACGGAGGGCGGGTCACGGTTGTGACAGAAAGGGACTGTGCCAGGCTCTGCTGTGCGATGACGGCGAAAGTCAGGCAGATCAGAGCGTATAAAGCGCGCTTCATATTCAATTCACCTGTTTCGCGGCCCTGTAACGCGATTGTGCGGCGCACGGCAAGGTGGTCGCTGGGTAAATTGTCATATGGGGTTGGGGTATCGCTTTGACACCTTTGCATTCAGGTGATCGATTTTTTTGCCATTTGGGGTTGGAAAACCGGCCAATTCGTTGAATCTGTGCGCGAACCCGCAAAAGACGTAGCTTCTGAGGCCCCTGCATGACCGACCCTGTTCAATTGACAGCTGACCTGATCCGTTGCCCATCGGTCACACCTGAAGAGGGCGGCGCGCTTGAATTGCTTGGGTCGGTTCTGTCGGATGCGGGCTTTGAGTGCACGCGCGCCGACCGTGGGGGCATCAGTAACTTGTTCGCTCGGTGGGGCCAGAAAGGCCATGCGCGCAGCTTTGGGTTCAACGGCCATACCGATGTTGTTCCGATAGGCGACGAAGCGGCCTGGACGATGCCGCCTTTCGGAGCCGAGGTGCGGGATGGTGTGATGTACGGGCGCGGCACTACCGATATGAAATCAGGCGTTGCGGCCTTTGCCGCCGCTGCGGTGGATTTCGTGCGCGACACGCCGCCGGACGGGGCCATCATCCTGACGATCACGGGTGATGAAGAAGGTGATGCGCTGGACGGTACCACTGCTTTACTCGACTACATGAGCAGCGCGGATGAGCGCATGTCGGTCTGTCTGGTCGGTGAGCCAACATGCCCGAACACGATGGGCGAGATGATGAAGATCGGCCGTCGCGGCTCGATGACGGCATGGTTCACGATAACCGGAGTGCAGGGGCATTCGGCCTATCCGCATCGGGCCAGGAACCCTTTACCTGCGATTGCGCGGCTGATGGATCGGCTGGCAAGTCACGAGCTGGATCAGGGCACGGACCACTTCGACGCCTCTACATTGGCAGTTGTTACGATCGACACCGGGAACGCTGCCACCAACGTGATCCCAGCCCGGTGCAGCGGCGCGGTGAATATCCGTTTCAACGATTTGCATTCCGGTGCAAGCCTAAGCGATTGGTTGCGAGCAGAGGCCGATCAGGTGGCTGCCGAGTACGGCGTTGAGATGGATGTAAAAATCAAGATTTCCGGCGAAAGCTTTCTGACCCCGCCGGGGCCACTGTCTGATCTGGTGGCCAAAGCGGTCGAAGCGGAAACCGGTGTTACGCCCGAGTTGTCGACAACAGGGGGCACATCGGATGCGCGTTTCGTCAAAAACCACTGCCCGGTGGTCGAGTTCGGGCTGGTCGGGCGCACCATGCACCAGGTGGATGAATGCGTTGAGGTGGCCCAGATCGAGCAGCTCAAGGCGATCTATACGCGCATCCTGACGGACTATTTTGCCTAAGCCATGCAGCGCACATTGGTGATCATGGTGAAAGAGCCGCGTCCGGGTCGTGTGAAAACACGGCTGGGGCGTGATATCGGCATGGTTGGTGCGGCCTGGTGGTTCCGGCATCAGACCCGGACTTTGATCCTTCGGCTGCGTGATCCGCGTTGGCAAATCGTCCTTGCCGTGGCGCCAGATGCCGAGGGTCTGACCAGCCGTATCTGGCCAGCTGACCTGCCGCGCGCGGGACAGGGGCGTGGTGATCTTGGACAGCGCATGGGTCGCATGCTGCGGGGCATGCCTAAAGGTCCGGTTTGCCTGATTGGTGCCGATATTCCGGGGATTACGCGCAGACATATTGCCGGTGCTTTTGACGCGCTAGGGCGATCTCAAATGGTGTTCGGCCCTGCACCGGATGGGGGGTACTGGCTGGTTGGTGCGCAACGCTATGCGGCCTTGCCGGTAGGTCTGTTTCGCAATGTGCGCTGGTCGACAGAACACGCTTTGTCGGACACGTTGGCCACGGTTCCCGGCGCGCGGGTTTCGTTGCTGGATCACCTGCGCGATGTGGATACATTAGCCGATCTGAAAGCCTGAAGTTTTTTGATCATGACGCGGTCGCAAACGCGTGATAGGCCGAAGATATGACTCGCATCCCCACCAAGCAGGAGGTCCTTGACTGGATCTCGGCGAACCCAACCCTAACGTCGAAACGCGATATCGCCAAGGCCTTTGGCATCAAGGGCGCGGATCGGATCGATCTCAAGCGCATTCTCAAAGAGCTTGAGGCAGAAGGGCATCTGGAAAAGCGCAAGCGCAGCTATCGTGACCCGGATCGCCTGCCGCCCGTCAGCGTGTTGCAGGTGAAGGCCCCGAATGAAGATGGTGATCTGTTCGCGCGTCCCCTGGAATGGCATGGCGAAGGTGTCGAGCCCATCGTTCTGCTGATCACCCGCGCAAGCGATCCGGCATTGGGTGAAGGCGACCGAATTCTGGCCCGCCTGACTGTGGTGCATGAAGAAGATCACAATTACGAGGCCCGCCTGATCCGCCGCATCGGTACTAATCCGCGCAAGATCGTCGGTATCTTCCGCAAGGGGGCCGAGGGCGGGCGGATTGTGCCCATCGACAAGGCAAGCTCTTCTGAATGGCTGGTGCCTGAAGGCGCGGTTTTGGGCGCCAAAGACGGCGAGTTGGTCGAAGCTGAACAGGCGGGACCTAAAAACCGCATGGGTCTGCCGCGGGCGCGCATTGTCGAACGCTTGGGTGATCCGACCGCGCCCAAGGCGGTGTCACTGATCGCGATTCATCAGCATGGCATCCCGGACGATTTCCCCGACAAAGTGATCGATGAGGCTGACAAGGCCAAGCCTGTTGGTTTGAAAGGCCGCGAAGACCTGCGGGACATGCCGCTGCTGACCATCGACCCCTCGGACGCGCGGGATCATGACGATGCATGCTATGCCCATACCGACGACGATCCCAAGAACCCCGGCGGGCACGTGATCTGGGTCGCCATTGCCGATGTCGCCGCCTATGTGCAGCCCGGAACGGCCCTGGATCGTGAGGCACGAAAGCGGGGCAACTCCAGCTATTTCCCGGATCGTGTTGTGCCGATGCTGCCGGATCGCTTGTCGGGCGATTTGTGTTCCCTGCACGAAGGGGTGCCCCGCGCCTGTATCGCTGTGCGAATGCAGATCGATGCGGATGGGAACAAGATTGGGCACAGGTTTGTGCGTGGTCTGATGCGGTCGGCTGCGTCTCTGAACTATACCGAGGTGCAGGAGGCCATCGACGGCAACCCGAATGACCGTACCGGCCCGTTGCTGGAAACGGTTCTGAAACCGCTCTACGCCGCTTATACTGCTTTGAAGAAGGCGCGGGCTGTGCGGCAGCCCTTGGAGCTGGATCTGCCCGAGCGTAAAATCGTGCTGTCCGAAACCGGGGAAGTGACGAGCGTGGCGTTCCGCGACCGGCTGGACGCCCATAAGCTGATCGAGGAGTTCATGATCCTCGCCAATGTCGCCGCTGCTGAAACCCTGATTGCCAAGCGCCGCCCGCTGCTGTTCCGTGTGCACGAGGAACCCGCGCCTGAGAAGTTGGAAAGCTTGCGGGAAACAGCACAGGCGGCGGGTTTGAACCTGGCCAAGGGGCAGGTATTGCAGACCCGGCATCTGAACGCATTGCTGAACGCAGCTGCGGGGACAGAGGACGCGGAACTCATTAACCTGACCACTCTGCGGTCGATGGCGCAGGCTTATTATAATCCTGAGAACTTCGGGCATTTCGGGTTGGCGCTGCGCAACTATGCACATTTCACCTCACCTATCCGCCGCTATGCCGACCTGATCGTACATCGCGCTCTGATCTCGGCCCATGGCTGGGGCAAGGACGGGCTGACCGAGGATGAAATCACGCGCTTGGACGAGACAGCCACGCACATCTCGGACACTGAGCGCCGCTCGATGATGGCCGAGCGGGACACAACTGACCGCTATCTGGCAGCCTATCTAAGCGAGCGGGTGGGCAATGAGTTCTCTGGTCGGATCAGCGGCATCGCCCGGTTCGGGGCCTTCGTGAAGATGGACGAGACCGGCGCGGACGGGCTGGTGCCAGTGCGTTCGCTTGGGCGTGAGTTCTTTCATTTCGATCGAGAGGCCGGGACGCTGATGGGATCGGATACCGGTCTGATCATCGCCATCGGCCAGCGCGTCACAGTACGGTTGACAGAGGCGACGCCTGTAACCGGTGGTCTGGAACTGGAACTCTTGTCGATCGACGATCAGGCGCTGCCGCGCGGACGGGGTCATTCCAAGCGGGCGACCCGCCGAAAGGCTGTCAGCACCAAGCGTAAAAAAGACAAGATCAAGCGCAAGGTGGAACGCAAGCGCCGTCAGAGGTGATAGGTCAGCGCCCGGGCGATCAGCCACCCGTGGCGGTTCGGATCTATCTGATGCGGGTCGTCGAACAGAACGGCGCGGGTTCCGTCAATGCGATCTTCATTCGGGAAGGCTGAAGTGAAGTCACCCATCAATCGGCTTTGACAATGCACAAACAGTGCAAAATTGGCCGCCTTGTGTGCCCCCAGTCGGATCGTTGATCCTTTGGGCGCCAGGTACGCAGGTTGGCCCCAGCGCAGCTCCTCTCGCAGCGGGTTGGCGGCGGGCAGAGTTGTTGCCGTGTCAATGATCAGGTCACGCAGCGCAAGGGCCCCTGCGCGCGCGGGCGGTGCCAGGGCCTCGAATGCTGCGGCGACTTTGGGGTTATCAAAAGGTTTCAAACGGGTATCGCCTGTTCCATCCGGTCCACGTAACTGTTCAACACATTATCCTGTTTGATGCGCCGGGTCAGCGGGGTATCCGCAGGCGTTGCGCGCATTGCAGCTAGCATTGGACCGACGCTCATGTCCGCAGACGTCGGCTGATCCCCCAGCAGGAAGGAGGATTGCCAAAGATAGGCCGAGATCGCCTCGAGATCGCGTTCAACCCTGTCCAACCGTTCGGACAGCGAAAACCGCCCAATCCCTTGAGACGTGATCCCCTTCAGAACAGACTTTCGGATTGCGTTGGACGCCGGCTTGCGGATCAGGGCCGGTATCCCGGTAAAGAAGGTTTCACGCAGGATCGGCCATACGTCGTCATTGCCCCAACGATCCAGAACGATGTGAAAATACAGATGTTCTTCGGCCATCCTGACCAAAGCGCGGGATTGCGCTTTTTCAACATCTGTAAGCCCATGATCGAAATCCGCACCCTGGTCTTGTTCCAGCCAGTCACGGATCAGGTCACTGTCGGGGATCAACCGATCGGGCGTGCGCAGAACGGGTAGTTTCTGGTGCGGCATCTTTCGGGGATCAAGCATGTCAGAGCGCTGCCATTTCTGGCCGGAATGTTGCAGCATTAAAGCCGTTTTGACGCAGAACGGGCTGGCACTGAACAGGCCGAAGGCAGAAGGATAGGTGAGAAGGGTCAGCATCACTTTGCTCCGTCTAAGGGGATGCTTGATACCTAGTCGGCACTGATGACAGTTACTGACATCAGGTTTAAGCTAGGGTGTATCATGTCTCGCACAGCACGACTGTTCCAATTGATGCAGGCCCTGCGTTCTGGCCCGTCGCCGAAAACCTCGGCGCAACTGGCGCAGGATCTGGATGTGTCTGCCCGGACGATCCATCGCGATATCGATGCGCTACGTGGTCTGGGGGCCGTTATCGACGGCGAAGCGGGGTTTGGGTTTACCCTGATCGAGGATGCAACATTGCCCCCGCTGGGTTTCACCGATGATGAGCTTGAGGCGCTGGTTCTGGGCCTGCGCGAAGTACAGGTTATTGGTGACCCGGCCTTGGCGGATGCCGCCAGTGCCGCACTGCGAAAGTTGCAGGGCCGCTTGCCACCGCGTCAGTCGCACAGGCTGAGTCACGCAATTCTGGCGGCCACCCGATTTAATCGTCCTCCGGCACCGACGATAGACGCTTCAACCCTGCGGCAGGCAGCCTGGGACGAGCGCACGGTAGAGTTTTCGTATACCGACGCAAAGGGAGAGGCCACGCGTCGGCGCGTGGATCCGCTTAGCATCGTCTATATGGACCGCTCGAATGTGTTGCTCAGCTGGTGCCATCTGAGGCAGGATTTTCGCGTTTTTCGCCTGGACCGGATGCAGGATATGTGCGTGACGGATCAAAGCTTTAGGCCAAACCGGGTGCCGATGCTGCGCGATGTGCTGGCCCGCATCCGCGCCGACCGGGAAGCACAAGACTGCGAGACAGGTGCCTGAGCGCTTTGTGATTTGCCGATTTTGCGCTACCTTAGGGTTGAGCAGTAATCAGGAAAAATCGGTATGCATAAATGCGTAGGCGGCGTCATGACCGTCGCATTATGGGCATCCATGGTGCAGGCGGACACAACAGACACTGGAAAATGGTCGGGCAGTGATGCTCTTGGCGAAACGATACAGCTGGCTTCGGCAGACTTGGCTGTTTCGCTTCGACCCGTTCCGCGACCATCGATCGAGGCGCTGCAGGTTTCTGCAGCAGCGGCAGCACGGTTTCAGGTCTGGCTGAGCGCGTTTCAGGATAGGGCGCGGCAGCAGGGAATATCGCAACGGACGCTGTCTCAGGTGTTTTCGGATATAACCTTTGACGAAGACATCATCGCGCGGGATCGAAATCAGGCCGAATTCTCGAAGCCGATTTGGGCTTATTTGGATTCGGCGGTTTCGGACACGCGATTGTCAAACGGGCGAGCCGCCATGCAACGGCACCGGCAAGTGCTGAAGCGGATTGAGGCTGAATATGGTGTCGAGAAAGAGGTTGTAACGGCAATCTGGGGGCTGGAAACCTCGTTTGGGTCTTATCGTGGCAGTAGCCGCACGCTCAGGTCTCTGGCGACACTGGCCTTTGACGCAAGGCGTGCTCAGTTCTTCGAAACCCAGTTGATCGCTGCCCTGCAGATCGTGCAGGCAGGTGATGTCAGCGCTGCGAACATGTTAGGCAGCTGGGCGGGTGCGATGGGCCACACGCAATTCATGCCGACCTCGTATCTGGATCATGCGGTCGACTTTGACGGAGATGGCCGCCGCGACATCTGGTCAGACGATCCAACGGATGCATTGGCCTCGGCGGCGTCGTATCTGGCACAGCACGGTTGGACCAAGGGGCAACCTTGGGGGGTTGAGGTGCGATTGCCCGCAGGCTTTGACTACGCTTCGGCCCGGCGAGACTTCACCCGGATGCCGTCCGAATGGGCTGCACAGGGTGTTGTGGGAACCGATGGCAACGCTGTTCCAGACCACGGTCAGGCGGCGATCCTGCTTCCGGCCGGATGGCAGGGCGTTGCCTTGATGATCTTTGACAATTTCAGCGTGATCGAAGCGTATAACGGGGCAGACGCCTATGTGATCGGTATCGGGCATCTGTCTGACCGGCTTGCCGGAGGCGTGTCGTTTCAATCCAACTGGCCGCGCGCGGACAGAGTGTTGAGTTTTTCCGAGAAAAAGGAACTGCAAACCCGCCTGACCGAAGCCGGGTTCGACACAAAGGGCATTGATGGGCGTACCGGACCAAATACTATCAACGCCGTGCGAGCCTATCAGCTGGCACAGGGGTTGCGCCCGGACGGGTATCCGACTGTGAAACTGTTGGATCGGTTGAGGTGACCGAGTAGCGGGCCGTCTATGTTTGCTTGAGCCGGGTGTGCGCGACGCAACTGCGTTAAGCCAATTCTTCAACCAGCCTGTTGTAGGCAGTGTCCTCAGGCGTTGTGTCAAACGGTGTCGAAAACCATTCCCGATCAATTGCAAGCCTATGGACAGGCACGAGCTGACGGGCGATGTCAGACGGCGTCGTTTGATCCGTCGTTCCGGTTTCCCAATCGTGAAGCGCAGTTGAGTATCGAACAACGGCGCCGCTGTTCGGCAATTCGATCAAGCCGCCTTCCGCAAAGAACTTGAGCCCGTCGCCCATTTCTTCACCGACGATCGTCAGCTTGTGCCCAAGCCGATACCTGAGGATCGCGACAAAGACGATTGCTGCAGAAAAGGTGAATTTGTCCACCAACACCGCACATCCGCACCGCTGGGTACTTTCGGTGATTGCATCGATCAGAGGCATGGTTGCCAAAAAGTCGCCCCCGGTGTTGCTCCGAACATCGATGACAAGGAAATTGTCGCGGCGGGCCCGAACCTGTGTGGCGGCTTTATCGATTGCTTCGGCAAGCGCGCTTTCACTGGGATCGAAGAAACTTGGCAGCTTCAAAGCGAGACCATTTTCAGAACAGTCGTGGATTTCCACGAACCCTTTGTCATTCCTTAGGGGATCGACTTTGCCGTGTTCGTTCCGTGGATACATTTCTGACGCCAGAACAGTATCGCCGTTCGCCACACTTACTGAGTGTCTGCGCCCGTCAGCGCCTTGAAGGTGATACTGTGTCTCATGGTCGAATGGTGCGAAACCCAGTTCGGCCAACGCTGCTGGCCAGGCAAATATCAAAGGTCCAATTACACGCTTTCGTTGCGGTGTTCCTGACAGAAGAGAGGCTGCCGCGCGTTCGATCTTTTCTACAGGTGTACCGTTAACGCCGAGCAGCTTACTGGGCGCAAGTTCCGCAAATGGCGCTGAGGATTTGGTTAGAAAAACCGATCTCCCAAAGCTCACAAATCGCAGCGGCAGGACTGAGATCGCGTCGTTCGGGATCAGGCGCGTGTGGCCGTTGCCGGAAAGGGCCAAGAGGCGCATTGCCGACAGCAAGAACGGCTCTCGCGCATTCCGAGTCGCGTGCTTCCGCGCAGCTTCGATATTGGCGTCGATCTTTCCTGGATCGACCGTCGCAAAGCTTGGGTCGGTTCGTTTCACGACGTCCAGAATGGATTCGAAGTCTTGGCTCAGCGACACAAAGGATCCTAACGTCCCGGGAAAAAGGAATGTCTAACAAGGGCTAAACTGGACAGTATCATCTGGCCAAGCCCAAAAACAAAAGGCGGCCATTCCAGCCGCCTTTACCGTGTTCCCGACCGCGCCGATTAAGACGCCGCTTTCATTAAACCCTGTGCAATAATCTCGGCCTGCGCTTCATCCAATGACTTGTGGATCCGCACAAACATCTCATCGATGTCTGCCGGAGTCAGGATCAGGGGCGGTGAGATAATCATCCGGTCGCCGACATGACGCATGATCAGGTTATTGGCAAAACAACGGTCGCGGCAGATATAGCCCACGGTGCCCGGTTCGGATGCGAACTTGGCGCGGCTGGCCTTGTCTGGGGTCAACGCGATCGACGCCATCATGCCAACGATTTTCGCCTCACCCACCAGCGGATGATCGGCCAGCGCCTCCCATTTCTGTTTCAGATAGGGCGCTGCTACGTCGCGGACATGCTCGACGATTTTCTCTTCTTCGAGGATGCGTAGGTTCTCCAGCGCCACAGCAGCGGCGACAGGGTGGCCGGAATAGGTGTAACCGTGGTTGAACTCGGTGCCGCCGATCACTTGGGCGATCTCGTCATTCACGATGGACCCGCCGATCGGCGCGTAGCCCGAGCTAAGCCCTTTGGCGATGGTCATGATATGCGGCTTGATTCCAACGGTTTGCGAACCGAACCAATTGCCGGTACGGCCAAATCCGCAGATGACCTCATCCGCGATCAACAGGATGTCGTACTTGTCACAGATGCGTTGGATTTCCGGCCAATACGTGTCCGGCGCAACGATCACGCCGCCTGCGCCCTGCACGGGTTCGGCGATAAAGGCTGCAACGCGGTCTTCGCCTAGTTCCAGAATAGCCTCTTCCAGCTCGCGAGCACGGGCCAGTCCGAAGTCTTCGGGCGACATGTCACCACCTTCGGCCCACCAATTGGGTTGGTTGATGTGGTGAATGTTCGGGATCGGGATGCCACCTTGCGCATGCATCCCTGCCATGCCGCCCAGCGAAGCAGACCCCACGGAAGACCCGTGATAAGCGTTGTGGCGGCTGATGATGATGTTCTTGTCCGGCTGGCCCTTTTCGGCCCAATAGGTGCGCACCAGACGAATATTTGTATCGTTAGCCTCGGACCCGCCCGCAGCAAAGAAGACGTGGTTCAGATCGCCCGGTGCCAGCTCGGCAATTTTTGCGGCCAGCGCAATGGCCGGAACATGGGTCGTTTTGAAAAACGTGTTGTAATAGGGCAGTTCACGCATCTGACGCGCGGCAACTTCTGCCAGTTCATCGCGACCGTACCCGATATTGACGCACCACAAACCTGCCATGGCGTCCAAAATCTCTTCACCCTCACTATCGGTCAGGTAAACCCCTTTGGCACGGGTAATCACACGCGCACCTTCCTGACCCAGCGCGCCATTGGCGGAAAACGGATGGAGGTGATGCGCTGCATCCAGCGCCTGCAACTCGGCGGTCGGCATATGGTTGGTGATGGTGGACATCAGAGATTCTCCCACAAAAGCAGTTGGGGATCACAATATGATCAAATTTTACACTGTCAATCGAATCGGAGGGAATTAGGCGGAATTGAGGGACTCCGAGATCAGCTCCATACCTTGCTCAATGTCCTGAGCCGTTGCTTTTGCCGCCATTTCAGCGTCGCCGTTACGCAATGCAGTGATGATATCTTTGTGCCGGTCAGGAAGGCTCTGTGTGCCAAAGCGACCGCAAACAACCCGCAAAGACGGGCCAAAGCGCAACCACAGCCGTTCGGCAAGATCAATGAGGATAGCGGCATTGGCGTGGGAGTAGAGTGTTTCATGAAACGTTTGGTTCAAACGCAGATATCCGCCAACGTCGCCATCTGCGATCATGCGATCCAAATGCTTGTCGATGCGTTCCAGATGATCAATGTTTTCCGCCTGCAAATTGCCAGTTGCGCGTCTGGAAAGCTCTGATTCTATTGAAATTCTGGCAAAAATCATCTGCTCGATATCGGCGGCGCTCAAAAGCGGAACGCTGACGCGGCGGTTGCCCTGAAACACCAGTGCCCCATCCGAGATCAAACGTCGGATCGCTTCGCGTACCGGGGTCATTCCAACACCCAGCGAATCAGTCAAACCTTGGATTGTGACGGGCTGCCCCGGGACCAGTTCCCCAAACAGGATCTGATATCTGAGGGTTTGATAAACCTGCTCATGTGCGGGTTGTTTTCCGCTGTCGGTTGGAGTTGCAGATGCCTTATTTTTGATCAAATCCAATTGGTTCATCCTATTTCGACTAACCCTGACTTGTCAGGTGACAGACCTCGTGAAACCATACGCTGGATCAGGGGAAAACGCAAAACTTGATCAAATCCAAAAAAACGGGAAAATAGCCGTACACTTGCAGGGAGAAGAATATGACAATCAAAACGCTGACCATGACAGCGGTCATCGCATTGGGGACTTCGGCGGCTTTCGCTGAAGAGGTGCGTGTCTACAACTGGTCCGACTACATCGACGAAGAGCTTCTGAGCAAATTCGAGGAAGAAACTGGTCTGACCCTCATCTACGACGTGTTTGACAGCAACGAGGTTCTGGAAACCAAGATGCTGGCTGGTGGTTCGGGCTATGACGTGGTGGTGCCTTCTGGCACGTTCCTTCAACGTCAAATTCAGGCAGGGGCGTTTCAGGAACTGGATGCGGCCAAACTGTCGAATGCGGGCAACCTTTGGGACGTTATTCAAGAGCGAACTGCAGGGTATGACCCAAACAACGCCTATTCGATTAACTATATGTGGGGCACCACGGGTATTGGTGTGAATGTCGACAAGGTCAAGGAAGCCTTGGGCGACGATGTGGCACTGAACAGCATGGATCTGGTTTTGAAGCCAGAGAACATGGAAAAACTGGCGTCGTGTGGTGTTCATTTCCTTGATGCGCCAGCCGAAATGATACCGATGACCTTGCAGTATATCGGTGAAGACCCGGACAGCCACGATCCGGATGTGATCAAGAAAGCCGAAGACGTTCTGATGGGCGTTCGTCCGCACATCCAAAAGTTCCACAGTTCGGAATACATCAACGCGCTGGCGAATGGCGACATTTGCGTTGCCGTGGGTTGGTCTGGTGACATCCTGCAGGCGCGAGACCGCGCAGCCGAAGCCGAGAACGGTGTAAACATCGAATATCATCCGTTCGCGGAAGGATCGCTGATGTGGTTTGACCAAATGGCGATCCCGGCGGATGCACCGAATCCGGAAGGCGCGCATAAGTTCCTGAATTTCATCCTGGATGCCAACAACATGGCTGCCGCGTCCAATTACGTCTACTACGCCAATGGCAACAAAGCCTCGCAGGAATTCCTTGAGGAAGACGTGATTGGTGATCCGGCAATCTATCCGGATGATACGACAATGCAAAACCTGTACATCACGACGCCTTACCCTGCGAAAACGCAGCGTGTCGTGACCCGCCTTTGGACCAAGATCAAGTCAGGTACCTGATCCGGTTTCACGGCGCGGGGCGGTCGAATGACGGCCCCGCACACAAAATGTCCAAACTGACTATGCGGGGGCTGCCTTGAATTCTGACGTCTTTGCGCCGTGGGATGACCCACAGGCGAAACCCTTGATCCAGTTTCAGAACGTGACCAAGCGCTTCGGCGAGTTCACGGCGATCGACAATCTGTCACTGGATATATTCGAGCGTGAATTCTTTGCCCTGCTTGGTCCGTCGGGATGCGGCAAGACAACGATGATGCGGATGCTTGCCGGGTTCGAAACCCCAACCGAAGGTCATATCCTGTTGGGCGGTCAGGATATTGACCCTATTCCACCCAACAAGCGCGCTGTGAACATGATGTTCCAGTCATATGCTCTTTTCCCGCATCTCAGCGTCTGGGAAAACATCGCGTTTGGTCTGCGTCGGGACAATATGCCGAAACACGACCTTGAAGAACGGGTTGAAGAAATGCTGCGCCTGACCCGATTGGAGCAGTTTGCCCGCCGTAAGCCGCATCAGATTTCAGGTGGACAACGACAGCGCGTTGCTTTGGCGCGCTCTTTGGCGAAGGCTCCAAAACTTCTGCTGTTGGATGAACCGCTGGGCGCGCTCGACAAGAAACTGCGCCAAGATACGCAGTTCGAATTGATGGATATTCAAGAGAAAACCGGCACCACATTTGTGATCGTCACCCACGATCAGGAAGAGGCCATGACAGTCGCCAGCCGAGTGGCGGTGATGGATCAGGGACAATTGATGCAGGTTGCTACGCCCGACCGGATCTACGAGAACCCGGCCTCGGTTTATGTTGCTGATTTCATTGGGGATGTGAATATTATCGAAGGCCGTGCAGCCCCATCGGGTGAGGATACTTATCAGATTGATTGGGCCGAAGGTCAGGCTCCTATAACGGCGTCATCATCAACGGGCTTCTCAAACGGTCAGTCCTGTCATCTGGCTATCCGCCCCGAGAAGGTGACCATCTCAGCCGAGAGGCCAGCCGATGCGGTCAACGCTGTTCAGGGCAAGGTTCATGACATTGCCTATCTGGGCAATCTGTCCACCTATCATGTGGAATTGGCAAACGGCACAATCATCAAGGCGCAGACGGCCAACACCCGCCGAATCTCGCGCCGTTCGTTCACTTGGGAAGACCCGGTCTGGCTGTCGTGGACAGCGACGGCTGCGGTTTTGCTGGCGAACTGATGCGCCGCGCCGTTCTGATCGCCATCCCTTATGTCTGGTTGCTGGCACTGTTTCTGGTGCCATTCTTCATCGTTCTGAAGATATCGCTGTCAGACACCGCACTTGCCATCCCGCCTTATACTCCGACGCTAGACCTGTCCGCCGGTTGGGCGGGGATCAAAGAGTTTTTCAGCGAACTGGATTTTGAGAACTATGTCTGGCTGACTGAGGATGATTTGTATTGGAAAGCCTACCTGTCCAGCGTCAAGATCGCTTTGATCTCGACCTTCTTTACATTGCTGGTCGGCTATCCCATCGCCTATGGCATGGCCCGCGCGCCTCAGGAATGGCGGCCAACGCTTATGATGCTGGTGATCCTGCCCTTCTGGACCTCATTCCTGATCCGAGTTTACGCGTGGATGGGTATCCTTTCGAACGAAGGGTATCTGAATCAAATCTTGCTGTGGACGGGTCTCATTTCGACGCCGCTGACGATCCTGAATACCTCGACCGCTGTCTATATTGGCATCGTTTACACCTATCTGCCCTTCATGATTCTGCCGATCTATTCGGCGTTGGAACGTTTGGATGGGTCGCTGATTGAGGCGGCCGAAGATCTGGGCTGTTCGCGTTTGCAAGCCTTCTGGCTGGTGACCATTCCACTGTCCAAACCCGGCATCATTGCAGGTTGCTTCCTTGTAATGATCCCGGTGATCGGTGAGTTCGTGATCCCCTCGCTTCTGGGCGGTTCGGGCACGCTGATGATTGGCAAGGTGTTGTGGGAAGAGTTCTTCTCGAACCGTGACTGGCCGGTGGCCAGTGCAGTGGCGATTATCTTGCTACTGATCTTGGTGGTTCCCATCGTGCTGTTCCAGCGCAACCAGCAGAAACAGGCGGAGAGTGACGGATGAACAGGTTAAGCTGGTTCAATACTGTTTCGCTGACGCTGGGATTTGCGTTCCTTTACATCCCGATGATCATCCTGATCGTTTTCAGCTTCAACGAAAGCAAACTGGTTACGGTCTGGGCCGGGTTTTCCACCAAGTGGTACGGAGAGCTTCTACAGAACGAGGCGTTTTTGGATGCCGCCTGGGTCACAGTCCGGGTAGCGGTTTTTTCGTCAACACTGGCAACCATTTTGGGAACGGCTGCTGCATATGTGCTGGTCCGCAGCGGGCGTTTTTTTGGTCGGACGCTGTTTTCTGGCATGATCTACGCGCCGCTGGTGATGCCCGAAGTGATCACCGGCCTTTCGTTGTTGCTGCTGTTTATCGGCATCGGTCTGGATCGAGGAATTCTGACCATCGTTCTGGCGCACACCACCTTCTCAATGTGTTTCGTGTCGGTGGTTGTATCCTCGCGTCTCATCACATTTGACCGGTCATTGGAAGAAGCAGCGCTTGATCTCGGATGCTCACCCGCGCAAGCTTTCCGCCTTGTCACACTGCCGATCATCGCACCGGCGGTGATTTCGGGCTGGTTGCTTGCCTTCACCTTGTCGCTGGATGATCTGGTGATTGCGTCTTTCACATCAGGGCCGTCTGCGACGACCTTGCCGATCAAAATTTTCTCGGCCGTGCGTCTTGGTGTAAGCCCGGAAATCAACGCGCTGTCCACGATCATGATTGCTGTGGTGACGGTTGGGGTCATCACGGCCTCGCTTGTAACCAAACGAGCAATGGTTCGTCAGCGGCAGGACGAATTAGCCGCTGCGCGCACCGAATGAAGCGGATTTTTCCGAACTACGCGTACAGCAACGCACCACGCGACGGGTGTTGGTGGGATGAAACGGTTTCCGGCCCCGATTGGCCAGAGGTTCAGGAAGACCTGCAAGTAGATGTCGCCGTGATCGGCGGTGGTTTTACGGGGATTTCTGCGGCCTTGCATTTGGCTGAAACCACTTCGGTTGCGGTATTCGAAGCTGGCCCTCCGGGATGGGGTGCGTCCGGACGCAATGGCGGCTTTTGCTGCTTGGGTGGCTCAAAACTGAACGATGCCGCGATGGCACGACGGCATGGTCGCGCCGAGGCGCTGGCCTATGAAACAGCCGAAGCAGATGCCGTGCAGTTGGTCGCCGATCTTCTGGCGCGGTATCACATTGATGCGGACACGCATTCGAACGGTGAAACCCAACTTGCGCATTCAAAACACGCGATGGATGTGTTGCGCCAAAAGTCAGACAAGACCGGGATAGTGCACGAGGCCAAAGACTTGCCCGCGCTGGGAATGGAGGGGGCATTTTACGGGGGGTACACGATGCCCGTCGGATTTGGGTTGAACCCACGGAAGTACCTTTTCGGGATCGCACGCGCCGCCAAGACCAAAGGTGCACATCTGTTTCAGAACAGCCCGGTTTTGGGTGTCAATAAAACCGCTTCGGGGTTTGCATTGCGAACCCCAGGAGGGCAGGTCAATGCGCAAGTTGTTTTGGTTTGTACCAACGGGTATTCCAGCGAAGATATCCCGGATTGGATGTCAGGGCGTTACCTGCCAGCACAATCGACCGTTATGGTCACGCGACCGCTCAGCCAGACCGAGCAATTGGAACAGGGCTGGACCTCGGCCCAGATGTGCTATGATACGCGTAATCTTCTGCATTATTTCCGCTTGATGCCGGACGGGCGATTTCTGTTTGGTATGAGGGGTGGGTTGCGCTCTTCTGCCCGTTCAGAGGCATCAATCCGGGCAAAGGTTCAGCAGGATTTCAAAAAGATGTTTCCCGCCTGGTCGAAGGTCGAAGCCACGCATATGTGGTCCGGCTTGGTGTGTATGTCGCGTGCGTTGACGCCCTATGTTGGACCTGTACAGGGGCAACCGGGTATGTTTGCCGGCTTTGCTTATCACGGAAATGGCGTTGCCATGGGAACCTACAGCGGACGGGCGCTGGCCAGGTTGGCCCTGGGGCAGAGTGCCGGTTTGCCTGCAGCTATGTGCCAAACGCCTGAAAAATTCCCACTGGGGCGCTGGCGTCGCGCGCTCATGCCGCCAGCCTATGCCCTGATGGGCCTTGCGGATCTTAGATAAAGGCGAAAGTCACAGGGCCGCTGCTTCCAGCTTCAGTCCTTCGGCATAATCGGGCGCGCCGTTTTCCGCGCGCCACAGGCAATAGGTGGCCATGCGCCACGCATACCAAGGTTTTAAGCGCAGGTAACGGTCCGCAATTTCCGGATCGCCGTAGGCGTTCAGAAACTGCTCTTCTTCGAACTTTGCCAAAGCGGCCCCTCGGTACAGGCGTTGCATGGCCGGAGAAAGAAACAGTGCCAAATCCTCGGTTGGATCACCAAGGGCAGGGCATTGCCAGTCGATCAGTGTCAGGTTTGTTCCTGCAACCAGGATGTTCCCAGCTACCGGGTCGCCATGAATCAGGCACGTCTTTTTCGCAGGCGCCACCGTTTCCATGGGTTGCTGTTCCAACAATTTGTGCCGCGTCTCGGATGAGCAGCCCTGCAGAATACGAACCCCATGCGCCCTGAGGTCCTCACTGCCGTTGCATCCGGCTGGGGCTGAAAAAGAAAGCGTGAGGTCGTGTAACCTGCGCAGCAACGCACCAACCTTGTCGGCTCCTTCCTGCCAGGGTGTTCCAGGGGCATGGTCATAGAAGACCCAATGCGCATCTTTGTACCGTCCTGAGTCGCGCAACCTTGGTACGAACCCTTCTGGCCCGAGGGTTTTGAGGCATTGCGCCTCTAACTCTGGGTCATTGCGAAACAAGGGGTTGCGAAGGGCCGTGTTGTACAGCTTCAATACCTTGTCGCCGCTGTCTTCCAAAACCTTCCATACCCGATTGGTGCGCCCGCCATAGAGTGTTTCAAATCGCGCGCGCGCGCTGACCAACCCCTGAGCGCAGAGGTGGTCAACCAGATCGCGAGGAGGGGCAGGCGTTTCAGGCAGGGGTCTTGTCACTTCTTTTGGCGAGTCAATTTGCCAAGCTTTGGACGCTCCAGCGCCCTAGATCAAGCGCCAGTTCGGACGGCGTTTACGTCGCTTGCTGAAATCACTTCCCCGCCGCTAAGGGTTAGAAGCACTGTATTACCGCCAACCTGAGCCTCTATGACGCGGTTGTAGGCTTCGACTGGTGTTTGGGTCAGCAGCTCTCCATTTTTGAAGCTTTCCAGCGCCGCTGTGTAGTTGCCGGTGCTCATTGGATTTCCCGAAGAGGTAACGCCGGCCCACACAAATTCGGATTGAGCAGGGGGTACAGTTACTTTGTCGAGCACGGTCCCGTTTTCGTCACGTATCACCAGCTTGGCTGTATCAGCTTGTGGATCAGCCTGGGCAAACAAGGTCTTGGGCTGTCCGTCAAAGTGAAAGGCGGAAGTTGATCGGACGTCCATACCGACCCAGCTTGCAAGGTCACTAAGGTTCACACTGCCCAGCGTGCTTGCCAACGATGACAGATGATCATTGGTCTGAACTTGCTGCTCGACCATCGAGAACTGGGCCAGTTGCGACGCGTATTGTGTCGAGTCCATCGGCTCAAGCGGATCCTGATTCTGGGCTTGCGCTGTGAGCATCATCAAAAAGGTTTCGAAATCCGATGTAATCGCGGACGTCTGTGCGTTGTTTGCAGACGGCTGAGAGCTTGCTGCCTGCGCCGTATTCACTGGGGTGATCATGTGTCAAAACCTCATATCGATGCCCCGGCTTGGGACTAAAATTTGTGGTAGAGAGTCGGTTTGAACATCCGAATCGCCTTTTATCGGTTCAAAGACGGATCCCGACTCGGTCTTGTTGGTGTTAGCCCAGCCCGTGTCCGCGTCGGAGGCTGTACCCAGATCAAAGCTCAACGCACCGTATCCCAGTTTCTGAAACTCTTCCGTAAGTAAGGAAATGTGACGTCGCATCAGCTCCAGGGTTTCTGGGCGTTCCAAGGCAATGGTCATGTGCAGCCCGTCATCGCGCCCGTTCAGAACAATGGAAACACGCCCCAATTCTTCGGGGTTCAATGCAATTTCAGTTATCCCGGCCCCCGGACGCGTCTGAATGGTCGCCGCCAACTGCCCGGCGATTGCACGGGCGAGCTCGGCGCGAGCTGACGCAGACGGCGCAGAAAGCTGCGGCGTTGTTTCTCTCGGAGCAAGTTGGAGCGGTTCGTCCTTGGCGAAAACTGTTGGCTCAGCTTCCTGAACAAGGGTGTTCTGTTCATTTTCGGCAAGCGTTGCCATCAGTTGAAGCTGTGCAACGGGTGGCGCGCGATCTGGTATTGCTGGTTTGGACGTTGCGGGTGTGACTTCTGTTGGTTGTACAGGGTCAGTGTTTTGAAAGTTGGGACCGATGTCCGGCACGCTTAATTTGCCGTTTGCTTTGGTCATTTGCTCGATAGGTCGGCCATTCTCGGCTACCTTCACAGGTATCCGCTGTTGGGCCACAGCAGTGTGAACCAATCCTGCATCAGATCGCGCTGCTGTGGGTGCAACAGGATCGGCGATGTTATGCTGGCCCGGGGACGTAGAAATGTGCGGTTGCTCAGGCAGCTCACTGCCAGAAATACGCCGAACGCCCGCCTTTAGCAGAGTGCTTGGATGCTGATCTCCTTCAGGAATGAACATCCTGTCGGCACGTTTTGTTGAGTTGCCCGCCAGAGTCGCAACAAGTTGCGGTTCCGCAATCGGGGCAGCTTGGGGCTCTGTTTGATCTGCTGATTCTGTTTCAGTTCCCGAGTCTTGCATTTCAGGAGCAGTAACCAGCAGCTCGGGTTCAGGCGGCTCATCGCCGCCCGTTTCTTGCCCAAGAATGTCTTCAAAGCTTGTCACTTCACCGTTCTGGCCAGCCTCATTGCGCGTCGAGGCGGGTTTGGCAACGGCTGTCGACGTCGTCGTGGGCAGCATAACTGGGTTGGGCATTTTGCTCCGGCTCCGTGTGATTGCTCTGCACTCTGCCGGTAGGAAGTTACGTTTATTTTAACTGCTTTCGCCTTTGATCAAGAAAGTTCGAAGCAAATTTCGGAGAAAACAATGCAGGTTTCCAAGAGCCTCTCAACGGGTCCGGCACCTTTGACTCACACCCGCCTCAAAAACGCAGCCATTGAGTTGGAGGCGGCTTTTTTAAGTGAAATGCTTAAATCAGCTGGGCTGGCGCAGACACGACAGAGTTTCGGCGGCGGGGTCGGCGAAGACCAGTTTGGATCGCTTCTTGTTCAGCACCAGGCGCAACAACTGGCTCAGTCCGGGGGCGTTGGGTTGTCTGAAATCCTGCTCAAGTCACTGATGGAGAAAGCCGATGACATTTGAAGCCGACATGACGCTGATCAAATCACTGGAAGAAGTTCTGGATCTTGAGCGCGCGGCTCTTGTGCAAGGGGATCTCGATCGTCTGGCCCATATGGTGCCGGAAAAAGAGAAACTGATCGGTGCAATCAACGATCTTCAAGTGCAGGACAGTGACGCGTTGATTCGCGTCCAGCGCAAGGTCGAGCGGAATCAGGCGTTGCTGAACAGTGCAGCCGACGGCATTCGGGCGGTTGCCACCCGTATGGCCGAACTGCGGCGTGTTCGACAGGAATTCAGCACCTATGGCGCCGACGGTCAACGCAGTCAATTTGCAGTTCGCAGCACTGTGAAGTTGGAAAAGAGGGCATAGGCAGAAGTTTGATTCAAATCCGAAATTATGGGTTCTGAGGTTTTAGCATTCCGTTAGGGGGTCTGGTTCAAAAGTGGTGCTGCACCTGGAAACGGCAGGTGGCGCGAACGGCCAAGTGGCGCGTCGCACAGGTCAGAAAGACACCAAAGCCCGCAGGTCTTGTGGGGTGAACATGGGCAAAATGGCCCAAACGGAAAAGGATGAAAGCTATGTCCAGCATTCTGACAAACAATGGCGCGATGGTTGCGCTGCAAACGCTGAAGTCTGTGAACAAGAACCTGGCGATGACCCAGAACGCGATTTCGACCGGCAAAGACGTCGCGACGGCCAAGGATAACTCGGCGGTTTGGGCGATTTCGAAAGTGATGGAATCGGATGTCAAAGGTTTCAACGCCATCAAGGACAGCTTGGCGTTGGGTGAATCGACAGTCGCCGTTGCACGGAACGCGTCTGAAACCGTCACAGATCTGTTGACGCAGATGAAAAGCAAGATTGTCGCCGCGCAGGAAGACAACGTTGATCGGGGTAAAATCAACGATGACGTGACAGCATTGAAAGAGCAGATCGCATCGGTTGTCAGCGCCGCCCAGTTCAACGGCCTGAACCTGGTTGATGGATCAGCAGGCTCAGCCTCGATTCTGGCGTCGTTGGATCGCGACAATACCGGTGCAGTTACGGCATCTTCCATCTCGGTATCCGGGCAGAACCTGTCCACTGGCGGCTACGCCACAAAACAGGTCTTTGATGGGTCAACCGGTGCGTCGACCGGCAATGACCGTGTTGGCGCAACCATTGACAACGGTGCGACCGCTGCGACCGCGTTGGTGACCGATGAATCTAGCGGTGCCTTTGCCGCCGGGGACAAGGTTGTCGTCGCAATCAATGATCAGGTTGTCTCGTACACTGTGTCCGCAGAGGACGCTGCGGCGACAACCACTGGTGACCTTGTCGCAGTGGGGCTGAAGTCAAAGATTGAAGAACTTGGAATTACTGGCCTGACGGTCGACTATGATTCTGGTACGGCCGGAACCTTGTCAGTGACCAACGGCACTGGTTCTGACCTCTCGTTCTCTGCTCAGTTCGTGAACGCGGGTGCTGGTGGTCTTGGCGCTCTGGCCGGTATTGATGTGTCGACAGGTGCGGGGGCGACCGCTGCATTGGCTGCAGTCGAGTCGCTGATCGACACGTCGATTGACGCATCGGCCGCGTTTGGTTCGGTGCAAGGCCGAATTGAGACCCAGAAAGAGTTCATTTCGAACCTGTCTGACTCGTTCAAGTCCGGTATCGGCTCGCTTGTCGATGCAGATATGGAAGAGACCTCGGCTCGTCTGCAGGCGCTTCAGGTACAGCAGCAGCTGGCAACTCAGTCGCTGTCGATCGCCAACCAGGCCCCGCAGTCGATCCTGTCGCTGTTCCGCTAATCAAAAAAGCAGGCCGGGGCACGATGTTTGTGCCCCGGCCCTGATCGCCTGACGGCGACCCTTTGGAAGGATTTCAAGTGACACTGCAAACCCTCGCTCAACACAGCTATGCGCAAACCGCCACGCCAACGCGGACGCCTCGCGATACCGAATATGAAGCTATCTCCAGAATCACGCGGCGTCTCAAGGCTGCAACAGCACGCAAAGCGACGGATTTCTCGGCGTTTGCGCAGGCGGTGCATGAGAATCGGCGGCTTTGGGGGGTGCTGGCAACAGGCGTTGCGGATTCCGCAAACGCGTTGCCGAACGATCTGCGGGCGCGCATATTCTACCTTGCCGAGTTTACCGAACAACACAGCAGTCGTGTATTGGGAGATGGGGCAGCGGTTGAACCATTGTTGGAAATCAACACGGCTGTCTTGCGCGGCCTGCGTCAGATGAGGGCAACTTAATGAGTGGACTGGTCCTGAAACTTGCCCCGAAAGAAAGAGTGCTGATCAACGGCGTGGTTATCGAAAACGGGGATCGCCGCAGCAGGTTTTCAATCATGACGCCGCAGGCCAATGTCCTGCGTTTAAAGGATGCGATCCATCCGGACGAAGCCAACACGCCGGTGCGTCGCGTTTGTTATGCGGCACAATTGGTTTTGTCCGGTGACATGGAACCGGAACACGCCCGGCAGCAACTGCTGCGCCGTGTAGAGGAGTTGAGTCAGGTCTTTACGGATGCAGACAGCCGCCGCGTTCTGTCTGAGGCTACCGACGCGCTGGTGGCCGAGCACTATTACAAGTGCCTCAAATCCCTCCGTTCGCTTCTGCCAAGAGAAGAGCGCTTGATGGCGTATCAGCAATGACCTTTCAGCCTGTTGTCCCTTCCGGAGGAATCGTTGGCTGGCGATTTCTTCAACGCACTTACGAAGGCCAGTTTCAAAGCTTTTCCTCGTCAGCGGCGAATGATCGAGAGACGAAATATTTCATGGAAAACATTGGCAAAGTTCAATCAGCAGAAGACCTGGTATCGGATCGCAGGCTGTTGCAGGTCGCTTTGGGTGCGTTCGGACTGGAAGGCGATTTGGATAACAGGTTTTTTGTTCATAAGATCCTTGAAGATGGCACGCAGGCTGACGACGCTTTGTCAAATCGCCTTGCAGACAAGCGGTATCGCGAGTTTTCAGACGCTTTCGGGTTCGGCCCGGGGGCTGCCAGGAAAACGGCGCTTAGAACAAATATGGAAGAAATTGCGCAGGCCAATTTGTCTGCTCGGTTCGAAATCGCCGTAGGCGCTTCGGATGAGACGATGCGTATCGCGCTTTATGCTCAGCGGGAACTCGCAGACCTGGCAAACAGCACGTCCAGCGCGGATACTAAGTGGTTCGATCTGATGGGATTGCCGCCCTTGCGCAGCATGATGGAGACAGCGCTTGGGTTGCCTCCGTCCTTTGCTCAGCTGGACATTGACGCGCAATTGGTCGAATTCAAAGACAGGTTGTTTCAATTGACCGGATCGGAAGATCTGGCGCAGTTCTCGGATCAGAACGCTATCACGGAACTGACCGACACCTATCTGGCCCGCAGCCAGATTGCACAGCTTCAGAACACGATTTCACCGGCACAGACTGCGTTGATCCTGCTTGGGGCTGTGTGAACGGAACGTTCCGCCTGAGGTCGGATTGCGTCTGATGTTGGGCTGGATCACCGGACGCCAGATGAATTGTCAGAGCACAAGTATCAGCCTTAGCCGTCGAGTATAGCATCCGCCGCAGTGCGCAAGGCGTAAGATACGACTGGTTGAGACACATTGTGTAACGCTACCGCACCCAGCGGCAAAGCGTTGGAGCATGCTGGTTCAATGTCTTCGGACACAACAATCCGATGCCCTTTTGTTTTGCCAAATTCACCCAAACGCGCGGCTATATTTGCGGCTTGACCGATAACCGTGAAATCCAGGCGCTCGCGCGACCCCACGTTGCCATAAGTCACGCGCCCGTAAGCCACGCCGATTGAACAGTCGCAATGTGCATCAGAGCCGTCTTTTCGCAGTTCACCCAACGTTTCCACGATTTGAATTGCCGAACGTTGTGCATTCACCCGAGCGGTCGTGGCGTCCTCTTCCGAAACTGGAAAGACGGCCAAAACAGCGTCGCCGATGAACTTCAGAACTTCTCCTCCGTTGTCGTGCACGATGCCCGACACCGTTTCAAAGAACGCATTCAGCACATTGATGTAAGCGGCTCGGCCCAGTTTCTCTTCAAGGCTAGTCGAGTTGCGGAGATCGCAGAACATGATCGCCGCGTCGATTTCATCCCCATCGCCGCGCCGGATCTCTCCGCCCAAAACGCGGGCGCCTGTGCGTTTGCCGACATATGTTTCCAGCAAAACCTGCGCGTTTTCACGTTGCATGAAAACTTCGTAGAACCGAGCGATCACCGCAGAACACTCGAACACCAGGCCCAGGTTTTCCGTGGTAAATCCATCCGGATGATCACAGGTCAGCGTCAGAACATTTGTCCGCCCATCGGAAAATGGCAGCGGCATGGCGACATAATCGGTCGCGCCTTTGGCCCGTAAATCCTCCATGATCGGGAAGCTGTTATGCGGGTTGTCATCGTTCAGCCGTTGCCGCACGCCGCCAAGACCGTTCGAAACATGGCGCAGTGGGCTGTTGATAAAGGCCGGATGATCATAGATTTCGTAGGTGGGTGCTCGGGTCAGAATCTCTCCTTCGCCTTTTTCCCAGATATAATGCTTGCCCACGATCAAGGGGTGTAGGGACCATGCCAAAATACTCAGACGCTGGATCGCGATACCGTGCTCCAGCATTTTTTCAGCTAGTGCTTCGGTAAAGCTCTCTGGTGTCGTCGCTGTCGACGCACCGCGCATCAGCCAATCAATCAGAGGCCCGCTGATGTTGCCATCATCAACTTCACGCAGGCGGTTGTCGCCTAAATCTATCCGTGTATACGCGCCAGCTGTAAAACCGATGCAGCCTTGTATTGCTTTGCTTTCCGGCAAAGTGTCTTCGTAGGCCCAGACGGAATTGGCCAGCGTTTCACCTGGCAGGCTGATGTCGTGATAGGTGGCGGTGCCCTTGAACGGGCAGAAGGTTTGCAGTTCGGTTTCTGCGCTCAAATCTACACATACGTCCGAACGCGGCACGTAAACCGTGGGCGGCAAGCGCGTTTCATACATAACCTTGGCATTTGTGCTTTCAGCCAAAAGGACGTCATCGCGGTAAATCGCAATCCTGCCGCTCAGAGGCTCGACAGAGATTCCGTAACCGGTCATCTTTGGTGCGGCGTGGACGTTCATAAGCGACCTCCCTTGCCTTTGGTATATACAGAATGGGCGTTCCCATCGCACTTTCCAAGAGGCTGAAATGGGATTTTACCGAATGCGAGCGTGGGCTGCCACGTGATCAAACCATCTGAATGACGTCTTTTTCTATGGACAGCATATAGCCTTTCTTGGCGATATTCTTGACCAGAAGTTCGCTGACCATTTGATTTCCAAGCGCGTCGCGCAGCCGTTTGATCCGCGTTGCGCCTGCGGCTTCGTCGCAGTCGGCAGCGTCGCGACCGGAAATCATTCCTTCGATCTGGGCACCGGACAGAACCTCGTCATCCAGCCGTGATTCCGCCAGAACGGACAGGGTTTCCATGGCGGCGGGCGTCAGTTTGAAATCCATATTGTTGAGGTAAACGGTGTTTTCCTCACGGCTGATCAGCAGGGATGTCACCTGAATGCCGGTGCGTTCGATCTGTGCCATGCGTCGATTCATCAGAACCAGCATCACCAGAAAGACCAGTGCCGAGATCATCATCGCGCTGGCGAAAACCAGCAATACGTAGATGACCATCCGGTAACTGGACAAGGTGTCGGCAAAGGCTGTGCCCGATTGGGCCAAGATCTCAAGTAACCGGATTTCTGTTTGCGAGGTCAGGTCAGCCTCGACAAACAAACGCTCGACACGCGCGTTAAACGCATTTGCATCTGGCAAGGTCCAGAACAGAAAAATGGCGGCCGTAATCAGAATAAGAACGATGGCAGCGATGCCCAGCACAACCAGCCGGACGCCCGACCGGCGCGCATCAGAAACGGAGATAGAATTGTCCGGCATTGCCCTTCCTCTGATCCAACCCTTCTGGTCCAAAAACGGACTGAACCTCAAGCAGGGTCCAGCCTGACGCGCTCAGGCGCTGGGCGATTTCTGCTCGGGCCTGACCCTTATCGCAGTTCGAGACTTGAATAACCCCGTAATGCAAACGCAGAGGGTTGTCCTTTTTCGCCTTGTAATCCGCATAGCAATCCGCTGCAGACGCAGCAGAGCCAAGCGATATCAGGGCCACAAAGGTCAGAGAAGAGCGGAGCTGTTTCATAGGCCGCATCCTGCGCATGAGTTGCCGCGATATTCAATAACCTAAGGGGTTTGCGGGATCTGATATCCGATAACACCGGGCCGTTATTGCTTGGCAGGAACGGCTGCCCCCAGTGTCAGGGCAATCAGGACGCGGTCTGTCACACGGTCGCTCAAACAATCAGAAGGACACGCCTTATGCATAAGAAATTCATCGCTTTGATCATTGCGACCGCGGTTGCCATTACCGGCGTCTCGGCCTCTCAGGCGCGGGCAGCGGATGCAAAGGACATTCTGGGTGGTCTGGCGGCTATTGCGATCATCGGGGCCGGAGTTCACTACGATAACAAGGAAAAGGATAAGAACCGGGCGGCACGCCATCAAACGTATACTCCGAAACCTTACAAGCCCCAGCCGGTGCGCCCATTGCCGCCGCGCGTAGCCCGGTACGATCTGCCCCAGCGCTGCTTGCGTACGTATAACAGCTATTCACAGGACCATTTGTTGCTTGGTCCGAAGTGCCTCAAGAAACACTACAAACATGCCAATAGCCTGCCCCAAGAGTGCAAGGTTGGTTTCTGGAATGGCAAAAAGGTCAAGCGGGCATACGAACCTGCGTGCCTGCGCCAGAAGGGATACCGCGTCGTTTACCAGTAACATCGGTTGAGCAGGAGCGGTGCCAAAGAAGTGCCGCGTTGGAGAGGGCAGTGTGGGCTGCCCTCTCTTTTTACTTGCGGTGCTGCGTGAAACGCGGTTTTCCGATGGCATGACAAAGCCAGATTTCGAACTTGAGCAAGCGCTGCTGGAGCGGGGCCATATCCGTATCGCCGGAGTGGATGAAGTCGGGCGCGGCCCTTTGGCCGGACCGGTTGTTGCCGCCGCCGTGATTCTGAACGCAGAGGATATTCCCGAGGGGTTGAATGACTCTAAGAAGCTAACTGCAAAACGTCGGGCTGCACTGGACGCAGAGATTCGCGCCAGCGCCGAGTTTGCTGTCGCAGAGGCCACGGTTGCCGAGATTGATGAGATCAACATCTTGCGGGCCTCGCATCTGGCGATGCTGCGCGCGGTCGAGGCACTGACACCGGCCCCCGATTTCCTGCTGATCGACGGAAATATGATTCCGCGTGGTATGAAGATCCCGTCGCAGGCTGTTGTAAAGGGCGATGCCCGTTCGGTGTCGATTGCAGCTGCTTCGATCCTTGCAAAAAACTGGCGCGATCAGGTGATGGTGGATTTGGCGCAACAGCATCCGGGTTATGGATGGGAAACCAACGCCGGTTATCCGTCAAAACAACACAAAGAAGCGCTGCAAAATCTTGGCGTGACCCCACACCATAGACGTTCGTTCAAGCCGGTGCACAATATCTTGTATCAAGAGTAAATCGTAAGCTGCTGATTCAAAAAAGAAATTGACGGCGAATCGTCTTTGACTCATCCTTGTCTCAACCAAATGAGCGCAAAAGCGCCGTGGATACTTGAGGCAGTGATATGACAACGACCACCAAAAAGGGCGCAAAAGCGCTCCCTTTAAACACGATTCTATCCGGGGACTGCATCGAAGTGATGAACAGTCTGCCCGAGGCGTCGGTTGACCTGATTTTTGCGGATCCGCCCTATAATCTGCAGTTGAAAGGCCAGTTGCACCGCCCGGATAACTCTCAGGTGGATGCGGTTGATGATCACTGGGATCAGTTTTCCAGCTTTGGGGCTTATGACCAGTTCACCCGCGAATGGCTGAAGGCGGCGCACCGACTGCTGAAGCCCAACGGCGCGATCTGGGTTATTGGGTCTTATCACAACATTTTCCGTGTGGGTTCGGCCCTGCAGGACGCGGGGTACTGGATTTTGAACGACGTTGTATGGCGCAAGTCGAACCCGATGCCGAATTTCCGGGGTAAACGCTTTACCAACGCGCATGAGACGATGATCTGGGCCAGCAAGCGCGAAGGTGCAAAATACACCTTCAACTATGAAGCTTTGAAAGCGCTGAACGAAGGCGTGCAAATGCGCAGTGACTGGGTGCTGCCGATCTGCACCGGGCATGAGCGTCTGAAGGATGAAAACGGCGACAAAGCGCATCCAACACAAAAGCCAGAGTCCTTGTTGCACCGCGTATTGATTGGCTCGACCAATCCGGGCGATGTGATTTTGGATCCGTTCTTTGGCACAGGTACAACCGGTGCAGTCGCCAAAATGCTAGGTCGCGAGTTCATCGGTATCGAGCGCGAGGAAAGCTATCGCAAAGTGGCCGAGAAACGCATCGCCAAGGTGCGCAAGTTCGACCGCGAGGCGCTGGAAGTCAGCGCCAGCAAACGTGCCGAACCGCGCGTACCCTTTGGCCAACTGGTCGAACGTGGGATGCTGAGACCCGGCGAAGAGCTGTATTCCATGAACCAGCGCCACAAGGCCAAAGTGCGCGCCGATGGCACGCTGGTCGGTCAAAACGTCAAAGGCTCGATCCATCAGGTTGGCGCGCATCTGGAAAACGCCCCTTCCTGCAACGGCTGGACATACTGGTGCTTCAAGCGTGATGGAAAAACCGTACCCATCGACGTTCTGCGTCAGCAGATCCGGGCCGAGATGAACTGATTTCAAGAACACCGCCGGTGCCTGTGGCCTGACACTAGGCACTAAGCCTTGCCCCGCCGATCCTACGGCGGGGTCTTTTGTTTTGGCATCAACAGTGATTGCATGACAATGACCCTGACACTGCAAGAAAGATCACGGCCATGACCGAGACGACCGCGCAGCCCCGCCGCAGCCTGTTTTTTACACAGCCTGATACATACGATCTGGATAACAAATATACCGAGGCCGCGTTAGAACGGCATAAGCGCGAAGGGTTGGAACTGGCCGTGCGTGCCCGTTGGGTGGCGATGGCGCTGACTGGCGTTCTTCTGATTTTCCTGAACCCGCAGTGGGAGGTGCTTTGGTATCACTTCATCCTGCTTTTGATCTGCGCGAACGGTTGGCTGATCCGTCGGGCCGGTCGCGTTGGGCAATCCCGTGCCGAGCTGTTTTTGATCTTCGTCGATCTGCTGATCATGACGCTTGGAATGATCGTACCTAACCCGTTCAGCGATGATGTCCGGCCGCTGGCGATGCAATATCGGTTCGATAACTTCCAATATTTCTTCATCATTCTCGCTGCTGGGACTCTGGCCTATTCTTGGCGCACGGTGATTGCCATCGGCTCCTGGACCGCGATGATGTGGACGGCGGGCTGGATCATTGCCTGGTGGGTGGCGACACCCATTCCGGGGATCAGCGAAAAGGTTGCAACGGCATTGCAGGGCTATCCGGACGTTGCCGAATTGTTGGACCCCAACAGCTTCATGGCCCCGCAGCGTATCCAGCAGGTCATCGTTTTTGTCATGGTTGCAGTGACATTGGGTATCTCGATGCGGCGACTGAACCAGCTGCTGATGAGCAACGCCGGTTTGGAACGGGAACGGGCCAATCTGTCGCGATATTTCTCACCCAACGTGGTGGATGAACTCAGCCAGAATGACGAACCGCTGAAACAGGTCCGTAAAGAGAATGTGGCGGTCTTGTTCATCGACATCGTGGGTTTCACAAAATACGCCGCTGGCCGTGATCCTTATGAGGTCATCGAGGTGCTGCGGGGCTTCCACGCCCGAATGGAGACCGAGGTGTTCCGGCACCACGGAACCCTGGACAAGTATCTGGGTGACGGGCTGATGGCGACCTTTGGCACGCCGGTGCCGACGCCCTTGGATGCAAGCAATGCGCTGGGCTGCGCGCGCGCGATGGTGAAGGTGATCGACCGCTGGAATCTGGATCGTCGGCGTGCGGGAGAATCCGAAATCCAAGTTGGTATTGGGGTGCACTATGGCTCGGTCGTTTTGGGGGACATCGGCGCCAACCGGCTGGAGTTCGCAGTGATCGGTGATGCGGTTAATGTGGCGGCCAAGCTGGAAGCGCTGACGCGCGAGTTTCAGGCAAACATAGTTGTCAGCGATGCTGTGCGGGAACGGGTAGCCGAAGAAAATCCCACTGTGCCAGATGCGATGGAAGGTTTCACTGCACATCGCGATCAATCTGTCCGCGGGGTAGAGGCTCCGATGAATATCTGGGTGATGAAGAACTGAAACCCTCCCGCCCATCAGAACAGCATCGAAGATGCCGTGCTGACAGTTGGGCCAGACAGCGCGCAGACGCGCGCTGCGGTCACGCTTTGGGCATCTGGTTCATAGCCTTGTTATAAGGGTGCCAATCCGTAATTTCGGGATAGTAGTGACGTCTCCATTCCCGAACACGCGGGTTCATCACCCGCCGCCAAAGCGGAGGGATCATCGCCGCAACGGTCATCACCGGATAGCCATACGGCAATTGTGGGGCTGAGTCTGGTCTGTGATGTTGCAACAGGGGAAACCGACGGTTGGGTTTGTAGTGATGGTCGGAATGGCGCTGCAGATTGATCAGCAACCAATTTGACGCTTTATGCGCCGCATTCCAGGAATGACGCGGCAAGACGTGTTCGTACCGACCGTCGCCCAGGTATTTACGAGTTAGGCCGTAGTGTTCGACGTAGTTGACCAGCTCAAGCTGCCAGATCGCAACTCCGGCTTGCAGCAGAAACAGGGCCAAACCAGCCCACCCTCCGATCAGCGCAGCCAGCGCCAGCATCGCGCCTTGCAGGGCCCAGTATCGCCAAAACGGGTTGGAGCGATCCGTCCATGGCCGGTCTTTACGGGCCAGCTTGTCGCGTTCGGCGTTGAAGGCTGACAAAAAGCATTGCCACAGAACGCGGGGATAAAAGCGGTGGAACCCTTCGTTGTACCGCGCCGTCACCGGATCGCGCGGTGTGCCCACGTAACGGTGATGGACCAGCAGATGTTCGGACCGGAAATGAGAATACAGCACCATGGCCAAAAGGATGTCACCCAGCCATCGTTCGCCCCTACTTTTCTGGTGCATAAGCTCGTGGCTGTAGTTGATCCCGATTGTACCGGACAGGACGCCCATACCGAAAAACAGACCGATTTTTGCGGGCGTCGACAGATGGTTGGTGTGGGTTGCATACCAGATCAGGCCAAAGAGCGTCAGGAATTGAAGCGGCACCCAAAGCTTTGTCAGTAGGATGTACCAGTGCAACACATCATCAGATGTCTCCGGATCCGCATTCTGCTCGTTCAGGCCGGTGATCCGGTCCAGAACCGCAAACGCCCACCAAGTCGAAAGAGGGATCAACAGGACCCACCAGCCTCCGGCAATTGCGGTGAACCAGATTAGCGGGATCAATAGCAGAGACACCCAGAAAGGGGATGCGGACTGCCAGCGGGACAGTGTGCCTGTTGCGATCATCTTCTCTGCTCCGACTTTTTCGAACATAACCTAGCCGCGACCCAATGGATTGCACAGCGGTCTTATTGTTGTCTCCACAGATCATAGGCTTTGCGCATCACCGTGGGCAGATCGCTGGGCTTGAAACTATGCTTGTCCAACACTGTCAGGTGCTCGGGGACGTTGTCATCTTCGATATCGGCGGACCAAACCCTGAGTATCAAATGGAAATGCGTGAAGGTATGGCGAACTTCAGCCGGCAGGATCGCCCAATCTGCCGGGAACGGGGCGCTTTCGGCTGGCGCATCGTTCCACTCTGATCCGGGCCAGCCCAGCATTCCGCCCAGAAGGCCCTTATCCGGCCGACGCTCCAAAACCATGGCCCCGTCTGCCTTACGCGCAATATAGACGTGGCCATAACGGGTGGGTTTGGGCCTTTTCGGCGTTTTTCGGGGAAGGTCGGCCTGGGTTCCTGCGATGCGGGCCTGACAGGGGTCACGCAACGGACATATGCCGCAGGCCGGAGATTTCGGCGTGCAGATCGTGGCCCCCAAATCCATAACAGCCTGAGCATAATCCCCGGGTCGAGTGGTCGGCGTCAGGGTCTCGGCCTTTTCTTTTAGCAAAGATTTGGACCCTGGCAAAGGGTCGTGAATGTCATAAAACCGGGCCATGACCCGTTCGACATTGCCGTCCAGCACTGTTTCGGGCTGATCAAATGCAATGGCCGAGATCGCAGCGGCGGTATACGGGCCGATGCCGGGCAGTTTCAGCAATGCATCATAGGTGTCAGGAAACTGGCCATCGTGGTCTTGGGCCACAGCACGGGCGCATTTCAGCAGGTTACGGGCACGGGCATAATACCCAAGCCCAGCCCATTCCCCCATCACCTGTTCATCCGGCGCAGCGGCCAGCGCCTGAACCGTTGGCCAGCGGGTAGTGAAACGCAGGAAGTAATCGCGCACGGCCGCCACGGTGGTCTGCTGCAACATCACTTCGGATAGCCAGACCCGATAGGGGTCAGGGCGCACCCCTACGGCCCGATCCGCGGGGCTGACGCGCCATGGCATGTCGCGCGCGTGGCGGTCATACCACTCCAAAAGCGCGGCGCTGACGGTGAATTCAGGGGAATCACGCAAGTTTTATTCATCTCCTTGTCGGGTTTCGCTGGCACCCGATGGTCTGCCTATTACAATAGCGGTGTAGGAGTGGGAAACCAGATGCAACGCAGACGTTCCTCGACCCGCGGGTTCAAACGCACCGCGTCTTTGCTGAATGATCAGATCCGGCGCGCCGGTGAAAGCCGGGGCTTTGCTGTGTCGCGGTTGTTGACCCATTGGGCCGAGATTGTAGGTCAGGACACCGCTGCCATCGCGCGCCCGGTCAATGTGGGCTATGGTAAGGGCGGCTTTGGTGCGACCCTGACCGTGCTGACCACCGGCCCGCAGGCACCGATGCTGGAAATGCAGAAGGAACAACTGCGCGGTAAGGTCAATGCGGTTTACGGATACAACGCCATCAGCCGCATCCGCATCACCCAGACCGCCCCGACCGGATTTGCCGAGGGGCAAGCCAGTTTCGACCACAAGCCGAAGCAGGCAAAACCCCAGATTGCACCTGACGTTGCCGCCGAAGCAGACAAAGTGTCACGCGACGTGAATGATGAAGATTTGCGCGCGGCTCTTGAACGTCTTGCATGCAACGTTTTATCCAAACAGAAACGCTGAGAAAGGGCTGAGAATGAGCCGTATTGCAACCGTAATCTGTGCGGCCGTCGCCGTCGCCGCTGGCGGCTATTGGCTGTCGCTGTCAAATTCCAATTCGTCCAACCTGTTGGTGGGCACTGCCGAGGCGCAGGAGGCGGATATTGATACCTCGACCATCATCGAAATGGTGCAGGGTGCCGAAGACGCACCGGTCGAGATCATCGAATATGCCTCTTACACCTGCCCGCATTGTGCGAATTTTCATCAGGGCGCGTATAAGCAGCTTAAGAAAGACTTTATCGATACCGGAAAGGTAAAATTCACCTATCGTGAGGTGTATTTTGACCGTTACGGTTTGTGGGCGTCGATGGTTGCTCGTTGCGCGGGACCGGAGAAGTTTTTTGGCCTCACCGACGTGATCTACGAGAAGCAGTCCGAGTGGACACGCGCGGGCGGTCCGGCTGAGATCGTTGACGAGCTGCGCAAGATCGGTCGTTTGGCCGGGATCGACGGCGACCAGCTTGAAGCGTGCCTGCAAGACGGCACCAAAGCGCGTACGCTTGCTGCATGGTATCAGGAAAACGCTGAGCGCGACGGCATTCAGTCGACCCCGTCCTTCATTGTGAACGGCAAGAAGGTCGACAATCAATCCTACGCGGATTTCAAGAAGCTGATCGAAGCCGAGCTTGGCAGCTGATCTTCTTCCGGTCGACCCCAATGGGGTCGGCCGAACCTACTTAGGTGACGGGGCTACGGTTAGCAGCATTTCTTTCACCTTTTCGCCTTGCGGTATCTGCAGCCGGACCGGCAGCGTGATCACTTTGCTACGGAAAGCACGGGGCAGGCGCACAGCGTCTTTTTCGGTCGTAATCATCTGAGCCCCTAACATACGTGCTTCGTTTTCCAGCCGGGTCATCAGGGCCTGGGTCAGGGGCTGGTGATCGTCCAATGCTTCGGCCCGCACCAGCTCGACACCCAGACGGCGCAGGGTCTGAAAGAATTTTTCGGGATAGCCGATACCTGCAAAGGCCAGTGCGCGGGTCCCTGTCCAATCCATGCCGGTCTGCAAAGGTTCAATGTCTCCGGCGACATGCGGAACGGTTAGATGGGTGCTCCATTGCGAAGAAAACGCCTTCTGCGCGGCCTTATCGCCTAGTGACAGCACCAGATCGGCGCGTTGCAAGCCAACGTTCACAGGTTCGCGTAAAGGACCGGCGGGCAAGCAAAGCCCATTTCCAAATCCGCGTTGAGCATCGACAACGATGATGGAAAAATCTTTGGTGACCGAAGGGTTTTGAAACCCATCGTCCAGCACGATCACCGTCGCGCCCGCAGCCGCAGCCGCCCGAGCACCAGCGGCCCGGTCCTTGGCGACCCAAACCTCACCAAACATTGCCAGCAACAGCGGCTCATCTCCGACCTCGGCGGCGGTGTGTTTGGCAGGATCGACCAGCACCGGGCCTTCCAGCGACCCCCCATGCCCACGCGTGACGACATGTGGCTCGTGCCATGCATTTCTAAGCTGTTCGAGGGTCCAGATCACCGTAGGTGTCTTGCCAGTCCCACCGGCATTGAGGTTGCCGATACAGATCACCGGCACGCCCGGCTGTTCACCGACCTTTGAAGCGACCCTGCGGGCCGTGGCAGCGGCATAAAGATGACCGAACGGTGCCAGCAGACGCGCCCTGAAGTCCAGATGATCCGGCGCGGTGTTCCAAAAATCAGGTGCCCGCATGTTCCGCACTCCGCTGATCCAGAATATCCTGCACCATTTCGATCAGGGCATCTGCTTGTGGTGCGCCTTCGGTTATCATCTGCCATCCCGCCAATGCCATGCCTGCCGCAAGATCCGGTGCCAGAAGTTCGATCAGAGCATCCCCCAGTTCGGTTGCTGTCTTGACCTGTTTGGCAGCACCAGCCTGCCGCAGCTGAGAATACAAAGCGTCGTGGCGATGAACAAACGGCCCGTAAATAATAGCAGATCCCAATGCAATCGACTCAGAGGGATCACGACCGCCCGCGCCACGCTCCAGCGAACTGGCCATAAAAGTGACGGTGGACACGCGACACCACAGGCCCAGGTTTTCTGGGTCCGATGTCAGTATTACCTGCGTGGTATCTTCAATCTCTTCTCCGGCGTCCCAATTGACGCAGCGCAGGTCCATAGTTTCAAGCCGCCGTTTCAGCGGCCCGACCTCTAGTTCATCAGCCACGTGCAACACAAGGACAAGCCGGTGCAGCATGCGAAGGGCCTGCCGGTGTGCGGTCAGAACTGAGATAAATTCTTTGTCCTGAACCCAGGCCGCCAGCCAGACGGGTCGCCCGGCAAGGGTGTGATTGGTTTCAATCAGCTCGTCCTCGGGCCATGGCCTGGGGTTGGGGCTGATGCGCAGGGGAGGCGATTCATGGACTTTGGCGGATGGAATGCCCAGTCGGCGGATCTGGCGCGCTGTTTCTGGCGATGCAGTCATGACGTGTTGAAAACAGTCAAACGTCGCCCGCGTGATATCCGGCAACCAGCGTGCGCTTCGGGCTAAGGTAACGCTGAACTGAGCATCGAACAGAACCAGTGGGATGTTGTGTTCATCGGCTCGGGTCAGAATGTTCGGCATCAGATCACCGCCCACCCAAAGCCCCATAGACGGACGCCAGTGGTCCAGGAAGCCGCGCACAGCACCGCTTTGGTCCTGAGGCAGGTTGACCAGCAGGAAATCATGTTGCGGCCAGCTGTCCAAATCTGTGTCAGGAGGTGTTGTCAGGACGAAGTTCAGATCGGATCGAACTTGCAGCAACCGGTGGCAAAAATCGTTCACCGCGCGCAAACGACCCGGAGTGGCCACATGGACCCAGAGAAGCTCGCCTTCGGGACGTGGCAGGTTGGTATGTTGCCCGACGCTGTTGCGCATTCCCCATGACAGAACCCGGTAGGCCGCAAGGCTTAAAGATCGCGGTTTGCTCATGCTCCGATCCCGGGTCCGGTTGGATCCAGCCGTTTTGACAGCTCTTCGTGAAGCGTCGCATTCGCAGCGATAACACCGTTCAGCCTGGGGTGGGCATTGTTGAACACCAAGGGCTGCCCCGCCCGATCGGAACAGATACCGCCTGCCTCGCGGATGATCAGATCACCGGCGGCGATATCCCATTCCCAGCTGGGGCGCAGGGTCAGCATCGCATCGAACCGTCCCTGCGCGACCAGAGCCATGCGATAGGCCAGCGACGGTCGATAGGCGCGTTCGAAATGGGGCACATGCCCATCGCGCCAATGCCGCGTATCGAGATTTGGTTTGGCAGCCAGAATTTCCGAGCGCTGCAAGTCTGCAATGGCCGAGGTGGTGATCGTCTCACCATTCAGCGTAGCGCCCTTTCCTTGGGCGGCGGCATACAGCAGATCCCGCATCGGAAGGTAAACCACAGCAGCCGTCACCCGACCTTCATCGGCGACGGCAATGGAATGCGCCCAAGTGCGTGCGCCTTCGGCAAAGCTGCGGGTGCCGTCAATCGGATCGATGATGAAGGCACTGCGGCACTCCAGCCGTTCTGCCGTATCCTCAGATTCTTCGCTCAACCAACCATACCCTGGCCGAGCGGTGCGCAGCCGCTCCTCGAGCATCGCATTGACCGCCAGATCGGCCTCGGTCACCGGACCGGCGCCATCGGGTTTATCCCAGCGCTGCGCCTGCGTCCCGGAATACCGTGTGGCGATCTTGCCGGCCTCAAGCGCTGCGTCAATCAGCAGGGACAGGTCAGTTGCCGGCAAGTGTCATTCCTTCGATCAGCAACGACGGAACCACGCGCGACAGATATGGGCGGGCGTCATTGGCCGGAACAATCCGGCGCAGCATGTCGCGCAGGTTACCTGCGATGGTGCATTCATTGACCGGATGCGTGATTTCGCCGTTTTCCACCCAGAACCCAGAGGCCCCACGGGAATAGTCACCGGTGTTGGGGTTGATCGTCGATCCGATCATGGATGTGACCAGCAAGCCGGTGCCCATATCCCGCAACAGATCAGCGCGGGTTTGGTCGCCTTGCGTCAGGCTGAGGTTCCAGTTGCTGGGCGACGGCGGGCCGGACACGCCGCGCGCGGCGTTACCTGTCGACACCATGTCCAGCTTGCGGGCGCTGGACAGGTCCAGCGTCCAGCCGGTGAGGACACCGTTTTCTACAATCGCTCGACGCTGTGTCGGCAAGCCCTCGGCATCAAAAGGGCGCGAGCCCGAGATCCGCGGGCGATGGGGGTCTTCGATGATGGACAGGTGCGCGGGCAGAACCTCTTGACCCAGACAATCCTTCAGCCAGGACGCACCCCGCGCAATAGCCGCGCCATTACTGGCGGCCAGCATATGGCCGATAAGAGACGACGAGATGCGTTCATCAAACAACACTGGGAAACTGCCGGTTTCGGGCTTGCGTGCGCCAACCTGTTGTACGGCGCGTTCGCCTGCCGTGCGCCCGATTTCGTCGGCGCTGCGCAGATCGGACTGAAACGTCCGACTGTCGCCGTCGTAATCCCGTTCCATCCCGGTGCCTTCGCCCGAAATCGCAACGCAAGACACAGACCGGCTGCTGCGTTCGTATCCGCCGGCAAACCCATTTGTGGCTGCCAGATGCACGCGGTGGGTTCCATAGCTTGCCGCCGCATCTGAGACCTGAGTGACACCCGGCACAGCCATTGCTGCGGCTTCGGCTGTCAGAGCATCCTGCATCAGGGTTTCGGCGGATGGGGCGGGGGTTGGGTCCAGCATCTCAAGCGATTGCAAATCCCAGTCACTTACCAACTGGTCACTTTCTGCCAGCCCGGAAAAGGGATCTTCAGGGGCTTCTTTGGCCATGGCCACAGCGCGTTCAGCCATTGCGTGCAGGGTTTCCGGGCGGCTGTCGGAACTGGATACGATGGCAGACCGTTTACCCAGAAAAACCCGCAGCCCCAGATCTGTGCCTTCCGAGCGTTCCGCATGTTCCAGTGCGCCGCTGCGCACCTCAACCGCGACCGAGGAGCCGTCAAGCACGATGGCATCTGCTGCCTCCGCGCCTGCCTTGCGGGCCACATCAAGCAATTGCTGGCTGATTTCTTCTGGTGTGCGGGTCATGTGGCCTCCGGATTTATGTCCAACGACCTAGCCTTGGACCGCCCGTGTCGCAAGACCCGTGACCGGATTGTGTGATGAGGATTTTGAAGAACCCACCCGGTTACAGTGATTTTGGGTGGAAAACGTAAGAAAGGGCTGCAAGGTATGCAGCCCTTTTCCCAACTTTACTTAAGGCGCTGACCATTTGCCAGAATCTGGCCATCTTCGGTAAATTCGATGGTCGAGTTCAGTGTGTCGGGTTGTTCGCCCGGAACTGCCATCAGACCCATCATCATCCGGGCGCCCAAGGCGTCATTGTCCGAAATGATGCCCATGCCGATCAGGGTGTCGATCAACTGGTTGGCGCCGACAAGCTGAAGGTTCGCAACGCCGCTTGGGCTGGGCAGACCGTCAAATTCTTCGGTGTTCGAATTGTCGAACGCGAAATCGCCATCACCTGTCAGTTTCGCACCGACCAAAGACACCAGAAGCTCGTTGATTTTCAGAGAATGCAGCTCTCCCGGAGCTTCGTCTGACTCGATGTCGATTTCCGGATCAAAGATGTTCATCAGAACCTTTGCCGTTCCGGTTGCATCCAGGGCAATCGTTGCCGGATCACGCGGCAGCGCGCCTGCGGGGTCGAAAATGCCCCACAGCACGTCTGACATCGTGAAATCGGTCAGATTGAATCCCAACCCAAACGGCTGAACCTCGTCCGATTGCTGAACCGGGAACTCAAAGTTGAGCCCGGCCTTGGCCATTGAGATCTCAATCGGGAAGGGCAGGTCTGCGGTCGTCACCGCAAGTTTCGTGCTGTTTTGGTCGATATCATAGACCAGTTTCTGAGAGTCGATGGTAGCGGCAAAGCGTCCGCCTTCCGACGTACTGTTCATCGAGAACGCCTGACCTTCGCTGGTGCCGCTCAAGTCGGTGCTGCCCGAAGCGTAGGTAAAGATGCCGTCGAAGGCAAAACCGGCCTCGTAGAAGGACTGCGGATCCGAAAGGTCAATGTCTTTCGGAAACACGTTTTCGCCCTCGAACGCCAGTTGGTCCAGCTGACCATTGATCAATCCGGTTTCGCCACTTTCAGGATCCTGAAAATTCATGTTGTAGGTCAGGCTGGCTGCGTTGAACGTCTGGGTGAGATCGCGGTTTTCTGCAATCTGCATGCGTGAGCTGCCTGTCAGATCATTCGCCTCAACCGCCAGGTTAAAGACATCATCCGGGACCGCTTCGCCCTCGACCTCGATCGAGTCCAATACTACACCCAGCGTATCGGCGGTGTAGTCATAGGTCATGTCTTCGGGAGAGCCCGAAACCACCATGTTCAACTGTTTGTGAGTGTAGTTCACAGTCGCCGAAAAGTCGCCTTCCTCAGCCTGACCCGTGACGACCATTGGAAAGTTTTCCGGCACACCGACAGTCACTGTTCCGTCACCGTTTTCCGTCAGCGTCATCTCTGGCATGACCATTTGGAATTGCCCGTCCTCTTCGGGCAGTGCCAATGAAAGTGTCATGTTCGAAATGGTGGTTACGCGACCTGTCGAGCTTTCGTCGCCCGTGACGGTGTATCCCATCGAGGTGAAATAGCCTTGCCAATTGGCCCAGACATCATCAGCCGTCAGGTCGGCAAACGCACCCTGAATGGCTAAGGCATAGGCCAAAGCTGCACCGCAACTGCGGCGTAAGAAAACGGACATAAGGTAACCCTTCTTGATCAATTTGTGGCGCATGGTCGGGTTTGTGGCGGGTATCGTCAAGGGGGCAAGGGCTGGACCCTTTCCCCGTTTCCGCGCTACGGCTGTAGCCGACAGCAATTGCAGCGCGCGAGGAGGGGCAGATGCAGGGTAAAACGGTACTCATTACAGGGGCCAGCCGGGGAATCGGGGCCGAAGCGGGGCGCGTTTTTGCCGCGGCCGGGGCAAATGTCGCCTTGGTGGCACGTAGCCACGACCAGATCGACGCTTTGGCTGCTGCGCTGGGCGATCAGGCCATCGCGTTGGCGTGTGATGTCAGCGATTTTGCTCAGGTCGAACAGGCTGTGGCCACGTGCGTGGATCATTTCGGTGGGTTGGATGTTTTAATTGGTAATGCCGGTGTGATCGATCCGATCTTTCATCTCTCGAACGCGGATGTAGAGGCTTGGAGCAAGGCGATCGACATCAACCTTAAAGGTGTCTTTTACGGAATGCGCGCCGCGCTGCCGATCATGCGGGCCGCTGGCGGGGGAAGCATTCTGACCATCTCGTCCGGGGCGGCATCAAATCCGGTTGAAGCTTGGAGCCACTACTGCGCCTCCAAGGCCGGGGCTAAAATACTGACGGAATGTCTACATCTGGAAGAGGCCCATAACGGCATTCGCGCTATGGGCTTGTCACCGGGAACTGTGGCCACGGATATGCAGCGGTCGATCAAGGCCAGCGGCATCAATCCGGTCAGTCAACTGGATTGGGATGTGCACATTCCCGCAGACTGGCCCGCGCGGGCGCTGCTCTGGATGTGTTCCGATGATGCGGATGAGTTTTTGGGCACCGAAATCTCGCTGCGGTTGGAAGACATCCGCAAACGGGTTGGGCTGATATGATCGATCTGACCAAAGAGGATGGTCTTTGGATCACCAAGATCAACAACCCGGACAAAGCCAACGCTCTGACCGGGGCGATGCTGGCGGAACTGGCTGAGATCGTCGAAGCTGCGACTGAGGCAAAGGCGTTGATCCTGACAGGTGCAGGCAAGGTGTTCAGTGCCGGTGCCGATCTTGATGAGGCGCGCGCCGGTCTGGCCACGTCGGATGTCTGGGAGCGTCTGTCTGGCGCTATTGCGGCTTTGCCCTGCCTGACCGTTGCAGCGTTGAACGGAACCCTGGCTGGTGGGGCCAACGGGATGGCCCTGGCCTGCGATCTGCGTATCGCGGTGCCTTCGGCCAAATTCTTTTATCCTGTGATGAAACTGGGATTTCTGCCGCAACCCTCCGATCCCAAAAGGCTGGCGGCTTTGGTCGGACCGGCGCGCGCAAAGCTGATTCTGATGGCGGGTCAAAAGATCACCGCGCAAGAGGCTTATGCGTTTGGATTGGTAGACCGGATTGTCGAGGCTGATCACCTGATGCAAACCGCACGCGATCTGGTGGCCGATAGCGTCAACGCCGACCCAAAGATTGCCGCCGGAATCGCTAGGTTGTGTTCATGAGGACCTCTGCCCTGCGTCTGCGGGTCGATGATCCGCGCCAGTTGGCGGCCTTTTATCGAGACATTTTGGGCATGTCCGTCAGGGAAGAAGGCGCAAACGTTCGTGTAGGTTATGCGGGCGAGGATGCAGACCTTCTGTTGCTGCCCGACGGCGGTGGATACACGCATGACCGGGGCCAGCGTTATTGGAAAATCGGCATAACCGTACCGGATGTTGATCTTGCTGCGACCCATCTGCGCGCGCGGGGTGTTCCGGTAAGCGATCCGAACCAGTTCCTGGATATCGGCTACATGTGTCATCTGGCCGACCCTGAAGGCTTTGTCATCGAGCTGCTGCAACATGATTTCGAAGGCAACCGGCCTTTGCACGCTGCTGATCCCGATGCGCCGTTCGCGCAGGCGCGGATCGGTCAGATCACTTTGCGGACCGGGGACATCGCGGCTGAAGACGAGTTTTGGCGCGGGCAAGGCATGTCGTTGTTATCCATGCAAGACGTTGCGCCATACGGATTTGACCTGCATTTCTATGCCTTCACGCAGGAAACGCCTCCAAATCCCGATCTATGGTCGGTTGAAAACCGGGAATGGCTGTGGAAACGGCCCTATACAACGCTGGAATTTCAGCACGTTGCGGGGGCTCAGTTCGGGCCTGTGCCAGATTATCAGGGCATTGAAATCGAAGGCGTGCCTGAACCTCTGACTGACGCCTTTGGTGATCCGATCCTGCCGGGTTGATCACCGTCCGCGCCGTTTGCCTGGAACCTTTGACCGAAAGCCGGGTGGGCGTTTGCGAACCCAGTTCAGGAACTTTTCCAGCCTTGGATGCGCGCGCAGGGCTTCGACTGTGTTGAAATTGCGTGCCAGTTCGGCCTCGGTCAGGGTGGCGTGGACCTCTTTATGGCAGATCTGATGCAAAAGAACGGTTGGTCCGCCCTTGCCTCCTTTGAGTTTTGGGATCAGATGATGCAGGCTGCCGCCTCCGTCGGGGATCGGGCGGTCGCAGAGCGGGCAGATCGGATCGCTGTTCGTCATGATGGTTAGAAACTTGCGCCTGAAAGCGGCGAAGGCAAGAGGGTGTGAATGGCGCAGGCAGTGGTGATCGGAGCAGGCCCCGCCGGGTTGATGGCCGCTGAACAACTGGCCGCTGCAGGGCATTCCGTGCTGGTGGCCGAGGCCAAACCGTCAGTCGCGCGTAAGTTCCTGATGGCTGGAAAATCCGGGCTGAACCTGACCAAAGATGAGCCGTTCGGTACCTTGATCCGCGCATACGGCGAGGCTGCGGATTGGTTGAATCCGATGATTTCTGCTTTCGATTCCGAGGCAGTACAGCGCTGGGCGCGTGACTTGGGTCAGCCCTTGTTTACGGGTTCAACAGGCCGGGTTTTTCCCGAGGTTATGAAAGCCTCTCCCTTGTTGCGGGCCTGGCTGGCCCGGTTAAGCGATGCAAAGGTTGAGGTCAAAACCCGCTGGCGCTGGACAGGTTGGGAAGGCGAGGCGCTGATATTTAACACACCCGACGGGCCGCGCAGTATTTCACCAGATGCCACCGTACTGGCGCTGGGTGGGGCAAGCTGGGCACGCCTTGGCTCGGATGGTCAGTGGTCAGAGGCTCTTGCGAGCAGAGGTGTGGCTCTGGCTCCTTTCGAGCCTGCGAATTCTGCCCTGTCCGTGGATTGGAGCGACCATATGCGGCCGCATTTTGGGGCCGCGTTGAAATCGGTCCGTTGGATAGCAGGCGATTCTGAAAGTCGCGGGGAAGCCGCAATTTCTGCAAAGGGGCTGGAGGGCGGCGGGCTGTATTCGCTCACCCCAACCTTGCGTGCCGGACAGCCGTTGTTTGTGGATTTGGTGCCCGATCTGGATCAGCAAACCCTTGAGGCGCGCTATGGCGCGAAACGGTCGAAGGTTACAATGTCCCAATGGCTTAGAAAGTCGCTGAACCTATCGCCTCAGAAGGTTGCGTTGTTTCATGAGATGGTGAAACGCAGCGGCACAGGTCAACCAGATCAGATTGCAGTGTTAAAGAAACTGCCCATCCTGCACGCTGGTCTGCGCCCGATAGACGAAGCAATCTCGACAGCAGGGGGCGTAAAAAGGGCGTCATTGGATGACGGGCTGATGCTGACCGCGTTGCCGGGTGTGTTCTGCGCCGGAGAGATGTTGGACTGGGAGGCCCCGACAGGGGGTTATTTGCTGACAGCCTGCCTGGCCACGGGGCGTCGGGCTGGTCTGGCAGCCGCAGATTGGCTGGAAAAGACCCGGTAGTTCAACGTGATCGCGCCAGCATCGCAAGGCGGATCATGGCGCGTTCCACCAGGGCCATAGCGGGTGCCGTTTGACCCGCAGACCGAAGCGATAGATCCGTGTCGGTCAGAACCGTCAGCGCAGTTTCCAGCTTGGGTGCACCCCATCCCTGCGCCTGTCGCAGAATACGGTCCCGCCGCTTGCCATAAACCGGCGGGCGCAGCTTTCCGATACCTTGTGCCGCGCCGCCCGGATCCGAGGCGCAGGCATAAAGCGTGCGAAAATGGCGGGTGGCCCCAATGCACAATGTCACGCCATTTGTCCCTTGCGCCTGCAAGCGCCGGATCAATGGTCCGATATCGCCCGCGCGGCCTTCGGCCACTACGTTCAAAACTTCGTCCAAAGCAGCCTCGGTCGAGCGCGGGGCGCAAGCTTCGACGTCTTCGATGGTCAGTTCTGAACTGTCCCCGCGCTTGTAAAGCGACAGTTTCTCAACGGTTTGGGCGAAATCGCCAGGGCTGAGGCTGACGGCCAGCTCGCTGATGGCAGACATGACATCGCGGGGTATGTTCTTCAGGCCCGATTCGGTCAGAATCCGTTCCACCTCGGCGCGGGATGGCGGGTCGTCATAGATGCCTACCGCATAAGCCGCCGGATGTGCTTCGAACGCTTTGCGAATTTTCGAACTGGGTTTCAGCTGCCCGGCCGTGACGATGATCTGGGCGTCTCCGGGGGCCCAATCCTCAAGCGCAGCCAGTATCGAAGGTGCTGCGGTTTCGGTGGCCTCTTCGACAAATACCGCGCGGGGACCGGGAAAGAACCCAACGGCCTTGACGGCATCCAGCAACAACGCGGGATCGCCGCGCAGGTCGCTGCCGGGCAGGCGTGTCAGGCGCATTTCCTCTTCGGCACCGGGGCCAAGCAAAGCTGCCAGAACCTGCTGACGCTTGAGCGCGACCCGCATGGCATCTGCGCCATAGATCAGCAACCCGGTCTTGTCCGCGTCCGGCTTGGAGAAATATCCATCAGCCTCGCGCGGGCTCAGCTTCATGTGGCCAGATCCGGTGTTGCATTCAGTCGGTTCACGATCTGGCTCGACAGAATAACCATCAGGCGGTCTTTGGCGTCGCGCTCATCAGCCAGTGTGGAAACGGTTGAACCTGCGGCGGAGTAAGACACAAAGTCGGAGGCCGTGCCCGAGGCTACGATTTGTCCGGTTTCGTTGGACCGCAGCGTATACTGGGCCCGCCCGTCAATCGTGTACCGTTGCGTTTCATTCGTCGTGGTGATCGCGGCCCCACGCGTCACGGTCGTGACCCGCACGTCCAGTTTGTACGCGCTGACCGCACCGGCGCTGCGACCCAGTTGCTGTTCCAGATTCTGGACCAGAAGATAGCTGTCGACATTGTTCGGCTCGGACACTGCAACCTTACCGTATAACTGCGAACCCGTTCCACCGGGCGCATAGACCGGTTGGAAGCCACAGGCCGCGCCAAGGAAACAGGCGGCCAGCGGCATCAGCAAAAGGGTTCTGCGGTTAAACAACGACATTCACGATCCGACCTGGAACTACGATCACTTTCTTGGGCGCGTTACCATCCAGCGCCTTTTGCACAGCTTCGGTGCTGAGCGCGATTTTTTCAACCTCGTCCTTGGCCAGATCCTTGGAGACGCTGATTTCCGCACGACGCTTGCCGTTGATTTGGATCGGCAGGGTGACGGTGTCGTCGACCAACATCGCCTCATCGGCGACAGGCCACGCTGCGGTGGCCACCAGACCTTCGCCACCTAGCAGCTGCCAAAGCTCTTCAGACAGGTGCGGGGTCATCGGCGACATCAGTTGCGCCAGCGTTTTGGCTGCTTCGCGTTTGGCCGCGGTGCCAGCTTTGGACTTGGCCAGCGTGTTGGTGAAGGCATACAGCTTGGCGATCGATGCGTTGAAGCCAAAGGATTCGACGCCACCCGACACGTCGTGGATCGCCTTGTGCATTTCGCGCAGCAGGGCTTCGTCCTCGGCATTGGCCGGAACGTCCGACTCGGCGATTTCCGACGCGATGCGATGCACACGGCTGAGGTGCTTGAATGCAGCCTCAGCGCCCGATGCGGTCCATTCCACGTCCCGCTCGGGCGGCGAATCGGACAGCACGAACCAGCGCGCGGTGTCGGCACCGAAGGCCGAGATGATGCTGACCGGGTCCACCACGTTCTTCTTGGATTTCGACATCTTGGCCGAAGGGATAATCTCGACCTCAGTGCCATCAGCCAGCTTGCCGTCAGTCACATCCTCGGGCAGGTGATAGACGGGGCGGCCGTTTGCATCGCGAGTCTGGTAGATCTCATGCGTCACCATGCCTTGGGTGAACAGCGCATCGAACGGCTCGATAGCCTTTTTCGGCAGGTGACCGGTTGTGTTCATCGCACGTGCAAAGAATCGGGAATAGAGCAGGTGCAGAATCGCGTGCTCGATGCCGCCGATATACTGATCGACATTCATCCAGTATTCAGCTTCGGCCAGATCGGTGGGCGTCTCAGAACGCGGCGCAGTGAAACGGGCGAAATACCAAGACGAATCGACAAAGGTGTCCATCGTATCGGTTTCGCGCTTGGCCGGAGCCCCACATTTCGGGCAGGCACAGTCGCGCCAGGTCGGGTGGCGGTCCAACGGGTTGCCCGGTTTGTCGAATGTCACATCGTCGGGCAGGCGGACTGGCAGGTTTTCTTTCTTCTCGGGCACCACACCGCAGCTATCGCAGTGCACAACAGGAATCGGGCAGCCCCAATAGCGCTGGCGGCTGAGGCCCCAGTCACGCAGGCGGTATTTGGTGACGCCTTCGCCCCAACCGGCCTTTTCGGCGAAATCGACGGTGGCATTGATGGCCTCGTCGCCCGTTGCTTCGGTCAGGCCCGCGAAATGGTTCACCCAGCGGACTTTTTCGGTTTTTGGCGGAACGAAAGCGATTTTGTCGACCGGCGTGTCGTCGTCGAGCGCAAAGAACGTATCGACCACGGGCAGGCCATACTTGCGGCAGAAATCAAGGTCACGCTGATCGTGTGCCGGGCAGGCAAAGATTGCGCCGGTGCCGTAGTCCATCAGGATGAAGTTCGCGATCCAAACCGGCAGTTCCCAGTTCGGGTCCAGCGGGTGCTTGACGCGAATACCGGTGTCATAGCCCAGCTTTTCTGCCGTCTCGATGGCCTCTTCGGTGGTACCACCTTTGCGGCATTCGGCAACAAATTCAGCAACTTCTGGGTTTTCGGCCTCGAGCTGCTTGGCAATTGGATGATCCGGCGAGATACCAACAAAAGACGCGCCCAGCAGTGTGTCGGGACGAGTCGTGTAAACCGTGATTGGGTCGCCACCATCGGTGCGTTCAAACCCGAATTGCAGGCCGCGCGACTTGCCGATCCAGTTTTCCTGCATCAGGCGCACTTTGGTGGGCCAGTTGTCCAACGTGTCCAGCGCGTCGAGCAATTCTTCGGAATAATCCGAAATCTTGAAGAACCATTGCGTCAGTTCACGACGCTCGACCAATGCGCCCGAACGCCAGCCGCGTCCGTTTTCTACCTGTTCGTTGGCCAGAACGGTCATGTCGACCGGATCCCAGTTCACCACGGCGTTTTTGCGGTAAACCAGCCCGGCTTCGAGCATATCCAGAAACAACGCTTGCTGCTGGCCGTAATATTCAGGGTCGCAGGTGGCGAATTCACGAGACCAGTCGATGGACAGGCCCAAAGGCTTCATCTGCCCGCGCATGTCGGCGATGTTGCCGTAAGTCCAGTCTTTGGGGTGGCCACCAATGGCCATCGCGGCGTTTTCCGCAGGCATCCCGAAGGCGTCCCAGCCCATCGGGTGCAGCACGTTATGTCCTGTCGCCAGCTTGTGACGCGCAATCACGTCACCCATGGTGTAGTTGCGCACATGCCCCATATGGATTCGGCCCGAGGGGTAGGGGAACATCTCAAGCACATAATACTTTGGCTTGTCCGCCTTGTGGTTGGCGGTGAAGATTCCGGCCTTGTCCCAGGCCTCTTGCCATTTTGCTTCGATTTCGTTGGCCGAGTAGCGCGACATCGTGCGGTCCTTCGTGAATGAAAACGCCGGGTAGGAACCCGGCGTGGTATTAGTGTGATTTTCGGCGGGTTGCTAGAACTTGTTGTCCGCGATGCGTAGCTGGCGGGCACGAGACAGAATCGCATCCTCGACTGCACGCGTCGTCGCCGCGCTGACCGGAGAGCCTCCGCTGGATTGCAGGGCAACCGACAATGACCGTGCCGCAAGGGCCGGGTCGCTGATGTGAACCGTGGCCCTATAAGAGCGTCCTCCACCCGGTGGTGTGCCGTAACCCGTTACGATCACACCGGTAAATGGATCGACCTCTTGAACCGGCAGGAAGTTCAGCACATCAAGTGAAGCCGCCCACAGGTAGCGGTTCACATTTGTCACCTGCTCGGCTGTGCTGCGGTCGAAAATATCCCAAATCGTCGAGCGGTTAGGGTCATTCAACTCTCGCTCGTCGGAATTTCCGCCTGCGAGATTGGGCGTATAAGTCGTCGTGGCGCTTTGATTCTGCCCGCATGCCGAAATAGTGGCGGTCAGCATGATCAATCCCAAAATCGTCGGCAGGCGCATTGTAAACAGGTCCTGTTTCACTTGTTGTGCAGTATTCAAGGGATACTCCTAGCCAAGGACCCCCGCTGCAACAAGCCTATTCTTGCGAAATCCCGGTAGGTGGCTGGTCTTGGGGGGAAATGGACTGTGGCATCCTTGCACCAATTTGCCCCCAATGACACCGCAGCGTTTATGCCAAGCTTGCGCAAAGGGGGCAAAAAGAGCGAAACGGTGTCCGTGCTGAGACATATGCCGAGGCATGTGTCGAGTAGATAACTCTTTTTGAAACCGAGGGAAACAAGATGAAAAAAGTTCTCTTCGCAACTACGGCGCTGATCGCGACCGCAGGCGTTGCAGCAGCTGAAGTTAAATTCAGCGGTTACGGCCGTTTTGGTCTGGGCTACGTTGAAGATCGTTCCGGTACCGTTCCGAACATCTCCACTTCGGGTGGCGTTGTTACCACCATCAACTCCGCAGTTGTTGACACCGACGACGCAATCCTGGTTTCGCGTTTCCGTCTGAACATCGACGGCATCGTAGAAACTGACGGTGGCGTTCGTTTCGAAGGTCGTGTTCGTCTGCAAGCTGACGAAGACAGCAGCACCGGTGAAGCAAACTCGGCCGGCCTGAACGGCGCACGCTTCTCGGTCATCTTCGGCGGTCTGCGTGTTGACGCGGGCAACGTTGCAGGTGCCTTCGACAACTTGGCAAACTACTATGGCAACGAAGTAGGTCTGGAACTGTTCGCAGGCCAGTACTCGGGTGTTAACTACAGCTTCCTGGGTTACTCGTCGACCGGTTCGGGTTCGAACGCTGTGTTCTTCCAGTACTCGGTTGGTGACTTCGCATTCGGCGCGTCGTACGACCAAGGCACCATTGGTCTGAACGGTGTTGCAACCGACGTTGACCGTTGGGACATCAGCGCGACCTACACCTTTAACAACATCACCGCCGCTGTGGCCTATGGTCAGACCGACGCTGGTATTTCTGGTGTTAGCGATCCGAGCCTGACCGTTCTGACCCTGGGTGCAGAATTCGGTGACTTCTCGGGTACTCTGTTCGTTGCAGACGACGCAACCGAGGTCGCAGCAACTGACGGCACCGCATGGGGTCTGTCGGCAGCCTACAACCTGGGCGCTGCAACCACCCTGCTGTTCACCTACGGTGACGGTAACGCTGATGCCGACCTGCAGCAGGTTGCCATTGGTGCGACCTACGACCTGGGTGGCGGTGCATCGCTGCGCGGTGGTATCGGTGTAAACGACTGCGACATCTGCGCAGACTCGACCATCGTTGCTGACTTCGGTGCTCAGTTCAACTTCTAAGCTGATCTGAACCGTAAGGTTTGAGGGCGGGTCTTCGGACTCGCCCTTTTCTTTTGTGCCGACTTGGTGTTTTTCTGCGCCAAATACAGATTGAGGATCCCATGTCGCTGCAAGACATCACCGCACGTATCGCCAAAGCAGAATCCAAATCCGAGCGTCCGGTTGGTTCAGTGAAACTGATCGCTGTGTCCAAAGTGCAGCCGAATGAACGCGTGCAGGCAGTTCTGGAACAGGGCCACAGGTGTTTCGGAGAGAACCGGGTGCAAGAGGCCGCCGGCAAATGGCCCGCCTTCAAAGAGCAGTTCGAAGGAACTGATCTGCACCTTATCGGCCCGTTGCAAACCAACAAGGCCCGGCAGGCGATGGAACTGTGCGATGCGATTCATTCGGTGGATCGTCCCAAACTGGCCAAAACACTGGCCCGCTTGGCGCAAGAGATGGGAACCTGCCCTGATCTGTTCATTCAGGTCAATACAGGTGAAGAGGAACAAAAGGCCGGTATTCTTCCCGCCGACGCGGATAAGTTCATTGCTGATTGCAAAGCGCTCGATCTTCCTGTGTGTGGATTGATGTGCATTCCCCCTGTCGACGAAGAACCCTCTTTGCATTTTGCGCTTCTGGCCAAGATTGCTGCACGCAACGGTCTGGAGGGGTTGTCGATGGGGATGAGTGGCGATTTCGAGCAAGCCATTGCCTTGGGTGCAACCCATGTGCGTGTTGGTTCGGCCATTTTCGGCGAACGGGTCAAACCTCAGGAATAATCAGGCGGGTTCCCGGGGCAACGCGATCAGCGATCCAATGCAGGTGATCTCGGCGAAAGGCGACACACCCTTCGGTCGGAAATCCGGGGCGGCGCCATTGATGCAAAAAGATGGCTGACCCTTTCCCAGGGACGGCATTAGGCCAGTTCCAGTCCGTCAAAAGAACCAGATCGTAAAGCGGGTCGGCTCGTTGCAGTTTTTCGTGGCTAAAGGCATAAGGCGCGGCCACCATGTGGTTGTAGTTGGTGTCAGATACGTCATCCGACCATAAATCCTGAGGGCCAATCGGGTGCGCCCAGTACGTTGGGCGCGCAATCCTGTCCGCGCGGTATAGCATCCCGACAATCCGGTGATGCCCGGTGGGGGTGGCACCATCGCCTTCACGCTTGAACTTGCTCACTCCGCCCTTGCCAATGGTGCAAGGGAAAACCCTGCCCAGAAACCGAACGCCACGCGGGGTCAGCACAAGATCGCTGGGGGTCAAAGCAAATGCCCCGATTTCGCGGCTTTTGTCGCCAGATACCCCCGGTTATGAGCCGTTTCACCCACTTTCAAAGGCACGCGTTCGGTTACAGCGATCCCTGTCCGCTCCATCATGGCGATCTTGGCGGGGTTGTTTGTCAAAAGACGAACTGAATTGAACCCCAGTGACTTCAGAATGTCCGAACCAAGCCGGAAATCGCGCTCATCGTCCTCAAAGCCAAGCCTGTGGTTTGCTTCGACCGTGTCAAAGCCTTGATCCTGAAGGAAATAGGCCCGCATTTTGTTGGCCAACCCAATGCCGCGACCTTCCTGATTGAGATACAGCAGAACACCAGCGCCTTCAGATCCCATCTGTGCCAATGCTCCGCGTAACTGCGGACCGCAGTCGCATTTCAAACTGCCCATCAGGTCGCCGGTAAAACAGGCCGAGTGCAAACGGGCCAGTACCGGCTTGTCCCGATCTGGACGGCCGATTTCGACGGCATAATGTTCTTCGCCACCGTCTTCGGGGCGGAAGATGTGCAGGCGACCGGCCTCGGACACTTCCATTGGCAGGCGCGCGGCAACCACTTCGTGCAATGCGCTGCGATCTGCCAGATGTGGTGCCGCGCGCGTGTGATCGATGCATGTCAGGCCGTGCGTGGCAGCAAAGGAACGCCCGTCTTCGATGGAAACAACCACAGCTGCAGGAAGGATACGCGCGGATTTTGCCAGCGCGATTGCGATACGGTGCAGATTGGCATTGCCCTGCCGCTCGGTCATCAACGGACCTTTCATCGGCGCGTTCAAGTCGTCCGAAGGATCTGCCACCGCCTGAACCCAGGTAATATCCGCATCTGCGGGAACCAAAACCCGCGCGAGATCTCCGTCATAGGCGCGTGCCTTTAGCGTCTCGGCCCGCCGTCCGGTTATGGCCACAACCGGCGTTCCCAATGCCTTCAGATCGGCCAGACGCTGCGGGCTGAGCGTTTCCGCAGACACAGCAAGTACGCTGTAGCCACTGTCATCGGTAAGGGCCACGGGAACACCCATACGCAGATCAGCCCGTGCGCGGGCCAGCAATTCAGAAATATCGGGGGTGAGGCTCATCTAGGTTACCCTACAACGTTCAGCCCTTTTCCTATCTCTTACGAAAGGAAATGTGAAACATTTCTGCAAACTCTGACACGAAGGCGTGAAACGATTGCAGTAAAGCTTGTTGAATTCGTATTCCACACGCAAGTGATGGAAAAGCGTTTGGAGGACCGGGAAATGGCTCAGCTCAAGAAAATCCTGTTGGTGGACGATGACGAGGATCTGCGCGAGGCGCTCAGCGAGCAACTTGTAATGACCGAGGATTTCGATGTGTTCGAAGCCTCTGACGGGACCTCGGCGATGGAACGTGCGCGTGAGGCGATCTATGACCTTGTCATTCTGGATGTCGGCCTGCCTGATACCGACGGGCGCGAGTTGTGCCGCCTGATGCGCAAACAAGGCGTTAAAAGCCCCATCCTGATGCTGACCGGTCATGACAGCGATGCCGATACCATCCTTGGGCTGGATGCAGGTGCGAACGACTATGTCTCCAAACCTTTCAAATTCCCGGTTCTTCTGGCCCGCATCCGTGCCCAGCTGCGCCAGCATGAGCAGTCAGAAGATGCCGTCTTTGTGCTTGGCCCCTATACGTTCAAACCGGCGATGAAGATGTTGATCACCGAAGATGACCGCAAAATTCGCCTGACCGAAAAGGAAACGAACATTCTCAAGTTCCTGTACCGCTCGACCGACGGCGTCGTGGCGCGGGACGTGCTGCTGCACGAGGTCTGGGGTTATAACGCCGGTGTGACGACCCACACGCTGGAAACCCACATCTACCGTCTGCGTCAGAAAATCGAGCCCGATCCGTCCAATGCGCGCCTTTTGGTCACAGAATCGGGTGGATATCGGCTGGTGTCTTAACTGGGTGTGGATTGACTTGGATCAAAGTGATACCCTGTACTCATAATTAGGTTACTCCCAACCCGCGCATGTCCGGGTTATGACATGCACCTCCCTGTTGGACTGCCGGGCCGAATGGCCCGGCTTTTTTTGTGGGGTGGTTGGCAAGATGGCTGCTTAGAGCCCAAAATGCACTATGCTGCGCGACGCGCGAAGGTCGGCTGTGTTGCATCCCTTCGCCAGATCGCGCCGGAATTGAACGCGCGGGGCGGCAAATGGCACGCGACCACCGTGCGGAATATAAAAATGGCGAAAAACAGTGCTGAGGCGGTTGCGGCCTAGAGATTACCCGTTCCGATTGTTACCCATCGCGTTCGACACGTTTGATTGGCATATTCCGGTCGTCTTTGCAGTTCCATCATCACGACATGAGAACCTACGACATTGATACCTTTGTTGCCCATCGGTGCGCCAGCTTCGGAAACGAGCGTTTCATAAAGCGAAAGGTTTTCTTTCTTTAGGACCAAACCAGTGTCTTCACGCCATGCGAACCAGAAATCATCTTCGGGATCGGTTTCTAGCGCAAGCCCGTGAACTGTTGTTTCTGTGGTAAAGAACGGCCATGCGTCTCCAGGTAGTAGCGACCGTCCGTTTCTGAACTTTGGGACAATATCGGGTATGAAATATGGCCTGTTCAGGTCGATCACGGCTTGCTTGCCGATATTCATACCGTTCGGAAGCTGAACGCAGCGTGTTGGAACACCCCAAGAGAAGGCGATTGCAAAAATTGCAACACATGTTCCGGTAACGAAAAGGACGCGGAATTTATCCATAGGCACTTCGCGCAGGGTCTAGGTAGATTTGTCCTCTCAAGGTTCCCGACCAATCGTCAGTTATTGAATACGGTTCACCAGTTTGAATCCCGAGCCGTTGAGGACCACGCGGTGGAAGGCCGGTGCGCCCCCGAAGGTAGTTATCTAGCGGCCTGTGTATGTTCTCAAAAATCGTCTCTCCTGGATCAATGACTTCAACACCTATATCAGCCGGATCAGCAAATTCGTCCCTCAAATAGAACTCAATTGAGCCTTCAACGGCCAGCACACCATGCTGTTCTTCGACGTTCACTGAAAATTCCCCGCCGATCACTGTATCACCAATACTGAAAACGACACCTGTCATGCCATAGGTGTTGTAAAACGTATCAGAGAAACTGCCATCGCGCTTCTCGCGAGCTGCCCTCTCAACTTGGTCTTTCAGGTTTTTATCCACCAAAGCCATGTATTGACTGACGATTGCGGAAAGGTGGCCGGTCTCGCGTACAGTGACGCCTCGACCATTGCCACGGTAATAGTGGTTCACAAAATCACTACTGCTCCAAGCGGCACCACTACCTGCGACACCCTGCAAGGCAATTTCCATAAACTCGGAAACCTCGGCGAAATATGGTTCCGCCGTGCAACGGCAACCGTAGTCTTCCCCAGGGTGTCCGCCTTCTGGTGGATTGTCCCATGAAAAAATCTGGCCTTCGCGTTCGGCATGTGCTGACCGAACCTTACCATCGCGACGCGTTCGCCAGATGTAGTGGGTGGCAGGTTTGGCGTTCTTCGTCTCAAAACGGATTGGCGTGCCCTTGCGCAGATATTGCACAAAGGCTTCTCGATATTCTTGGGGTTCAATCAGGGTCACATCGCACACTAGGCCTTTTGTTCGGCACACAATTGTGCCGTTCAGCATTTTAGAAATGGTTAACCATGAGTGCGCTTATCAGCCTGAATAAATGCGCTAGTCGCCACCATAGCTCTAAAGCTCCTTCGATAGTCAATGGCTGGAAAGAACCTGCTTTTGTGGGCTAGTGTTGTTTACTTCGATGAAGCAGACCTTTGAGGTGAACAATTGAAAGGCAGAAAAGTCCCGCATAGCGGTCATTCGTTGACCTGGCTTTTGGGGCCTTTTCCCATGGCACCCCGTCCCACACCACGCTAACCTCCGCCCAACCGCGACAGAGGATTCCCCCATGCCCTTCACCCTTGCCACCTGGAACATCAACTCGGTCCGCCTGCGCGAGCCCATCGTGCTGAAGCTACTTCAGGACGAAGCGCCGGATGTTTTGTGCCTGCAGGAATGTAAATCGCCTGTCGAAAAGATCCCGACGGAAGGGTTTGCCGAGCTGGGCTATACCCACATGGTTGCGCGCGGTCAGAAGGGCTATAACGGCGTCGCGATCCTGTCGCGCCTACCGATGGAGGAGGTGGGCGACAAGGATTTCGCCGGTTTGGGCCACGCGCGCCACATCGCCGGACGGTTGGAAAACGGTGTTACCATCCACAACTTCTATGTCCCGGCAGGTGGTGACGTGCCGGATCGGGATGTGAATGAGAAGTTCGGCCAGAAACTCGATTACCTCACCGACATGCGCGACTGGTTCCATGCGGAGAAGCCTCAGAAATCCATTCTGGTCGGCGACCTGAACATCGCCCCGCGTGAAGATGATGTCTGGTCGCATAAACAACTGCTCAAGGTTGTCTCGCACACACCGATCGAAGTTGAACATCTGGCTGAAACACAGGACGCAGGTGGTTGGGTCGACATTACGCGGCAGGATATTCCCGAGGGGCAGCTTTATAGCTGGTGGTCGTATCGCGCACGCGACTGGGATGCAGCGGATAAAGGGCGACGGCTGGATCATGTCTGGGCCACGCCGGATATTTCCAACGCAGGCCATTCCAGCCGCATCCTGCGGGACGCGCGCGGGTGGGAAAAGCCCAGCGATCATGCTCCGGTCTTTGCGACCTTTGACGTCTGAGATGTAACTCTGCCCTTGGTTTCTGCTGCAAGCGATTGCATATAGGGCGCAAGTTCGAACGAGAGAGTGATTGCCATGGACCTTCTGAACGGCGCAGACGCCCCAGCCACCGATCTGATCAAAGACGGGAGCGAGGCCACTTTCATGGCCGACGTGGTCGAAGCTTCGCAGGAAACACCCGTTATCGTTGATTTCTGGGCACCTTGGTGTGGTCCGTGCAAAACTTTGGGTCCAATGCTGGAAGAGGCCGTAACTGCCGCAAAAGGCGCGGTGAAGATGGTCAAGATCAACGTGGATGAGGCGCAGATGATCGCCTCGCAAATGCGGATCCAGTCGATTCCAACCGTTTACGCCTTTTTCAAGGGCCAACCGGTCGATGGGTTTCAGGGCGCACTGCCGGGGTCCGAGATCAAGGCGTTTGTCGACCGTGTAATCGAAGCGGCTGGCGGTGAAAGCCCAGGCGGTCAGCTGGATGATGCCGTGCAAGCCGCCGAGGAAATGCTGACCGAAGGCGCGGCTGCAGACGCGGCGCAGACCTTTTCAGCCATTCTGGGTGAAGACCCCAACCACGCGGCGGCCTATGGCGGCTTGGTGCGTGCGCATATCGCCACCGGCGATCTGGAACAGGCCGAGGCGATCCTGAATGGCGCCCCGGCCGAGATTTCGACATCCGCCGAGCTGGAGGCTGCTCATGCACAGCTAGAGCTGGCCAAGCAGGCCGCGGATGCAGGCCCTGTTGCTGAACTGACGGCTGCTGTTGAGGCTGATCCTGAAAACCAACAAGCCCGGTTTGATCTGGCCCAGGCCCTGCACGCAAACGGTGAAGTGGAGGAGGCAGTGTCGCAACTGCTGGAGCTGTTCCGCCGGGACCGTGAGTGGAATGACGGCGCAGCTAAGGCGCAGCTATTTACCATTTTTGATGCGCTCAAACCCAATGATCCGATCGTTCTGAACGGGCGTCGCAAACTCAGCTCGATGATATTTGCCTAATCTCTGATCAGAGCTAGAATTGGGTACATGATGCATCCCGCCGACCTGCCGGATACGGTATCCGTTTTTCCTTTGCCCGGGGCACTGCTGTTGCCTCGGTCGCCGTTGCCTCTGCATATCTTCGAGCCGCGCTATCTACAGATGCTGGACGATGCGCTGAAAACCAAGGAAAGACTGATCGCAATGGTTCAGCCGAACCCTTCGATCAGTGACGAGAAAAAGCTGCACCGCATTGGATGTGCAGGGCGTGTAACGCAGTTTTCCGAAACAGAAGACGGTCGCTATCTGATCACTTTGACCGGAGTGTCCCGCTTCCGCATTGTGTCAGAGTTGGACGCGTTCACACCCTATCGCCGGTGTGCTGTCTCGTGGGATGGATTCGATCGCGATCTTGGTAAGGCCGAGAAAGACGACGGGTTCAATCGCACAAAATTCCTGACCCTTTTGGAACGCTTCTTTTTGTCCAGGCAATTGTCGACCGATTGGGAGTCTATGAAAGACGCAGAGGATGAGTTGCTTGTGAACTCATTGTCCATGCTTTTGGATTTCGATCCCGAAGAAAAACAAGCTCTTTTGGAGGCCCCCTGCCTGCGCACCCGGCGTGAGACCTTGGTGACGCTGATTGAATTCGCCATGCGCGGCGGATCGAATGAGGAAAAACTACAATGACCGACTCTGACCACGCTTTTGATCGGCATATGCTCGAAGCGTTGATCTGCCCGCAGACCCACACCACTCTGCACTATGACGCGGAAAAACAAGAGCTTGTGTCAAAAGCTGCCGGGCTGGCCTTTCCCATTCGCAACGGGATCCCGGTCATGCTGATCGATGAGGCGCGGCAGCTCGACTAAATTGCTCGTCCTTGCAACAATTTGGGCAGATCTCCGGTCAACCCGGCGGCCTCTCGCACAAAGCCACGGCGCAATCCGGGCAATGACCCGACAATGCCCATTCCAATATCTCGACCGAGACGCAGCAAGGGATTGTCGTTGGAAAACAGCTTGTTGAAGACATCCGTCGCCATCGCAAGCGAGGCGGTGTCAAAGCGACGCCATTCCTGATAACGCTCTAGCACCATGACCGAGCCGATATCCTCACCGCGCCGCCCGGCGAGTGTCACAACCTCAGCCAAAGCCCCGACATCGCGCAGGCCGGCATTTAGGCCCTGACCGGCAATGGGGTGCATCCCGTGGGCGGCGTCCCCAACCAGTGCCATGCGGTCGCCGATGAAGGAATTGGCGATGGTCAGGTTCAGCGGGTATGTGAAACGGTCGCCTGCCAAGCGTATCTCACCTAGAAAATCGCCGAAACGCGGGCGTAGCACTTGCAGATAATCTTCTTCAGACATGGCGTTGATCCGTGCCGCAGTCTCGGTACGCTCGCTCCAGACGATAGAGCTGCGGTTTCCGGTCAGCGGCAGAATCGCAAGCGGACCGGGGGGCATGAAGAACTGATGTGCAATACCATTGTGCGGCAGATCATGTTCGATGGCACAGACCAGCGCGGTCTGACCATAATCCCAACCGGTGCGTTTGATGCCCGCCCGTGACGCGGTGCCACTGCGGCGGCCGTCGCACCCAACCAGCAGGCTGCCGCCCACGGTTGTGCCGTCGTCCAACGTTAAGGTCACCCCAGTGGCGTCGCTCTGTTGGGATACAACTGTCTTGCCGCTTATCTGGGTGATGCGCGGCTCCTCGGCCATCGCGTCCAGAAAAGCGCGGCGCAGATGGCGGTCTTCGACCATATACCCCATCGGGCCTTCTTCGATCTCGGCATGGTCGAAATGCATAAAAAAGGGTGAGGGGCCTGCGCCCGCGTGACCGTCTGTGACCTTGATTTCCAGCATTGGTTGGGCGTGCTCAGCCACGTGCGCCCACACTCCTGTCGCATCCAGCAAGCGTTGTGAGGCCAAAGCCAACGCATAGGCACGGCCGTCAAAGGCGGCGTTCTTCCGGACCTTTTCGGCCAACGCATCGATCACCGTGACTGAGTGACCTGTTTGTGCCAGTGCCAGCGCCAAAGCGGGGCCGTTCAGCCCGCCGCCCACGATCAGAATATCAGATGCCTGTGTCATGCCATGCAATATGCGCGCCCTTTCGGGATTGTCCATGTGCAGTCCTGTCGCTACCGTCGCCCAAAGCTGAAAATTCCGGAGGGGCAAGATGCAGGATTGGTTGACCATGACCGCGTGTGATTTGGGTCGTGGCATTGGGATGGGTCAGATTGACCCGGTTGAACTGACGGAAACCTACCTGTCTGCCATCGACTCTCATCCGCATCGGGACCGCATCTATGCCCGTGTCACCCATGAGCGCGCCCGGTCCGAGGCTGAAGCAGCCCAGCAGCGCGCCAAACTGGGCCTGCGCCGGTCCTTGCTGGACGGCGTTCCGGTCAGTTGGAAAGATCTGTTCGATACGGCGGGGACAGTGACCGAGGCGGGTTCGGCGCTGCTAAAGGATCGTGTGCCGGATGCGGATGCGCTGGTGTTGCGCAATGCGACTCAGATGGGCACCGTCTGTCTGGGCAAAACACATATGAGCGAGTTGGCCTTCTCTGGTCTTGGCCTCAACCCGATCACTGAAACACCGCCCTGCATTAACGATGAATCTGCAGTGCCCGGAGGGTCGTCTTCAGGGGCGGCCGCCTCGGTCGCTTGGGGTTTGGCCGCTTGTGGCATTGGCTCGGACACCGGCGGGTCGGTACGGATCCCGTCGGCTTGGAATGATCTGGTCGGTCTGAAAACCACTGCCGGACGTTTGAGCCTGGAGGGTGTGGTGCCGCTCTGCCTGCGGTTTGACACGGTCGGGCCGCTGGCGCGGTCGGTTGAGGACGCCGCGCAAATGTTGGCTTTGCTCGAAGGTGGAACGCCAGCCGATCTGCGCGGTGCGTCGCTGAAAGGCCGACGCTTTGCCGATTTGCAGAACATCGCCAAAGACGATCTGCGCGACACGCCGCGTAAGGCATACGAGGAAGCGCTTGCAAAACTCGCAGACGCCGGGGCTGAAATCGTGCCGTTGGAAGTGCCCGCACTGAACGAGGCCATGACCCTGACCAGCACCATCTACACAACCGAGGCCTATGGGCTGTGGCGCGACGTGATCGAGGCAAACCCCGAAGCGATGTACCCAGAGATCCTTGAACGGTTCCGTATTGGTATGGGGTTCTCTGGCCCCGACTACGTGGCCGCCTGGTCCAAGCTCAAGGCTTGCCGCACAGCATGGGATGCAGCAACCGCCGGGTTTGACGCGGTTCTGGCCCCTACGGCCCCGATTCTGCCGCCTAATCTGGAGCGCTTGATGAGCGACCACGACTACTACGTGACCGAGAATCTACTGGCCCTACGCAACACGCGGATTGGCAATCTGATGGGTCTTGCAGCGCTGAGCCTACCCACCGGAACCCCCAGTTGCGGGTTGATGATGTTGGGTTATCCCGGCTCGGAAGAGGCCCTTTTGCGGTTGGGTTCAGCAGCGGAAGCGGTACTGGCCTGAATGCCACAATCCCCTGATTCGGAACCTCTTTGTCTGGACGAAGAGGGGCCCGGGCTGTAATCTGCCAAAAAAACGGGGCGTAAATGACCCCGATATTGAGGCAGTATTATGGATTTCCCCGAGCGGTTTTCGAACCTACCGGCTTATGCATTCCCGCGTCTGCGCGCCCTGTTGGATCATCACCAGCCGGGCGGTGACGTCGTTCACATGACGATTGGTGCACCCACGCATGATTTTCCGGCATGGGTGACAGATGTCATAATGGAAAACGCCTCTGGGTTTCAGGGCTATCCGCCGAACGAAGGTTCGGAAGACCTGCGTGGTGCGATCACGGATTGGATTCATCACCGCTATGGCGTTCAGATGGACCCGGATGCCAACGTGATGGCGCTGAACGGGACCCGTGAGGGGTTGTATAACGCCGCTATGGCGCTGTGCCCGGAACAAAAGAACGGCCAGCAACCGATCATCCTGTGCCCGAATCCGTTTTATCAGGTCTACATGGTCGCTTCGCTTTCGGTAGGCGCGCAGCCCTATTTTGTGCCTGCAACCGCCGCAACCGGTCATCTGCCAGATTATGCCGGTCTACCGGCTGAGGTGCTGAATCGCACCGCTGTGGCCTATATCTGCTCACCTGCCAACCCGCAGGGGGCCGTCGCCTCGCGCGATTACTGGGCTGAATTGATCCGTTTGGCCGAGCAATACGATTTCCGCATCTTCGCCGACGAATGTTATTCCGAGATTTACCGGGACACGGCCCCAACAGGTATTCTGACCGTCGCACAAGAACTGGGCGCTGATCCTGAACGGATCACGCTGTTCAACTCGCTTTCCAAACGCTCGAACCTGGCCGGGTTACGGTCGGGGCTGATCGCGGGCGGGCCGGAGACGATCAAACAGGTCAAGCAATTGCGCACTTATGCCGGGTCGCCTTTGCCGTTGCCCTTGCAGGCCGCTGCGGCAAAGGTCTGGGCAGATGAAGAACACGTCCGTGAAAACCGCGCGCTCTATCAGGAAAAATACGCCATCGCGGATGAGGTGTTCGCGGGCGTGCAGGGATACATGTCGCCAAAGGCCGGGTTCTTTTTGTGGCTGCCGGTCGACAACGGCGAAGACACCGCATTGAAGGTCTGGAAGGACACCGGGGTTCGGGTCCTGCCGGGCGCATATCTTTCACAAGGTGATCCGGGGAACAACCCGGGCAAAGGCTTTATCCGGGTTGCATTGGTAGCCCCAAAAACAGAGTTGCAGCGTGGTCTGATCACACTCCGCGACTGCATCTATTCGTGAGGTACGAGGGCAAAATGGCATCATATAACGCGCGCAATCGCGATCCATTGTTGGACAGCACCACGCAAGCCGCCTTGGAGCGACGCAGCAAGGAACTGATCGGCATCGCCCTTATCCTGCTGGGTTTGGCTGCGGCCGCGATGATCTGGTCCTACACCCCCGATGATCCGAACTGGATGGTTTCGACCGACGCGCCGGTGCAGAACTGGATGGGGCGAATAGGCGCATCGATCGCTGCGCCCCTTTTCATGATCGTGGGCTGGGGCAGCTGGGGTGTTGCGCTCGTGCTGATTGGTTGGGGTTTGCGTTTCGCGGGTCATTTCGGTGAAGACCGCGCCATTGCCCGGTTGATCTTTGCCCCAATCTGGATCGCCGTTGTCTCGGTTTACGCTGCGACCCTTGTTCCCGGTGCCGAATGGCGCGCGACGCACAGCTATGGTCTGGGAGGTCTGTTCGGCGACACGGTCATGGGCGCGTTGTTGACGCTTTTGCCGATCTCTTCGCATTTTCTGGTCAAGCTGATGTCTCTTGCCATGGCGGTCGGAATGATCGCGCTGGGCATCTTTGTTCTCGGCTTTACTAAAGCCGACGTGAAACGCGGCTTCCGTGCGTTCCTTTTGGGTTTGGTGATGGCCTACGACCTGCTGATGAATCTGCTGGGCCGTGGTGCCTCGGCGACTGCGCGGGCTGCGCGGGATCGACAGGCGCAATGGAAAGAACACCGCGCCGCGCGGGTGGAACCAGTTTTGAATGATGATATCGCCTTCGGTGATCCCGTCTTTGAAGAACTGGAAGAAGAGCCCGAACCTGCGCCCAAAACCGGCCTTTTGGCGCGCATGCCGTCGTTGATCCGCCGCCCGGAACCGCTGCCTGAGCCTGAATTGGTCGATCCAGAACCGATTCCGGGCTTTGACGAAATGCCCGGCGAAGATCGCATCCGCTCAAAAATCTCGGCTGCTGTGCGCAATCGCAAAGTTGCAACTGGCGAGATGACGCCCGAACCGGACCCGAGCCTGCCTTTGACCAAAGGCCGAGGCCGTCGACCCGACCCGCTGATCCTGAATGCGCATCAGCCGGATGAATTGCCGGCCGAGCCACCGGTGACCACCAGCGGGTTGCCGCCCGAACCTCCGATGACAGCAGGAGCCGCACCCGAGTGGCATGATCCGGCCCCGGTCGAGTATGCGCCCGAGATCCAGCAAGACCAATACGCGCCTATGGCGGATCTGGACGATGAGCCACTTGTCGAGGACATGGAAGACTCTGTGCCGCAGTCGCGCCCTGCGACGAAGATCCCAGTGGCGGAGCCGCGCAAGCCCGTGGTCGCACAGCCCGTGCGCCGCACACCGCCGCCGTCGCGCCGTGCGCAGGCCGAGGCGCAACCGGCACTGTCTTTTGAGGATAAGCATTCGGATTTCGAGCTGCCTCCGCTGGGGCTGTTGTCGAACCCGGCCAGCATTCAGCGCCATCATCTGAGTGATGAGGCGTTGGAAGAAAACGCGCGGATGCTGGAAAACGTTTTGGATGACTACGGCGTCAAGGGCGAGATCGTTAGCGTGCGCCCCGGTCCTGTGGTCACCATGTACGAATTGGAACCGGCTCCGGGTTTGAAAGCCAGCCGGGTGATTGGTCTGGCGGATGACATTGCGCGTTCAATGTCGGCGCTGTCGGCACGGGTTTCGACCTTGCCGGGCCGTTCGGTCATCGGCATCGAACTGCCTAACGAAAACCGTGAGATGGTGGTGCTGCGCGAAATCCTCGCCAGCCGTGATTTTGGCGATGGCAATCATGCACTGCCGCTGGCGCTGGGCAAGGACATCGGTGGCGAATCCGTCGTGGCCAACCTGGCCAAGATGCCTCACCTGCTGATTGCAGGTACGACCGGCTCGGGTAAGTCGGTGGCGATCAACACCATGATCCTGTCTCTGCTGTACAAACTGTCGCCGGATGAATGCCGCCTGATCATGATCGATCCGAAAATGCTGGAATTGTCGGTGTATGATGGCATCCCACATCTGCTGTCCCCTGTCGTCACCGACCCGAAAAAGGCGGTTGTGGCTCTGAAGTGGGTCGTGGGTGAGATGGAAGACCGCTATCGCAAGATGTCCAAAATGGGCGTCCGCAACATCGCGGGCTACAATGGCCGCGTGAAGGACGCGTTGGACAAAGGCGAGATGTTCAGCCGCACGGTGCAGACCGGGTTTGATGATGAAACCGGCGAGCCCACCTTTGAGACCGAAGAATTCGCCCCCGAAGCGATGCCCTATATCGTTGTCATCGTCGACGAGATGGCTGACTTGATGATGGTCGCGGGCAAGGAAATCGAAGCCTGCATCCAGCGACTGGCGCAGATGGCACGGGCCTCGGGCATTCACTTGATCATGGCGACGCAACGCCCCTCGGTCGACGTGATTACCGGCACGATCAAGGCGAACTTCCCGACGCGGATCTCGTTCCAGGTGACCTCGAAAGTCGATAGCCGCACGATTTTGGGCGAAATGGGTGCCGAGCAGCTGCTGGGGCAGGGCGATATGCTGTATATGGCGGGCGGGGCCAAGATTACTCGATGCCACGGTCCCTTTGTGTCGGACGAGGAGGTCGAGGAAATCGTCAACCACCTGAAACAGTTCGGCCCACCCGACTACATGAGCGGTGTGGTCGATGGCCCAGCCGAGGAAAAGGCTGAAAACATCGATGCCGTTCTGGGTCTGAACACCGGGGGTAACACGAACGGCGAGGATGCCCTGTACGATCAGGCGGTGGCGATTGTGATCAAGGATCGCAAATGCTCGACCTCGTATATCCAGCGGAAACTTGCCATCGGCTACAACAAGGCGGCGCGCCTGGTTGAGCAGATGGAGGACGAAGGCGTTGTTTCTGCGGCAAATCACGTCGGTAAGCGGGAAATCCTCGTCCCCGAGCAGTAAGATATTTAATAACAAGGGCAGAAGGCCTATCTGTACGGCATGAAACAGATTGCTTTTGCCCTTGCTTTGACACTGGCCGCACCTGCCGCATGGGCGGCGGATAAGTTGCCGCTTTCGCAGATTTCCAATTACCTGAACGGATTGAAAACGGTTGAGACGACCTTCACGCAAGTGAACGACGATGGATCGCTGAGCACCGGTAAGCTGTGGATGCAGCGCCCGGGCAAGATGCGGTTTGAATATGATCCACCCAACAGTGCAGTGGTACTTGCGCGTTCCGGCAGTGTTCAGATTTTCGATCCGAAATCAAATCAACCGCCCGAGCAATACCCGCTGAAGCGGACGCCCCTGTCCATCGTACTGGCGCGGAACGTGAACTTGGGGCAGGCTAATATGGTTGTGGGGCACAGTTTTGACGGCACCGCCACTGTGGTCACGGCGCAAGACCCTAAGAACCCAGAAGCAGGGCGGATTGATCTGATGTTCACAGACGATCCGGTCGAGCTGCGTAAATGGGTGATTCACGACAATGCTGGGGGTCAGACAACTGTTCTTCTGGGTGCTCTGACCGAAGGCGGGCGCCTCGATCAGGACTTGTTCTCGAACAGAAAAAGGGTCGGGTCAGGCAATCGCTGACCCGATCAAGCTTTGTCAGTACCGGCAGTTGGCCAACTGCGCCTGGTATAATTGCGCGCGCGCATCCACGTCACTAGCCACGTTCAACAACCAGGACTTGCTGTTGTAACTTCCACGCGCGAAGCCGGTATGGCCTTCGTGATAAGCGAGATATTGATTGCGTGTATCTGCCGGGTGAATACCGTTACGTTCGTAACTTTTATTCATGTACCAGCCGATAAAATCCGACGCGTCGCGAATCCGATCCCGCTTGGCGCGGCGTTTTCCGGTTTCACGTTGGTATTGCTCCCACGTACCGTCAAGCGCTTGGCCATAGCCATAAGCACTGCTTTGTCGGCCCATCGGGATGACGCCCAGAACGTATCTGTGCGGGGTGCGCGCATCGTGGCGATAGCGGCTTTCCTGATAGATCGTGGCCATCTGAACGTGCACGGGAACACCCCATTTACGTTCGGTGTTCTTGAAAGCCCTGATATAGTCGGGTTTTTCGCGCGCAATGCTGCACGCGTCATTCAATTTGCTGGGCGGCTGTTTCGAGCCGCCCCCACAGGATGCCAAAAGCAGCACCCCGAAGAGTACGATAAGAATTCTGCTCATGTGCCTCATGCCTTTTTTTGCACATTCTAGCGCAGATTGAGCGATTATGAAATCACAATCGTTACAAAACGATAGCCAGGATGGCAGGCAGTGCCGCAACGGAAAGAACGGTCGATACCATCACCATACCGGCAACGGCATCTGCGTCGGCGCCAAACCGTTCCGCCAACAGGTATGACGTCACCGCAACGGGTGTGCACATCTGCAGCACCAGAACGCCAAAGGCGATGGTGTCGAGATCGAAAAGAACACCGATCCCCCATCCCAGAGTAAAACAAACGGCCAGCTTCAACGCCGATAGCCAAATAGCGTGCCCGATACTGCGCGAAGTCAGGCGGGCGATTGCCACACCCACTGTCACCAACATCAATGGGACTGCCATCTGCCCCAACAGGTCAAGCGTGTTGGTCAGGAAGGTGGGTGTTTGCCACCCTTGCCACAGGAAAATGGCCCCCAAAATGGTGGCCCATGCCATCGGCTGGCGCAAAACTTGCCCCCACGCGCCTTTCCCGGCAACCAGATAGATTCCGTAAGTAAAGGAAAATAAGGCAGTAACAGACAGGAAGATTACCGCATATCCCAATCCGACCTGACCAAAGGCAAAGATACACAAGGGCAGACCAAGATTGCCGGTATTCCCGAATATCAACGGTGACAGATATGTCCGTTGGTTCAGGTGCAACACCCGAACGATCACCCAGAACACCCCGGCCAGCAAAAGATTTGCAATCAGAGTTGCCATCGTGAAGCGCGAAAGGTCTCCGCCCGGAATTTCAGTTTGCATCAGAGCCACAAAGATCAGGCTGGGCATTGCCAGGGTCGTCGCAAACCGGGTTACGAACTGAAGGCGGTACTCGAATCCCAGCTTTACCCAGGCAAAACCAATCCCTGACAACAGAAAGACCGGCGCCACAATTTCGAACACTGTTAGTATTAGGTTCACAGACTGTTTCCCTGAGTTTCACATCAATGATTGGCTTTTCCGGCCAGAAACGGGTAGTAAATGCTTTGGGGGCTGAAACAATGCTAAAGACACGTGCAAAATACGGCTTAGGCCAGGTGGTTCGTCATAAAAAACACCCTTTTCGAGGGGTGATTTTTGACGTGGACCCAGAATTTTCGAACACCGAGGAATGGTATCAGGCCATTCCCGAAGACAGCCGCCCGCGGAAAGAGCAACCGTTTTATCACCTGTTGGCTGAGAACGACCAATCCTTCTATGTTGCTTATGTTTCAGAACAAAATCTGGTTGCGGACTATTCTGGTGAGCCTGTTGAGCACCCCGATATTCCCAATATGTTCGGCCCGTTCGAAGACGGCTCGTACCCATTGCATTTCCATCTGAACTAAAGTCGTCCAACCGCGAAGGTCCGCGTTGGTTGGCTCTAGTATCCAAGGGCGCAACCGTCCTTGCGCGGGTCGCTGGCACCCTCCAAAATACCGTCTTCTCGGATTCGGATCGCTTGCGCCCCACCAAGTGGAGTTTCCGGCACTTCGATAGTATGCCCAATTTCTGACAATTGTTTCGCTACATCATCGGGGTAGCCGCGTTCCAGTTTCAGAACCGATCCGTCGAAAAACGCGCGTGGGGCGTTGATGCTCTCTTGTAGCTCAAGGCCGAAATCCCTGAGGTTTGACACAAAACGCGCGTGGCCGGTGGGCTGGTACGCTCCGCCCATCACACCAAAGGGCATCATGACACGGTCGTTTTCGGTCAGCATCCCTGGAATGATCGTGTGCATCGGGCGCTTACCTCCAGCCAACTCGTTTGGATGGCCAGGGTCCAGCGTGAAGCCAGCGCCTCGGTTCTGGAGCAAAATGCCGTACTTCTCCGAGGCGATCCCTGATCCGAAACTATGGAAAATCGAATAGATCATCGAAACCGCCATCTGGTAGCGATCCACAACGGTGATGTAGACGGTGTCCTTGTGAATGGCTTCGGTCAGTGGTGCTGCCGCAGGCATGGCACGTTTCGGATCTATAAGCGCGGCCAGTTTGGCGGCCAGTTCAGGGTCAAGGAAACGCTCTGCACGCGCCATGTGGTCAGGATCCGCGATAAACCGGTTGCGCGCATCATAGGCCAGCTTGGTGGCCTCAGCCTCGATATGCACCCTCTCAGCGCCAAAGGGGTCCATGTTGGCCACGTCAAAATGCTTCAGAATATTGAGCAAAAGAATTGCGGTCGCGCCCTGACCGTTTGGCGGATGTTCGACCAGATCGACCCCTTGATAGGCGCCCTGCATTGGCTGCGTTTCTGTGTATTTCGTGTTTTGAAAATCCTCAGCGGTGTGAACTCCACCCCGAATGGAAAGGGCAGCAATCATGTCCTCGGCAATATCGCCGGAATAAAACGCGTCACGCCCTTCTTTGGCGATCCGACGCAACACTTCGGCCTGACCCGGCGCGCGAAAAATCTGCCCGACTGAGGGGGCTTGCCCGTCGATCAGATAGTGGTCTCGGGCTGGGCCTTGCAAGGTAGCCGCTCCGATCTTCCAATCAAACGCAACGCGGGGTGCAACCGGAACGCCTGCCTCCGCATAGTGAATTGCTGGGGTCAGGATCGCGTCCAACCCCAAGCGCCCTTCCGTTTCTGCCAAATGACAGAAAGCGTCCACGGCACCGGGAATCGTCACTGCATCCGGCCCGTTCAAAGGCACAGATGACACGCCTTGATCGCGCAAAGGCTGTGCCTGCGCGGCAGCCGGAGATCGGCCCGAGCCGTTCAGGGCACGTATTTGATGTTCGCCCGCGCGGTTGAAAAGAACAAAACAATCGCCACCCAAACCGGTCATCTGCGGTTCGCAGATGCCCAACAGGACCGCACCGGCAATCGCTGCGTCCATTGCGTTGCCACCCTGCTCAAGAATGCCGATTGCCGCATTGGCCGCCAGCGGGTGAGAGGTTGCGCACATCCCCTGCGTTGCAAACACTTCTGACCGGCCCGGTTTATGCAAATCCCGCATGGCGAATTCTCTCTCTTTTGAACAAGGGAAAGCTATTCACTGATTGGGGATTGTCCAGAGATTTCAGGGGGAGAAGTTCCTCGGCGCCTTTCACTGGGTGGGGGCTGTGATAATTGGCGCCGAGGGAAGCTATCTGAGCTACGAGTCACTGTATGGCGGTTGTTTGAGGCGCGACAATGTTTCGAAAATGGCGTTATTGTGACCAATTGGGCCTGATTAGGCGTTTTTGCCGAAGTTAAACCTCAGGGACAGCCGGTTGCACCCATCCCGGTGTTCATATCGAATGTCACTGGTAAGCTGATGAATCAGGAACCAGCCAAACCCCCCTTCCGGCAGATCTTGTGTTGTTTCCGCCAGCGGTGCGGGTGTTCCGTCCGGCATTTGTAAACCAGGAAGCGGGTGCCCGGTGTCAGAGATCAGGATGTCCAGCCGATCCCGATCCAGCCGACACGTAACCTGAACATTGGCCGGTGCAATGCCCTTGTATGCGTGTTCCACCACATTGTTGATTGCTTCAGCCAATGCAATCTTAACATCGTCCGATTTATGAGGTGGCAATCCATGGTTTGCCAGACCACTACTAAGCTGCGCGATACCTGCACTTGCTTCTGTGTCTGTGGCCGGGAAGCTTAGTTCCAGACAGGTCTTGTTACAAATTGGCTCCACGCCCATCCACTCCTGCCTTGGTTACGCGTCTGGCGAGGACAGCGCGTCGTCCAGTGTCGCAAACAACCGAAAGACCGTATCCATGCGTGTCAAGCGAAAGACTTTCTCAACCACGGGCTGCGGTCCGGCCAAATCCAGCCTCCTGTCTTTGCCCAATTGTTTCATCGACGCGACAATTGCGCCCAAACCGCTGGAATCAATGAATTCGACGCTGGACAAATCCAGGACAACCCGAATTGCGCCGGTTTCGGTTTCCGACCGCATGTCTTCCTTGAACTGAATGGCCATCGCGGCATCAATCCGATTGGAATGAACGGTGATGATCTGTGTTGCGCCGCTTGATGTGCTGGTCAACCCCATAGTCCGGCACCCTCCAATCAAAAAATTGAGTCGTAGAAATACGCTAGACGCCAATTCTTACCATTCGGTATTCAAGGGCCGTGAAGCAGGAGGAAAACCCGGATGAAAGACGTTGTGATTGCAGGGGCCGCAAGAACGCCAATGGGGGGCTTTCAGGGCATGTTTGACGGAGTTGCCGCGGCTGACCTTGGCGGTGAAGCGATCCGGGCTGCGTTAAGCCAGGCGCGGGCGCAGACCGTTGATGAAGTGCTGATGGGATGTGTGTTGCCAGCAGGTCAGGGTCAAGCCCCTGCGCGTCAGGCTGGTTTTGCTGCTGGGTTAGGGGAAGAGGTCCCGGCAACCACTCTGAACAAGATGTGCGGTTCGGGCATGAAAGCGGCGATGATGGCCTTTGACCAGATTGCGTTGGGTCACGCGGATACAATGGTTGCAGGCGGAATGGAGAGTATGACGAATGCCCCTTACCTGCTGCCCAAAATGCGTGGTGGTGCCCGAATAGGTCATGGTCAGGTGGTCGATCACATGTTCCTCGACGGGCTCGAGGACGCTTATGAGAAAGGCCGCCTGATGGGAACCTTTGCCGAAGACTGTGCTGAAGCCTATCAGTTTACGCGCGAAGCTCAGGATGAGTATGCGCTCCAATCTCTGTCCAATGCCCTTGCGGCGCAGGAAAACGGCGCATTTGAACATGAGGTTGCGCCTGTCACAGTTCGCACGCGAAAAGGTGAGGTTGTGCAGGACACAGACGAACAACCAAAATCCGCCCGCCCTGAAAAGATACCCACCTTGAAGCCCGCGTTTCGTAAGGATGGCACCGTGACGGCTGCCAACTCGTCGTCGATTTCTGACGGTGCTGCTGCGCTTGTTCTGGCTTCGGCCGAAGCTGCCAAAGCCCAAGGGCTGGCGGTGCGCGCCCGTATTTTGGGTCATGCCAGTCACGCGCAAGCGCCCGGACTGTTCACCACTGCGCCGGTTCCGGCCGCACAGAAACTCTTGTCCAGCATCGGTTGGAACAAGGAGGATGTTGATCTTTGGGAGGTCAATGAAGCCTTTGCAGTTGTGCCGATGGCGTTCATGCACGAGATGGGTCTGCCGCGCGACAAAGTGAACGTGAATGGCGGGGCCTGTGCGTTGGGCCATCCTATTGGTGCCTCGGGTGCGCGCATCATGGTGACACTGTTGAACGCGTTGGAAAAGCGAGACCTCAAACGCGGTGTCGCGGCCATCTGCATCGGCGGCGGTGAAGGCACTGCAATTGCGATCGAACGCGTTTGACCCTTCATCTTTTTCCAAATACTCCGGGGGTGCGGGGGTAGCGCCCCCGCGCGGCCCCAATGGATTAGACACGATGAAAACCGATTATGAAACTCTGGCCAAAACCATCGCGGCGTTGACCGAAGGCGAAACGGATCAGGTCGCTTTGATGGCCACGGTTGCGTGCGAAGTGCATCATTCCGATGACCGCTTTGACTGGACCGGATTCTACCGTGTTGTGGAACCCGGTCTGTTGAAAATCGGCCCTTACCAAGGCGGGCATGGGTGCCTTGTCATTCCGTTCGAACGCGGCGTTTGTGGTGCTGCCGCCCGGACGGGTGAAGTGCAGCTCGTCCCAGACGTGGACGCTTTCCCAGGCCATATTGCGTGCGCATCTTCAACCCGGTCCGAACTGGTGTTGCCCGTCCACAATGCTGCCGGTGAAGTGATTGCGGTTTTTGACATCGACAGCGATCAACCGGATGCATTTTCAGTCGATGACGCAGAATACCTGTCGGGGATTCTGTCCAGGACCTTCGCTCAGGTTTAACCAAAGCAGGGCAGGCTTGCGCCTGACTATAGTGCGCCGTGTTTCGGTTTTGCCCGGTACCCGTTAAAATGCCACCGTCCCCAACAGGTTGGAGCAGGCATGGGCCTAGACCAATTCCTCACACGACGCCTTTCGGTTTTTCACTGGAGAGATGAACTCCGGGACCCTTTGTTGCGTGAAAGTCTGGAAGACGAGCTCATCACGATTTTGACCCCAAATGTGCTTAGATCCCTGCCGCCGTCCATGCAGGTGCAGGACCGGGGCATATCTCATTGGATCAATGATCGTTGCGCAGAAAGTGATGTTTTGGTGGTTCGCCAAAGACATGACCGTCATCTGATCGGCCTGATGATACTGGCACTGGATTCTGCCCATAAATCTGTGCAGACGGTCCATCTAGGCTACCTGATTTCTGAAACGGCATGGGGCAAAGGCTATGCCTCAGAGCTTTTGGACGGATTTGTCGCCGCGTGTACTTCGGGCCCAGCCGTTCGCTTGGTCGCGGGGGTTGGACGCGACAACCCGGCCTCTGCCCGCGTTTTGCAAAAATCGGGTTTTACACCCTACCGCGACGACTCGACTGTGGAAACAGAGATTTACGTCCGCGAAATCGGCGCACCGATGGTGCCTTAAGTCCACGAACCGTTCCGTGACAGTGTTCTCCACACAAACTGACAACGTGCATCGCACTTGGCGCAGGTGACCAGATGAAAAAATGCTTGGAAATTTCATCAATTTGCCCCATCGTGAAAAACAGATGTAAAATTTCACGAGATTCGGAGCAACTGTGTGAACAGCCAAGCCCCACAAAGCGCGACATTGGGTGCTGATTTAAGGGCCTTGCGCAAAGCGCGCGGGTTGACCCTGACCGAGATCGCGACCCGCCTTGATCGTTCGGTCGGTTGGCTCAGTCAGGTTGAACGGGACATGTCCGATCCTTCGATCTCGGATCTGCGTCAGATTGCTGAATGCCTTGGCGTGCCGATGTCGATGCTGTTTGCCCATGCAGCGGTTCCGGTTGAGGAAAAGGGTTATGTCGTTCGTGCGGGCACACGTCGTCCCATGGGGTCGGGTGAAGAAGGGTTGATAGAGGAACTGCTTTCGCCTGATCTGACCGATGATTTTGAAATGGTACATTCCACGTTCGAGCCCAACTCGAAGATGCAGACCCCAGCCCATCGCCCGACACAGGAAGTCGGCTACATGATCTCGGGCCGATTGGATCTGACCATCGGGTCGCGGGCTTTCACTGTCGGTCCGGGTGACAGCTTTCGGATCAAACACGAACCTTATCAATGGTCTAACCCCTATGATGAGCCCGCAGTAGCCATCTGGGTCATCGCGCCACCGGTGTACTGATGAGCTTTGAGGCCTGGACCATATTCGCGTTGTTCTGGGTGGTGTTCGTAACCACCCCAGGCCCGAACGCGGTCAACTGCATCTCAAATGGGATGAGCTTACCGTTTCCCAAAGCAATGCTTGGGGTGCTGGCAATCGTGACGCAAGCCAGCGCGTTCCTGATCCTGTCGGCGCTGGGCATCACCGCACTGATCGCGGCGTCACCGACCGGGTTCTTCGTGGCCAAACTTGTGGGGGCCGCTTTCCTGATTTGGGTCGGCATCCGAGGCTGGATGAACGCTACGAAACCAGCGCCAGCCTCTGAACGCCCTGCGCGGCATGTCTATTTTCACGCGCTGGCGGTGGCGACGATAAATCCCAAAAGCGTGGCAGGGTACCTGGCGGCCTTTTCGCAATTCGTGCAGCCCGACGTGCCGATCTGGCAGCAGATGGGAGTCATCATGCCCACGGCGCTGATCATCACCACGCTCAGTTATACCGGCTTCACCCTACTGGGCGCGCTCATGGGCAAGGCCGCACTAGGGGCTGTGTTCAACATCTGGGTTCGCCGTGTGATGGCGACCTGTTTCATCATCTATGGCGTGTTGCTGGGGGCCAGCTCCACGCCCGCAGCAAGGGGGTAATTGTATGCACACGGGTTCCTGCCTGTGCGGCGCGGTCGCGTTTACCATCGACGGAGAGCTGTCGCCGCCCTCGGCATGCCATTGCGGCCAGTGCCGCAAGCAGTCGGGCCACATCTGGTCCTCGACCTCGACCCATGAGGACAACCTGAGCTTTACCGCCAGCGACACGCTGCGTTGGTTCCGTGCGTCAGATACCGCGCGGCGTGGCTTTTGCAGTGTATGTGGCTCTTTCCTGTTCTGGCAGCACAATGCCGAAGACACGATTTCGATTTCCATGGGTGCGCTCAGCGAACCTACGGGCCTGAAACTCTCAAAGCACATCTTTGTCGCTGACAAAGGTGACTACTACGACATCTCAGACGATCTGCCCCAGCGGGCACAGTAACAGAGGATCAAAACACATGAGTGATTTTCCAACCAAAGCCCGTGTTGTCATCATCGGTGGCGGCGTCGTGGGCTGCTCGTCCCTTTATCATCTGGCCAAGAAGGGCTGGACCGACTGCGTTCTGCTGGAAAAGAACGAGCTGACTGCTGGCTCGACTTGGCACGCGGCGGGCAACGTGCCGACCTTCTCGACCTCATGGGCGATCATGAACATGCAGCGCTACTCGACCGAGCTGTATTCGCGCTTGGCCGAAGAAGTTGACTATCCGATGAACTACCACGTTTCGGGTTCCATTCGTCTGGCGCATAGCAAAGAGCGGATGCAAGAGTTCGAGCGCGCCATGTCCATGGGCCGCTATCAGGGCATCCCGATGGAGATGTGGACCCCGGAACAGGCCAAGGAGCATTATCCGTTCCTTGAGACGCATGACCTTGAGGGCGTGTTGTACGATCCGACCGATGGCGATATCGACCCGGCGCAGCTGACGCAGGCGTTGGCCAAAGGCGCGCGCGATCTGGGCCAGAAGATCATCCGTTTCTGCCCGGCCACCGATGTGACACAGCATGACGATGGCAGCTGGACCGTGCATACGGAAAAGGGCGACATCGCCTGTGACTATGTGGTGAACGCCGCCGGCTACTATGCGCAGCGCGTGGGCGAGATGTTCAAGCCATTCGGCGGCCGCACCGTTCCCGCGATGGTCATGAGCCATCAATACCTGCTGACCGACGAGGTGCCCGAGGTTGAGGCGTGGTCGAAAGAGCATGGCGGCAAGCTGCCGCTGCTGCGCGACGTCGATGTCTCCTACTATCTGCGGCAAGAGAAGAACGGCTTCAACCTCGGCCCCTATGAGCCCAACTGCAAGGGCCACTGGATGACCGAAGACGATCCGATGCCCGAGGATTTCAGCTTCCAGCTTTGGAATGACGATCTGGACCGGATTGAGGATATCGTCACCGACGCCATGGAGCGGGTGCCGCTGATGGCAACCTCGGGCGTTGGACGTGTAATCAACGGTCCGATCCCCTACGCGCCTGATGGCCTGCCGCTGATCGGTCCGATGCCCGGTGTGAAAAACGCTTTTGAGGCACACAGTTTTACCTTTGGCATCGCGCAGGGCGGTGGCGCGGGCAAGGTGCTGGCGGAATGGATCGTTGACGGCGCGACCGAATGGGATATGTGGGCCGTCGATCCACGCCGCTACACCGATTACACCGATCAGGACTATTGCAACCAGAAAGGCATGGAAGTCTACGGCAACGAATACGCCATGCATTTCCCGCACCACGAATGGCCTGCCGCGCGTGACAAAAAGCTGTCGCCGGTTCATGATAAGGTCAAAGCGCTGGGCGGCGTGATGGGCGTTTACAACGGTTGGGAACGCGCCAACTGGTTCGCGCAGCCGGGTGATGACACCACGCTTGAGGCAACGCATACCTGGGGCCGTTCCGGCCCCTGGGAGCAGCGGATCAAAGAAGAATGCGAGGCGGTGCGCGACCATTGCGGCGTGCTTGACCTGCCAGGGTTCTCGCGTTTCATGGTCAAAGGCGAAGGCGCTGCCGAGGCACTGCGTGGCCTAGTAGCTGGTGGATTGCCTAAAGTGGGCCGTATCAATCTGGTCTACATCTCGGATGACCGCGGCCGCATCCTGACAGAGATGTCCTGTCTGCGCCTGGGCGAAGATGAATTCGTCATGATCACTGCCGCGACCGCGCAATGGCATGACCGGGATATTCTGGTGAATGCAATGCCCGCCAGCGTATCGGTTGAGGACGTCACCACAACCCGCGACACACTGATCGTCACCGGCCCGAAATCGCGTGAGATCCTGTCGGGTTTGACCGACGCCGATCTGTCCTCGGGCTGGCTGACCCATCAGGCCGCAACCGTGGCTGGCCAACCGGCCCACCTGATCCGCGTTTCTTTTGCTGGTGAGTTGGGGTGGGAAGTACACGCACTCAACGCGGATATGCCTGCGATCTACGACGCGATCCTCGGTGCAGGGGCCAAGCCGTTCGGCATGTACGCCCTGAACTCGCTGCGCATCGAGAAAGGTTACCGCGCGTGGAAAGGCGACTTGTCGACCGATTACTCGCTGCTCGAAGGGGGGCTGGAGCGGTTCGTCAAACTGGACAAGCCGCAGGACTTCCCCGGCAAGGCCGCGATCCTGAGCGAGAAGCAGCAAGGCGTGAAGAAGTCGTTCGTCACCCTGACTGTTGAGGCTGGTGATTGCGACGCGCCTTACATGTCCTGCATCTGGCAGGGCGATGAGATCGTCGGTGAGACGACGTCGGGTGCATGGGGGTACCGTGTCGGCAAATCCATCGCTCTGGGCATGATCAAGGCTGAGCTTGCGAACCCGGGTACCGAGCTTGAGGTCGAAATCTACGGCCAAAAGTGCCGCGCTGTGGTAGAGCAGGATCAACCGCTTTGGGATCCCGAGAACGAGCGGTTGCGCGCTTAACCTCTTGCGGAGACCGCCATGAGCAAACGATACGCCAAACTGGGGCCCGGCGAGGGCCCCAACTATGACTGGGAAAACGATCATACCTTCGTGAAGGTGTCAGGTCAGGACACAGACGGCGCATACACGCTTATGGAAGACAACTTGAAGGCCAGCTTTGCGCTTGGCCTTCATCGCCATGATACGCACGCCGAAACCTTCTATTTTCTGGAAGGTGAAGTTGACTTCTATGTCGACGGCGACTGGCATCGATGCGGGCAGGGCACCACGATGCATGTGCCACCCGGAGTACCGCACGCGTGCCGCGTTGCAGGTGATGCGCCAGCCAAGATGCTCATGATCTTTCAGCCCTCGGGGTTTGATGGGTTCCTTGCTGAACTTGCAAAGATGACCGAGGCAGACTTTGCGGACGAGGCCAAGATGGCCGAGGTCAATGCGCGCTACGACATTGTTCCCATGGGTCCTGTCCCGCCGCATCCGGATGATGAGGTCTGAGATGGCTATTCCAAAAACCATGTCTGGTGTCTATCTGACGGGTCACGGTGGACCCGAAGTCTTGGAGTGGCGCGAAGATATTCCGGTGCCAAAGCCCGGTCCCGGGCAGGTCCTTGTTCGGGTTGCCGCTGCCGGTGTGAACAACACTGATATCAATACGCGGGTTGGCTGGTATTCGTCGGATGTGACCGGCGCTACGGATGCTGTGGATCAGGACGTCGAAGCCGGCGGGTGGGGTGGCGCCCTACGTTTCCCACGCATTCAGGGTGGGGATCTGTGCGGCATCATCGAGGCAGTGGGCGATAGGGTCCATTTCAGTCCAGGCCAACGCGTGACCTGCCCGATCAACCTGCCGCGTCCGCGTCCCGGTCAGCCTCAGGGCTTTATTGCATTGGGGTCCGAGATCGACGGGGCGTTTGCCCAATACTGTCTGGTAGAGGCGGATGACCTGTACGACGTCAGCGCATCCCCTTTGTCCGACGTTGAAATTGCAGCCATCCCCTGCGCATTTGGGACCGCTGAAAACCTGCTGACCCGCGCAGGGGTCACATCAGGCCAAAAGGTCCTGATCACTGGCGCGTCTGGTGGTGTTGGGATGGCCGCTGTGCAGCTTGCTGCGTTGCGTGGGGCCACTGTCTGGGGCGTGACGGGGTCCGCAAAGGCTGAGGTCGTGAAATCCCAGGGTGCGGCAGGAACCTTCGAGCGTGATGAACCGTTGCCGCATGACATGTTCGACGTGGTGATTGATGTGGTTGGTGGGCCCGCGTGGGCATCGTTGATCCTGTCGCTGAAACCCGGTGGGCATTACGCCGTATCAGGCGCAATTGCCGGCCCGATGGTGCAGGCGGATCTTAGGGATATCTACTTGCGCGACATAACCATTCATGGCTGTACGCATCAGACACCCGAAGTATTTGGCCGCCTTGTCGAATTGATGAATGCCGGGCGCATCCGGCCATTGATCTCGCGCACCTATCCGTTAAGGGACATCGCACTGGCGCAATCGGATTTTCAATCCAAGACCTTTCCGGGCAAGCTGGTGCTGATCCCCTGAGGAGCAATGACATGACAGATATCACCCTCTTGGATGGTTCAATCGGCCAGGAATTGGTCAAACGCAGCGGGGATACGCCAACAGCGCTTTGGTCAACTCGGGTCATGATTGATCGCCCCGAGCTGGTGCGCGAAGTACACGAAGAGTATTTCAGGTGCGGCGCGACAATAGCGACAACGAATACCTATGCGGTTCACCGGTCCCGATTGCGGTTCGAAGACATCGAAGATCAGTTGGAACCCCTCGTTGATGCGGCCTTGTCACAAGCACAAGCCGCGTGCATTGGAACAAAGGGGCGCGTCGCGGGTTCTCTGGGGCCTTTGTTGGCCACATACAGGCCCGACCTGAAGCCCGACCCAATCGATGCGGGCGAAAAATTTGCGGAACTGGTAAGCCTTATGGCGGATCGGGTGGATCTGTTTCTCATCGAGACGGTGTCCTCTGTGCTTGAAGCCGAAGGCGCGCTGCGGGGAACATCGGGATGTGGCAAGCCGGTTTGGTTGTCTCTTTCAGTCAACGATGACGACGGCACCCGTCTCAGGTCGGGTGAGCCCCTGGCGGACATAGCGCCGTTGGTCAAAACGTACGCGCCGGATGCGCTGTTGATCAATTGCTCGCGCCCCGAAGCGATCCCAGCAGCGTTGGACATCCTGTCCAGCATGTCCTTGCCATTTGGGGCCTATGCAAATGGGTTCACGCATATCTCGGCCGGGTTTCTTGAAGATGCGCCAACAGTTGATGCGCTGGAACAACGCCATGATCTTGGGCCCCATGCATACGCGGATCGCGTCATGGCATGGATTGATCAGGGGGCAACGATTGTCGGCGGATGCTGTGAAATCGGACCGGAGCACATCGAAACGCTCGCCACCCGGTTGCGGGCAGCCGGACACAACATCGTCTGAGCACGAAGATGACAGGTGAGACGGCGCAAAAAGGCTTGAAGCAAACGATCCGGCATTTCGACATTCTTGTCGCGCCGGGGTTTGTGTTGCTTGAACTCGCCTCGCTTGTGGATGTTCTGCGGGTGGCAAACCGGGTCTGTGCCTCGCCGCCTTTCACCTATACCTACCGGTCTTTGCGCGGTGGCGATATTGCCAGCAGCAGTGACGCTTTTGTTTCGACCTCAACGGTACCATCGCAACCTACGGCTGACTATTTGTTCGTCATCGGCAACACGGACCCGGATCAGCCAGACCTGTCGTTGGGCCGTATTGTGTCGGACTATACTTTCCGTGGCGCACAGGTCTTTTTGCTGTCTGAAGCGGCCAGTCGTTACATAAAAGAACAGGGCACGGAAGATTTGGCAACCCATTGGGAAAATGCCTCGTTCCTGCGTGAACGCGGTGCCCGGTTCGAGGCGAAGCTTTTGATCGCGACCGAGATCGGACCCGTAGTGACCTGTGCCGGTATGAGCGCCACGGCAGACATTGCACTGTCGGTTATCGGGCGACACATCTCGGGGCCAGCCAAAATGACGGTCGCCGATATCATGCTGCATGAGCAGATTCGCGATTTCTCATCCATGCAGCCGTTTTCCGGGGCAAAAACCACAGCCACCGGCGACGCCAAGCTGGATCAGTGCATTAAGCTGATGCAAGAGAATATCGAGGAACCCTTGCCAATCCGCCAGATTGTCGAGGACTTGAACCTGTCAAATCGGTCACTGGAACGTAAGTTCAAATCCTTCTTCGGCACAACTCCCAACGGGTTCTATCGCGAAATGCGTTTGGCCAAGGCCAATAACCTTCTGATGAACACAACAATGAGCGTACGCGAGATTGGGATGGCTTGCGGATTTCCCAACGGGTTTTCATCTGTTTACAAAAGCTTTTTCGGGGTCACGCCATTTGTCATGAGACGGGACAGGCGTCAGACCACACAAAGATGATTTTCTCTGACATCGTGACGCTTTTGATGCATTTCTTGTCGATCCTTCGTGGCATTCTGCCCCAAACCAAACACTAGCGGAGTCGTCACAATGGTTGATCTTCCCAGCAAGGCCCGAGTGGTCATTATTGGCGGCGGCGTCATCGGATGCTCGGTCGCCTATCACCTGACCAAAAAGGGCTGGAAAGATGTCGTGCTGCTTGAACGTAAACAGCTGACCAGTGGCACAACCTGGCACGCGGCCGGTCTGATCGCGCAGTTGCGGGCCACAGCAAACATGACCAAGCTGGCGAAGTACAGCCAGGAGCTTTACGGTTCTTTGGAAGAAGAAACCGGTGTTGCCACCGGGTTCAAACGCTGCGGTTCTATCACCGTCGCCCTGACCGAAGAGCGCAAGGAAGAGATCTACCGTCAGGCGGCCATGGCCCGCGCCTTTGGCGTTGAGGTCGACGAAATTTCAAATGAGCGGGTGCAAGAACTGTACCCACACATCAATCTCGACGGTATCAAAGGGGCCGTTTACCTGCCGCTGGACGGGCAGGGCGATCCCGCCAATATCGCTCTGGCGCTGGCTAAGGGTGCGCGCCAGCGCGGCGCTGTTGTGAAGGAACGGGTTAAAGTCACAGACATCGTCAAGCAGGGCCGTACTGTCACCGGGGTGGATTGGGTCGCGGATGACGGCAGTGCCTCGGGCCACATCGAATGCGACATGGTGGTGAACTGCGCCGGGATGTGGGGTCATGAGGTTGGCCGCATGGCGGGCACCAACGTGCCGCTTCATGCGTGCGAGCATTTCTATATCGTGACCGAAAATATCGATGGTCTGACCCAACTGCCAGTGCTGCGCGTGCCTGACGAATGCGCGTATTACAAAGAAGATGCAGGTAAAATCCTGCTGGGTGCGTTCGAATCCAACGCTAAACCCTGGGCAATGGACGGCATCCCGGACACGTTCGAATTCGATCAACTCCCCGAAGATTTCGATCATTTTGAGCCGATCCTCGAAGCCGCATGTGAACGGATGCCGATGCTGGCCGAAGCCGGTATTCACACTTTCTTCAACGGCCCGGAATCGTTCACTCCGGACGACGCTTACCATCTGGGTCTGGCGCCTGAGATGGATAATGTATGGGTCGCCGCCGGGTTCAATTCGATCGGCATCCAATCCGCCGGTGGTGCGGGCATGGCGCTGGCTGAATGGATGGACACAGGCGAGAAACCCTTTGACCTTGGCGACGTAGACGTCAGCCGGATGCAGCCGTTTCAGGGTAACAAAAAGTACCTCTTCGAACGCTCGAAAGAGACGCTGGGGCTGCTCTATGCAGACCACTTCCCCTATCGCCAAAAAGCCACTGCGCGCGGCGTGCGCCGGACGCCGTTCCACCACCACCTTCTGGAACAGGGGGCCGTCATGGGCGAGCTGGCCGGCTGGGAACGCGCCAACTGGTTCGCGAATGAAGGACAGGAACGGGAATACCAGTACAGCTGGAAGCGCCAGAACTGGATCGAAAACTCGGCTGCTGAACACCGCGCGGTGCGCGAGAATGTCGGCATGTATGACATGTCGTCTTTCGGCAAGATCCGAGTCGAAGGTCCCGATGCCGAGAAGTTCATGAATTATATCGGCGGCGGCGACTACTCGGTACCTACTGGCAAGATCGTCTACACGCAGTTTCTGAACCGCACAGGCGGGATTGAGGCGGACGTCACCGTTACGCGCCAGACCGAAACCGCTTATCTGGTTGTGACCCCCGCTGCGACCCGTCTGGCAGATCAAACATGGATGATGCGCAACGCGGGCAATTTCAATGTGGTGATCACGGATGTCACGGCGGGTGAAGGTGTTCTGGCTGTCATGGGGCCCAACTCGCGCGCTTTGCTCGAGAAAGTATCGCCCAACGATTTCACCAACGCGGCCAACCCCTTCGGCACTGCGCAGGAGATCGAGATCGGTATGGGCCTGGCGCGTGCTCATCGCGTCACCTATGTGGGCGAGCTTGGATGGGAGATCTATGTCTCTGCGGACATGGCAGGCCATGTATTCGAAACCTTCCTTGAGGCCGGGCAGGATATGGGGCTGAAGCTGTGCGGTATGCACATGATGGACAGCTGCAGGATCGAAAAAGGCTTTCGCCATTTTGGCCATGACATCACCTGCGAGGATCACGTGGTTGATGCGGGCTTGGGCTTTGCCGTCAAGGTCGACAAAGGCAGCGACTTCATAGGACGGGAAGCGGTGATTGCGCGCAAGGAAAGCGGCCCTAAAAACCGGCTGGTGCAGTTCAAGTTGACTGACGCTGAGCCGTTGCTGTTCCACAACGAGCCGATTGTCCGCGATGGCGAATATGTGGGTTACCTGAGTTCAGGCAACTATGGCCACACGTTGGGCGGTGCCATTGGTCTGGGCTATGTCCCGTGCGAAGGCGAAAAGGCTGCGGACGTTCTGGCATCTTCTTACGAGATCGATGTCTGTGGGGTGAAGGTTAAAGCGGAAGCTTCGCTCAAGCCGATGTACGACCCGAAATCAGAGCGTGTGAAAGTCTGACATGCGAGAGGGGGGCTCTGCCCCCGCCGCCCGTTCCGGGCGACTCCCCCGAGGTATTTAGGGCCAGATGAATGAGGGATCCCTTGTTCATCTGGCTAAAATACCTCGGAGCGCGAGGCAGCGCCTCGCTGCGCCAACATGAGTTTCAACGCGGCATCCGAGATCGACCCATCACTATTCGTTATGTGTTACTTCAACGTTTTCAGAGTTTTCAAGCTGATGTGAACTGCCGTAAATGTGTCCGGTATCAACCGGAGATTTGCTGTGGCCGACACGCCCATTCCCTCTCAGAATTCCGACACACCTAAGGGTCTGGCGCTGGCGGTAACCGCATATGTCCTTTGGGGATTTTTGCCGCTCTACCTGAAAGCGCTGGACCATATTGGCCCAGTCGAAGTCGTGGCCCATCGCATCATCTGGTCTGTTCCGGTGGCCGGGTTGTTGTTGGTCATTTTGGGGCGCACTCGCGACCTCAAGGCAGCGCTCGGAAATCCGAAGATGCTGGGAATGGCGGCTTTGACAGCTGCTTTGATTACTGTGAACTGGGCGATTTATGTTTGGGCGATCTCAACCGGTCATGCTTTGGATGCCGCGCTTGGATATTACATCAACCCGCTGTTCAGCATTGCACTTGGCGCGATTTTGCTGCGTGAGCCACTGACACGCATGCAGCTGATTGCCGTGGGTCTGGCCTCATTAGGTGTTTTGGTTCTGGTGTTTGAGGCCGGCCGTTTGCCATGGGCTGCGCTTGGCCTGATGGTCAGTTGGGGGTTCTATGCGTTTTTCAAACGATCCCTGCCAATCGGACCAAATCAAGGGTTCCTGCTTGAGGTGCTGATCCTTTTGATCCCGGCTTTGGTCTACGTCACATTTTTGGGCGTGCAGGGTACGGGGCACTTTGGCGTGGGACTGTCAGATACTTTGCTGTTGTCCTGCGCCGGAGTCGTGACGGCTGTGCCTCTGCTGGTTTATGCAAACGGGGCCAAGTTGGTTCGGTTGTCAACGATGGGTATCCTGCAATACATCGCACCAACCATGATTTTCGTGACAGCAATCACTGTGTTTGGCGAAAAGATCGACACCGGTCGGATGATCGCTTTCCCGCTGATCTGGGCGGCGTTGATTGTTTATTCGATCCCGATGATCCGGCAAACGCGGGCTCAGGCCTGACGCAACAGCTGTGCCGCGGCATCTGCCCAAAGGGCGTAGGCGTGTGGACTGGGATGATAGCCGTCCGGGGCAGCAAGCGCCGGGTCATCCGGCAGATCGAGTTTCAGATGCCGGACATGGGGGTAGGCCGACACAACCTGCTGCAGCGCCTGATCCAGCCGGGCCGCCTGACGGCCGAGGACCCAGGCCAAAGGATGGGACAAGGCTGGGAACCTGTTCATCTGTGGAACGCCGGTTACGACAATGCGTCGTGCTCCCAGATCGTTGGACAGAGCAGTGATAAGCTGCGTTTGGCGGTATGCAAATTGTCGGGATGTAACGGCACGGGTCACATCATTGACGCCTAAGGCCGTGACAACTGCGTCGAACTCCCCCTGCAGGCTTTTCAGGCGGTAGAGTGTGTCCAGTGTTGTGTGCCCCGTGGTTGCTTCCAATTGCCACTCGACCGAATAATGTTTGGCCAGCCGGTCAACCAGCTGCCCTGACAGAGCCTGCGCTTGGGTTCCGGCCCCAACACCAGCCGCCGAGCTGTCGCCACAGATGAGCAGGCGCAGGCGTGGTCCGCGACCTGATCGGCCATTCCGCGGGCCCGTCGGCTCTGGCAACATCTGAGCGTTGCGCCGGACTGAAAGCCCCTGCGCTGCCAGAACCGGCAGCAGGGGAATGCGCAGGACCTGATCGGCTGCAATCAAACCGCGCATGGTCAGCTCAGGGCGTCTTTGAACTTGAGAAACCGTGCATCGGTCATCACGCGCGCCATCATCGCCTCTCGTAGTGCACCCACTGTCTTATAGGGGCGCATCGCGACCTCGAAGGTTTGAATCAAACCGTCGTCGTTTAGCGTGATCAGATCCACCCCGATCCCGTCAAGATCCCCGACCTTGCACTGGAATTCCAACGCCCAGTCTTTTCCCTCGCCCATGATGCGGCGATAGCGGAAGTCTGAAAACACCTGACCAACATGTCCCAGAACGGCGGCCACCGGCGCGCGCCCGGTCCAGGTGCTGTAGTAGGTTGGCGGCAGGAACCGGACATCCTCGGCCAGAAGCGCGTGGATCAGGGCTTCATCGCCGTTGGCGACAACCTCTTGCATTCGTTCGATGGTCGGGTGCATGTCGTTTCCTCCTGTGTCGAAGGTCTCTGAACATTGCCCAACAGGCAAGGACGACGTTGCGGGAGGGGGCGGGCTGCGATAGGCAGGCCCGCATGAGTGAGACCTATGACCCCCCTCAAACCCCGCTGGATGTCTTGCACGAAGACGCGCAGTTGATCGTGGTGAACAAACCGTCTGGCCTGCTTTCGGTGCCAGGGCGTGGTGAACATCTGGCGGATTGTCTTCTGACGCGGGTGCAGGCTGCGTTTCCTCAGGCATTGCTGGTGCATCGGCTGGACCGGGATACATCCGGTGTCATGGTTTTTGCCCAAACGCCCCATGCACAGCGCAATCTGAGTGTGCAGTTCGAACAGCGTCAGACGCGCAAAACCTACGTCGCTCGTGTCTGGGGGCGCTTGGAGCCAAAGACCGGCACAGTGGACCTGCCTTTGATTGTGGACTGGCCCAACCGGCCCCGACAAATGGTCTGCAAAGACACCGGAAAGCCCGCGCTCACCGATTGGCGCGTTGTAAAACATGAGGGCGACACAACGCGAGTGCGCCTGTTTCCCAAAACCGGACGGTCTCATCAGTTGCGGGTTCATATGCAGGCGTTGGGTCATCCAATTCTGGGCGACCCGTTTTATGCAACAGGTCCGGCGGCGGATTTTCCAAGGCTGATGCTGCATTCGGAAGAACTGCGCCTGAAACACCCAGAAGGCGGGGTTTCGATGAAATTTCGTGCCGGGGCCGATTTTTGACGAATTCGCATCCCAGTTGGCGGCTAATTGCCGATCTCACTGGATTGTTGCTTGAGACCCAACACCCTGGCCGTGATATACTGAGGAAAACCAAACGCACCTGACAAACGGGTGTTGGAGCAGAAGGTGATGTCATGACGATTTCCAAGTTTATTCTGGCCACGGGGCTGAGTTCAGTCCTTGTTCTTTCGGCCTGTACAGATCCCGGCACATTGTCGGCGCAAAGCGATCCGAACCAGAACGCCAAACAGGGTGCCGTTTTGGGGGGTCTTGTCGGGGCGGGCATTGGCGCGATCGCCAATAACTCGAACCCGGGTCTGGGCGCGTTGGCAGGGGCCGCAATTGGCGCAGCCGGTGGTGGCCTGATCGGCAACCAGTTGGACAAACAGGCGGCTGAGCTGCGTCAGCAATTGGCAAATGACGGAATCACCATCGTCAATGCGGGTGATCGTCTGATCGTGACGGTCCCAAATGATATTACCTTTGACACTGACAGCTCGACCGTGCGCCCGGGATTGCGGTCCGATCTGGTGAAAGTGGGCCAGAATCTGGTCAATTACCCCAACTCGAACGTGCAGATCATTGGTCACACGGACAGCGACGGTGACGCGGGTTACAATCAAGGGCTGTCTGAGCGTCGCGCAAACGCAGTTGCGGATATCCTGCAGGCCAATGGTGTCAGCTTTAATCGCATCACGACAATTGGTCAGGGCGAAAACAATCCCGTCGCCTCGAACCTGACACCGGAAGGCAAGGCTCAGAACCGACGGGTTGAAATCGTTGTTGTGCCCAGTGGAAACGCGTAACGCGGATTAAGCATTATGCACGGGGTCGCCATTGGCGGCCCCGTTTGCGCATTGACTGTGCGTCAAATGGGGTTTGGAACAGATCAAACTCGGGCTAGTTTTCAGAAAATCACTGAAACGGAGTCCCCCTAGATGTCTCAACCCACACTCCTCGGCTTGTCTGGATCCCTGCGTCAGGATGCAACCAACCGCAAGCTTTTGCGGGAAGCGGCCCGGTTGTTTGCTTCGGCCAACTTTGTCGAAGCAGACCTGAACCTGCCCCTTTATGACGGAGATCTGGAAGAGGGTGAGGGCGTTCCGGCAGCGGTGCAGTCTTTGGCGGACCAAATCGCACAGTCAGATGCGGTTATCATCTCGACGCCGGAATACAACAAAGGTCCATCGGGCGTTTTGAAGAACGCGCTGGATTGGGTCAGCCGCACACAGGGCAATCCGTGGGCCGACAAACCGGTTGCCGTTATGTCGGCGGCGGCAGGTCGCGCTGGCGGTGAGCGCGCGCAGATGATCCTGCGGTCGTTTATGGTGCCCTTCCAGCCGCGCATTCTGCAGGGGCCTGAAATCCATCTGGCAGACAGTTCGAACGCGTTCGACGAACACGGAAAACTGACCTCTGACCGGTATGAAAAGTCACTGCATAAACTGATGCAGAAACTGCGGGCCGAGGCCGGTTTTTGAAACTGGCCCGCGTATTAGGCATGGCACGTTCGGGCTGACGAGCCTCAAAGGATGGTGTTGGGTCTATGCGCCCATCTCGTAGAGCGCATCGATTACAATGAGGCGTCGGGCCGGAAATCTTCGGGAATTTCATCCCGGCCTTCCAACATCAGATCAGCCATGACCTCGGCGATCTTGGGGGCCATGCCAAAACCGATTTTGAAACCTCCATTGGCGATAAACTGACCCTTGTGCAGTGGATGCGCACCTAACATTGGTGCGCGGCTTTTGCTGCGGGGGCGGACACCGGCCCAGCGCTCTATTACCTCGGCCCCGTGCAGCAGCGGCAGGGCGCGCGTTGCGCGATCGATCACATCGTCCAGAGCGCTGTCTGTGCTGGTCGGATCGTCATATTCCCGTTCCGACGTTGACCCGATGGCAAGTGTTCCGTCCGCGTGGGGTACGATATGTATCACATCGGCAAAGAGCTGAGGGACCTCTCCGGCGTCAAAGCGCAACAGGGCAGCTTGCCCTTTGACGCCGTTTCCGACGGTCTTGCCATAGGCATCGTTGAGCTCTTGTAACCCGGCAAGGCCAGTTGCGTGCACAACCTGTCCTTGGTTTTCAGCGTTATTGACAACGTGAACGCCCATAACCTCAAGGGCGGCCACAAGCGCAGCGCAGGCTCGTCGAGGGTGCATCCGCGCGGTCAGAGTATCCCGGATGACAAATCCGGTGGGGCTGGGCGGACACCATGTACCAGCCTGTGCGGTGGTGATCACGCGCCATTCGGCTTGACCTTGCCAAAGTTTATCTGCCGTACCTTCGCGCTGCCGCGCCAGGTCAAGGCTGCGGGCATCCGGGATGGGCTGAAGGCGACCCAACCGACCATAACCGGGGGAAACGCCGCCGGTTTCTTCGATTTGCCGCCAAAAAGGTTCAGCCATGATCAGACTGTCGAACTGAAAGGCTTTCTTGGCGTTCCAGTTTTCCGGCACATGCGGGGCCAATGCACCGACCAGACCGCCGCTGGACCCGGCACCGGGCCCGAACGGATCGACAACCTGCACCTTTGCGCCGCGTCGGGCACAGACCCACGCGATGGACAGGCCGAAAATCCCTGCGCCGCGCACCGTCACATCGACCATTGCCAATTCCCTTTTCCTTGTTCAGTGTCGCGCCGCTTAGCTACAGGATTCCGAGATGGCAGACCAGCGTGCCAAATTGACGTGGACGGAGGATCAGATACCGGTCTCGGATCGTTTCGACGATCCCTATTATTCTTTGCAGAACGGGCTAGAAGAGACGCGCCACGTGTTCCTGGCTGGCAACGATCTACCTGCGCGATTCACACCTGGTTTTCACATCGCCGAACTTGGTTTTGGAACTGGGTTGAACCTGCTGACGGTATGGTCTGAGTGGGAGAAATCCGGCCAAACCGGACCTTTGCGGTTTACCAGTTTCGAAGCTTTCCCAATGGCCACGGAAGATATGCATCATGCGCTGAAGGCGTTTCCCGAGTTGAAACCGTGGAGCAGCCGGTTTCTCGCACACTGGACGGGTCGCGAATGCATGCTCGAAACTCTTCAGTTCGAGGTGATCATTGGTGATGCGCGTGAGACTTTGCCAAAATGGGCCGGAAAGGCGGATGCCTGGTTTCTTGACGGGTTTTCGCCCGCCAAGAACCCGGAACTGTGGGGGGCGGACCTGATGCAAGAGGTTGCAATCCACACCGCGGCAGAGGGGACAGCCGCCACCTATACCGCCGCTGGTTTTGTACGTCGGGGGTTGGAGGATGCTGGTTTCAACGTGATGCGCACGTCCGGCTATGGCCGCAAGCGACATATGACACGGGCAATCAAAGCATGACGCAGAAGAACAATATCGGTGCAGGCATCGCCCTGATGGTGGGTGCCACGATTGTGTTTGCCTTGCAGGACGGTATCTCGCGGCATCTGGCCGGGACCTACAACACCTACATGGTCGTGATGGTCCGCTATTGGTTCTTCGCGGCGTTTGTCATTGCACTGGCGGCACGATCACCCGGTGGGTTGAGGGCAGCCACGCAGACAAATCAGTTGGGTCTGCAAATAACCCGTGGTGTGTTGCTGGCGGCCGAGATCTGTGTCGCCGTCTTTGGGTTCACCATACTCGGTTTGATCGACAGCATGGCTGTCTTCATCTGCTATCCATTGCTTGTTGCCGCGCTAAGCGGGCCGGTATTGGGCGAGCAGGTCGGGTGGCGCCGGTGGAGCGCGATCGGGGTGGGGTGCATTGGCGTTCTGATCATTTTGCAACCAGGTGCGGGCGTATTTAACCCTTGGGCGATCATTCCCCTCATCTCGGCCCTGATGTTTGCAGTCTACGCCCTGCTGACCCGCTATGCCGCCCGGCAGGACAGCACAGCCACCAGTTTTTTCTGGACAGGTGTCGCCGGCTCCGTCGCAATGACTCTGGTCGGAATTTGGTTCTGGGAGCCGATGGTGCCTGCTGACTGGGGCTGGATGGCGCTACTGTGCGTCAGCGGCGCGTCTGGTCACTGGTTGCTGATCAAGTGCTATGAGATGGCCGAGGCGAGCGCGGTGCAACCCTTCGCCTATTTCCATCTGGTCTGGAGCGCGATGCTGGGTATTTCAGTCTTTGGCGAAACGCTGCGCCCTGAAGTTGTGGCAGGCGCAGCGATTGTTGTGGCCGCAGGGCTGTTCACCTTATGGCGCGAACGCCGCCAGAGATGATCCGATCAGTTCTTGTGAGAACGGGATCGGAAGCGCGGGCTGTCCCAGTCGCGCGCGGTAGACAGGCAGGCTTTCGGTCACGCGCATCACGTAGTTGCGGGTTTCGCTGAAAGGTATCGTCTCGATCCAGTCAACGATATCAACTTCGCCGGTGCGCGGGTCTCCAAAACGCTCCATCCACGAGATTGGGCGCCTGGGTCCCGCGTTATACCCGGCGGCCATCATCACCACGTTGCCGTTGAAATCAGCTGCCAGACCCGAAAGATAGTTGGCCCCCAGCTTGGCGTTGTACTGCCAATCCGTGGTAAGCCGTCCCGTCTGGTGGCCACTGAGAATGCCTAACTCACCCGCGACCAGCTTGGCCGTCGCAGGCATCACCTGCATCAGACCGCGCGCGCCCGCGCCACTAATAACGACAGGATCAAACTCGCTTTCGCGCCGCGCAATCGCCAGCGTCATTTCCTTGGCCATCGGTAGGCGCATGTCTGCGACCGGATGCACCGGGTAGTAGGCTGCGGGCAACACCGTGCCCGTGGTTGCCGCCCGCTTGGCGATCATCACCGCCAGGTGTGGCTGTTTCAGCTCGATGACCAGGTCACCAAGTTGATTGGCCTGCACCGGATCAAGGCTTTCGACCAGATGTGTCAGGAACCTCTCGGAGAGGTTGCCCTCTCCGGCCTTCAACAGTAGCAAGCCTGCTTCCAAAACACTGGACTCAGCGAACTCTGCCTGCCGCCAATGCGGTGCGCGGCGTGGATTGGCCAGCTCTGCATCAAACGGCCTGCCGATCCGTTCCGCAGCAAGCAAGCCATAGAACGAAGTCTGGTAATCCGCCCCCATCGCATAAGCGTCATATGCTTTGTCCGCATCACCCTGCGCTGCATACGCGCGTCCAAGCCAGTAACCACCACGCCCTTTCGAAATTGGTGATTTAACCGCGTCGGAAAAATTCTGGAAATGCCTTACGGCGGTTGCAGGGTCATTCAGCTTGCGCAGGGCCAGAAACCCCGCCAGCCACTCCAGATCGGCATAGCCATAGCCCATTTCAGGGGTCATGTGGTGATTGGCGGCCACGTCATATGCGCGTGCAGATCGTCCAGACCGCATCTCAAGCCGTGCCAGGCGGCGGCGCCCTTCGGCCCATTTGTCAGGCTCGCCCAACGCATCCGGCCCTGTTGAACGCGCCAGCATCAGGTCTATGGCGCTGTCGTCCAATTCCTTCTTGTCCCGCCAGACAAAACGGTCAAAGGCAAGCCCGGGCGCATCCATCAGAGATTTCGGGACTGCTGCCACCTTGCCGTCCACACCCGGCTGACGCTTTTGCAATGCGATTCGCGCCTCGGCCAGCTTGCGTTGGTCAGCACTGACCAGCGGCAGCATTTGGCCCGCGCTGACCAGATGACCATCCCACAACATCCGGTCCAGCCGCGCCGCGTGATGTGGTTTCAACAGCTTCGCAAAGTTTTCCAGATACGTCTTTTGTAACCCCGAACCCATCGGCATGGTCCGCCACGCCGTGACAATATCCGCTTCGGCGTCCCCCACGCGTCCTTTTGCTTTTAAGGCGATTGCATAGTTCAGCGCGCCCTCAGCCGTCTGAGGAGGCATGTCAGTGTAGAATTTCAAAACCCTATCCGGGTCAGCGCCGGTAAAGACGGGCTCGCTCTTGCGGCGCAACCATGCCATTCCGGGCCAGTCCGGACGGCGTTCGAGAAACACCAGCACATCGCCCGAGCTGCCGAATCCCTCGCGCAGCCAGTGCCAGACGATGACGTCTCGGGAAACAGAGCCGCGTTGGCCTGAAACCCTCAACGCGGCATTCCAGTCGCCCTTTCGCATTTCATAAAGCCCGGCGCGCAAATCACCAGCGGCATCCGCCCGCGCAAGCTGCGGTGCCGTCACTGAATACACAATCACAGCAATCAAAAGTGCCAGAATGCGTGTCATACCTTGCATTTCCCAACCAACCGAGGATAGAGCCTGTGAGGATAAACCGTGCGTCGCCGGGATCAACTCACAAAGCTGGAAACGTGAGGGACCGAGGCGTAAAAACCGCAAAATGCACCTTAAAGGAGCGTGTCATGTTCAAAGGCTCAATGCCAGCCCTCGTCACCCCGTTCACCAACGGCGAGTTGGACCTGAAGACGCTCAAACACCTTGTGGAGTGGCAGATTGCCGAAGGCTCGACCGGGCTGGTGCCGGTTGGAACCACGGGCGAAAGTCCCACGCTCAGCCACGATGAGCATGAAACGGTTATCGAAGAGGTCGTGAAAACAGCGGCGGGTCGCGTTCCGGTCATCGCCGGTGCCGGATCGAACAATACGGTCGAAGCCGTTCGTTTTGTGCAATTCGCCAAAAAGGTCGGCGCGGATGCAGCGCTGGTTGTCACCCCGTACTACAACAAGCCAACCCAACGCGGCCTGATCGCGCATTTCCAGGCTCTTCACGAAGCTGCGGATATTCCGATCATCATTTACAATATCCCCGGACGGTCCGTTGTTGACATGACACCGGCCACTATGGGTGAGCTTTCCAAGCTGCCACGCATCGTTGGGGTTAAGGACGCAACGGGCGATCTGGCCCGTGTCAGCCAACAGCGCGCGACCTGCGGCGCGGATTTCTGCCAACTGTCTGGTGAAGACGCGACTGCGCTTGGATTCAACGCCCATGGCGGCGTTGGCTGCATCTCGGTCACGGCAAACGTGGCACCCAAATTGTGCGCCGAATTCCAACAGGCCACACTGGCCGGAGACTATGCAAAAGCGCTGGACTATCAGGATAAGCTGATGCCTCTGCACGAGGCCATCTTTATCGAACCGGGTCTTGTCGGTGCCAAATACGCGCTCAGCAAACTGGGCCTTTGCAGCACCGAAGTGCGCTCACCTCTCACCGAGCTTGAGGACGGCACCAAGGCTGCAATCGAGGCCGCAATGGCGCATGCCGGTCTGATCTAAGTCGGACCCGAAATGACAAAAGGGCGGCCTCAAATCCCGAGCGCCGCCCTTTTCATTTGCCGGATCCAATCTTCATCTGTCTAAAAATACCTCGGGGAGATGCGCGGTACGCGCAGCGGGGGCAGAGCCCCCTTCTCACCGTTTCCCGTAGTAAAGCCCAACAACATGCTCTGCCTGCGCAAAGAACAACCAGCGCGACGTTGCTACGCCCGCCAGATGCGACGCCACCGCCAGCAAGGCAAAGAGGTGCTTGATCACGACGCCCGAGACCGGGATCAGGATCAGCAGCAAAGGCAACACAAACGCCAGAACAAAGGAAATGATCCGCAGTTTCTGCACGTGTTTGCGCCCAACCACGTGGACGAATTCGCGCAACAGATAGTTGGTGCCCGTATGCGGCGGCTCGAAGGCGCGCACATCACCGCGGGCGCCCAGCCCAGTGGCGGTGCTCAGCGAAGTGCCGGATCGCGCGAATGCGCCGTCGCCCTTGGCCCAGTAAGCAAGCTGTACTGCCCCGGCAATGGCAAGCAACCAGGGGGCCAGAGTTTCAGCCCCGGACAACAGGGCACCTCCGGCCAAGCTGAAGGACAGGAACAGGATTGGCGTCAGTTCCATGTTCCAGCGCGGGATGGTCTTGAGCTGGGTGTAGATCATCGAGGTGGTAAACACGGTCGCAAGACTGAAAAACGCGCCGAGCCAACCCAGAACTGTCCAATGGCTGCCCAGAAAAACTGCGCCGAATGCATAAAGCCCCATGACCACCAGGGCCGCCACGGCACAGACCCCTTCTCGGCTGAGCCAGCTCGATTTCCATTGGCTGAACGCCTTCCAGGCGCGTTCGGGGTGGCCCAAATGGAAGGTTGAGGCCAGCAAACCACCCACTGCCAGCGCATATGCGATGACGTAAAATACGAATGCCACAAAGCCTGTCACCGCAGGCTGGCCAAGCCCGAGGAAAAACAGCAAGCCGAATCCCAACCCGGACAAAGTGGTGAAGATAATAACGGACGGTGCGGGATGCATCAGAGTTTCTCCAACGTCTTGTCGAGCCAGCCGAGGAACCCCTTGGGTTCTTCAGCGACCGGTGCCAGCAGGGGGGCCAAAATGTCGATCTGGTCCTCAACCGTGTCCTTGGGGCGTGGCGGCAGGTATTTATTGACGGGTTTGGTGCCCATTTCAGGCATCAGGTCCATACCGCCCCGATCTGCGACGAGTTTGCTGACATCGCTGTCAGGGTCGCCCAAATCGCCAAAGTGCCGCGCGCCGGCCGGGCAGGTGCGCACGCATGAGGGCACACGATCTACCTCGGGCAGGTTTTCGTTGTAGATACGGTCGACACAGAGAGTACATTTTTTCATGACGCCTTCTGCTGCATCCAGCTCCCGGGCACCGTATGGACAGGACCAGGCGCAAAGACCGCAGCCAATACAGTCGCTTTCATTAACCAACACGATACCGTCTTCGATGCGTTTATAGCTGGCGCCGGTTGGGCAGACAGTGACACAGGGAGCATCTTCGCAATGCAGGCAAGATTTCGGGAAGTGTATCAGTTGAGCGTGACCCTGTTCCGGCTGTACCTCATAGGAATGTACGCGGTTCAAGAAGGTGCCGGACGGGTTGCCACCGTAGGCGTCTTGGTCCGACAGAGGCGCGCCGTAGTTTTCCGTGTTCCATCCTTTGCAAGAGATCACGCAGGCGTGGCAACCGACACAGGTGTCCAGGTCGATGACCAGACCCATTTTACGTTCGGTGGATTGGGGGAGCTGGGTCATGTCAGGGAACCTCGGCAGTTATGGGCGGGGGAGGGGGCCAGCCCCCTCTTGAGCCTTTGGCTCAATTCACCCCCGAGATATTTTTGGCCAGATGAAGAACGGATCCGGGTCATTTGCCGACCTTCCATGCGATATCTTTCGGGCCGGTGCCAACGGGCGATTTGATCGGCTCAAATTCGGGTTGGCTTTCGGTATCTGTCGGAGGGGCGGCTTTTTCGATTTTGACCTTGAGGTCGAACCATGCAGCCTGACCAGTCACCGGGTCAGAGTTGGCCCACCGCATCCCGTCGCCTTTGGGCGGCAGCAGTTCGTGGATCAGGTGGTTGAGGAGGAAGCCTTTGGTGGCTTCTGGCGCGTCCTCTTGCAGAGCCCACGCGCCTTTTCGTTTACCAATGGCGTTCCAGGTCCAGACGGTGTTGTCGTTCAGTGCGGCCATTTCCATGACGGGCACGGTGATTTCTCCGTGCGGAGAGGTGACCTTGGCCCAATCGCCATCGCTCAGCCCATGTTCCCGCATCAGTTTGGTTGGGACGTAGAGCGGGTTGCGTCCGTGCAGCTGGCGCAGCCAGGCGTTCTGAGTGCCCCAGCTGTGGTACATCGCCATCGGGCGCTGGGTCAGTGCGTTGACTGTAAAGCCTTCGTTGCCCTGCTGGTCGGGTTCATACCAGATCGGCAGCGGGTCCATCGTGTTTTTGATCCGCTGGCGCAGGTGATCCGGCGGCTGGCGGTCACCATGCCCTTCTGCGGCCAGTTGGAACTTGCGCATAGGCTCGGAATAAAGTTGGAACAGGTATGGCTGCGGGCTGTCATAGAGCCCCATGCCAACAGCCCATTCCTGATAGGCCGCGTTCCAGGGTTTGTAGTAATCCGCGCCTTCGGGGATGTGCGCGACGTAGAAACCACCGTTTTCGATATAGCGGTTCAGCTGGTCGGGATTGACCTCTCCACGCCCTTCCATGTCGCCGTTTTCACCGCGGAACCCGGCAAGCGGGCCAATACCCGGCTTGCGCTGGTGGTTCACGATATAGTCGGCGTAGTCTTTCCACTTGGGCGTCCCGTCTTCGTTGGTGAAGCCCGGCAGGCTCATGCGATTGGCGAGTTCGATCAGAACCGACTGGAAGCCGCGCACGTCGCGGTCAGGCTCAATCACCGGCCAGCGGATCGCGTCGGCGGCGGCGTCGGCCTCGCAAATCGGGCGGTCAAGCAGCGAGATACAGTCGTGCCGTTCCAGATAGGTGGTGTCAGGCAGGATCAGGTCAGCATAAGCCACCATTTCCGAGGAGTAGGCGTCGGAATAAATGATATGTGGTATGACGTATTTGCCGTCTTCGTTGCGCGCCGTCAGCATCTCCATCACACCTTTGGTGTTCATGGAGGAGTTCCACGACATGTTCGCCATGTACATGAACAGCGTGTCGATCTTGTAAGGATCACCAGCTGCGGCATTCGAGATCACCATGTGCATCAGCCCGTGGGCGGACATTGGGTTTTCCCAGGTAAAGGCTTTGTCGATACGCTGCGCCGTGCCGCAATCGTCAATCAGTAGGTCCTCTGGCCCACGTGGGAAGCCTAGGTGGGGCCCTTCCAGCGGGCGACCAGGACGGCGGTCGCCGTGGGGGGTGGGGTGCGCCTCGACCGGTTTGGGGTAGGGCGGTTTGAAGCGGAAGCCGCCGGGGACCTCGACCGTGCCCAATAGGATTTGCAGCACATGCAGTGAGCGACACGTTTGAAACCCGTTGGCGTGGGCCGAGATACCACGCATGGCGTGGAAGCTGACCGGGCGGCCAATCATTTTGGAGTGTGTCTCGCCCCGGAAGTCGGTCCATTCTTGATCCAGCTCGATGGCTTCGTCAAAGGCAACACGGGCGATTTCCGCCGCGATGGCGCGGATGCGTTTGGCCGGGATGCCGCAGCGCTCGGCCACAGCTTCGGGGGCGTGGTCGTCGCTCAGGTATTTCTCGGCCATCAGGTGGAAGACGGGTCGATGCGTGACGCCGTCTTTTTCATAGGTTGCCGCCAAGTCTGGGCGGACGCCGGGTTTGTTGAACGCGGTGGGTTCGCCGGTCGCACGATCTATCACTAGCGGCTTGCCGTCGGCGTCGCGCAGGAACAGGCCCTTTTCAGGCCCCTCCGCAGCATTCACCAGCACTGGCGCGTTGGTGTAGCGGCTAAGATAATCGAGATCGATTTTTCCTGCTTTCATCAGCACGTGGATCAGAGACAGAATGAACAGACCATCCGTGCCCGGCGTAATCCCGACCCAGTCGTCTGCCACGGCGTTATAGCCGGATCGGATCGGGTTCACACCGATCACCCGCGCGCCGCGTGCCTTGATTTTGCCGATACCCATCTTGATTGGGTTGCTGTCGTGATCTTCGGCCACACCAAACAGCATGAACAGCTTTGTATGATCCCAATCGGGCTGGCCGAACTCCCAGAAAGCGCCACCCATGGTGTAGATGCCGCCCGCAGCCATGTTAACCGAACAGAACCCGCCATGGGCTGCATAGTTCGGGGTGCCGAAGTTTTGCGCCCAGAAGGACGTGAAGCTTTGACTTTGGTCTCGGCCAGTAAAGAAGGCAAGTTTTTGCGGGGCGGTCTCGTGCAGTTCATTCAGCCAGCCAACGGCGGTGCTGATCGCTTCATCCCACTCGATTTCGCGAAACTCGCCCGAGCCGCGCGGGCCGACCCGGCGCAGCGGTTTGCGCAGGCGTGACGGGGCATTGACCTGCATGATCCCGGCGCTGCCCTTGGCGCACAAAACACCTTTGTTTACAGGGTGGTCGCGGTTGCCTTCGATATAGGCAACCTTGCCATCTTTCATGTGTACGTTGATGCCGCAACGGCAGGCGCACATATAGCACGTGGTCTTGCGAACCTCGTCCGAAACCTTCGGAGACGTATCAAGGATCGGCTGCTGATGGGTCATTGGCGGGTCCTGTCGGTTATGTCGGGATGAATGTGTCAGTTTCTTCCCGATTTGAGAACACTGTTCCGAGAAACGGTGTGAAAGAGTGCATTACGTTTTGCTGGCTTGCAGGGCGGTCACGGCGATCATTTGGGTTACATCTTCGGCGCTACAGCCGCGCGACAGGTCGTTGGCCGGCTGGGCCAGTCCCTGAAGCACGGGGCCAATTGCGGTATAGCCACCCAGCCGTTGGGTGATCTTGTAGCCGATATTGCCCGCGTCGAGATTTGGGAAAATCATTACGTTGGCTTGACCGGCGACGGATGAACCGGGGGATTTGCGGTCGCCCACCGAAGGGACAAAAGCGGCGTCAAACTGCAACTCTCCGTCGACAGACAGATCAGGTGCTGTCTGACGCAAGGTGTCAGTGGCTTCGATCACCTTGTCCACGTCCGTGTGTTTGGCGCTGCCTTTGGTCGAAAAGCTGAGCATCGCGATCTTGGGTTCGACCTGCAGAAGAGTTTTTGCCGAAGCGGCCGAGGCGATGGCGATTTTGCTCAACTCAGAGGCAGACGGGTTGATGACCAGACCGCAGTCTGAATAAAGCATCGCCCGCGCACCGGGTTGGGCGTTTTCAGGCGGGTACATCAGAAAAAAAGACGACACCATTCCGGCATCTGGGGCCATTCCGATCACTTGGATAGCCGCGCGGACGATGTCGCCGGTTATGTGAACCGCGCCGCCTACCGTGCCGGTGGCGCGCCCGCTGCGTACCAGCATGGCGGCGTAGACTGGCGCTGATTCAACGGCAGCGCGGGCTTTGGTCAGATCCACGCCCTTGTGCTGACGAAGTTCGAAGAACCTCTGGGCAAACTCCTCGGTCAGGTCCGAGATCTTGGGGTCATGCACAGCGATGCCCGGCGAAGGCACCGCCCCTTGATCTTTCAGGGCGGCTTCGACTTCGGCTTGCGGGCCGACCAGGATTACGTCGGCCAGATCGGCCTTGTGGGCGGCAAGCGCCCCCGCAACAACACGGGGATCACTGCCTTCGCATAAAGAAATAACAGGGCGGATGGCCGGAGCGTTCTGCCGCAACAGCTCAATGGGTGTCAGGGTCATTCGCTCCGGCCTCGTCCTTTGTTTATACGGCTTGCTCGCGCATGTCGTCAGCCGAAACGCCCGCAACTGCGACAGGCTTTTTCATCGCGTCGCGGCGGAAGGGTTCACCCAGTTCCTGATTGATCATGGCTTCGATCAGGGTGGTGATGCCGTTCTTCTGATCCTCGATCGCCTGGTTCAACGCTGCGGTCAATTCGTCCTGCGTGCGGGCGATAACACCCTTCAGGCCGCAGGCATTTGCGATACCGGCGTATGACACTTTGGTGTCCAGCTCGGTGCCGACGAAGTTGTCATCGAACCACAGGGTCGAGTTGCGCTTTTCCGCGCCCCACTGGTAGTTGCGGAAGACGATCTGAGTTACGGCGGGCCATTCTTCGCGGCCAATTGCAGTCAGTTCGTTCACGGCGATACCAAAGGCACCGTCACCGGCGAAGCCGACAACCGGAACGTCCGGCTGGCCGATTTTCGCACCCACGATGGCGGGCAGGCCATAGCCGCAGGGGCCGAACAGGCCGGGGGCCAGATATTTGCGGCCTTCCTCGAAGGACGGATAGGCGTTGCCGATGGCGCAGTTGTTGCCGATGTCGGACGAGATGATCGCCTCTTTCGGCAGCGCGGACTGGATTGCGCGCCATGCCATGCGTGGGCTCATCCAGTCGGGCTTTGCGGCACGTGCACGTTCGTTCCAGCTGGTGCCCGGATCGTCATCTTCGTGATCCATGCTCGAAAGCTGCTGCGCCCAAGCGGATTTCTTTTGCGCGATCTTGGCTTTGCGGTCCGCGCGGCCCTCGTCACCCGCGGTGTCCGACAGCTGGGCCAGAATCCCGTTTGCGACCTTGGCCGCATCACCGACGATGCCGACGCTGACTTTCTTGGTCAGACCGATGCGGTCGGGGTTGATGTCGACCTGGATGATTTTTGCATCGGCAGGCCAGTATTCCATGCCGTATCCGGGCAGGGTCGAGAACGGGTTCAGACGGGTGCCCAGGCACAGAACCACATCGGCCTCGCTGATCAGCTCCATCCCGGCTTTCGAACCGTTGTAGCCCAGCGGACCGGCGAACAGTGGGTGCGAGCCGGGGAAGGCGTCGTTGTGCTGGTAGCCAACGCAGACCGGCGCATCCAGACGCTCGGCCAGGGCCTTCGACGCGTCGATGCCGCCTTCGGCCAGAACCACACCGGCACCGTTCAGTATGACAGGGTTTTTGGCGTTCGACAGCAACTCGGCCGCCTGCGACACAGCGGTTTCACCGCCCGAGGGGCGCTCGAATTCGACAATAGCAGGCAGATCAACGTCGATAACTTGGGTCCACATATCGCGGGGTATGTTCAACTGAGCCGGACCGCTGGCGCGTTTGGCCTGCATGATCACGCGGTTCAGAACCTCGCAGACGCGGGACGGGTCACGAACCTCTTCCTGATAGGCAACCATGTCTTCGAACAGCTTCATCTGCTCGACTTCCTGGAACCCACCCTGTCCGATGGTTTTGTTCGCCGCCTGCGGGGTCACCAGCAGCAGCGGGGTGTGGTTCCAGTAGGCGGTTTTGACAGCGGTCACGAAGTTGGTGATGCCAGGGCCGTTTTGCGCGATCATCATCGACATCTTGCCGGTGGCCCGGGTATAGCCATCGGCCATCATGCCGGCGCTGCCTTCATGGGCGCAGTCCCAGAACATGATTCCAGCTTTTGGGAACAGATCCGAGATCGGCATCATCGCCGAGCCAATGATACCGAACGCATGTTCGATCCCGTGCATCTGCAGAACCTTAACAAAGGCTTCTTCGGTCGTCATCTTCATGTGAGTGCTCTCCAAACAAGTGGGTGAAGCCGGGCAAAGAGCCCGGGGTTTGATACGGTTTTGGCGTATGGGTGCGGCTGGCGTTAGGGCCAAAACGAAACCCAAATTAGGTCCAGATGCCGCTCAGGTAGTTCGAATGGCGTCTGCAATCAATTTTACACCTGGTGCAATGCGGTCGGTCGAAATGGAGGAGTAACCGAGGCGGTAGTAATTCTGTGGCCTGTTCGGACCAGAGAAAAACGGGGCACCAGGTTCAATGTGAACGCCCTGGGTCTGCAACCTCAATGCCAGTTGGGTTGTGTCGATATGCTCGGGCGCAGACATCCACATTGATGAGCCGCCAATCACGCCGCGCCCGGCCACGGTCAGTCCGCTTTCTTCTATGGCGGAATCCATTGCATCGCGCCGTTCTTGCAGGGCTTTCGACATACGCCGGATTTGCGCGTCGTAATGGCCCAGTGAAAGGAAATACGCAGCCGTACGCTGAATGTGCCCGGGTGGGTGGCGCAGAACCAATGACCGAAGCGCGCGTGCCTCTCGGATAAAGGGCTCAGAGCCAACCATGTATCCAAGCCGCAAACCGGGGAACAGCGACTTGGAAAAACTGCCGACGTAAATCACGCGTCCATCCCGATCCATAGACTTGAGTGCCGGAGACGGCGCACCCCGAAAGGCCATTTCGAACTCGTAGTCATCCTCGACAACCATTGCATCCAATTCGCGTGCTCGATCCAGCAGTTGATTGCGGCGCGCGATAGGCATTGTCGCCGTCGTCGGGCTTTGATGGCTGGGGGTGGTAAAGATAACGTCAGCGTCGTCTGGGATCGTCTCGGGTGGCAGTCCGTTCTGATCGACGCTCAAGGGCGTCACCGCGCAGTCCCAATGGTTCAGCAGGCTCCGCAGCGCGTAATAGCAGGGGTCTTCGATCACTGCAGATCGATTGTGAGTCAGCAAAATGCGCGACGCCAGCCAGAGAGCGTTCTGCGCGCCCAAAGTGATCAGAATCTCTTCGGGGCGGGCTGCAATGCCGCGTCTGGGCAGAGTGTGGCGGGCGATGAACTCGATCAGAAGTGGATCATCCTGATCCACGTAGTCCCCCGTTAGCGAATCGAAGTCCTTGTGTCCCAACGCGCGCACGGCGCACAAGCGCCAGTTAGCGTGATCAAACAATGACCGGTCGGCCTGACCGTAGATGAACGGATAGCGGTAATCGCGCCAGTCGCTGGGTTTTGGCAGAACGTCACTGTCCAGAAAGCGACGGGCCAACGCTTTGTCCCAGTCAACGGATTCTGTGCCGCGCTGGACAGGCGAGTATTTCGGTGGAACGGGCGCGTTATGCGAAACATAGTACCCAGATCGCCCCTTGGCCGTCAGGTAATCATTCGCCAGCAATTCGGTATAGGCCAACGTGACGGTAATCCGGCTGACGCCCAGATGTGCGGCCAGTTTTCGCGATGATGGCAGTTTCTCTCCAACGTGAAAGCGGCCCGACAGAATGCCCTCGGCAATCATCTGCTGGATTTGGGCCTGCAGCGTGCCCTGACCGTTGAGTTCTAGAAAGAATGTATCGACCGAAATCCCCATGCCTGCTTATAGGTTGGACTTAAAGGGCGTGCAATCTGGACTTACGCAATCTGGGCGTATTTCAACGACCCGGTTGACTGGGAAACGTTATTAAACTAAATAACCAGAAATCTAGTTTAATGGAGGCGACTCATGTGGGAAGCTGCTGCTGCCGGATTTTCTGCGATGGGCTCGGAGGCCCGGCTGAAAGTCCTCAAGACCTTGGTTCGGGCTGGTGAGGCCGGTTTGACGGTTGGCGAGATTCAAAACCGGACGGGCATTGCTCCGTCGACTTTGGCGCATCACCTGCGGTTTCTTGCGGCCGGTGGTGTGGTTGAACAGGAAAAGATTGGTCGGACCACGATCAACCGAGCTTGTTACGACGAATTGAGAAACCTGGCGCAGTTCATTCTCAGCGAATGCTGCGCCGATGAAGTTGGAAAGGCCGCGAACGATGGCTGAGTTGACACAAAACCCGCGCGTGACGGCCAAGGGGGTGCTGGACCTGATCAAGACGCCTTGGGCGCTGATCGTCGTGATCCTTGTCGCGGTAGCCGTTCTGGACCCCGGCAATCTGCGTGAGGTGGTAACGTTTGCCGCAAAGGCTTTAGCCCATACAGGGCAATACATCCTGTTTGCCGTGCTGTTGCTGTCGTACCTAAAGGCGACCGGAGCAGAAGTGATGGTGGCGCGCGCCTTTGAGGGGCGCGAGACCCGAATGATCTTTCTGGCCGCGTTGTTCGGTGGATTGGCTCCGTTCTGTTCCTGTGAGGTCATTCCCTTTATCGCGGGCCTTCTGGCGCTTGGCGCGCCGCTGTCTGCGGTCATGGCGTTCTGGCTCAGCTCACCCTTGATCGACCCGCCGACGCTTTTGATTACGGCTGGCGCGCTGGGGTGGCCTTTTGCCATCGGCAAAGCGGTCGCGGCGGTCGCACTTGGCCTGTTCGGAGGCTTCGCGGTTCGGCTGCTGATGCGCCAGGGTGCGTTTGCCCAACCGTTGCGCGCGTACAAACCCGCCGGGTGCTGCGGATGTGGGCCGAAACTGGACGACAAGCCGGTCTGGAAATTCTGGCAGGAGCCCGAGCGCCGCGCTCGGTTCCGCTCGGAATTCGTGCACAACGGTTTGTTCCTGTTGAAATGGCTGGCTCTGGCCTATGTACTCGAAGCCCTGTTGGTCAACTACGTGCCTGCCGACCTGATCGCTGGCGCGGTGGGTGGAGAAGGTGTGCTGCCCATCGTTGTCGCTGCCTTAGTGGGTATGCCTGCTTATCTGAACTCCTACGTGGCACCACCGCTGTTGGCTGGATTGATGGAACAAGGAATGACTGCGGGTGCCGCCATGTCTTTCATGGTCGCTGGTGCCGTCAGTTCCATCCCGGCAATGGCCGCCGTCTGGTCGCTGGTCAAACCCCGTGTGTTTGCAACCTATTTGGGCCTTGGTGTGGGCGGAGCAATTATCGCGGGCATCATCTTTCAGATGGTGTGACTAAAAAAGCCACCCGGTGTCAGCGTCGGGTGGCTTTGCGTCTAGGTGTTAGCCAATTAACTGCCTTCGCACAGGCTTGGCAGTTTGAACCGGTACCGCGCCTCACCAGATTCGACATAAACGCGTTTCTCGATGCAAGCTGTGGTGCCTACGGTCTGGGAAATGGGCGACTCGGTCGACGTGATTGAAGTTGCCGAACCATCGGGCAGCCGGACCGAGGCGATAACACCGTTCCTGAGATCACCATTGACCGGGGTCGCCGACAGCACTGGAACGGTCAGGAAAGCTTCGTGCTCGTGTTTGCCCTCATCCCCCAGCAGATAGAGGGTTGTGACGATGGCAATCATCACAGCGCCACCGGCCAATCCAAGACCCCATGTTTTCACAAAGGCATAGATCGAAACGGCGCGGTGCGGGCCAAAGATCGCTGATAGAATGCTTAGCATGACAAGTCCGTCAAAAAAGTCCCAGCCGTTCCGACCGGGGCTGATTCTACGTTACGGGCGAAGATCGTCTTCGTCTTCGTCATCCGCCCCGCCTTTGGGCAGATTGAAGAAGCTGTCGGCGTCGATGATCGCCTCTTCGTCTTTTTCTTCTGCTGGCTCGTCGGACAGCGAGAAGGTTTCGAGCCCTTCGATGGCCGTCGGGATTTTCGGCGCGGCATCCATTTCCAGAGACTGTTCCGTCGAGACCAGTTTGCGACGCTCATCATCGCTCATCACACCGCCTTCGGCCGCTTTCTTTGCGGCTGCTTTCTGAACGGCTGTGTCCAGCTCGGACTGCTTGCAAAGGCCCAGAGCAACCGGATCGATGGGTTGCATGTTGGTGATGTTCCAGTGGGTACGCTCGCGGATCGACTGGATTGTCGGTTTCGTGGTGCCCACCAGCTTGGCAATCTGGCCATCGCTGAGTTCGGGGTGGAACTTGACCAGCCACAGGATCGAGTTCGGACGGTCCTGACGCTTGGACAGCGGGGTGTAACGCGGACCACGGCGTTTTTCTTCGCCAGCGGCCGAAGGATTGAACTTGAGCTTCAGCTTGTGAAGCGGGTTGTTCTGCGCCGCGTCGATTTCGTCCTGGGTCAATTGGTTGTTGGCAATCGGGTCAAAGCCTTTGACGCCTGCAGCCACATCACCATCAGCGATGCCCTGCACTTCCAACTCGTGCATTCCTACGAAATCCGCGATCTGCTTGAAGCTGATCGTGGTGTTGTCCACCAGCCATACGGCGGTTGCCTTGGCCATAAGCGGTTTTGCCATCAGCCCGTCTCCTATACATACATCTGTCCCGTCGCCGGAATTCGGCGGCCCCGGGGATTTGGGGCAGGTTTCCGTTGTCGGGGAACTTGGGGCCTATATAGTCGCGGCACGGCAAGAAGGGAAGAGGCGAATGCGCCAAGGTATTTCAGGGCTGGTATTGTGGATCTTCAGCGCGGTTGCCGCGCTGGCCGAAGGCGAAAAGGCCGGAGAGTTCGATTACTATGTTTTGTCGCTCAGCTGGTCGCCCAACTGGTGTGCCCGCGAAGGCGACGCGCGCGGGTCCGATCAGTGCGATGCGCGGCATGACCACGGTTGGATTTTGCATGGCCTGTGGCCACAGTTCCATCAAGGCTGGCCGTCGTATTGCAGAACGCCCGAAGCACCGCCGACCCGACGCATGACGCGTGAAATGGAAGATATTCAGGGCAGTGCGGGCTTGGCCTGGCACCAGTGGAAGAAACACGGCACCTGTTCCGGGCTGTCGGCAGCCGACTATTTCGCGCTGTCCCGGCGCACCTATGACGCGGTTGAGCGCCCGGAGGTCTTCCGCAAGCTGGACGCATCCGTGAAGTTACCCGCCGAAGTGGTCGAAGAAGCGTTTCTGAAGGCCAATCCCGAACTAGAGCGCGATATGATCACCGTCACGTGCAAGCAAGGCTATATCGAAGAAGTCCGCCTGTGCCTGTCACGCGACCTTGACCCCGTGCCTTGTAGCCGCGACGTGATCCGCGACTGCACCGCCAAGGACGCATTGTTCGATCCGATTCGTTAAAGCTTCTTGTTCTGGCAGTCGCGGGCATAGTCCAGTGCTTTGGCGGTTCCTTTGAGGTCGATGGCCATGACGACCTCCCCAGCCGGATTGTAGACGGTCATTGTCTTGTTCTGGGCGATTGCGTCGACGAAGCTTCGGTCGGTGAAGAAGACAGTCGCGCCCGGCACGTCGCGCTCGTTGAACCCGATGGCCGTGGCATCATAGCTTTTGCCGTCCAGATCAAAGCGGATCGAATAGCTCTCACCCTGTTTAATGTCGCCCCACGCCTTGTTGTAGACCGCGAAATAGCCGCGATTACCCAGCGCGTCATAGCCCAGCCGCACGACCGAGAGGTCCTGGTACACCGTCTGGATCAGGCATCCGTTACCAAGCGCGGGGTCCATCATGATGTTCCAGCCTTCGACGAAGCCCTTGTCGACAAGTTCCTGCGACAGGGCGGCAGTTGCGGTGAAGGTGGCGAAGGTGAGGGCGAGAAGGCGGGTCATAACGTATTCCAATCAAAGGGATCAAGTCTGAGGCATTCTACTACGCGCGTACGGAAGGCAAAGGCCCTTTTGCTTTTTAGCGACCTTTTTGACTCCGGGTCTTGATCCATGCGCAAGGGTGAACCCTGCTATGATGGCTTGGGAAGCAACTTGAAAACCGATCGCTGACCAATAGTTTTACGACTCAGCAGTTTAAGGAGCATTAGATGTCTCAGTTTCCAAGGACTTTTTCACATATCGGGTTGTCTGTTCCAAACGTGGACGAAGCCGTAAAGTTCTATTCCGAGGTCTTGGGGTTTTACGTCATCATGCCGCCCACGGACGTGGTGGAGGATGGCTCGGACATTGGGGTCATGTGCACGGATGTTTTCGGCCCGGACTGGAGGAAATTGCGTATCGCACATCTCGCGACAGCGGACCGGATTGGAATTGAACTTTTTGAGTTTGACGGGAATTACGCGCCCGAAAACAACATCGATTTCCGCAGAAATGGAACGTTTCACTTTTGCATTCAGGACCCCGATGTCGAAGGTCTGGTCGAGAAGATTGTGCAGGCTGGTGGAAAACAGCGCATGCCGATCCGGCACTATTACCCCGGAGAAAAGCCTTACCGCATGGTCTATGTTGAAGACCCATTTGGTATCGTATTCGAACTCTACAGCCACTCGTATGAGCTGACCTACTCGTCTGGTGCTTACACCTGAAGCCTGCGAGCATGCTTTGATAAGCGTTGGGGCGACAATGCAGTTGTCGCCCTGGTCCAATACGGCCCGCTATATTTCCTTTCGCGCCCTTAGCGCGGCGGTGATCGTCCCGTCATCCAGATAATCCAATTCTCCGCCAATCGGCACGCCCTGCGCTAGTGAGGTCAGGCGAACCTGTCCTTCCAACTGATCAGCAATGTAATGCGCCGTGGTCTGGCCATCGACGGTGGCATTCAGCGCAAGGATGATCTCGGTAATCCCCTCGGCCATCACTCGGTCTTTGAGGCGGGGAATGCTCAACTCGTCCGGGCCAACCCCGTCCAGCGCCGACAGCGTGCCACCCAGAACGTGATAGCGGCCTTTGAAGACGCCCGCGCGCTCCATCGCCCAGAGGTCGGCCACGTCTTCGACCACGCAGAGCTCTCCGGTTGCACGGTCTTCGCTGTTGCAGATGTCACAGATATCGGTGGTGCCCACGTTCCCGCAGTTCAGGCATTCGCGGGCGGTCACGGCGACTTGCTGCATGGCATCAGACAAAGGTGTCAGCAGCAAAGCGCGTTTTCGGATCAGGTGCAGCACAGCGCGACGGGCCGAACGCGGGCCGAGGCCGGGCAGTTTGGCCATCAGGTCGATCAGGTTGTCGATGTCGCTGTTCGAACTCATGGCCTGTCCTGTCTTGCGCCGGAGGGAGCCTCCGGCGGGAGTATTTCAAAAAAGATGAAGCTCAGAACGGCAGCTTGATGTCTGCGGGCAAGCCCATGCTTTCGGTCAGTTTGGCCATTTCTTCCTGCGAACGTTCAGCGGCTTTGGTTTGGGCATCCTTGATGGCCGCCAGGATCAGGTCTTCGACCACTTCCTTGTCGTCACCGTTGAAGATCGACGGATCAATATCCAGACCTTTCAGTTCGCCTTTGGCGGTTGCAGTCGCCTTGACCAGTCCAGCCCCGGATTCACCGACAACCATCATGTTGTTCAGCTCTTCCTGCATTTCGGTCATCTTGGTTTGCAGGTCCTGCGCGGATTTCATCATCTTGGCCATGTCACCCAGACCGCCAAGCCCGCCGAGTCCTTTCAGCATAGTATTCTCCTGTATCTCTGCTTGGGTTCTAAATACGGGCCGCAGCCGCGTGGCACAAGGGTTCCCGCGTTTGACGGTGAGGTCTTTGGAAACGCGCCTCCCTTTGTCGCGCAGTGGCAGGTTGCGCGTTATGTGAAGGCAAGGATTGGGTTTGCCGCACGGGCTTTGCCGAGACTTAGATTTTGGAACCGGGTGATCACGGTAACCTCAATAGACGCGTCACCGGCTCAATCCTCTTCGAACGGGTCCCACTCATCCTCGACTTCGGGCAGCGCCTCGGTCTCGACTTGGGCGGCGCGCTGTTCCGGTGTCTCGATCTTTGTGATCCTGGCCCTGGGAAATTGAGCCAGTACAGCCTGAACCAGCGGGTGTTGTTCGGCTTCGGCTTTCAAAGCCAGTTCGGCCTTGTCCCGAATTTCAGCAATTGTCGGCGCATCCCCGTTCGAGACGATCGAGACAGCCCACCGGTTTCCGGTCCAGCGTTGCAGGGCCGAACCCAGCCTGGGCGCAAGGTCTGTCGGTGCCTGCGTGGCTGGGGTGAATTCGATCCGACCGGGTTGGTAAGATACAAGCCGCACTCCGTTTTCCACTTCGACCAGAAGCTTCACGTCGCGGTTGGCGCGGATCAGTTCGACCACGTGCTCAAAGGTCGGGTAACGGGCCAGGGCGGTCTGAACATCCAGAGCCAACGCGGCAACGGGAGCGCCGCTTGAGCCGCGTGGGGCCGAGGCGTATGTGGATGCGGGGGTGGCGCTGGCCTGCGCGGGTGTTGCACCCTGCCGAGACATCGAGGTGCCGCCGCCAGGTCCACCTGCCGGAGGCGCTGGAGTGTCCTGCAGCCGCTTGACCAGTTCTTCAGGGCTGGGCAGATCAGCAACGTGGGTCAGGCGAATAACGGCCATCTCAGCGGCCATCATCGCGTTTGGCGCGGCTGAAACTTCTTCGAGCGCTTTCAGCAACATCTGCCACATCCGGGTCAAAACGCGCATCGGCAGGGCCTCTGCCATGTGCTGGCCACGGCTCCGTTCGTCAGGCGAAACGGTTGGGTCTTCGGCGGCGTCGGGCGTAATTTTGACGACGGACACCCAATGGGTGATTTCGGCCAGATCGCGTAAGACGGCCAGCGGGTCTGCGCCCTCAGCGTATTGCCCGCTGAGTTCCGTCAGCGCACCCGCCGCGTTGCCCCGCAGGATCATGTCCATCAGGTCCAGAACGCGGCCACGGTCCGCAAGGCCCAGCATTGCGCGGACCTGCTCGGCAGTGGTTTCACCCGCCCCGTGCGAAATCGCCTGATCCAGCAGCGAGGTTGCATCCCGTGCCGATCCTTCCGCGGCACGTGTGATCAGCGCCAGCGCGTCATCGGCGATTTGGGCATCTTCGGCGGTTGCGATCTTTTGCAGAAGCCCGATCATATCTTCGGGCTCGATCCGGCGCAGATCAAAGCGCTGACAGCGGGACAGAACCGTGACCGGCACTTTGCGGATTTCGGTTGTTGCGAAGATAAACTTCACATGTTCAGGCGGTTCCTCGAGCGTCTTGAGCAGCGCGTTGAAAGCGCTGGTCGAGAGCATGTGGACCTCGTCGATGATGTAGATCTTGTAACGCGCGCTGGCGGCGCGATAGCGGACACTGTCGATTATTTCGCGAATGTCATTCACACCGGTTCGGCTGGCGGCGTCCATCTCCATCACATCGACATGGCGGCCTTCCATGATCGCCACGCAATGTTCGCATTGCCCGCAAGGCTCGGTCGTCGGGCCGCCATTGCCGTCGGGGCCGATGCAGTTCATACCCTTGGCGATGATCCGCGCGGTGGTGGTTTTGCCGGTGCCGCGAATGCCGGTCATGATGAAAGCCTGCGCAATCCGGTCCGCTTCGAATGCGTTTTTCAGGGTGCGCACCATGGCGTCCTGACCCACCAGATCGGCAAAGGTTTCCGGGCGATATTTGCGGGCGAGAACCTGATAGGCGGGGCTGGGCGTGTCGGTCATGTTTTCTCGGTCGGATTCGGTGCTTCGGCTCAGCGTAGTGGCCGCTGCCTTCCGCGTCCACTGCGAGGCGCGATGATTTTTGATTTAGATTCCGACCGGATTCGCACTAAGCTGTTCCAACAAAATTTAAGACTCATTTTTGTAAAGAGTTCCTGGTGGAGGACACACGTTCATGTCGCAGCTGGTTATCTATGCCCTGCAAGTCGCAGGAGGAACGCTGGCCCTGACGTCTATACCCGGACATGGCGGGGACTATGAGACGGATCTGGATACGATTGCCGCGTGGAAGCCGGGGATTGTCATTTCAATGACAACGGATGTCGAGATGCTTCAGCACGGGGCGCAGGATTTTGGCAGCGATATTCAAAGCCGCGCCAGCCGGTGGGTGCATCTGCCGATCGAAGACTTTGGCGCACCAACGGCGGCGGTTGAAGAGGCGTGGCCAGAAGTTAGCGCCGCCGCCCGGCATGCCCTGGCTGGAGGAGGCCGAGTGCTGGTGCATTGTCGGGGCGGCTGTGGCAGGTCGGGGATGGTTGTCCTGCGTCTGATGGTCGAGTGCGGCGAACGGGCTGACAAGGCGCTGGAGCGTCTGCGCTCGCTGCGCCCCTGTGCTGTGGAAACAGACGCGCAGCTGGCTTGGGCGGCCCGGGTTTCCCCGGCGCAGGTGGTGTGACCTCAGGCCGAAAGCTGTTCGGGTGCGTGTACGGTTTTCCGGGGCCGTAGCGTTGCAACCTCGATCATCGCGCAGGGTGGGTTTGCAATGATGCCAGATGGCAGAGTGCGGAACGTGTTTCCAAAAATCAGATCAGCATAGAGGTTCAGGTCCTCAATTGCTGCGTTGGGCTGCGTGTCACAAAACACGCGAACACTGTCTGATTGTGCCTGGAAAATTGCCTGACACCCTTTTGTGCAATGTGAAAGCTCACTACTACCGTCAAACTCGAAGTCGTCGCCTGTGGCAGCCGAAGCTTGTGTCATGGCCTCGGAGATCGAGCGCGCCAGCCGCGCCAGGGCGGGGCAGGTTTTGCCCGTCCGCTGACATACCGTTGCGCTGTATTCATGCGTCTTTGTCTTCCAGATCATCCTGCGCCCTCCGCGCGTGGTGGACAGAAGGATCGGGTCAGGTGGGACAGCGAAGTGCAGTCAGGACCTGCCCGGACACCCCGCCCGAGTTTCGGTTTCAGTTTCGATGGCAGGTCTCCTGACTTGCGGGTCATGGCTTTGCCGACCTTCCCAGCCCTCGGGGCCAGTGGCGTTTCGGCTTTGCTCACCGCTTACAGTTGCGGGGGCAGTCGCGGCATTGGTTAGCGTCCGGATGACCAGACGGAACCGCACCGTGTTCCCTTTTCATCCCGACCCCTTGTGGGGGACAGGAACCATCACACAATCGCTAGCGTCTGATCCGGTTCCGAGTCAAGCGGATCTTTGTCCCCGACGTTTGGTCATGCTGGATGGGTAAAAACTTCCCGCGTAGAGTTTCAATTATTGAAGTAAGAAACTTTGTCTTCGGCGCAGGGTCAGGGATCATGTTGGATACAGAACAGACGGTTTTGACCGAAGAGTTCCTCTTTCCGTCCGGGTCATCAACCCTTTCAGCGCGCTTGTACCGACCGTTGTCGGAACCCGGCACAGTGGTTGTGCTGAACAGTGCCACAGGCGTGCCACGCGACTATTATCGCCACTTCGCACGTTGGCTGGCCGCTGAGCGCGGCATGGCGTGCCTAACCTATGATTACCGGGACTTCGGGCACTCTTTGACCGGCCGCATGAAGGATGCACGTGCGACAATGGCCGATTGGGCCTTGATCGATATGCCGGCGGCGCGGGCGGAAATGCGCAGGCGTTTTCCCGGTGCACAACAATGGACGATTGGTCATTCTGTAGGTGCCATGCTGGGACCCGTACAGCCCGATATCGACAAAATCGACCGGATGATTTGTGTGTGTTCTGGGCTTGTGACCCTGAACGATCACCCATGGCCCTACCGTGGATTGGCCGGGGTGTTCTGGTATGGGCACGCCCCATTGCTGGTCAAAGCGCTTGGGTATTTACCCGGAAAGGCAATCGGTTTTGGTGCGGATTTGCCGGCATCGGTCTACTGGCAATGGCGTAAATGGTGCACCGCTCCTTCGAGTTACATGCCCGAGATCGGAGCCGGGTTGCCTGATGCGCGTTGGACAGAAACTGAAAAACCGGTGGATCTGTTTACTTTTGAAGATGACCAGATGGTCCCACCCGAGGCGGTATGGCGGCTTGCCGATCTCTATGGCCCCAAGGCCAAACGACATCTGCTGAAACCTGCTGAATTTGGGTTATCTGAAGTTGGGCATATTGGGGCTTTTGCTCGTCGTAACGCGGCCCTTTGGCCACGCTTTGTCGACATCTGAACACGTTTTGGGTGAGACCGCGTATCACCCATTAGGCATGTGAGGGGAAAGTGAGAGGTTGGACATCGACCCAAGCGGGGCTCGTTGTGGCTGCTTCCTTCCGGACCTGACCAGGTTGGCGAGGCGCTCGCCCGCGCCAACCTCTCGACTCTGGATATAGGGAAGGCGAGGGCAAAAGACAACCCGTCAGAACGTCAGACGGATCCGCTCGAATCCGGCTTCATCAGGACTTAGCATTTGGGCGTTGAACATGCGCAGCTCATCCATGTGTTCAAGGGCACCGGGACCTGTTCGAAGCAAGGCATTTACGCCCGTTTGAGCTGTCAGTGTAAACGGATAGGGGTGCCGCGATATTGGATCGGGCGGAAGGCGACGAGATAGGTAATCCCGCGTCAGTTCTTTGATGTCGAGCGGCGGTAGGTTGATGCGTTGGGCCGCAGAGGCGGCAGGAAAATGTCCGCCTCCGCTGGCGCGGTAATTGTTGCTGGCCAGGACGAATCTTTGCGCAGGTTGAACAGGTTGGCCACCGAATGTCAGATTGCGAATTCGCCTGTTGTCAGGGTCGACCAACCGACCGTCATTGTCGAAGCGCGCAGGTTGCGATGGATCGATTTGATAGGACAGGCCGAAGATGACGTCAAAATTGTAACCGGCACGTTCGGGGTTTACTAAGTCCGCTTCTATATCAGGTGACAGCTGGTTGAGCACGCTTGCCGACATTTCCAGCCAATCCAGCACGTCGGCACCGTTGATCTGTAATGCGCGCAGTTCATTGGGAAACGGATACAGGTCTGCAACGTGACGCAGGCATATTTCCCCCGCCGGGACATCTGTAAAATGCCGTGGGCCAGCGCGCCCACCGCTTTTCCCAGGCGCCACGGCTGACAAAAGAGGTAACTCTTCCAAAGCGGAACCGTGCAGGAAAGGGCGCAAAGCGGCAGCCTGCGCAGCAGCAACCAGAGCCAAGCCGCGATCCGGTGCGCAAAAACTGAAATAGCTGTGCATGGATTCTGATACGCGCGCGACGGGTTTGGCAACCGCGCTGCGTGTCTGACGATGGGCGTCGGCGAACAGACGCACCATATCCTGGTCTTCCTCGACCGCGATTCCGCTCGCGCAAACCGGGCGCAGGTCCACGCGACATTCTTCAATGCTGAACCCGGCATTCGGTCGCGGAGAAACTACAAGATCAATGACACCAAGATAAGATCCAGCCGACCCGGCCATGACAACCGGGGTCTGATGCACCAGCCCGTTTGCGTGATCGAGATATTGGGCGTTGGTATCGGTGCGACTCGGAAGGGTCAGATGCGTATGCCCGGCGACAATGGCGTCGATTCCGTCGATGGCGGCCAAGGGAATTATGGCATTCTCCATCCCTTCCACCGGCTCTTTTTGGCCCAGGCCGGAATGCGCTAGAGCAACGATAAGGTCACATCCTTCAGCGCGCAGCCGTTTTGGCAGTTCGCATGCCGTCGAAATAATTTCCTCGGCAGTGACTTCTCCGTTCAAGTGATGTTCTTCCCAGCGGGTGGTTTGAGGCGGAAGAACGGATATCAAGCCGATGCGAAGGGGCATATCTTTGCCACCCAAAAGCACGGTGCGGTCCAGTATCGCGAATCTCTGCCATGCTTGCAGGCTACCCGATCGATGCAGGTTGCTGCACAGGACAGGGCAAGGGGCTTGCGAGATGATATTGTCCAATACCGGCAGCCCAAAACCAAAATCATGGTTGCCGAGACCTATGGCGTCGTACTCCAGCGCCGCAAAGGCTTGCATGACCGGATGCGGCACGTCGCTCTGGGCCGCCCACTCGCCCAACGGCGTGCCCTGAATTGCATCCCCATTGTCCACCAACAGAACCAAAGCATCCCCTGCTTCTTGGCGGGCTTTGCGGATCAGGCTGGCGGTGCGCGTCAATCCTAGCGTCGGGTCAGGAGTATCCGTGTAATAGTCAAAACCTGTCAGGTTCATATGCAGGTCGGTTGTTGCCAGAATACGCACATGCCCACGGTTTTTTTCGGAGGGCACCTGCGTCGAAGGGTTTTGCTTCACTTTGAATGGTCTGCTTTTGAATAGGGTTATTGATTAATTCTTACAAAGCGTAACCTAAATGATTTTTCCGGGGCCGCCATGCGGCTTTTCAGCGGCAGACATGCGTGTTGCGCGTGTTTGAATTGCCATTGCAACACGGTCTGAGACATGGCAGCCCTGTGCCAGGGACCAAAAGGAATTCCAATGAAAAACGCAGAGCAGGTGACCTTTGGCGGCTCGGGTCTGGATCGGGCGGCCCATATGCGCGGAAATGCCGAAACGTTGACGGCGGCGCAAAGCCACCCGGCGGCGGCGTGCATGATGATCTGGCGCGGTAAAGTTCTGGTTACGGGCCAAGGGCTGGATCAGCTTGCTCTGCTTCCAATGACGCACTCGCTGGTCAGCGCGGGACCAGGCGGGGTCATTGAGGCTCCTGTTTTTTTGGGCCTTTCCGCTGAAGACACGCCATTGTTCGCGGTGGATATCTCGGCCTGGACCGCAGAAGGTCTGGACCTGACCGGTCTGGGAGAGTTCGTGGACAAATCCGAGCAGCAGCACCCGGATTTGCCAGAGGGATACGTGTTTGCTGAATTGCGTCGGATCATGACGCGACTTTCGCCGCGCGATGCCGAATTGGCGGCAACGGCCAAAGCCGTTATCGGCTGGCACGAAACGCATCGGTTTTGCGCACGCTGTGGGGCTGCCAGCGAGATGTCTCAGGGCGGGTGGCAACGCAGTTGCCCGTCATGCGGCGGGCAACATTTCCCGCGCACCGACCCGGTTGTGATCATGCTGATCACATATGGTGACAGCGTGCTGATGGGCCGGTCTCCGGGCTGGCCCGAGGGTATGTTTTCGCTATTGGCGGGATTTGTCGAACCCGGAGAAACGCTGGAAGCTGCGGTGCGCCGCGAGGTGATGGAAGAGGCGGGCGTTCCGGTCGGAGACGTATCCTATCTGTCCAGTCAACCCTGGCCATTCCCGGCTTCGCTGATGTTTGGCTGCGCGGGCGAGGCACTGGCGCATGACATCGTGATTGATCCCGTTGAGATTGAAGAGGCGATGTGGGTCAGCAAATCCGAGATGATGCAGGCATTTGCCGGTGATCATCCAAGCCTTTTGCCCGCCCGCAAGGGTGCAATTGCACATTTTCTGCTTGAGAACTGGCTTGCGGATACGCTGGACTGACGAAATATTGGCGCGGCCATAAACATCAAAGGGTATCATGCAGTTTTCAGCCCGTGAGGATATCGAAGCCCCCATTAACGCAGTGTTCGACATGGTGTCGGATTTCGGACGGTTCGAACGTATGGCCATGCGCCGGGGAATCGACGTACGGCGCTTGGGGTCCGAAGCGGTCTTTGTTACCGGGACTGAGTGGCAGACAGAGTTCAAGCTGCGGGGCAAGCTGCGCCAAATGTCGGTGGTGATGACGGATTTTGACCGACCTTCGCAAATGCGATTTGAAGCCTCCAGCAAGGGCATGACCGGTCTGACCAGTGTTGATTTTCTGGCCCTGTCGCCGCGCAGAACGCGCCTGAGCCTTGAGATGTCACTGGCGGCCAAAACCCTGCCTGCACGTCTGTTGTTGCAATCGGTGAAACTGGGTCAGTCCCGATTCCGCAAACAATTGCAATCCCGGCTGAGTGAGTTTGCGCGCGAGTTGGAGCAGCGGCATCTGCACGGTGCCTAGAAAACGCCGGTGCGCTGTTTCACAACGCGATTGAGCAGAAGAGGCAGGTTGCCAAGTCGAACACCCAAACGCATTAGCGAGATGATCGCTTGCTACGTGGCTAGGCGCAGCAACCTGCGCCAATCTGAGTTCGCCCAACCTAAGGAAGAGTAGCCTATCCGCGGGGCTGCGCTGCCGGATAGACGCCCAGGATTTCCACATTGGTTGTGAAGTGTTCCAACTCGTCCATGGCCAACCGAACGTTCCGGTCATCCGGATGACCAACGATATCTGCATAAAACTGCGTCGCAGTGAACGACCCGTCAACCATGTAGCTTTCCAGCTTGGTCATGTTGATGCCGTTGGTGGCAAAGCCGCCCATCGCCTTGTACAGCGCCGCAGGGATGTTGCGGACCTGAAACACAAAGCTGGTGATCATTCCATGTTCTCCGCGACGCGCCAGGTCGGCCTGTCGAGACATCACAAGGAAACGGGTCGTGTTGTCGTCGCTGTCCTCAATGTGGCGGGCCAGCACATTCAGGTTGTAGATCTCACCAGCCAACTCACTGGCCAGCGCCGCAGAGTGCAGGTCGCCCACCTCAGCCACTTCGCGCGCCGCGCGTGCGTTGTCGGGGCTGACACGTCCGCGAATGTTGTGCTGTTTCAGAAATCCTGCGCATTGCGGCAGCAGCACCAGATGGGAATGTGCCTCGGTAATGTCTTCCAGTTTTGCGCCGGGGACGCCCAACAGGTTTATATGTACCCGCACAAATGCTTCGTCGATGATATGCAAGCCGCTATGAGGCAACAGCCGGTGAATATCGGCGACTCGTCCGTAGGTCGTGTTTTCGACCGGCAGCATCGCCAGATCCGCCGCACCTGAACGAACCGATTCGATCACATCTTCGAAAGTCCGGCAAGGCAGGGCCTCCATTTCGGGCCGTGCGTTCCGACATGCTTCGTGGCTATAGGCGCCTGGTTCGCCCTGAAATGCGATGCGATTGGTCATTTGGTCGATTCCATGCAACAAGTTCGCGATTTGGTCGTTTCGTCGCGGTGTCTATACCTTGCCTCTCGCAAGGGGAAGCCTTAGACAGCAGCCCAGACAGCTGAAATGGACTCGCGATCAATGTTCGACACGATGACAGTTACCAAGGCCGCCGCAGGCCTGTTCGGCACTTTCCTGGTGCTGCTTCTGGCCAAATGGGGGGCGGATGTCCTCTATTCTTCCGGTGGCCATGGCCACGCTGAGGCCGCCTACATTATCGAAACCGAAAGCTCGGGCGAAAGCGCTGATGGTGAAGAAGTGGTCTTTGAAGACCTGCTGGCCGCCGCTGACGTCGAAAAAGGTGCAAGAGTGTTCCGCAAATGCACTGCCTGCCACAAGCTGGAAGACGGCGCAAACGGTACTGGCCCGTACCTGTACGCTGTTGTGGACCGTCCTGTTGCGTCGGCTAAAGGCTTTACAGGCTACTCGGCCAGCATGCAGGCGCATGGCGGCAACTGGACGCCTGAAGCTCTGGATGCCTTCCTGGAACGCCCAAGCGCCTACATCTCGGGCACATCGATGAGCTTTGCGGGTCTGAAAAAGCCGCAGGATCGCGCAGATGTGATTGCTTACCTGCAGACAATCGGCAACTGATTGCCCGTCAGATCAAAGATTTCCAAGGCCGCTGCCCTGTGCAGCGGCTTTTTTTGTCTGAAGGAAACTTCACAAAGCGCTCACGCATTCTAAACTTGAAACTGTTAGCGTTGGCACTTTAGCTAGCGGTTACGACATTGGTGAAGACACTGACCGAGAGGACGAGCCACATGAAATCCCTGATGCCCGCTGCGCGTGATCTTAAATTACGGCCCTGGGCTGCGGCGATATGCATTTCGGCTGCGGTCATCGCCAGTTCTGCCGGATTGGCGTTTGCAACCGGATTGCCCGACGATGATACAGTGACGGTCAGCCATGGCCTGTCTGTTTTCGGTGATCTGAAATACGGCCCGGATTTCACTCATTTCGACTATGTGAATCCTGATGCACCCAAAGGGGGCGAGATTTCGACCTGGGCCTTTGGGACGTTTGACAGCCTTACGCCCTTTATTCTCAAGGGTAACCCCGGCGCGCTTGCTTCCGTTTTTTACGATACTCTGATGAGTGGCAGCCTGGATGAGCCAGACGCGATGTACGGATCTGTTGCGGAAACCGCAGAATACCCCGAAAGCAGAGAGTGGGTGATTTTCAACATGCGCCCCGAAGCCCGGTTTCGAGATGGCTCGCCACTGACTGCCGAAGACGTCGTGTTTACGTTTGAAACTCTGCGCGACAAGGGACGCCCGTCTTACAAATTGCTGTTCAAGGATTTTGTAGGCGCTGAGGTATTGGATACCCACAAAGTCAAGTTCACCTTCAAACCCGACGGTGCCTTGCGCGAAGCCTATCTGACCGCCGCGGGTCTGCCGATCCTGTCAAAGGCTTACTACGAAACTGTTGATTTTGAAGAAACAAGCCTTGAAGCACCAATGGGATCTGGTGCCTATGAGCTTGAAAGTGTCGAGCCGGGACGGTCAATCACATATAAGCGGCGTGATGACTATTGGGCCAAGGACTTGCCGGTGAACGTCGGACAAAATAACTTCGACCGTATCAAGGTCGAGTATTTCGCAGACTACACGACCGCGTTTGAGGCCTTCAAAGCAGGTGCATACACCTATCGCGAGGAGTTCCTTTCGCGCCTATGGGCAACGGGGTATGATTTTCCTGCGATCGACAAAGGCTGGGTGAAAGTCGAAACCTTGCCAGACGGTCGACCAGCAGGCACCCAAGGGTTCTGGTTCAACCTGCGGCGCGACAAATTCAGCGACCCACGTGTGCGTGAGGCGATAGGTCTGGCCTTCAACTTCGAATGGTCGAACCAAAGTCTTTTCCACGGGCTTTACACTCGGACAGATAGTTTCTGGGAAAACTCGGGCATGCAGGCCGAAGGGATGCCCACTGAAAAAGAACTTGAACTGCTTGAACCTCTGCGTGGGCAGGTGCCAGACAGCGTTTTCACGGATCCCGCTTTTGCACCCGCCGAGTCCAACCCGGCCAATGCCGGTGATCGTCGTGCCTTACGTCGTGCGTCAAAGCTGTTGGACGAGGCCGGATGGGCCGTAGGTGACGATGGGAAACGCCGCAATGCGGACGGCGAAGTGCTGAGCGTTGAGTTTTTGAACGACAGCCCGTCCTTTGACCGGATCATCCTGCCGTTCGTCGACAACCTGGAACGTTTGGGTATCGATGCCACGGCGCAACGTGTTGACGCGGCTCAGGCCACTCAACGCCAGAAAAAGTTCGAATACGATGTGGTTGTTCAGCGTTATGCCATGTCCCAGACACCTGGAACCGAGTTGCGCGGTATTTTCGGGTCAGACTCAGCTGACATAGAAGGGTCGAACAATATTGCTGGTCTGAAGGACGAAGCCGTAGACCAGCTGATCCAGAATATCGAAGCGGCCACCACCCGCGAAGACCTGAATGCTGCGGTCCGGGCGTTGGACCGCGTCCTACGGGCCAAACACATCTGGATACCGCAATGGTACAAGCCGGTGCACAACATCGCATATTTTGACATGTACGAGCGGCCCTACACAGACAACCCGCCGCCCAGCGGGTTGGGTGAACTGTCGATCTGGTGGTACAACCCGGAAAAAGCAGCGGCTTTGAAAGCGGAAGGCGCTTTGCAATAAAATGGGCGCCTACATTCTTCGACGTCTGCTGCTGGTCATCCCGACCCTGCTTGGCATCATGGTTGTAAACTTTGTTCTGGTGCAATTTGTGCCGGGCGGACCAATCGAACAAATTGTTGCGCAGGCTCAGGGGCAGGGCGACGTGTTCTCGGGATTTGCTGGAGGCGGTGAAGCCGGCGCGGACACCTCGGGGCCTGCTGGGGACAACGACTATATCGGCGCACGCGGCCTGCCGCCCGAGTTCATTGCTGAGCTGGAAAAAGAATTCGGATTCGACAAACCGCCTCTGGAACGTTTTCTGATTATGATGGGCAACTATCTGACCCTGGATTTCGGGCAGAGCTATTTCCGTTCGATCAGCGTAATTGATCTGGTGCTTGAAAAGATGCCGGTCTCAATTTCGCTTGGTTTGTGGTCGACCCTGATTGCTTATCTGGTTTCTATTCCACTGGGCATCCGCAAAGCGATAAAAGATGGATCACAGTTCGATACCTGGACCAGCGGGGCGATCATCGTGGCCTATGCGATCCCGGGCTTTCTGTTTGCGATCCTCCTGCTGGTGCTGTTCGCGGGTGGGTCTTACTGGCAGATCTTCCCGCTGCGCGGATTGACCTCCGACAACTGGGAGAGCCTCAGCCTCTTCGGCAAGATTGCGGATTATTTCTGGCATATTGCGTTGCCGACAATTGCGCTCACGATCTCGGCCTTTGCGACGCTGACGCTTCTGACCAAGAACTCGTTTCTGGATGAAATCAAAAAGCAATATGTCATGACGGCCCGTGCCAAAGGACTGAGCGAACGCAAAGTTCTTTATGGCCATGTCTTTAGAAACGCGATGCTGATCGTGATTGCCGGTTTTCCGGCGGTGTTTATAGGCGTGTTCTTCGGTGGTTCGATCATTATCGAGACCATCTTTTCGCTGGACGGTCTGGGCCGTCTGGGGTTCGAGGCTGCCGTGGCGCGGGACTACCCGGTGATTTTTGGCACCTTGTTCATCTTCGGCCTGATGGGGCTGGTTGTGGGGATCATCAGCGATCTGATGTATGTGTTGGTCGATCCGCGCATCGACTTCGAAAAGCGGGAGGGGTAAATGGCACTCTCTCCTCTGAATCAGCGCCGCTGGAGCAACTTCTGCCGCAACAGGCGCGCGTTCTGGTCGCTCATCATATTCTCGGTTCTGTTTGGCCTGTCCTTGTGCGCCGAGTTCATCGCAAATGACAAACCCATCCTCGTGAAGTACCGGGGTGATTTCTATACGCCCATCTTCAATTTCTATGCAGAAACCGAATTTGGTGGGGACTTCCAGACGGAAGCCATTTATCGCGATCCCGAGGTTCAATGCTTGATCGATAGCGGCGGACTGGAAGAGTGTTTCGACGATCCCGAAGGCATCATTGAACAAATCGACGCCGGGACTTTCCAGGCGGAAGGGTTCGAGCGCGGCTGGGCGCTTTGGCCGTTGATCCCATACTCCTTCAACACATCGGTAGATCGACCTGGGGCCGCGCCCCTACCGCCCAACGGTCAGAACTTGCTGGGCACGGATGACACCAAACGCGACGTGTTGGCTCGGGTGATATATGGTTTCCGCTTGTCGATCCTGTTCACACTGCTTGTGACCGGTGCCGCCAGCCTGATCGGCATTTTTGCTGGTGCCATTCAAGGGTTTTTCGGCGGTTGGCTGGATCTGATATTTCAGCGGATCATCGAGATCTGGTCAGCGACGCCTTCGTTATATGTGATCATCATCATGTTCGCTGTCCTGGGCCGAAGTTTCTGGCTGTTGGTTGCGTTGATGATCTTGTTCAGTTGGACCGGATTGGTCGGCGTGGTGCGCGCCGAGTTTCTGCGGGCGCGGAACCTTGAATATGTGCGCGCTGCACGGGCGCTGGGCGTCGGCAACATGACCATCATGTTCCGCCATATGCTGCCCAATGCAATGGTGGCCACTCTGACGTTCATGCCATTCATTGTCACAGGAACCATCGGCGGCCTGGCCTCGTTGGATTATCTGGGCTTTGGTTTGCCGTCTTCGGCACCGTCTTTGGGAGAGCTGACCTTGCAGGCAAAACAGAACCTGCAAGCCCCGTGGCTGGCTTTCACTGCCTTTTTCACCTTTGCCATCATGCTGTCGCTGCTGGTCTTCATTTTCGAAGGCGTGCGGGATGCGTTTGATCCTAGAAAGACCTTCTCATGAGCTTGCTGGATGTGAACAACCTCAAGGTCTCGTTTCGGCAGGACGGTCAGGTCAGTGCCGCAGTCAAAGGCGTTTCCTTCACAGTAGATCGGGGTGAAACCGTTGCATTGGTGGGCGAATCCGGCTCAGGCAAATCCGTAACGGCTTTGTCGACGGTGTCACTGCTGGGTGACAGTGCACTGGTCGAAGGATCGGTGACCTATGATGGGCAAGAGATGATCGGTGCGTCCGAGCAGCATCTTATGGATGTCCGTGGCAATGACATCAGCTTCATCTTTCAGGAGCCGATGACCTCGCTGAACCCGCTGCACACGATTCAGAAGCAAATGGCGGAATCGCTGGCGCTGCATCAGGGTGTGACCGGCGACGCGGCTCGAGGTCGGATTTTGGAGCTGCTGACCAAGGTTGGTATCCGCGACCCCGAAGACAGGTTGGACAGTTATCCGCACCAGTTGTCTGGTGGGCAACGGCAGCGGGTGATGATCGCAATGGCGCTGGCCAACAAGCCGGACATCCTGATAGCCGACGAACCGACAACGGCGTTGGACGTGACCATTCAGGCGCAGATACTCGAGTTGTTGGCCGAATTGCAGAAATCCGAGAATATGGGGATGCTGTTCATCACCCACGATCTGGGAATCGTACGCCGGATTGCCGACCGTGTTTGTGTGATGAAGGATGGTGAGATTGTCGAAACCGGTGTCACGCAGGACATCTTTGACAACCCACAGCATCCCTATACCCGGAAACTCTTGGCCGCGGAACCTTCGGGTCAGCCCGAACCGGTTGCCTCAGACGCGGAAGAGGTCGCGCGCACCGATCACCTGAAGGTCTGGTTCCCAATCCAGCGCGGATTTCTGAAGCGTACCGTTGGCTATGTGAAGGCTGTGAATGACGCCACGTTTAGCGTGCGCGCAGGTGAGACTTTGGGAATCGTCGGCGAAAGCGGCTCTGGCAAGACCACGCTGGCGCTTGCGATCATGCGCCTCATTGCGTCCGAGGGCGGCATAACCTTCCGCGATCAGGATGTGCGAAGATGGTCTACCCGCGAATTGCGCAGGTTGCGCAAGGATATGCAGATCGTGTTTCAAGACCCGTTCGGCAGCCTCAGCCCACGCATGACCTGTCAGCAGATCATTGCGGAAGGTCTGGCCATTCACAACATTGACCCTCACCGCGCCCCGCGTGAGCTGGTTGCTGAGGTGATGACCGAAGTGGGGCTGGATCCTGCGGCGATGGACCGGTATCCGCACGAGTTCTCAGGCGGACAGCGCCAGCGTATCGCAATTGCGCGTGCGATGGTTTTGCGGCCCAAACTGCTGGTACTGGACGAGCCGACCAGCGCGCTGGACATGACGGTGCAGGTTCAGATCGTTGATCTGCTGCGCGATCTGCAGAAGAAATACGGGTTGGCCTATCTGTTCATCAGCCACGACCTGAAAGTCGTACGGGCGATGTCGCACAACGTGATCGTTATGCGGAATGGGGATGTGGTGGAAATGGGTGCGGCCGAGGCTTTGTTCGAAAACGCCCAGACCGACTATACCCGCGAGCTGATTGCAGCGGCGGGCTGAGATCAGCCCGCCTTTCTCAGCCTATCAAGCGCTTGCCTTCTCTTTGGTCGCCGCTTTCGGCACTGGCCCGCGCAGTTCTTCGTAGTGATCAAAGGTCAACTTGACCCACCCGGTTCCGCGCGTGGCACTGGCAAGAGTGCGATGCAGTTCATCCTCGGTCACGGCGGGGATCTGGGCGTTGAAGATCTCCCATCCCGACGCATTTGGGTTGCCCTCAAATCCCAGAACTTGCCCTTGCAGCGAACTGATCGTCGGCACGAGATCGCCAACAAAGTCCGATGGCAGGTGAATCTCTGCGGTCAGAATCGGTTGCAGAACCACCGGTTTGGCCTGAGGCAGCGCTTCGCGTACCGCGTTTTTGCCTGCGGTGCGGAACGCATAGTCCGAACTGTCCACATTATGGTGTTTGCCGTCGCTGAGGGTCACTTTGACGTCCACAACCGGAAATCCCTCGGGGCCTTGTTCCAGCGCGTCCTTGGCACCGTGTTCCACCGACGGAATATAGTTCTTGGGTACTGCACCGCCTTTAACCACCTCTTCGAACTGGAACCCCGATCCGCGTGGCAGGGGTGCGACCGAAATCACCACATCGGCAAACTGTCCTGCCCCGCCGGATTGTTTGCGATGACGGTGGCGATGTTCGACGGGTGCGCGGATGGTCTCGCGATAGGCGGTTTCGACCTGATCCGCTTCAATCTCGATCCCAAAATCCTCAGCCAGCTTGGCGGTTACGCGACGCATGTGCTGTGGACCTTGTGATCCAAGAATCGAATGGCCGCTCAACTCATCTTGCTGCAGGTGCAGGCCGGGGTCGATCTCGGCCAGTCGGCTTAGGGCGTTGGACAGGCGCACATCGTCCCGCTCATGCGCGGGTGAGACGATCTGACGATGCGCAACCGGGTGGGAGGACGCCCATTCCGGCAGCTCTGTCGCAGAAGAGCTGTCGTAGATATAGCCAGGGTTGAGGTGGTCGGATTTCACCGCCAGCCCAATCTGCCCGGCCTCCAGTGTCGCGATTTGGGTTTTGGCATCCAGCGTTGTCAGGTTTCCTACGGTTTCACCGCCCAACGCCTCGTGCGCTTGTACACCGTCCCCAAGGCCGCGCAGAACGACAATCTTTCCGATGTGCTTTTTGACATCTGCAAAGCCGGCAATTGCGCGGGCGCTGTCTGCAGCCTCGTCGCGTCCTGCGGCGATATCAAATTCAGGCGCTTCGTGTCGCAGTGCTTTCATCAGGCGAGTCAGCCCGTTGCCATGGCTCGCTGCACCCAAGCACGCGGGGATCAACTGGTGATTTTGCAGGACCTGCGCGGCAAGATCATACACTTCGTCATTTGGCGGCTGTTTGTCCTCGATCAGCTGTTCCAACAGATGGTCATCGAAATCGGACAGGGTTTCCAGCAACTCGGTTCGTGCTTCCTGCTCTCGATCTTCCACGGATTGCGGCAGTTCGATCAGGGCCGAGGGTTGGCCTTCCTGATATTTCCAGGCCCGTTCCGAGATCAGATCGACCGCGCCGATGATCGTGTCTCCTTCGCGGATCGGAACCTGACGCAAGGCGATATGATGGGTGCAATATGTTTGCAGGGCCGCGATGATGTCGCGGATGCGGCCATTGGGATTGTCCATCCGGTTGATGAAAAGGAAACAGGGGATGCCCGCTTCTTCGACCAGTCGCAGGTAGGGCGCGCATAGAACAGCGGCATTCGGGTCGGGTGGCACGACCACCACGGCGGCGTCCGATATGGCCATTGCAGGCCCGACATAGGCCAGTGCATCACCGCCGCCATCCACGTCGATCGCGCACCAGGGCTCGTCCAGGTAAGAAAAACCGTGCAAATGCACGGTTCCGGAAACATCGAATGTTGTGGGGCGCCCGTCGAGGCGGCTGATGGCCTCGACCAGGGTAGATTTGCCCGATTGGCTGGGCCCGAGGACGGTGAAGACGCGCATGAGTGTTGTCCCTCTTTCAGGTTGCAGAATGGCTGCACGAAAGGGGCATCCGCCGCATTTGCGTCGGCAAGGACTGTCTGTATTTTGCCCGCCTCAGGGTGCAGGGCGAAACTTCACCCCACAGCACGAGTGTGGGAAAAACCGCAGGCGTGCGTCAAGCCCCCGTTGCGTTTTGTGGTCTGCGGGCCAGAAATTGCCCGCAGCGAAGAGGTCAGATTGCCGAGCTGTGCCCGGCTTTGCTCAGGTCATACACGTCAAAACTGCGGGCGATCATCCGGGTTAACGCGCGCGCTTCGGGCGGGATGAAAAGCCCGTCATCAGTGATCCGCAGAAGCCCGTCGAAATCGGCGTTGGCGGAGTGATACATATCATTCAGCGTGGCGGCCGAGACGTCGTGGTCGCGCAGGATTTCAGCGCTGTTGATCTGGAAATCACACATCAGCGCTTCGATCAGACGTGCGCGCAGAATGTCCTGGCCTTTGAACAGATGTCCACGGGCTGTTGAAAACTGTCCGTCACGGACGGCTTTTGTGTGCGCCGAGGTGGCCGAGGCGTTCTGCGCATAGCCTTGCGGAAAGCGCGAGATCGAACTGGCCCCGACCCCGATTAGAACGTCTGCCTGATCGTCGGTGTATCCCTGGAAGTTCCGCTTCAAGCGCCCCGCGCGCAAGGCATGGGTCAGCCCGTCATCCTGTGTAGCGAAATGGTCGATGCCAATTTCGGCGTAGTTGTCCCACAGGAACAGACGACGGGCGGTATCGAACAGCTCGAGCCGTTGTTCCGGCGTGGGTAGCGCGTCGGAAGGGATCATCTGTTGGCGCTTCGCCATCCAGGGCACATGCGCGTAGCCATACAAAGCCACGCGATCCGGGCTGAGCGAAAGAAGCTTCTGCACGCTTTCGGTCATCCGGGCCTTTGTCTGATGCGGCAGGCCATAAAGGATATCTGCGTTCAAACTGGTGATGCCACGTTCACGGATCATGTCGATGGCGTCGCGGGTGGTGTCGTAGCTTTGAATACGACCGATGGTTTTCTGAATTTCGTCGTCGAAATCCTGCACCCCGATCGAGGCACGGTTCATACCTGCGTCCGCCAACGCATCCAGACGGGCTTCATCAATTTCGTTGGGATCAATCTCGACCGAAAATTCGGCATCAGATCCCATGGGTACGATACCCAGAATATGCTGCGCCAATTCGCGCATCAGCTGCGCGTTCAGCAAGGTCGGCGTGCCGCCACCCCAATGCAGGCGCGACAGCACCACGCCTTCGGGCAGGCGGGCTGCAAGCAGGTCCAACTCGGCCTTCAGAACGTCCACATAGGCAATAACCGGGTTGTCGGTTTGGGTTCCTTGTGTTCGGCAGGCACAGAACCAACACAGCCTGCGGCAGAACGGAACATGGATGTACAGGGAAATGGCACTGCCGGGTTTGATCCCCGAAATCCAGTCGCCAAACATGTCTGCTCCCACATCATTGCTAAAGTGGGGGGCGGTGGGGTAGCTTGTGTAACGCGGTACTTTCGCGTCAAAAAGTCCAAGCTTTGCCAATTGTGGTTTCACTATCATGGCGATACCCTTATGGCACCGACAACTTGGCTGCTTTGATGGAGATCAAGTAGGAACGCGCATGACAGTAAAAGCACAGTTTGATCATTCCAATTGCGAAGACTGCCCGATTCGACACCGAGCAGTCTGCGCCCGTTGCGATGCCGATGAGCTGGAAGAGCTTGAAAGCATTAAGTATTACCGCAGCTTCGAGGCGGGACAAACGATCATCTGGTCCGGCGACCAGATGAATTTTGTAGGCTCGGTCGTGGCCGGGATCGCGTCATTGACACAGACTATGGAAGACGGGCGTACACAGATGGTGGGTTTGCTGTTGCCCAGTGACTTTGTCGGCCGACCCGGGCGTGAGGCTGCGCCCTACGATGTGCAGGCGACCACGGATGTCGTCATGTGCTGCTTCCGCAAGAAGCCCTTCGAAGAATTGATGGCGACGACACCGCATATTGCGCATCGTCTGTTGCAGATGACTCTGGACGAGCTTGACGCTGCCCGCGAATGGATGCTGGTGCTTGGACGCAAGACTGCACGGGAAAAGATCGCGAGCCTATTGTCGATCATCGCACGCAGGGATGCGTCGATCAGTCAGAAAGGTCTGGCGGGACCGATTGTGTTTGACCTTCCCCTGACACGCGAAGCCATGGCGGATTACCTGGGTCTGACGCTTGAAACTGTCAGCCGCCAGATCTCGGCCTTGAAAAAGGAAGGCGTGATCACGCTGGAAGGTAAGCGCCACGTGACCATTCCCGACATGGGCCGTCTGATGGAAGAGGCCGGTGACGATTCGGACGGTGGCTTTTTGGTCTGATCCCGGTTTTTGTGCTGCAATACAGTGGCCGCAGTCTTTGGACTGCGGCTAGAAACAACTCAGGAGCTTAGCATGGTTTTCGGCAGTGTCTTGGCAATGCTTTTCATCGGCGCGATCGCCGGGTGGCTGTCAGGCAAGATCATGGAAGGCCGTGGATTTGGCCTTGTGGGTAACATCATCGTTGGAATCGTCGGGGCGTTTTTGGCGGGCATGATTTTCCCGGCGCTTGGCTTTTCGGTGGGCGGAGGGTTCTTTTCATCGATCTTCTTTGCGACCGTTGGGGCCGTGATTTTGCTGTTCGTGATCGGCCTTATCCGCAAAGCATGAAAAAAGCCGCCGTTTCGGGCGGCTTTTTTCAATTTAGACAAAGTTCAATGCGCCAGAAACACTGGGACGGAAGACTGTTCCAGCATATTACGTGTTGCCCCGCCGAGTATGGCCTCGCGGAAGCGCGAATGCCCATAGGCACCCATCACGATCATGTCCGATTCCGTATCTGATGCATGGCGGTTTAGAATGTCCGACACGCGCGTCATGGTCTTGCTCAGGACATCGATTTCACATTTGACCCCGTGTCGGGCCAACATCTGAGATAGCATCCCACCAGGATCCGACCGGTCAGGGCCGTGGCGCGGCGGATCAATGACGACGATGCGGGCCAGTTCCGCCTTTTTCAGGAAGGGCAGAGCGCGCCGGATGGCACACATCGCCTCGACGCTTTCGTTCCAGGCTATCATCACATTGCGCGGCGCTTTCAGGGGTGGGGTGTCATCAGGTACCACCAGAACCGGGCAATGGCCTTCGAACATAGCCGCTTCAATAATCGGCTCGGCCTCGGCTCCACGGTCTTTGCCGTAAGGATGCGGCAAGATCACCAAATCTGAAAACCGCGCCCGATGTGCAACATGTCGCCCTATGTCGGCAATCTGCGCCACACCGTGTTCGGCGGACCAGCGAACACCGGATTTACCCAGATAATCCTGGGCAAATGTCAGCAACTCTTGTGCCTCGGCATTGGCCCGGCTGAGTGTTTCCTGAACGATCAGTGCGTTGGCTCCGGCGTAATAGTAACCGGTCTGGCTGCGATCGACACCGAGGCACAGCGCTTCGGCATGGGCATCCTGCGAATCCGCCAGCGCCACCATCTGCGCCAGTGCGGTCTGAGCTGTCTGCGTTTCGGTCATGACAGTGAGAAGGGATTTGTACGCCATTTCGACCTCTTAGTTCGGGCATATGGTCTCATGCGACCGGTTGGCCTCTTTCATCCTCAATGCGTGTCACAGAAAACGGGGAACTGTCTTGATACAGATCAAAGCAACATCGGCTGTCGTGCTTCAGAACGGCAGCCAGTCAAATAGGTTTCGCGTGTCAAAAGAATCAAAATCGCGCGAAGCACGGCAAAGGGACGCAATATGTCGAATTACATCAAGCTGATCGTGCTTGGTCTGGTCGTGGTGTTTGCCGCCATCGGATCAAATTATGCACGCGATTTGGCGTATCAGGTGCATGCGATTCTGGTGATGCTTATCGCCGGTGGATTGTTCATCTGGACGCTTCGAAACACTGAAGAGCCAGATATTCTTGTCGATCGCTCGGGCGAATACATGGATGACGTGATCCGCTACGGCGTGATCGCAACCGCCTTTTGGGGTGTGGTAGGGTTCCTGGCGGGAACCTTTATTGCGTTCCAGCTGGCGTTTCCGGTGCTCAACTTCGAGTGGGCGCAAGGGTATTTGAACTTTGGGCGTTTGCGTCCGCTGCACACCTCGGCGGTGATTTTTGCATTTGGCGGTAACGCGCTGATCGCAACGTCGTTCTACGTGGTGCAGCGCACCAGCGCCGCGCGTCTGTGGGGCGGCAACCTCGCATGGTTCGTGTTCTGGGGCTACCAGCTGTTCATCGTACTGGCCGCGACCGGCTATATCCTGGGCGGTACACAGTCCAAGGAATATGCCGAACCTGAATGGTATGTTGACCTGTGGCTGACCGTTGTTTGGGTTGCTTACCTTGCTGTCTATCTGGGCACGATCATCAAACGGAAAGAACCCCACATCTATGTGGCGAACTGGTTCTATCTGGCGTTCATCGTGACCGTTGCCATGCTGCACCTGGTCAACAACATGACCATTCCGGTCAGCATCTGGGGTTCGAAGTCGGTTATCGTCTGGTCTGGTGTTCAAGATGCCATGATCCAGTGGTGGTACGGTCACAACGCCGTGGGCTTCTTCCTGACTGCGGGCTTCCTGGGCATGATGTACTATTTCATCCCGAAACAGGCCGAGCGTCCGGTCTTCTCGTACAAGCTGTCGATCATCCACTTCTGGGCACTGATCTTCCTGTACATCTGGGCTGGTCCGCACCACCTGCACTATACCGCGTTGCCTGACTGGGCCTCGACGCTGGGCATGGTGTTCTCGGTGATCCTGTGGATGCCGTCCTGGGGTGGTATGATCAACGGCCTGATGACCCTGTCGGGTGCATGGGACAAGCTGCGCACCGACCCTGTGATCCGGATGATGGTGATCTCAGTTGGCTTCTACGGCATGTCCACCTTTGAAGGCCCGATGATGTCGATCCGCGCGGTCAACTCGCTCAGCCACTACACCGACTGGACCATTGGTCACGTGCACTCGGGCGCGCTGGGCTGGAACGGCATGATCACCTTTGGTGCGCTGTACTTCCTAGTACCTGTCCTGTGGAAGCGTGAGCGTCTGTACTCGCTGCAAATGGTCAGCTGGCACTTCTGGCTCGCCACCATCGGCATCGTGCTCTACGCCGCGTCGATGTGGGTCACCGGTATCATGGAAGGCCTGATGTGGCGTGAAGTGGATGCCAACGGCTTCCTGGTGAACTCGTTCGCCGACACCGTGGCTGCCAAATTCCCGATGTATGTGGTGCGTGCGCTGGGCGGTGTCCTGTTCGTCGCTGGCTCGGTCATCATGTGCTACAACCTGTGGATGACTGTGCGGAAAGCGCCGGCCAAAGAGGCCAGCCTGACCGTCGCGGTCCCGGCTGAATAAGGAGGGCCGGAGCAATGGCAATTCTCGACAAACATAAGATCCTCGAGACCAACGCGACCCTCCTGCTGATCTTCAGCTTTCTGGTCGTAACCATCGGTGGCATCGTTCAGATCACCCCGCTGTTCTACCTTGAGAACACCATCGAAAAGGTGGAGGGCATGCGCCCTTACACCCCACTCGAAATGGCGGGTCGTGAGATCTATCTGCGCGAAGGCTGCTATGTCTGCCACAGCCAGATGATCCGCCCGATGCGGGATGAGGTTGAGCGCTATGGCCACTACTCGCTGGCGGCTGAGTCGATGTATGACCACCCGTTCCAGTGGGGGTCTAAGCGTACCGGGCCTGATCTGGCCCGCGTCGGTGGCCGCTACTCGGACGACTGGCATGTACGCCACCTGCGCGATGCACAGTCGGTGGTGCCGGAATCGGTGATGCCTAAATACGGCTTCCTCGAAACCCGTAAGATCGACGGCGAGTATATTGGTGACATCATGGCCGCCAACGCTTTGGTGGGAACGCCTTATACCGAGGACATGCTGGAGAACGCCGTGGCCGATTTCCGCGCGCAGGCCGATCCGGACAGCGACTATGACGGGTTGCTGGAACGCTATGGCGATAAAGTCAACGTGCGCAACTTCGACGGCCAGTCTGATCTGACCGAGGCCGATGCGCTGATCGCTTATCTTCAAATGCTGGGCACGCTGGTCGATTTCTCGACCTTCACCCCGGACGCAAGCCGCTAAGGAGGGTGTGATGGAAGAATATACACTCCTACGGCAGTTCGCGGATAGCTGGATGCTGCTTGTGTTGTTCGTCTTCTTTATCGGCATCATCATCTGGGTGTTCCGCCCCGGTGCCAGCAAAGAATACAACGACACCGCCAACATCCCGTTCCGGCATCAAGACAAACCCGCCACATCCAAGGAGGCGCGGCAATGAGCAAGACACCTGAAAAACAGCCGGGTGATCCAAACACAACCGGCCATTCCTGGGATGGAATCGAGGAATTTGACAACCCGATGCCGCGCTGGTGGCTATGGACCTTCTATGCGACCATCTTCTGGGGTCTGATCTATACGATCATGTACCCGGCATGGCCGCTGGTTCAATCTGCAACAGCAGGTGTTCTGGGATGGTCCTCGCGTGAGCTGGTTCAGCAGGAGCTGGTTTCGTTCGAAGAGGCAAACGCCCCTTGGAATGCCAAGCTGGTCGAGACACCGCTCGAGGATATCTCGAAGGACCCCGAGTTGCAGCAATACGCCGTGAACTCTGGCGGGGCCGTATTCCGCACCTGGTGCGCACAGTGCCACGGTTCCGGTGCTCAAGGCGCGCCCGGCTTCCCCAACCTGTTGGACGATGCATGGCTGTGGGGCGGTTCGCTTGAAGATATCGAGTACACCGTTGCCTATGGTATCCGGAACGAAGAAAGCGACGATGCGCGCTATTCTGAAATGCCGGCCTTTGGTGAGATCCTCGAAAGCGAAGAGATCACACAGGTTGTCCAATATGTCATGTCGCTGACCAATGCGCAGACGGACGATGCGGCGGCGCAAGCGGGCAAGGTTGTTTTTGAGGACAACTGTGCTGCCTGCCACGGCGATAACGGCCAGGGCGACGTCTTTCAGGGCGCTCCGAACCTGACCGACGCGATCTGGCTTTACGGTGGCAGTGAAGAGGCTCTGACCGAAACAGTCACATACAGCCGCTTTGGCGTAATGCCTCCGTGGGAAAACCGCCTGACCGACGCGCAGATCCGCGCCGTGACGGCCTATGTCCACCAGTTGGGTGGTGGTCAGTAAACCATAAGGAACACCTTCGGGCAGTTCGCTGCCCGAAGGCTGTGGCACCGGCTGTTCCATCTGTTCGCGCGTTTCCTGAACAGCCGGTGCCCACTTTTACCACGTTCTGCCAGTTTCGTTGAGTTGTCTGTAGTGATGCGGGCAGCTTTGACGCGTCCAGGCGGGCGTAGTCTTGGGCTGCGACAATTGGCCGGTATGTGACCTGCGGCTAACCCGCGACACAGCAGCTTTCGCGACAATCGCGGTTTTTCTGCTAAAATAAGTGAAAAAGCGGGCAAAACATCTCTGCTCCGACACACTCAGGGTCGGCTGATTTGCAAAAGATGTGTGTTCGATGCGCGTTTTGACCCATGTCAAAGTTCGCTTGCCCGTGATCTGGAACAAGTCGCCTTCAGAAGACCCATTTGTGGAGCCAGCCAGTGAGCGATTCCGATCCCGCCCCCAGCCTTTACGCAGCCAGAGAGCCGATCTTTCCAAGACGTGTCTCAGGGCCGTTTCGGAACCTGAAATGGATCATCCTGATCGTGACACTGGGCATCTACTATGTGACACCCTGGATCAGATGGGATCGCGGGCCAAGCCTGCCGGATCAGGCAGTTTTGCTGGATTTGGCAAATCGTCGGTTCTATTTCTTCTGGATCGAAATCTGGCCCCACGAATTCTACTTTGTCGCCGGTCTGCTGATCATGGCCGGTCTGGGCCTATTCCTGTTCACCTCGGCCTTGGGGCGTGTCTGGTGTGGCTATGCCTGCCCGCAAACAGTTTGGACCGATTTGTTCATTCTGGTTGAACGTTGGATCGAAGGGGATCGAAACGCCCGTCTGCGTCTGCACCGTCAGGAAAAGCTCGATTTCCGCAAGGTCCGGCTGCGGGCCACGAAATGGACCGTCTGGTTCCTGATCGGTCTGGCAACGGGTGGGGCCTGGGTATTCTATTTTGCAGACGCCCCGACGCTTTTGGTGGATCTGGTCACAGGCAACGCGCATCCAGTCGCCTATACGACGATGCTGATCCTGACGGGCACCACGTTCTTCTTTGGTGGTTTCGCCCGCGAGCAAATCTGCATCTACGCCTGCCCTTGGCCACGCATTCAGGCGGCGATGATGGACGAGGACACGCTGGTTGTCGGCTACCGCGAATGGCGCGGCGAACCAAGGGGAAAAGGCAAGCGGACAGCGGATTCCGAGTTGGGGGATTGCATCGACTGCATGGCCTGCGTGAATGTCTGCCCAGTTGGGATCGACATTCGTGACGGTCAGCAGCTGGAATGCATCACCTGCGCCCTGTGTATTGATGCCTGTGATGACATGATGGCCAAGATCGGTAAGCCGCGCGGGCTGATCGACTATATGGCCCTCAGCGATGAAACGCGCGAGCGGTCTGGGCAGCCGCCGAAAAGTGTGTGGACGCATATTTTCCGCGCCCGCACGATCCTATACACGGCCCTGTGGTCGCTGGTTGGTTTTGCGTTGCTGTTCGCTTTGTTCATCCGCTCGGATATTGACCTGACCGTTGCTCCGGTTCGTAACCCGACATTTGTCACGCTGTCCGATGGCACAATTCGCAACACCTATGACGTGCGGTTGCGCAACAAGCATGGCGAAGATCGTTTGTTCACTCTGTCTCTGACCGGGGATCCGGCCATGCGGCTGGAAATCGAAGGCACGAACCTGCACACTGTGAATGTTCCGGCAGATACGGCACAATTAACCCGTGTGTATATCATCTCGTCCCGCGACTCGGGCCCAGCCGGAGCGGATTCAACGCCGGTCCGCATCTGGGTTGAAGATCTGAGCAGCGGTGAGCGGGCCTATAAGGACACCACGTTTAACGGACGGGGGAATTGATCATGGCGGAACGGAAATTCACCGGAAAGCACGCTTTGGCGGTATTCATCGGCGCTTTTGGCGTGATCATCACCGTGAACCTTGTGCTGGCTTACAGCGCGGTCAAAACCTTTCCGGGGCTTGAGGTCAAGAATTCATACGTGGCCAGTCAGGAGTTCAACGAACGTCTGAAAGAACAGCAAGCACTGGGGTGGACCGTACGGGCTGAAACCAAGGGCGGGTTGCTGATCCTGCACATCACTGACGAAAGCGGCGCACCTGTTCAGGTCAGCGAGTTGCAGGCTGTTGTGGGCCGTGCGACCCATGTGCGCGAGGATTTCGTGCCGGATTTCACCTTTGACGGAACAGCCTACGCCACGCCAGCTACGTTGGGCGAGGGCAATTGGAACATTCGTCTGGTGGCGCGGGACAGTGATGGCGCGGAATTTTCGCAGCGCGTTCCGCTGTATGTGAAGGGGTAAGCGATGACCGTGCAGCTTTCTTCCGGCACTGCAGCCTGTCCGGGCTGCCTTGCGGCACCGGCGGAACCCGCCCGGCCGATTCCGGAGGATGTGCAGATTGCCCTGTCTTTGCCGGGCATTCACTGCTCGGCCTGTATTGCAACGGTCGAGCGGGAACTGAACGCGCATCCCGGCGTCGAAGATGCACGGGTGAACCTGACCCTGAAACGCGCGATGATCAAAGCAGCGCCTGAAACGCGCGCTGTCGATCTGATCCCAGTGCTTGAGAAAGCCGGTTTTGAAGCGCACGAGCTTGATCCGGGTGCCTTGTCGGCCACTCAGACGGACAAGGCAGGGCGCGACTTGCTGATGCGCCTGGCGGTGGCCGGGTTTGCCTCCATGAACGTCATGCTGTTGTCGGTTTCGGTCTGGTCCGGGGCCACTGACGCCACGCGGGACATGTTCCACTGGATTTCTGCCGCGATTGCTCTGCCTGCCATCGCGTTTTCAGCCCAGCCCTTCTTTTCCAATGCGTTGAGCGCCTTGCGGGTGCGCCGCCTGAACATGGATGTGCCCATTGTGTTGGCGATCTTGTTGGCGCTGGTCACATCGCTTTGGGAAACCGCGTTGAGTGGCGAGCACGCCTATTTCGATGCGGCCCTGACCCTCACCTTCTTCCTGCTGGCGGGACGTTATCTGGATTACCGCACCCGTGCCGCAGCCCGTTCCGCCGCCGAAGAACTAACCGCGCTTGAGGTGCCGCGCGCGATCCGTTTGGTGGATGGCGTAGAACATGAAATCGCAGTTGCTGATCTGAAAGTTGGCGATTTGATCCTTGTGCGCCCCGGCGGTCGGATGCCTGTGGATGGTGAGATCGTGTCTGGCCAGTCCGAACTCGACCGCTCGCTACTGACCGGGGAAACGGTGCCTGTATTTGCCGAAATCGGCCAGTTGGTCAGTGCGGGTGAGGTCAACCTGACTGGTCCCTTGACCCTGCGCGCAACAGCAGTGGGCGAGGATACGTCGCTGCACCGTATGGCGGATCTGGTGGCCATCGCTGAATCCGGTCGTTCGCGCTATACCTCTTTGGCTGACAAGGCGGCCAAGCTTTATGCGCCGGGCGTTCACATCCTATCAGCGCTCAGCTTTCTGGGCTGGTACATTTATTCCGGCGATATCCGCACGGCGTTGAATATCGCGGCGGCGGTTCTGATTATCACCTGCCCATGTGCTCTGGGTTTGGCCGTTCCAGCGGTGACAACGGCGGCGTCTGGCCGGTTATTCCGCAAAGGTATGTTGATCAAACATGCAACCGCATTGGAACGTCTGTCCGAGGCAGACACGGTGGTGTTCGACAAAACGGGCACTCTGACATCAGGTGCGCCGGAACTGGTCAATCTTGGGGAACATGCCCGCGCAAAAGTCGAAGTCGCTCTGGCGCTGGCCGAGGCGTCGGCACATCCTTTGTCTGTGGCTTTGGCGAAAGCCGCGCGTGAGGCCGGGATCAAGCCTGCCAGCGTGCGGGGCGTCGTTGAGGTTCCGGGTTACGGCACCGAAGGTGATTACCGTGGTCAACGTGTGCGTTTGGGCCGGGCCGCTTGGGTCGGGGCCGAGCAGGGCAGTGAAACCTCAGCCTGGCTGTCGATTGGTGATCACGCACCTGTGGCGTTCCGCTTCTCGGACGCGTTGCGCCCGGGTGCGGCCGAGGCGGTCGACGCTTTGCGTTCCGCTGGCAAGCATGTGGTCCTGATGTCCGGCGACTCGCAGGGGGCTGTGTGCACACTGGCTGAAAAGCTGGGGATCACCGACTGGATTGCCGAGGCATTGCCGCAGGACAAGGCGCAGCGCATTCAGGATCTCAGCGATCAGGGTCACTATGTCCTGATGGTGGGCGACGGTCTGAATGACACAGCGGCCTTGGCGGCGGCGCATGTTTCGATCTCACCGGCATCGGCGTTGGATGCCGCACGGGTGGCGTCGGACATTGTGTTGTTGGGCAATGACCTGAGCCCCATCGCGGATGCGTGCGACACGGCGGTCAAAGCGACAAAACGCATTCGCGAAAACTTCCGCATAGCGACAGTTTACAACGTGATTGCCGTTCCTTTGGCGGTGATTGGGCTTGCAACTCCATTGATCGCAGCTTTGGCGATGTCGACCTCTTCGATCACCGTGTCGCTCAACGCTCTGCGGCTGAGGTAAACCAGATGGAAGTTCTTGCCTATCTCATACCGATTTCTTTGTTGCTGGGCGGCGTTGGTTTGGTCGCCTTTATCTATACTGTTCGTTCAAACCAGTACGAAGACCCCGAAGGCGATGCGCGCCGGATCCTGAGCGATGAATGGGACGACAAACCCAAACCCTGACCGCGTTGGGCAGAGTTGATCCAACTGCCCTTGAAATTGCCGCAATGCCCGGTTATGTCCATGCCACCCGCTAGCAGAGAGAACACGCCAAATGGCCACCACCAACCCGATTCAGTTCATTCAGCAAGTCCGTGCCGAAGTGTCCAAGGTCGTCTGGCCGACCCGGCGCGAGGTGCTGTTGACCACGGTTATGGTTTTCATCATGGCGGCGCTTACGGCTGTATTCTTTGCGTTGGTCGATCTGGGCATCCGGGGTGGTCTTCAGCTGATCCTAGGCGCGTTCAGCTAAGCGCCGAAACGCTGCAGCCCTCTTGCACTGCGGGCAATGTCAGAGTAGTTGACGCAGGACTATTCGGAATGGGCGTGTGGCGATTCGGGCTGCGCGCCGCTTTTTATTCCGGATGACGTGATAAGATTTCAATGACGGGCGTATCCGGCACATCCGATACCCCGAAGACAGACAAGGACGACAGGTTCATGGCGAAACGGTGGTACTCGGTCAGCGTTCTTTCGAATTTCGAAAAGAAGATCGCAGAACAGATCCGCACGTCGGTGGTTGAGCAGGGCCTTGAGGACGATATCGACGAAGTACTGGTGCCCACCGAAGAGGTGATCGAAGTGCGCCGCGGCAAGAAGGTCACAACCGAGCGCCGCTTTATGCCCGGCTACGTGCTGGTGCATATGGAAATGTCGGATCAGGGCTATCACCTGATCAATTCGATCAACCGCGTCACCGGTTTCCTTGGCCCGCAAGGCCGCCCGATGCCGATGCGCGATGCCGAAGTGAACCAGATCCTCAACCGCGTTCAGGAAGGCGAAGAAGCGCCGAAACTGATGATCACCTTCGAGGTGGGCGAAAAGGTCAAGGTCAACGACGGCCCGTTCGAGGATTTCGACGGCATGGTCGAAGGCGTGGACGACGAAGCTCAGAAGTTGAAAGTCTCGGTTTCGATTTTTGGTCGCGAGACACCGGTCGAACTGGACTTCACGCAGGTAACAAAGCAGAGCTAATTGCTCTCCACTTGTATTAGACGCCGCGGTGCTTCGAGCAGCGCGGCGTTTGTTGTTTTGACGCCCCAGTCTTCCAACCAGAACAAAGAGAGGTTCGACAGGCAAGGTTTAGTCTGCGCTAGGGTCGACCCGGTATAAGTTCTTGTTGTTGAAGCACTGTCAGAATGTCGAGGATTGTCGAAGGGCTGACGTCAACTGAGCCTTCAAGGAAAACGCCAACACCACCTTCTGCGATCTCGCGCGGGCCGCCTTTGTCGTAGGCTGGGTCAAGTGACGCAAGCTCTGCCGGGAGTTCCGGGCACAAAGGAGTGTCGTTCAGTGCAAGATCCACTGCTGCCAACATCAACTCCTTCACAGAGTCTAAAGTGTCATCTTCCAGCAGTTGCTCTCGCTGTTCTTCGGGGGCCGTTAGAGTAAGATCAATAAGCTTGAAATAGGCGCAGTTGTCCCGCACTTCGACAGTCGCTTCGGTGGACAAGCTGGCCAGGATCGATCTTTTTTCTTCACCGCGTTCAAAGTTGCGTTCACCGGTGCGGCTGCATTCAAAGATCGTGATGGTCACATCGCCATCCAAATCTATTGTTTGGTCTTCGGCCTTAAAGCTCAAATCATCTAGTCGGACCTGCAGGCCACAATTGTCGACGATTGCATTGTCAGCCAACCGCTCGGGCACAACCTTTTGAACTTCGCGCAGGTCGAGAAGGGCACCGACCCCTATCCGAGTGGGCGCAGCGGCGGTGAGATTCAGATCAAGTGTATATGGCAATTCTGTATCGCGAACGGGCAGTGTCGCATCGATGACAAAGTCCACTTGCTGCGCGTCGGGTACGCGGGCGTCCAGAAAAGATGCCAAAAAGGCGGGGAGGATAAACCAAAGTCTCATTCAGCAAACTCCAACACGCCAAGTTCTTTCAGACCTGCAAGGACTTTCACAATTGTCTCAGCACTTACATCCGCTGATCCGACAACAGCGGCGCCCAATCCTCCGGGTGCGATTTCGCGCGTTCCGCCAGATTCGTAATTCGGATCAAGAACAGAGAATTCTTCGGGCAGTGGCGGACAAACCGGATTGGCCGCCAAAAACTCTCCACCCTTTTCAAGGACCGCTTCGTTGATGCGGTTTGTCAGGCCGAAAAAGTTGGTGACAGCACCGATAAATCCGCGCGGGCTGAGATCGGCACTTTCGATGCTGAATGTAAGGCATTGACCCTTCACTTCTGCCTTGGCGACAGCGACCGCATCCACCGTGGCCCCGAAATACCGAAAGCCCGCTTCTTCATTCCGCTTGCATCGTGTGAACTGAGCACGAGCTGACCCCTCAACCTTTACAGTTTCGCCTATGGCAGTAACGTCTCGAACCTCAAGATAGATTTGACGCTTACAACTTTCTTCCAGGGGGCCCGTCAAAATCTGGGGCGCCTTTTCCTGCAATCCGCGCAAATCCATGAACGCGCGCAATCGCAGTCGGGTTGGGCTGGATTCCTCTAGACCACCGTAGACGGTGAAGGGAACGGGAATATCGCGCAGAGGAACTTCTTTGGTCAATTTTACCTGAAAGCGACCGGCATAGGTAGCGGGATCAATGCCTGCCGTGTTGCGTGAGGAAGCGTTTTGGGATGCTTCTGATTGGGCAACTGTCTCGGATACTGTGCCCTGATCTTGTGCTTTGCTGCCGCACCCCGGCAACACAGCAAAAAGAGCACAAATCAGTAGTCCCTTGCCTCGTCGAGATGATGCCATCCCAGACCGCCCCTTCTTTAACTAAGTTGCCCTAAGATAACCGTCGGCGGTTCGTACGCAACTTTTGTATTCAAATTAGGTAACTTCTAAGCCGCTCCAGTCTGTCGCAACGTTTGGTTTGGCTAGTGCAGGTATGGTTCAGGAATACGGCGGGATCCTCTTGCCAACGTCACCTTTCCGCTATAAATGCCGCCTCTATCGTCTTCGGGCGAGATTCTCTCGTGGGAGGGTGCTGGGATCGCGATCCCGGTCCGAACCACGCAACATAATCTGGGTGGGACGCGTCCTGCCTAAGTTGAAAGGAAAACCAAATGGCCAAGAAGCTTGCTGGTACAATGAAGCTGCAGGTTCCTGCAGGTCAGGCGAACCCGTCGCCGCCAGTTGGTCCAGCGCTGGGTCAGCGCGGTATCAACATCATGGAATTCTGCAAGGCGTTCAACGCCAAGACAGCAGACATGGAGCCCGGCGCTCCTTGCCCGACCGTGATCACCTATTATCAGGACAAGTCCTTCACCATGGACATCAAGACGCCGCCCGCGTCTTACTACCTGAAAAAAGCAGCTGGTCTGAAGCCGGTCGGCAAGCGTAACCGCCCCCGTGGCGCGGAAAACCCAGGTCGTGAGACCGTGGCAACCGTGACCTCGAAGCAGGTTCGCGAAATCGCCGAAGCCAAAATGAAAGATCTGAACGCCAACGACGTCGAAGGCGCAATGCAGATCATCCTGGGCTCGGCCCGCTCTATGGGCATCGAGGTGAAGTAAGATGGCAAAACTCGGTAAACGTACCCGCGCTGCGCGCGAAGCTGTCGCCGGCAAGGAAAACCTGTCGGTTGAAGAAGCTGTTGCCCTGGTCAAAGGCAACGCAACCTCGAAATTCGACGAGACCATCGAAATCGCGATGAACCTGGGCGTTGACACTCGTCACGCAGACCAGATGGTTCGCGGCGTTGTTGGCCTGCCGAACGGCACCGGTAAAGCGATGCGCGTTGCTGTGTTCGCTCGCGGCCCCAAGGCTGACGAAGCGAAAGAAGCTGGCGCAGATATCGTTGGCGCAGAGGACCTGATGGAAACCATTCAGGGCGGCACCATCGAATTCGATCGCTGCATTGCCACCCCGGACATGATGCCGATCGTCGGTCGTCTGGGTAAAGTTCTGGGCCCCCGTAACCTGATGCCGAACCCCAAAGTTGGCACCGTGACCATGGACGTGAAAGCGGCCGTGGAAGCAGCCAAGGGCGGTGAAGTTCAGTTCAAGGCGGAAAAAGGCGGCGTTGTGCACGCTGGCGTTGGCAAAGCGTCGTTTGACGAAGCCAAGCTGGTTGAAAACGTTCGCGCTTTTGTCTCGGCTGTTGCCAAGGCCAAGCCGTCGGGCGCCAAAGGCACCTACATGAAGAAAATCGCGCTGAGCTCGACCATGGGCCCGGGCGTGACACTGGATGTTGCGGAAGCTTCGGGCGAATAAGCCCCGGCATTCAGCTTAGAAGAATTGATCCCGGGTGGTGCGAACTGCCCGGGATTTTTCTTGTGTCTTTTTAGGTCCAATCCATGCCTTCACAGAAGGGCCAACTTTTTGCAGCAAATTTAGAAACTTCACACGCTCGGCCTTTTATGCAAACCATACTGGTGCAAGGGTAAAGTTAGGTTTTGAGTTGGTAGCCCAAAAACTGCCGTAATTCTCGAATAACGAACGTAGAAATTCTATTTCAGCCAGACGGGATCGTGGGCCTGTCAGGTGGCATTCTTGGAGAATACAATGTGTGGATATTGCGCACGCAGATTGAACCCTGACCTTATCGAGCAAATGAAGGGTGAACTGCCGGGCACTGTTGCGACCACAGTCACTGCAAACACACCTGGAAGCCCGGCTTTGGTCAACGCGATCGCAGCGGTTGCGAGTGGTAGTTTGCAAATCGTGGATACAGGGGTTTCATTCCGTTCTACTGACGATGCGTTGTCTGCGGGTGTTGGCGCGCGCGATGACGCGTTCGTTTTTGCGGCTGCCGTGTCAGCGGATGAAGGTGGTTCATTGGCCAGTTGGATGGGGCGCGGTCTTCCCAATTTGGCCGAGCGGGAAATTCCATCGATGTCCTTGCAGCCCACAGATACTCCTGAACCCGAGTTTTGGGCGTTCACTTTGGCCTCATCATTCGAAGATTGGCTCTCTTGATCCGGGAATGATCAAAAGGTTATTGAAAGACGTTACCGCAGCGACATCTTTTTGTGACTATCCGTTTACGCACCTGATCGGCGCCGAGAGAACTTAGTCAGTCAAAATCACTTTCCATTCGTTCTGCTTGAGACCCTGGAAATTTCTGAGGGTCATCATAAGCATTTGAGTTTGAATTGGGTTCCCAAGCGGTGTTGAGGAAGGCTAGGCACTTTTGGCCGTGATCGCCGAATCCGGAAGCAATGTTGAGATGAAACTTACCCGCTTCGATGAATGTGAAAGTACGCTTGCGATTGACGCAAATTTACCCCTTGGAAACCCCGCCTATCTGCCCTAAGTAGACCTGCGGAATAAAGCGTGCGATTCGTCGTGCGCTTTCTTTCGTTTCGTCCAAGACGGTGGGTGGGTCCATTCGGTCCCTTAATTCCCTGCCTGAGACGGGTAAGACCAAAGAATTCTGAGGGTCCCACCCTCGGGCGCATTTTGGCCAATCCCGTAATAACGGACCTGAACGCCGGAGCGAAAGCTGCGGCAAATATGAGCCGGGGTGAGGTATCGCCCCAAACTTGGAGAGAACTGTGGATAGAGCCCAGAAAGAGAAAGTGGTCGAGGAACTCGGCCAAATCTTCGAAAGCTCTGGCGTCGTAGTGGTTGCTCACTACGCCGGTCTGACAGTTGCCGAGATGCAGGATCTTCGCGCACGTGCTCGTGACGCGGGTGGTTCCGTGCGTGTTGCCAAAAACAGGCTCGCCAAAATCGCCCTTGAGGGTAAGCCGTGTGAAAGCATGGCCGACCTGCTGACAGGGATGACCGTTCTGACCTATTCCGAGGACCCTGTGGCAGCAGCCAAGGTGGCCGAGGACTTCGCCAAGGATAACAAGAATTTTGAGATCCTCGGCGGTGCAATGGGTGAGAACGCTCTGGACCGCAAAGGCGTCGAAACAGTTTCGAAAATGCCGTCTCGCGAGGAGCTTATTGCTTCGATCGTGGGCTGCATTGGCGCACCTGCTTCGAACATCGCCGGCGCGATTGGCGCACCTGCAAGCAACATCGCAAGCATCCTTTCCACCATCGAAGAGAAGGCGGAAGCTGCGTAAGCGGTTGGCACTGAATGATCTGCGTGGGGCATATGCCCTGACGTTGGAACACACACTGTAAAACGGAAAGAGCTAATACAATGGCTGATCTGAAAGCACTCGCAGAAAGCATCGTGGGTCTGACCCTGCTGGAAGCACAAGAACTGAAAACCATCCTCAAAGACGAATACGGCATCGAGCCCGCAGCTGGCGGCGCCGTAATGGTTGCAGCAGGCGGCGACGCCGGCGGTGCAGCTGAGGAAGAAAAAACCGAATTCGACGTCGTTCTGAAGAACGCCGGCGCATCGAAAATCAACGTCATCAAAGAAGTTCGCGGCATCACCGGCCTGGGCCTGAAAGAAGCCAAGGAACTGGTCGAAGCCGGCGGCAAGATCAAAGAAGGCGTGGACAAAGCAGAAGCAGAAGACGTCAAAGCCAAGCTGGAAGCAGCTGGCGCCGAAGTCGAGCTGGCCTAAGCTTAGTCTCAGGTGCATCGCTGATGCGCCGAAAAATTTGGCTGGGTCCGGAGAAATCCGGGTCCAGCCGAACCTGTCTTAGAAAGGGCCTCAAAATGTGGGGCGTTTTCTAAGACACGGTTTTCGGATCGGGAGGCCGCCTTCGGGACGGTGGCCATGAATTGATCCGGACGTGTTGTCTCGATTGTGCAAGATGCCGGGGCCCGACGGTGTCTTTGCCCGCTGAGAACATCGAAAGGTGACATCTGACATGGCTCAAACGTTCCTTGGCCAGAAACGTCTTCGTAAATACTACGGCAAAATCCGCGAAGTGCTGGAGATGCCGAACCTTATTGAGGTACAGAAATCTTCTTATGATCTTTTCCTGCGCTCCGGCGATGCAGAGCAGCCAACAGACGGCGAAGGCATCAAGGGTGTGTTCCAGTCGGTTTTCCCGATCAAGGATTTCAACGAAACCTCCGTTCTGGAGTTCGTGAAATACGATCTGGAAAAACCCAAATATGACGTCGAAGAGTGTATGCAGCGCGACATGACCTACAGCGCGCCGCTGAAGGTCACTCTGCGACTGATCGTGTTTGATGTCGACGAGGACACCGGCGCGAAATCGGTAAAAGACATCAAGGAACAGGATGTCTTCATGGGCGATATGCCCTTGATGACACCGAATGGCACTTTTGTCGTGAACGGGACCGAGCGTGTGATCGTATCCCAAATGCACCGCTCGCCCGGTGTGTTCTTTGACCACGACAAGGGCAAGACCCATTCCTCGGGCAAGCTGCTGTTTGCCTGCCGCATCATCCCGTATCGCGGCAGCTGGCTGGACTTTGAGTTCGACGCCAAGGACATCGTGTTCGCCCGTATCGACCGTCGCCGTAAGCTGCCTGTGACAACCCTGCTTTATGCGTTGGGTCTGGACCAGGAAGCGATCATGGACGCGTATTACAACACCGTGTCCTACAAGCTGGACAAGAAGAAGGGCTGGGTCACGCCATTCTTCCCCGAGCGTGTGCGTGGTACACGCCCGACCTATGATCTGGTCGACGCCAAATCCGGTGAAGTGATTGCTGAGGCCGGCAAGAAAGTCACCCCGCGCGCGGTCAAGAAGCTGATCGACGAAGGCACCGTCACCGACCTGCTGGTTCCGTTCGATCACATCGTTGGCAAATTTGTCGCCAAGGACATCATCAACGAAGAAAACGGCGCGATCTATGTCGAAGCCGGTGATGAGCTGACCCTGGAATACGACAAAGACGGCGACCTGATTGGCGGCACCGTGAAAGAGCTGATCGATGCGGGCATCACCGACATCCCGGTTCTGGACATCGACAACGTCAATGTTGGTCCGTACATGCGCAATACCATGGCTCAGGACAAGAACATGAGCCGCGAAACCGCGCTGATGGACATCTACCGCGTCATGCGTCCGGGCGAGCCGCCCACCGTCGAAGCTGCGTCGGCCCTGTTCGACACGCTGTTCTTCGACAGCGAGCGTTATGACCTGTCCGCCGTTGGCCGTGTGAAAATGAACATGCGTCTGGCTCTGGACGCGCCGGACACCCTGCGCACTCTGCGCCGCGAAGACATCGTGGCCTGCATCAAGGCGCTGGTGGAACTGCGTGACGGCAAAGGCGACGTGGACGATATCGACCACCTCGGCAACCGCCGTGTACGTTCGGTCGGCGAACTGATGGAAAACCAGTACCGCGTTGGCCTGCTGCGCATGGAGCGCGCGATCAAAGAGCGTATGTCGTCGGTTGAAATCGACACCGTCATGCCTCAGGACCTGATCAACGCGAAACCTGCTGCGGCTGCTGTCCGCGAATTCTTCGGTTCGTCGCAGCTGTCGCAGTTCATGGACCAGACCAACCCGCTGTCGGAAGTCACCCACAAACGCCGTCTCTCGGCGCTTGGCCCCGGTGGTCTGACACGTGAGCGTGCGGGCTTTGAGGTTCGCGACGTACACCCGACCCACTATGGTCGGATGTGCCCGATTGAAACGCCGGAAGGTCCGAACATCGGTCTGATCAACTCGCTGGCCACCTTTGCTCGCGTGAACAAGTATGGCTTCATCGAAACACCGTATCGCGTCGTCAAAGACGCCGAGGTGACCGATGAGGTTCACTACATGTCCGCGACCGAGGAAATGCGTCACACCGTGGCGCAGGCGAACGCGACCTTGGATGCCGATGGCAAGTTCATCAATGATCTGGTTTCGACCCGTCAGGCCGGTGACTACACCCTCGCACCGCGCGAGAATGTGGACCTGATCGACGTGTCGCCGAAACAGCTGGTATCGGTTGCTGCATCGCTGATCCCGTTCCTTGAAAATGACGACGCCAACCGCGCTCTGATGGGCTCGAACATGCAACGTCAGGCGGTTCCGCTGCTGCGGGCCGAAGCACCGCTGGTCGGTACCGGTATCGAGGAAAAGGTTGCGATCGACTCGGGTGCTGCGATTCAGGCGAAACGCGCCGGTATCATCGACCAGGTCGATGCCCAGCGTATCGTTATCCGCGCCACCGAGGATTTGGAACTGGGCGACGCTGGCGTTGACATCTATCGTCTGCGCAAGTTCCAGCGCTCGAACCAGAACACCTGCATCAACCAGCGTCCGCTGATCAAGGTAGGTGACACCGTCCAGAAGGGCGAGGTCATCGCCGACGGTCCGTCGACCGATATGGGTGAACTGGCTCTGGGTAAGAACGTGGTCGTCGCGTTCATGCCGTGGAACGGTTACAACTACGAAGACTCGATCCTGATCAGCGAACGTATCGCGCGTGATGACGTCTTTACCTCGGTCCATATCGAGGAATTCGAAGTCGCCGCCCGTGACACCAAGCTCGGCCCGGAAGAGATCACCCGCGACATCCCGAACGTTGGTGAAGAAGCGCTGCGCAACCTCGACGAGGCGGGCATCGTTTACATCGGCGCAGATGTTGAACCGGGCGATATTCTGGTCGGCAAGATCACTCCGAAGGGCGAAAGCCCGATGACCCCGGAAGAAAAGCTGCTGCGCGCCATCTTTGGTGAAAAAGCATCTGACGTGCGCGACACCTCGCTGCGCGTGAAGCCGGGCGATTACGGTACGGTCGTGGAAGTCCGCGTCTTCAACCGCCACGGCGTCGAGAAAGACGAGCGTGCGCTGCAGATCGAGCGTGAGGAAGTCGAACGTCTGGCCCGTGACCGGGACGACGAGCTGGCGATCCTGGACCGCAACATCTATGCACGTCTGCAAGGCCTGATCCTTGGCAAAACCGCTGTCAAAGGCCCGAAAGGCGTCAAGGCAGGGTCGGTTATCACCGAGGACCTGCTGGAAACCCTGACCCGTGGTCAGTGGTGGCAGCTGGCGCTGGAAGGTGAGCAGGACGCACAGATCGTTGAGGCTCTGAACGAGCAGTACGAAGTGCAGAAACGCGCTCTGGACGCCCGTTTCGAAGACAAGGTCGAGAAGGTCCGTCGTGGCGACGATCTGCCGCCGGGTGTGATGAAGATGGTCAAAGTCTTCATCGCCGTGAAGCGCAAGCTGCAGCCGGGCGACAAGATGGCCGGTCGTCATGGGAACAAAGGTGTGATCTCCAAGGTTGTTCCGATGGAAGACATGCCGTTCCTGGCCGATGGTACGCCGGTTGATTTCTGTCTGAACCCGCTGGGTGTGCCTTCGCGTATGAACGTCGGTCAGATCCTTGAAACCCATATGGGTTGGGCCGCGCGCGGTCTGGGTCTGAACATCGATGAGGCTCTGGGTGAATATCGCCGGTCCGGCGACCTGACCCCGGTGCGCGAAGCGATGAAGCTGGCCTATGGCGAGAATGTCTACGAAGAAGGCATCACCGGTCTGGACGAGGATGGCCTGATCGAGGCTGCGGGCAACGTGACCCGCGGTGTTCCGATCGCAACCCCGGTCTTTGACGGTGCCAAAGAGGCTGACGTCAACGACGCGCTGGTGCGTGCGGGCTTCTCGGAAAGCGGTCAGTCGGTTCTGTTCGACGGTCGTACCGGCGAGCAATTTGCACGTCCGGTCACCGTGGGCATCAAGTACCTGCTGAAACTGCACCATCTTGTGGACGACAAGATCCACGCGCGTTCGACCGGGCCGTACAGCCTGGTGACCCAGCAGCCGCTGGGTGGTAAGGCGCAGTTCGGTGGTCAGCGCTTTGGTGAGATGGAGGTCTGGGCTCTGGAAGCTTACGGCGCCGCCTACACCCTGCAGGAGATGCTCACCGTGAAATCGGATGACGTCGCCGGCCGGACCAAGGTCTATGAGTCGATCGTCAAGGGCGAGGATAACTTTGAAGCGGGCGTACCGGAATCGTTCAACGTTCTGGTGAAAGAAGTCCGTGGCCTCGGCCTGAATATGGAACTCCTGGATGCGGAGGTTGAGGAGTAAGGGCGCTGCCCTTTCTCCCGTCCCCCCTTCCGCAAGATTTGAGGTAACAAATGAACCAGGAAATCACCAACAACCCGTTCAACCCGCTGACGCCCCCGAAGGTCTTTGACGAGATCAAAGTCTCGCTGGCGTCGCCCGAGCGGATCCTGTCTTGGTCCTATGGCGAGATCAAGAAACCCGAAACCATCAACTACCGGACGTTCAAGCCTGAACGTGACGGCCTGTTCTGCGCGCGTATCTTTGGCCCGATCAAAGATTACGAATGTCTGTGCGGCAAGTATAAGCGGATGAAGTATCGCGGCGTTGTCTGCGAGAAATGCGGTGTGGAAGTCACCCTGCAGAAAGTCCGCCGCGAGCGTATGGGCCACATCGAATTGGCCGCGCCTGTTGCGCATATCTGGTTCCTGAAATCGCTGCCGTCCCGCATCGGTCTGATGCTGGACATGACGCTGCGCGATCTGGAACGCGTTCTGTACTTTGAAAACTACGTCGTCATCGAGCCCGGTCTGACTGACCTGACCTACGGCCAAATGCTGACTGAAGAAGAGTACATGGATGCGCAGGATGCCTATGGCATGGACGCGTTCACCGCCAACATTGGTGCCGAAGCCATCCGCGAGATGCTGGCCCAGATCGATCTGGAAGCCGAAGCCGAGCAGCTGCGCGCTGATCTGGCCGAAGCAACCGGAGAGCTGAAGCCCAAGAAGATCATCAAGCGTCTGAAGGTTGTTGAATCCTTCCTCGAGTCGGGTAACCGTCCCGAATGGATGGTAATGACCGTGATCCCGGTCATTCCGCCGGAACTGCGTCCGCTGGTTCCGCTGGATGGTGGCCGTTTTGCGACCTCGGATCTGAACGATCTGTATCGCCGCGTCATCAACCGGAACAACCGTCTGAAGCGTCTGATCGAGCTGCGTGCGCCTGACATCATCGTCCGCAACGAAAAGCGGATGCTGCAGGAATCCGTGGATGCTCTGTTCGACAACGGCCGTCGCGGCCGCGTGATTACCGGTGCCAACAAGCGTCCGCTGAAATCGCTGTCGGACATGCTGAAAGGCAAGCAGGGCCGCTTCCGTCAGAACCTTCTGGGTAAACGTGTCGACTTCTCGGGCCGTTCGGTCATCGTGACCGGGCCCGAGCTGAAGTTGCACCAGTGTGGTCTGCCCAAGAAGATGGCGCTGGAACTGTTCAAGCCGTTCATCTACTCACGCCTTGAAGCCAAGGGTCTGTCTTCGACCGTGAAACAGGCGAAGAAACTGGTCGAGAAAGAGCGTCCCGAAGTGTGGGATATCCTCGACGAGGTGATCCGCGAACACCCTGTCATGCTGAACCGTGCGCCGACGCTGCACCGTCTTGGCATTCAGGCGTTCGAGCCGGTCCTGATCGAAGGTAAAGCCATTCAGCTGCACCCGCTGGTCTGTTCGGCCTTTAACGCTGACTTCGACGGGGACCAAATGGCCGTTCACGTCCCGCTGAGCCTTGAGGCGCAGCTGGAAGCCCGTGTTCTGATGATGTCGACGAACAACGTTCTGTCGCCTGCAAACGGCGCACCGATCATCGTTCCGTCGCAGGATATGATCCTGGGTCTGTACTATGTGACCCTGGAACGTGAAGGCATGCCGGGCGAAGGCAAGGTCTTTGGCTCGATCGAAGAAGTTCAGCACGCGCTGGACGCGGGTGAGGTGCATCTGCACTCGAAAATCACCGCGCGGATCACGCAGATCGACGACGAAGGCAACGAAGTTCAGAAGCGCTATGAAACCACTCCGGGCCGTCTGCGTCTGGGTGCCTTGCTGCCGATGAACAACAAAGCGCCGTTCGAGCTGGTCAACCGTCTGCTGCGGAAGAAAGAAGTGCAGCAGGTGATCGACACCGTCTACCGTTACTGCGGTCAGAAAGAGTCGGTTATCTTCTGTGACCAGATCATGTCGATGGGCTTCAAAGAAGCGTTCAAGGCTGGCATCTCGTTTGGTAAGGACGACATGGTCATTCCGGGTGACAAGTGGGGCATCGTTGATGACACCCGCGGTCAGGTGAAAGACTTTGAACAGCAGTACATGGACGGCCTGATTACTCAGGGTGAAAAGTACAACAAAGTTGTCGATGCCTGGTCGAAGTGTAACGATCGCGTCACCGAGGCTATGATGTCGACGATCTCGTCGTCGGATCGGGCAGAGGACGGCTCGGAACAGGAACCGAACTCGGTCTACATGATGGCCCACTCGGGTGCGCGTGGCTCGGTCACTCAGATGAAACAGCTGGGCGGTATGCGCGGTCTGATGGCCAAGCCGAACGGTGACATCATCGAAACGCCGATCATCTCGAACTTTAAAGAAGGTCTGACCGTTCTCGAGTACTTCAACTCGACCCACGGTGCCCGTAAGGGTCTGTCGGATACCGCTCTGAAGACGGCGAACTCGGGTTACCTGACCCGTCGTCTGGTGGACGTGGCGCAAGACTGTATCGTTCGTGAGATCGACTGTGGCACCGAGCGTGCGATCACTGCAGAAGCAGCCGTGAACGACGGTGAGGTTGTCGCCTCGCTGGCCGAACGTGTGCTGGGCCGTGTCGCTGCTGACGATGTTCTGCGTCCGGGCACAGATGAGGTGATCGTCGCAGCAGGTCAGCTGATCGACGAACGTATGGCCGACACCATCGACGAAGCCGGTGTTCAGTCGATGCGCATCCGTTCGCCTCTGACCTGTGAGTCCGAAGAAGGCGTCTGTGCAACCTGCTACGGTCGTGACCTTGCGCGTGGTACCATGGTGAACACAGGTGAAGCTGTTGGCATCATTGCCGCCCAGTCGATCGGTGAACCCGGTACACAGCTGACCATGCGGACCTTCCACATCGGTGGTGTTGCGCAAGGTGGTCAGCAGTCGTTCCAGGAAGCCAACCAGGAAGGTGTTGTCGCGTTCGAGAACCCGCAGATCCTGGTCAATGCCGCAGGCGAAAGCCTGGTCATGGGCCGGAACATGAAGCTGGTAATCAACGACGAACATGGCGAAGAGCGTGCCAGCTTCAAGCTGGGCTACGGCTCCAAGCTGTTCGTCAAAGACGGCACCAAAGTGGCCCGTGGCGACAAGCTGTTCGAATGGGATCCCTACACTCTGCCGATCATCGCCGAGAAAGCCGGTACCGCGAAATACGTTGATCTGGTTTCGGGCCTTGCTGTCCGCGACGAGACCGACGAAGCAACTGGTATGACCCAGAAGATCGTGATCGACTGGCGCGCGGCCCCCAAAGGCAGCGACCTCAAGCCCGAGATCATTCTGGTCGGTGAAGATGGCGAGCCGGTCCGCAACGACGCGGGCAACCCGGTTCACTATCCGATGTCGGTCGATGCGATTCTGTCGGTCGAAGACGGCCAGAAGATCGAAGCTGGTGACGTTGTTGCGCGTATCCCGCGTGAAGGTGCCAAGACCAAGGACATCACCGGTGGTCTGCCGCGTGTGGCCGAACTGTTCGAAGCGCGTCGTCCGAAAGATCACGCGATCATCGCAGAAGCCGATGGTTACGTGCGCTTTGGCCGCGACTACAAGAACAAGCGTCGCATCAGCATCGAACCGGCGGACGAGTCCATGGAGACCATCGAGTACATGGTGCCCAAGGGCAAGCACATCCCGGTCGCCGAAGGGGACTTCATCCAGAAGGGTGAATACCTGATGGACGGTAACCCGGCTCCGCATGACATCCTGTCCATCATGGGTGTCGAAGCGCTGGCGGATTACATGATCGACGAGGTGCAGGACGTCTATCGTCTGCAGGGCGTGAAGATCAACGACAAGCACATCGAGGTCATCGTGCGCCAGATGCTGCAGAAGTGGGAGATCCTGGATTCAGGCGACACCACCCTGCTGAAAGGCGAGCATGTCGATAAGCAGGAGTTCGACGCAGCCAACGAGAAGACCCTTTCGCGTGGTGGTCGTCCGGCACAGGGCGAGCCGATCCTGTTGGGGATCACCAAAGCCTCGCTGCAGACACGTTCGTTCATCTCGGCGGCGTCGTTCCAGGAAACCACCCGCGTGCTGACCGAAGCTTCGGTTCAGGGCAAGAAGGACAAGCTGGTTGGCCTGAAAGAGAACGTCATCGTTGGTCGTCTGATCCCTGCCGGTACCGGTGGAGCAACTCAGGCTGTCCGCCACATCGCGCAGTCGCGTGACAACGTGGTCATCGAAGCCCGCCGGGAAGAGGCCGAAGCCGCCGCTGCTCTGGCTGCACCGACCTTCGACGACGACATGGTTGGCGATGAGCTGGACGTTCTGGTGGAAACACCGGAAAGCCGCGAGTAAGCTCGACAGCATAAATTTGAAAAAGGCCCTGCAAAACGCGGGGCCTTTCTTTTGTGGAAGACTGTCAAGTGCCAGCTCAATATTGTTAGTGCTCGATCTGCCATCTAGTGGCTGTTTTGAGCCCAAAGCAGAAGCCCAATGATTTGAACCTGCGCCAGTTGTGCATTCAAAGCCGAACGCCACATTTAATCGAAATCCAACCCTACGTCTCCGCTCGGGTCGAAGGGAAGACTTGGCAATTGCTCAATGAAGTCCAACAATCCGAAAGGCAGGTTATTCAGTGCTTCGGGCGGATTGCTTAGCGCCAAGGTCTCAGGCCTTGCGTTTTCAATCCCGGTGTAGGCGGGGCCATACGCACGGGGCAAATGGGGGTATCTTGCAATCCACTGCTCGTGCCGCGCTCGCATACGACGGAATGGCTCCTTGAAGTGAAAACCGCCAACCACAATGGGATTAACTTCGCGGTGGTCATTCAAAAGGTCGAAGACTGAAGTGATGCCAGCGGACGCTTGTGAGGGGTCAGACGAAATCCAGTGCATCTTGTAGTGATCTTTCACACTCGCTCCGAGGTTTGGACCGGAATAGATCATTACGCTGTCTCGGCGGCTAAAGCTGTCGCCATTGATCAGCAAAGAAGTTTGATCGACGCCATCAATCACACGGTCTTTGGGAACGAATTCCAACGCGCCGCCGATGCGTGCAAATGTCGTGAATAGATCCGTGACATGGATGATGTCTCCGACAATCTGCCCTTCTTCGATCATCCCGGGCCACCAAGCTTGAGCAGCAACGCGGACGCCGCCTTCGAGAAAGTCACCTTTGCCACCTCGGAATGGTCCTTCCCCAAGGCCTGCCCCAGCAGGCGGATTATGGGTCATAGGACCGTTGTCCGACATGGCGATAACAAGTGTGTTCTCGGCTATGCCCAACTCATTGAGAAGCGAAATTAACTGTCCGACGTCCGGATCAAGGTATTTGTGATAAGCCTCTCCGACCAGACCACGTTGTAGTGTTTCTTTGTTTGGGTCTGGCAAAAAGCTTATCCACATGGGCCACCATGCAGCATAGAAAGGGTTTCCTTCCTCGGCGTTTCTGCGAATGAAATCAAACGTTCGATCCCGCGCTTCGCCGTCAAATGCGCGGTAGCACTCGTTTGTCGTGCCGCACCATTCTCGCGTTGGACCACCCTTTGTGCCTTCTACGTAAAAGACATAGCCATCCTGAAGAAACTCTTTGTCTTTCTGATACGGGTTCTCGGGCAGAAGCTCGGTTTTCAACCCTACGACTGCGTTGGCGGCTTCGGCTTCGATGTTCCAAAGACTCGTCGATTGGTTGTAGAGCGCGGTGAACGCTTCGTCGTATCCTTGATTATGCGGATAGGCCTCTTCGATATCGCCAAGGTGCGTTTTGCCAAAAAATCCAGTCGCATATCCGGCATCGCTCAAGACTTCCGCAATCGTGATATTCTCAGCCGCAATTCCTTCGTACTCTATAGGAAAACCGACTGAAAACATGCTGGACCGCACAGCATATTGACCCGTCCAAGCTGCGGCTCTTGTAGGTGTACACGCGGGCTCCGTATACATACGCGTGAACAGCATACCCTCTTCGGCCATCTGATTGAGGTTCGGCGTCTCGTATCCACGGATTTGTTGCATGGCTGGGATGCCGACTGCGCCGAGTGGCTGGTCGTCCCACATTAAGTGGATGAGGTTAGGAGGAGAACCGTATTTCTCCCTCAACTCGGCGAGTTTTGCGTCAAGTTGTTGGTCTTCTATCTGCCACACTGAGCCGTTTTGAGCTTCCAGAATAAAATACTCGGCATCATGAACAATTCTTTGATCTTGAGCGGCGACTTGTGACGCATATCCAAATGCCAGCGCCAATCCCAACTTCCATGTGAGGGGCTTGCTGCATGTCTCTGATTGCACCTTCACCTCTACCTCCACTTGCCTGGGCAACTCTCTAGTCGACTGGAAAACAACTCCATGCATATATCAAGTTAAATTGATGTGACACTTAATCCCATCCTACTGGAATTGATGCAATGTGCATTTAGCCCGCGTTGCAGCCATAGATCGTTCGCACGTCAATTTCATTCGTTTGCATCGTACGCGGCGGAGTTAGGATCAAAACAGTGCCGTTAACCGGCCTGTGTAGGCCTTTTGTTTTTCCTGCCTGTCAGGATTCAAAAAACCAAGTTCCGATTTCGGTTAGCCCAGGTCAAAGTGCGCGCGGTTCATGTTACTGTCGCAGGACAGCACGACATTTTGATCCAACCCAGTATTTGTGCACGATGGCTCGTTCTTGCGGTCATACAATCTCTAGTTTAGCTCTGGCTTGAGATTTTAATTTGATTTTGAATTGGCTCATGGGCACAGAAAACAACTCTTTCGAAGATCGCGTTGCGCGGATCAAACAGCGCTCGGATGAGAACGCAAGGAATGCACCTCGGCCCAGAACCGAGAGCATCTGGCAACGTCTGGCCTATCCCGGTGCGTTTTTGGGGGCCTTACTGCTGGGAATCTGTGCCGTGTTTCTGACCCGTTACATTCAATACCAATCCGTTGGTATTCCGGTTCAGCGGCAAGTTGATACGCAGGATTTCGTCAGCCTCGGACTTGCGGGCGGGGCTTGCATCATGGTGATGCTTTTTCTGAAAGGTAAACTGCGAGAGTTCGCAGGCGCGCTTACGGTTGGCGCGTTGCTGACGACGTTCACCTTTCACAATCTTATTTGGAAGTACCCAGACTTTTTCGAGCAGACCTACGGAAAAGATTGGGTGGATTTCGTCAAAGATACAACCGAGCCGTCCAGTTTAAATCTGTTTGGGACCATTGTCCCCTTCGGCTGACATCCGGCTGACGGGCAAAAGCGATATTGACATCCGAAGCTATAGTTTGGCCAATACCGGCGTTTGCCAGCCCGGAGCCCAGCCAACATGACCCCGAATACCAAAGGTGCCTTGCTGATGATGGGCAGCATGGCCGCGTTTACCCTGAACGATACGCTGGTGAAGATCGCGCTGCAGGAGCTGCCCCTTTTTCAGTTGGTGGCCCTAAGAGGTGCCTTGGCTGTTGTTCTGGTCTATCTGCTTGCCCGTTCACTTGGGGCCCTGCATCTGAATTTTTCGCGTCACGACAAATGGCTTGTAGCGTTGCGCAGCCTGACTGAACTGGCTGCCACGTTCTTTTTCCTGACGGCGTTGAAGAGCATGCCGCTTGCCAACGTAACGGCTATTCTGCAAGCGCTGCCGCTGACGGTAACGCTGGGCGCCGCGTTGGTTTTTTCCGAACAGGTTGGCTGGCGGCGTACCCTGGCGATTTTGGTGGGATTCATTGGCATGGTGTTAATCGTCCGGCCGGGCCCGGACGGCTTCAGCGTCTATTCTGTCTACGCGCTGATCGCCGTGGCATCGATAACCGTGCGGGATCTCGTCACCCGTCGTATGTCTGCCGACGTGCCGTCGATGGTTGTGACATTGGCAACCTCAGGCTCTATCGCAATTGCTGCGGCGGTTGCCTCGGTGTTTGAAGGGTGGGTTCCGGTTTCGGCCGCAGCGGGATCATTGGTCGCCGCCGCCGCTATTTTTGTGCTGATGGGCTACCTGTTCAGTGTCATGGTCATGCGTCAGGGCGATGTTGGGTTTGTCGCGCCGTTTCGGTATTCCAGTCTGCTTTGGGCGCTGGGGCTGGGTTGGGTCGTATTTGATGAATGGCCCGACACGGTGACAATGCTGGGTGCTACGTTGATTGTAGGCGCTGGTTTGTTCACCTTGTTCCGCGAGCGTGCCCGTCAAGGCACAGAGTGAACCCGCCTGACATGGCTCTGATCAATGGCAAAACGTGATTGAAACTCGGCCTCCTGAAGCTGTGATAGGGGGCTGAGTTCGGCCGTTGTGCTTCTGGTTTTGGGAGAGTCATTGAACCGGTTCAAGCCGCGGACCCACATCGGCTTATCCGGGCGCGTAATCACCGGCATGGCCCGATTGATCCTGTTGTGGGTAAAGTTCATGATCGATTTGCGGTTGCCGCCTTGCGCAAACATTCCAAGTCCGGCTGTCATCAACGGACGATGTACGCGCTTGGCTTGAATGCCCGCAGCATCTGCGCGCGCCAGGTAGCCACAGTTGAAATCAATTGCAACCATGGCTCGGTTTTGAAACAGCCCGGCATTGTCAATTACAGTTCCACGCAGCCGTTCGACGAAATCTACTGCCACCGCATCATCGTCATCATGGCGAAATTGCAGGCAGGGCAGGTCGAGGTTTTGACGCGCGGCATTCATAACCTCTTGCATGACCTTTCTGTGCCGGCCTGGAGGTCTGGCGGCGATTTGCACCTGTTTCAGGTCGGCGGTCAGATCATGCAAGCGATCAAAGGCTGGCTTGGGCAAGCACTCACCAACAACGATCAGAAGATGAAAGTCTTGATCGGTTTGCTGTTTCAGTCCGGGCAGGGCGATGGTTTCAAACAACCGGAATCGTTCGTCCAGCCGTTCAGATTGATACAGAAACTGCCGCCGTTCTTCGACAGTGGAGTGCATGGTCTGAAACCCACCAATGGCGGGATAAGAAAAGCGGCAAAGACCGAGGACCTGCATCTGCTCAAACCCGCACAGGTGTAGTTTCGAACTCTTTAGGGTCGATCGCGAAACGTGTCCGCAATTCTTCCGCCTGTTCTGGATTAAGCGGCAACAGCTCACGCGTGTCTTTTCGGGCATGGTCCGAGTCGTTGAACCCGTGCAGCATACGCATCCACATCGGCGCGTCGGGGTAGCTAACCACCGGCATGAACCGCGCCAGTCTGTTGTGTAAACGGTCAAAAATTGTCCGTTTACTTCCGCCCTGAATATACATGCCCAAGCCAACGCCCAGAAGCGTCCGATAAACCTGCGCGACGTGTATTTGATGTTTGTTGCATCGTGCGACGTAACCGTGGTTGTAGTCGATCGCGACTGACTCGCTTTGCTGCATTAGCCCTGCGTTTTCGCGCGTTGCAGAGCGGAGCTTTTCTATGAAGTCGACCGAGACCGCGTCATCGTCGTCATGCCGAAACTGTAGGCAGGGTTTGTGTGGGTCTGTCCGGGCGGTGTTTAGGGTCTCTCTCATCACCTGCTTATGATCGGCTGGATCTTTTTCAATGATACGGACCTGTTTGATCCCGGCGACCAGATCCCGCAACCGATCAGAATAGGGTTGCGGCAGGCAAGTTTCCGTTATCACCAACAGCTCAAAACGTTCATCCGTTTGGACGCGAAAACCGGACAGGGTAACGGTTTCAAATAAGCGAAAGCGTTCTTCCATTCTGTCGGGTGCATAGAGAAACTGCCTGTGCTCCTCGATTGTCTTGTGGCTCAGCCGAAAGCCGCCAATAGCGGGATAGGAAAAACGGCACAGGCCAATCACTTGCATCTGTCGTCCATCGGCTGGTATTCAGCGCAACTATGCCCCCGCTGTACACCGGTCGCAACAGGGATAAGGGTGACTTTGCGGCCAGTCAGTTAAGCCCCAAACCGCACTAGGTCGCGGTCGTCGGGATAGTGCTGTTGACACTTGGGCCGACTCCCCCTATTACGCGCGTCATCTCGGTGCCGGGGGCCGCCCCGTAGCCGATTCCAGTAATGAGCTGGTCAAGGCCCGGACAATTTTACAGTTCGCGCCCTCTGAGAAACAACCGCGACGTTCACCTCGGAATGGGAACGCTCGTGGGTTTTGCGCTTGTGGACGCACGAACGCAGCGAATTTAGCCGCACGCAACGCGCGTGCATGTCATGTGTGTTGCAAAACGGGGAAAGAACCGGAATGCCAACTATTCAACAGCTGATCCGCAAACCGCGGCAGCCCAAAGTAAAACGCTCGAAGTCCATGCACCTGGAGCAGTGCCCGCAGAAGCGCGGCGTCTGCACCCGCGTGTACACCACCACACCGAAGAAGCCGAACTCGGCTATGCGTAAGGTTGCCAAGGTGCGCCTGACCAACGGGTTCGAGGTCATCTCTTACATCCCCGGTGAAAGCCACAACCTGCAGGAACACTCGGTTGTTCTGATCCGTGGCGGCCGTGTGAAAGACCTTCCCGGTGTGCGTTACCACATCCTGCGCGGTGTTCTGGATACTCAGGGCGTCAAAGACCGTAAGCAACGTCGTTCGAAATACGGCGCGAAGCGTCCCAAGTAAGAAGGAGAGGCTGATATGTCACGTCGTCACGCCGCCGAAAAACGCGAAGTCCTGCCTGACGCCAAATTTGGCGACAAGGTACTGACCAAATTCATGAACAACCTGATGATCGACGGCAAGAAGTCGGTCGCAGAGCGCATCGTTTACAACGCGTTTGACCGCGTTGAGAACAAGGTAAAGCGCGCTCCTGTCGAAGTGTTCCACGAAGCACTCGACAACATCAAACCGTCGGTCGAGGTTCGCTCGCGCCGGGTTGGTGGTGCAACCTATCAGGTTCCGGTCGAAGTGCGCCCTGAGCGCCGCGAAGCACTGGCCATCCGCTGGCTGATCACTGCTGCGCGTGGCCGCAACGAAAACACCATGGAAGAACGCCTCGCCGGTGAACTGCTGGACGCTGTACAGTCCCGCGGTACTGCCGTGAAGAAGCGCGAAGACACCCACAAGATGGCCGAGGCGAACAAAGCCTTCAGCCACTACCGTTGGTAATTCAGAGGCTTATCAAAAATGGCACGCGAATATCCGCTCGAACTGTACCGTAACTTCGGTATCATGGCGCACATCGACGCAGGTAAGACCACCTGCTCGGAGCGTATCCTGTATTACACTGGTAAATCCCACAACATCGGTGAGGTGCACGATGGTGCAGCCACCATGGACTGGATGGAGCAGGAGCAGGAACGCGGCATCACCATCACCTCGGCTGCGACCACCACCTTCTGGGAACGCACCGAAGACGGTCAGACCGCCGATACCCCAAAGCACCGCCTGAACATCATCGACACCCCCGGCCACGTAGACTTCACCATCGAAGTTGAACGTTCGCTGGCGGTTCTCGATGGTGCCGTCTGCGTTCTGGACGCAAACGCCGGTGTTGAACCCCAGACCGAAACCGTGTGGCGTCAGGCTGACCGCTACAAGGTTCCGCGTATGGTTTTCGTCAACAAAATGGACAAGATTGGCGCAGACTTCTTCAACTGCGTTCGCATGATCGAAGACCGCACCGGCGCTCGCGCTGTTCCGGTTGGTATCCCGATCGGCGCCGAGTCCGAGCTGGAAGGTCTGATCGACCTTGTCACCATGGAAGAGTGGCTGTGGCAGGGCGAAGATCTGGGCGCAAGCTGGATCAAAGCTCCGATCCGCGACAGCCTGAAAGACATGGCTGACGAATGGCGCGGCAAGATGATCGAAGCGGCTGTCGAAATGGACGACGACGCGATGATGGAATACCTGGAAGGCAACGAGCCCGACGTTCCGACCCTGCGCGCCCTGCTGCGCAAAGGTACTCTGGACATCGCGTTTGTTCCGGTTCTGGGTGGTTCGGCGTTCAAGAACAAAGGCGTTCAGCCACTGCTCAACGCTGTGATCGACTATCTGCCCAGCCCGCTGGACGTTGTTGATTACATGGGCTTTAAGCCCGGCGACGAGGAAGAAGTTCGTGACATCGCACGTCGTGCCGATGACGCAATGGCGTTCTCGGGTCTGGCGTTCAAAATCATGAACGACCCCTTTGTTGGCTCGTTGACCTTTACCCGGATCTACTCGGGCACCATGAACAAGGGTGATTCGATCCTGAACTCGACCAAAGGTAAGAAAGAGCGCATCGGTCGTATGATGATGATGCACTCGAACAACCGGGAAGAGATCGAAGAAGCGTTTGCAGGCGACATCATCGCGCTGGCGGGTCTGAAAGACACCACCACTGGTGACACCCTGTGTGACGCGAAGGATCCGGTGGTTCTGGAAACCATGACCTTCCCCGATCCGGTGATCGAGATCGCGGTTGAGCCCAAAACCAAGGGCGACCAGGAAAAGATGTCTCAGGGTCTGGCCCGTTTGGCCGCCGAAGACCCGTCCTTCCGTGTGGAAACTGATCTGGAATCCGGTCAGACCATCATGAAAGGCATGGGCGAACTTCACCTGGATATCCTGGTTGACCGTCTGAAGCGCGAGTTCAAGGTTGAAGCGAACATTGGTGCACCGCAGGTGGCCTATCGTGAAACCATCTCGATGCCGGTCGAGCACACCTACACCCACAAGAAACAGTCGGGTGGTTCGGGTCAATTCGGTGAGGTCAAGCTCGAGATCACTCCGACCGAGCCGGGCGAAGGTTATTCGTTCGAAAGCCGCATCGTTGGTGGTGCCGTTCCGAAGGAATACATCCCGGGTGTCGAAAAAGGCATCCAGTCGGTTATGGACAGCGGCCCGCTGGCTGGCTTCCCCGTGATCGACTTCAAGGTTGCCCTGTTGGACGGTAAGTTCCACGACGTTGACTCGAGCGTTCTGGCGTTCGAAATCGCGGCCCGTATGTGTATGCGTGAAGGCATGCGCAAAGCTGGCGCGAAACTGCTGGAACCGATCATGAAGGTCGAAGTGATCACCCCGGAAGAATACACCGGCGGCATCATCGGCGACCTGACCTCGCGTCGTGGCCAGGTGTCTGGTCAGGAACCGCGCGGCAACGCAATCGCGATCGACGCGTTCGTTCCGCTGGCGAACATGTTCGGCTACATCAACACTCTGCGTTCGATGTCGTCGGGCCGTGCCCAGTTCACCATGCAGTTCGACCACTACGATCCGGTTCCGCAGAACATCTCGGACGAGATCCAGGCGAAATACGCATAAGCGAAGATTTGAGGGAGCTCCGGTCAGGGGCTCCCTTCATTACCGAAAAAGGAGGCCATCATGGCAAAGGAAAAGTTTGAGCGTACAAAACCGCACGTCAACATCGGCACGATTGGCCACGTTGACCATGGTAAAACGACGCTGACCGCAGCAATCACCAAGTATTTCGGTGACTTCAAAGCGTATGACCAGATTGACGGTGCGCCGGAAGAAAAAGCGCGCGGCATCACCATCTCGACCGCCCACGTGGAATACGAGACCGACAACCGCCACTATGCGCACGTTGACTGCCCCGGCCACGCCGACTACGTCAAGAACATGATCACCGGTGCTGCCCAGATGGACGGCGCGATCCTGGTTGTGAACGCCGCTGACGGCCCGATGCCGCAAACGCGTGAGCACATCCTGCTGGGCCGCCAGGTTGGCATCCCGAAGATGGTCGTGTTCATGAACAAAGTTGACCAGGTTGACGACGAAGAGCTGCTGGAACTGGTGGAAATGGAAATCCGCGAGCTGCTGTCTTCGTATGAATACCCCGGCGACGATATTCCGATCATTGCAGGTTCGGCTCTGGCCGCGATGGAAGGCAACAACCCGGAAATCGGCGAAGAGAAGATCAAGGAACTGATGGCGGCTGTTGATGACTACATCGACACCCCTGAGCGTGCTGTTGACCAGCCGTTCCTGATGCCGATCGAAGACGTGTTCTCGATCTCGGGCCGTGGTACCGTTGTGACCGGCCGTGTTGAGCGTGGCGTGATCAACGTTGGCGACGAGATCGAAATCGTCGGCATCCGCGACACTTCGAAAACCACCTGCACCGGCGTTGAAATGTTCCGCAAGCTGCTGGACCGCGGTGAAGCAGGCGACAACATCGGCGCGCTGCTGCGTGGTGTTGACCGTGACGGCGTTGAGCGTGGCCAGGTTCTGTGTAAGCCGGGTTCGGTTACACCGCACACCAAGTTCGAAGCCGAAGCCTACATCCTGACCAAGGAAGAAGGCGGTCGTCACACCCCGTTCTTCGCGAACTACCGTCCGCAGTTCTACTTCCGTACAACTGACGTGACCGGCACCGTGACCCTGGCCGAAGGCACCGAGATGGTCATGCCTGGCGACAACGTGTCGTTCGGCGTTGAGCTGATCGCACCGATCGCGATGGAGCAGGGCCTGCGCTTCGCGATCCGCGAAGGCGGCCGCACCGTCGGCGCCGGCGTTGTGTCGAAAATCATCGAGTAAGGCGCGCTTGTCGCGCCTGGTTGCGGCAGGCGATTTTCCTCAGGAAAATCTGCCGGGAGCAACTCGGTAAAGAACTAAAGAAGGCCGTCCAACAGGGGGCGGCCTTTTTCGTTTCTACCATTTCAAGCGCATACATCTTGTACCAACCGGGCGATCAAATAAGTCAGGAACATTCGTCGAAAAATCTAGCGAATGAACCAACGGAAACTGCCCAGAATAGGTGACTTGTGCCAAAACTCAGGGCAAATCAGAAACAGCGCAATACTCGCTACTTCGCGGAGCACTGTTAACCAGCAGCTCGAACGCAAGGCCCTTGCCACATTGTCGACGGTGGTACAGTGTTCTTCAGATTTGAACGCGCACTCTGCTAACAGGGTCGGAAACTGCGATGATTGCACATCTTGAACATGTATTCCTGAATGTTTTCAATATCATTCTACCCGTTCTGATCTGTGCAGGCATTGGTTACTGTCTGGCTCTGTTCAAAGTGCCCTTCGACAACAAAGTGATAAACGGGCTGATATCGCGTGTCGGCTTTCCCACGCTTGTCATTTCGCATCTTTCAACGGCGCAGATCGATGCGAACACCTTTCTGACGGTGATGGCCGCAGCCGCGACAATCGTCGCTGGTTTCGCCGCGTTGAGTTTTATTGTCCTCAGAGTGTTAGGATACTCTGTGCCCGTTTTCCTCGGCCCGTTAATGTACGGAAACATCGGGGGCATAGGGTTGCCGGTCACGTTGCTGGCCTTTGGCGGAGAAGGGTTGGCCTATGCAATGGGCTTTGTCGTGGTCATTCTTCTTTGCATGTTTTCCATCGGAATATGGATTCCATCCGGTTCTATTTCGATAAAAAGGCTGATCACTTCTCCGGTAATATACGCGGCGATCATCGCTTTGGGCGTTGTTTTCACCGGATTCAGCCTGCCGCAACCAATAGAGTCGAGTTTCAATATCTTGGGTGGTTTAACGATCCCGCTGCTCCTTTTGACGATGGGGCATACCTTGGCTTCTTTTCAGATAAGAGATGTGCGGCAAGCGGGTGTGTTGACCATTGTTCATTTAGGCATCGCAGTTGTCGTGGCCTTGTTTGCGACTTGGTTATTTGGCTTCACTGGTACTGAGCGCGGCGTCGTTATCCTGTGCTGCTTGATGCCTTCGTCCGTCGCGAACTATCTTTTCGCAGACCAGTACCAGCCCGACAGAGCACCTGACGTGGCGGGATTTATCCTCTTGTCAACCCTGACGACGCTGCTGGTTCTGCCATTGGCGTTGACATATTGGGTTTAATTCTGGGCGCGGGGGTCTAAGCGCACAGTGAGTGATCTGTTCAAGAGAGTTTGTCCTTACGGATCTTATGTAGAATGCACCTAGGTGTTTCGGTTTTCTGATCCGGTTTTGTGAGGCGTCCAGTTTGCACAGAAACCCCCTTGCCAAACCCGACCAATCCCACTAATACGCGCGAGTTCTCAACAAGAACATCAAGGCGGGGTGATTCCCGCCTTTTGGGTTCGAAGAGGGTTGGCGATGCGCGTCTGTCCTCCTCTCAACCTCAACGCCTGAAAAAAGGCTGTATCTATGCAAAGCCAAAACATCCGTATTCGGCTGAAGGCATTTGACTATCGCGTTCTGGATGCCAGCACGCAAGAGATCGTCAACACTGCCAAGCGGACCGGCGCGAACGTGCGCGGCCCGATCCCGCTGCCGAACAAGATTGAGAAGTTCACGGTTCTCCGTGGCCCTCACGTTGACAAGAAATCCCGCGACCAGTTCGAGATCCGCACGCACAAGCGTCTCTTGGACATCGTTGATCCGACCCCCCAGACCGTTGACGCGCTGATGAAGCTCGACCTCGCTGCTGGTGTGGACGTCGAGATCAAGCTGCAGTCGTAAGATCGGAGGGTATAGATTATGCGCTCTGGTATTATCGCAAAAAAAGTTGGCATGACCCGCCTGTTCATGGAAGACGGCAAGCAGATCCCTGTGACCGTGCTTCACCTGGACAACCTGCAGGTTGTAGCACAGCGTACCGCTGACAAAGATGGCTACACTGCCGTTCAGCTGGGCGCCGGTGCTGCCAAGGCAAAACGTACCTCGAAAGCCATGCGCGGTCACTACGCCGCTGCCAAGGTTGAGCCCAAGCGTAAGCTGGCTGAGTTCCGCGTCTCTGAAGATGGCCTGATCGAAGTAGGCGCCGAGATTTCGGCAGAACACTTCCTGGAAGGTCAGAAAGTTGACGTTTCGGGTACCTCGATCGGTAAAGGCTTTGCCGGTGCAATGAAGCGCCACAACTTCGGTGGTCTGCGCGCCTCGCACGGTGTTTCGATCAGCCACCGTTCGCACGGTTCGACCGGTCAGTGTCAGGATCCGGGCAAGGTGTTCAAAGGCAAGAAGATGGCCGGTCACATGGGTGCTGCCCGTGTAACCACCCAGAACCTGGAAGTTGTCAAAACCGACGCCGACCGGAACCTGGTCTTCATCAAAGGCGCCGTTCCCGGACCGAAATCAGGCTGGGTCACCGTCAAGGACGCCGTGAAGAAGAAAGCACCGGAAGGCCTGCCTTTCCCGGCTGCTGTGAAATCGGCTGCAACCGAAGCACCTGCGGAAGAAGCTCCCGCGGAAGGTGGTGAAGCATGAAACTTGATGTAATCAAACTGGACGGCGGCAAAGCCGGCGACATCGAGCTGAACGCCGATCTGTTCGGTCTCGAGCCTCGTGCGGACATCCTGCACCGTGTGGTCCGTTGGCAGCGCAACAACGCGCAGGCCGGCACCCACAAGGTCAAGACCCGCTCGGAAACCAGCTACTCGACCAAGAAGATCTATCGCCAGAAGGGCACCGGTGGCGCACGCCATGGTGACCGCAACGCGCCGATCTTCCGCAAGGGTGGTATCTACAAGGGCCCGACCCCTCGTTCGCACGGCCACGACCTGCCGAAGAAGTTCCGCAAGCTTGGCCTGCGCCACGCTCTGTCGGCCAAAGCCAAAGCAGGTGAACTGGTTGTGATCGAGAACGCCGAAGCCGAAGGCAAGACCGCCGCACTGGCCAAACAGGTTGCAAACCTGGGCTGGAAACGCGCTTTGGTCATCGACGGCGCGACCGTGAACGAAGGTTTCCTGAAGGCGTCGCGCAACATCGAAGGTCTGGATATCCTGCCGTCGATGGGTGCAAACGTTTATGACATCCTCAAGCGTGACACCCTGGTGCTCACCAAAGCGGCTGTCGAAGCACTGGAGGCTCGTCTGAAATGAGCGCGAAGGCAGAACACTACGACGTGATCCGCAAGCCGATCATCACCGAAAAGTCGACCATGGCGTCCGAAAACGGCGCGGTTGTCTTTGAAGTGGCGATCGACAGCAATAAGCCGCAGATCAAAGAGGCCGTTGAGGCGCTGTTTGGTGTGAAGGTCAAAGCGGTGAACACCACCGTGACCAAAGGCAAGGTCAAGCGGTTCCGCGGCCAGCTGGGTCGCCGGAAAGACGTCAAAAAAGCATATGTGACCCTGGAAGAGGGCAACACAATCGATGTGAGCACCGGTCTTTGATCCGACGCTTACTGCGACTATTTACGGCCTCGGCGGTTCAACCCGCCGGGGCCGATTTCGTTTCGGACCCTGAAATTGAGCGGGCGCAGGTGCTGGAACGGATGCGGGCATTCAGCACCGAACCTTATTTCCAGATTGCTGACGAGCATTTGGGGCTTTTGTCGGTTTTCGATGATCTGAAATACGACCGGGCGGATGTGGACATGATCTCTCCGGCGATGCGTCGCCATGTCGTCGGCAAGCTTGGCCCGCTGGGGTTCCGTCAGACCTCCGGCACGGTGTTGGAGCACGTCAAAGCGGACATGCGCGTACATGTTCCAAAGTTCCATGCCCTTGGCGCGTCGCCCTTCGACATCACGCGCTATACGGACAAGCGGGCTCAGGACTATTGTCTGCTGACCCCGACGCAGGTGGCTTGCCAGTTCGTCGACCACTATGCGTTGGACGATGCCGTGCAGCGGATCGAAACGCTTGTTAAGAAGCATCCGATCAACCTGCTCAAACTGGCGGATTATCTGGAAGGCAAACCCAAGCACCGCGCGTTTCGTGAGGTGCTGGGCCATATCAAGCTCAAGCAGCGGATTGCAGTGGAGTCAGAACCACTCTGCCGTAGGCGGTCTTTGGGGTAGGGTGTCAGCAGGCCGCGGATCGGCGAAACGCATAGTGCGGGACGCCTACGGTTGGAAAGCGACATAGAGCCGGATTTTAGCTTCGTACAGCGTCATTGCGATCTACAAGGATTTTCCCCTGCTGTGGCGCGTCTTCTAGCCATTCTGAGAGCCAATGCATGAAGCAAAAAAGGCGCCCTTTGGCGCCTTTGTGTCTTGCTTCCGGTTGTTCGAATTTACGAACAGTAGACATGCTTGTGTGCGATATCCGCGATGTCACAACGACGGATGCCGATGTCATCGAGTTCCCGGTTGCTCAAACGTTGCAGCTCGGAAAACGTGCGCTGGTACTCGGCAGCACGGGCACGCGCGGCTTTCACGCGTTCGATCATGTCCGTAATCCGTGCAGTAAAGTTCAAGCCTGAATGTGTCAGTGCAGCAGTTGTCATCTTTTTGTTCCTTTCTCAAATCAAGGCGTATTCCTTGACGTTTCCTTTTTGTGTTCCTTGTTTGGACAAGGCTGAGATAAGGTCGAAAGTTATCGCTAACAACGGAAGTTTCGGTCTAGCCGATATGCACCAAGGGAATAACAACTGGGCGACATGTACGTGACCGTGTGCAGCGCAAAACCTGAGTGTTTCCGCTCGATGTACCCAGAGTGACTTTTTCGTTGCTGGGGTGAATTGACTCTAGCTGCTTAGACTCGACGCAGCCTGAACAATTCGTCTTTCTCCCAAGGGAATCGGATGGTGGTATTGCGCCCCGTCTTCTGAAAAGACCAGCCTTTGAATTTTTCGAAAGGACTCAAGGTATTCTGCGTAGCTCGTTACATCTACTGCCTTGGGCGCGGGCAGGATGTCTCCGAGGGGGCCGTAATAACCAAGCACACTGATCTCCATCTCGGCCTTGCTGTGACCCAGCTGTGCTTCTGCTGCGATATTTGGAATTGACACCTGCGCCCCCAACTCAAACCGGTCGGCATTGACCTCAAGGCGCACAGAAACCCCGACCTCGTATTCTTCACCATCAGTGTCGAGCAAAACGGTAAATGACTTTGCTTCCTGAAAGACGCCGACCCGTTTACCCTTAAACTCGATCCCCAGAAGGCGAGGGAAAAGGGTGGATCGGCCCTCAGCGTCCCAGAAATAAGATCTCGCAACAGTTATGTGCCGGTCCAGCTTTAACCCGTTGGATGCGTTCGCTCCTTGCGTCGTTCGGATGAGTTTTTCTGCTTTTTGATACTTTTCGTCACCGATTCTAAGAATCTCGGATTCGGCAGGTTCGGACACTGTGTCGGTCATCAAAAAACCCCCTGACTATGTGGCCCTAAAGTCTAGCCAAAAAGCCGCAAAAGTCGAGGATTCCCCCGCCCTCAGGTGTTTCTGGGCCTGTGGGCGCATGCCTTTGGACTCGGTGTTGTGGTCCTGCAGATTGGTGTTGGCTGGGCGTCCAGGTATCAATGACAAAAAAAACGCCCCTGAATGAAGTCAGGGGCGTTCTTTGAAATTCTCGAAGGTTTCGGGCTTAGCCGCGCTCTTCGACGATCTCGACCAGATGCGGGATCTTGCGGATCATGCCACGAACCGAAGGAGTATCTTCCAGCTCACGGGTTTTGTGCATCTTGTTCAGACCCAGACCGATCAGGGTTGCGCGCTGTTCGGCGGGGCGACGGATCGGGGAACCGATCTGTTTGACGACGATGGTTTTTGCCATGGGTCGCTCTCCTTATGCTTCTGCTTCAGCAGCAGCAGGTGCTTCGTCCCGCTTGGGCAGGATGTCGGCAACTTTTTTGCCACGACGTGCGGCAACCGAACGCGGGCTCTGCTCTTTCTGCAGGCCGTTGATGGTGGCGCGGATCATGTTGTACGGGTTCTGCGAGCCCAGCGACTTGGACACAACGTCCTTGACGCCCAGCATTTCGAACACGGCACGCATCGGACCACCGGCGATGATACCAGTACCTTCAGGTGCGGTGCGCATAACCACTTTACCGGCGCCGTGACGGCCTTCGATGTCGTGGTGCAGGGTCCGACCTTCGCGCAGCTGCACGCGGATCATTTGACGCTTGGCTTGTTCGGTCGCCTTACGGATGGCCTCAGGTACTTCTTTCGCTTTACCTTTGCCAAAGCCGACGCGGCCTTTCTGATCGCCGACAACCACCAGAGCGGCGAAGCCAAAGCGCTTACCACCTTTTACGGTTTTCGACACGCGGTTGATTGCGACCAGACGATCTGCAAATTCCGGTGCCTCTTCACGGTCGCGGCCACGGCCCCGACGGTTTTCACGTTCTGCCATTTGGCATCCCTTTTCTCATGTGGCGCTTGTGACGCCGTTTACTTCAATCCAAGTGAGCCCCGACTGTTGCCGAGGCCCCCGGATCATCGGGGCAGCCGCAAAGCTGCCCACAAGTCTTAGATCTTCAGACCACCTTCACGCGCAGCGTCGGCGACAGCCTTCACTTTGCCGTGGAACAGGAAGCCACCACGATCGAAATAGGCCTCTTCGACGCCTGCCTTCTTGGCACGCTCGGCGATGGCCGCGCCCACTTTGGTGGCCGCTTCGACGTTGTTCTTGCCAACAACACCCAGATCTTTTTCCAGGGTCGAGGCCGAAGCCAGGGTCACGCCACGAACGTCGTCGATCAGCTGAACGCTGATGTTCTTGTTCGAACGGTGAACCGACAAGCGTACACGGCCGGCGTTGACTTTGCGAAGTTTGTTCCGAACGCGCAGGCGGCGCTTCAGAAACAGGGTTCTTTTGCTGTTTGCCATTGTTTGCGTCCTTACTTCTTCTTGCCTTCCTTGCGGAAGATGAACTCGCCCTTATAGCGGATGCCCTTGCCTTTGTACGGCTCGGGACGGCGCCACTCGCGGATTTTGGCCGCGGTTTCGCCCACCAGCTGCTGGTCGATACCTTCCACAACGATTTCGGTCTGCTTCGGTGCGGTGATGGTGACACCTTCCGGAGCAGTGAAATCAACATCGTGGCTGTAGCCCAAGTTCAGCTTCAGGGTGTTGCCCTGCATCTGAGCCCGGTAACCAACACCCTGGATCTCCAGCTCTTTTTTGAAGCCTGTGGTCACACCGGTTACCAGGTTGGCAACCATGGTGCGGCTCATGCCCCACTGCTGGCGGGCACGCTTGGACATGCCACGGGGGTCGATCTTGACCACGTTGTCTTCAACCGACAGCGTTACGTCGTCGGTGGCGGTGAAGCTGCGGGTGCCTTTCGGACCTTTCACTTCGATGGTCTGGCCGGACACAGAGGCGGTAACGCCGCTGGGCAGCTCGACCGGTTTTTTACCAATACGAGACATTGCAGACCTCCTTAGAAGACGGTGCAGAGCACTTCGCCGCCAACATTGTTGGAGCGAGCGTTTGCGTCCGACATCACACCTTTCGGAGTGCTGACAATCGACACGCCCAGACCCTGACGGACCTGCGGGATGTCATTGACGCCCATGTATACGCGACGACCGGGTTTCGAGACCCGCTTCAGTTCGCGAATAACAGGGGTGCCTTCGTAGTATTTCAGGCTGATTTCGATGGCCGGATGACCGTTTGCACCGGTCGTCTTTTCATAGCCACGGATGTAGCCTTCGTCCGCCAGCACGTCCAGAACCCAACCGCGCAGCTTGGAAGCCGGGGTGGAAACGGTGGACTTGCCGCGCATTTGCGCGTTGCGGATACGGGTGAGCATATCGCCGATAGGATCATTCATATCTATGTCTCCCTTACCAGCTCGATTTCACCATGCCGGGGATCTGACCAGCAGAACCCAGCTCGCGCAGCGCGATACGGCTGACCTTCAGCTTACGGTAGTAAGCGTGGGGACGACCGGTCAGCTGACAACGGTTGTGAAGACGTGTAGCCGAGCTGTTGCGCGGCAGTTTCGCCAGTTTCAGACGCGCTTTGAAACGCTCTTCCATCGGGCGGCTCTCGTCATTCGCGATTTCTTTCAGCTCGGCACGCTTTGCGGCATATTTGGCCACCAGGCGTTCGCGCTTTTTCTCGCGTTCGATCATTGCTTTTTTAGCCATGTCTCAATCCTCCCGGCGCTTACGCGTTGAAAGGCATGTTGAATGCTTTCAACAGGCTCTTCGCTTCAGCGTCGGTTTTCGCTGTGGTGGTGATTACGATGTCCAGGCCCCAGACTTCGTCGACTTTGTCGAAGTCGATTTCCGGGAACACGATGTGCTCTTTCATGCCCATGGCAAAGTTGCCACGACCATCGAAAGACGGCTTAACACCGCGGAAGTCACGAACGCGCGGCAGCGCGATGGTGATCAGACGATCCAGGAATTCGTACATCCGGTCACCGCGCAGGGTCACTTTCGCACCCAGCGGCATGTCTTCACGGACGCGGAAACCCGCGATCGACTTCTTCGCCTTGGTTGCAACGGCCTGTTGACCAGCAATCGCCGTCAGATCTTCGACAGCAGCTTTTGCTTTCTTCGAGTCTTTGACCGCCTCAGCACCACAACCGATGTTAAGAACGATTTTTTCCAGCTTGGGCAGCTGCATGTCGTTCTTATAGCCGAACTCTTCTTTCAGAGCGGCACGGATGGTTTCAGCGTACTGTGCTTTCAGACGCGGGGTGTAGGTTGCGTTATCAAGCATCAATCACGTCCCCTGTGGTCTTGGCGAAGCGGACCTTCTTGTCACCTTCCATGCGGAAGCCAACGCGGGTTGCTTTGCCGTTCTTGTCCAGCAGCGCCAGGTTCGACAGCTCGATCGGGTTTGCCTGAGGCAGGCGACCACCTTGTGAGGTTTGCGACTGACGGGTGTGGCGGATGGCGATGTTGATGCCATCGACAACAGCTTTACCGGCTTTCGGGTCAACCGAGGAAATGGTTCCCTCTTTTCCCTTGTCCTTGCCGGCCAGCACGACGACCTTGTCGCCTTTGCGGAGTTTAGCAGCCATGATTACAGCACCTCCGGAGCCAGCGAGATGATTTTCATGAAGTTCTTGCCGCGCAGTTCGCGAACAACGGGGCCAAAGATACGGGTACCGACTGGCTCGTTGTTGTTGTTCAGGATGACGGCGGCGTTGCGATCAAAACGGATCGCGGTGCCGTCTTCGCGACGGACTTCTTTGGCGGTGCGTACGACGACGGCCTTACGGACGTCACCTTTCTTTACGCGGCCGCGCGGGATGGCTTCCTTCACCGAGACGACAATGATGTCGCCAACGGAGGCGTATTTACGCTTGGAACCACCCAGGACCTTGATGCACTGAACTCGGCGTGCGCCGGAGTTGTCAGCAACATCCAGATTGGTCTGCATCTGGATCATGTGGTTTCTCCCGACCTGTGGGGGCTGGTCTGATTAGATCCCCCAGGGTTTCGACAAATGAAAAATCCCGGAAGCTTACGCTTCCAGAACTTCCCAACGTTTCGTCTTCGATTTCGGCGCGCATTCGATGATGCGTACGGTGTCGCCGACCTTGAAGGCGTTCTTTTCGTCGTGAGCCCGGTATTTCTTGGACTTACGAACGGTTTTCTGCAGCAGCGGGTGCTTGAAACGGCGTTCAACCGAAACAGTCACGGTCTGCTCATTGGCGTCGCTGGTTACGATTCCGGACAGGATACGCTTGGGCATAGGATTACTCCTCCGATGCCGCGGCAGCGGCCTTTTCGTTCAGAATGGTTTTGACGCGGGCAGCATTGCGGCGGGCCGCTTTGATACCAGCTGTATTTTCCAGCTGACCGGTTGCCTGTTGAAAGCGCAGGTTAAAGCTTTCTTTCTTCAGGTTGGCCAGTTCCTCGCGGAGCTGGTCCGGGGTCTTGTCACGCAGTTCTTGGGCGTTCATCGCCTTTTTCCTTTGCTCAAAACACCAGAAGGCCCCCTTGCAGGGTCACCTTGGACCTGGTGGATGAATGATAGACATGCGAATCCCCCGACTCGGCCGGGGGACTTGCAGGATGCCGCCGTATAAGGGTTTAGGGGGTGGGTGGCAAGGGAAAGTTTGGAGAGAATCTATCGGGTCAAAAAACTGATTGATCGCTACAAATCTTTACACGCATCCAAAACCTGAAAGAACACGTAAAACGTTCCGCCCATTGTTGCTGCCCAAACAACCAATTCAAGCGTTGTGAGGTCGCCTAACCCCCGCAATCCGACCATCTTTAAGGTGCTCTCTCGAAAATTCCAGCCTGTTCGATAGAGCGTCAATAGGAACAACACCAAAGCGCCACTCCAGAATACCGGAGTCGCAACTTCCATTGCATGCCTGATACAGGGGTCAATCCCACTTGTAGTTGAAGCTGACACTGATCCGCTCGTCCTCGGCCATATTCATCGGCACTTCGTGGCGCAGCCAGCTTTCCCACAGTAGGACGTCGCCTACCTGTGGCTTCATATAGATGAACGGCTGCAAATCCCGCCGTCCGCCTTTTAGACGCGTCGGCGCGGCCATCATGCGGCCCGAGCGCGGATCTTCCAGCTTCAACGCGCTCGCCCCTTCGGGCATCGCCACATAGGTCGTGCCTGAAATGACGCTGTGCGGGTGCAGGTGGCTGGAGTGCATACCACCTTCGGGCAGGATGTTGATCCACAGATCCTCCAGCTTCAGCTCTCCTTCGCCGAGATCAAACTCCAGATCCTTGGCAAAGGCCGCCACGTGTTGATCCAGCACTCTCACCAGATCGGCAAAGATCGGGAACCGCCAGGGCAGGTCCGTCAGCGAGGCATAGCTGGTATAGCCGGAATAGCCGTTTTCTTCGCACCAATCCTGTCCGGCCTCGTCATCTTCGGCGATGACAAGGCAAGAATTTTCAAGCTCCTCCGCGTCGATTTTGGGACCAAACTCGGACAAAGCTGCGCGATAGAGACGGGTAACGAAGAGTGATTCAATCTGTGCCATGCGCCCTCTCTTAGACCAGTGATGCGGGGAAGGCGATGGCGGAATTGCGAGGCTCTGCCTCGCGCTCCGAGATATTTTTGGCCAGATGAAGCAGGGATCCATTTTTCATCTGGCTGAAAATACCTCGGGGGAGGCGCGGCTTGCCGCGGCGGGGGCAGCGCCCCAACATAAAACCCCCGCCGGTGTCCCGACGGGGGGTCAATCTTTTAACGAACAGGGCCTGAGCCCCAATCGCTTACCAGTCTTCGCGAACCACTACGCGGGTCTTGATCGGCAGCTTCATCGCAGCCAGGCGCAGGGCCTCGCGGGCGATGTCGTCATTGACGCCGTCGATCTCGAACATCACGCGACCGGGCTTGACCTTGCAAACCCAGCGGTCCACCGAACCCTTACCTTTACCCATACGAACTTCGATCGGCTTTGCAGTGACCGGAGTGTCGGGGAAGATACGGATCCAGACACGACCCTGACGTTTCATGTGACGGGTCATGGCACGACGTGCAGCTTCGATCTGACGCGCGGTGACGCGTTCAGGCTGCAGAGCTTTCAGACCGTAAGTGCCAAAGTTCAGATCAGAGCCGCCTTTGGCTTCACCCTTGATCCGGCCTTTGTGCATCTTGCGGAATTTTGTACGCTTTGGTTGAAGCATCTCAATTCCCCCTTAGCGACGGCCGCCTGCACCGCGAGGTGCCGGACCATCCTGGAGTTCCTGTGCTTTACGGTCACGTGCCTGCGGATCGTGCTCCATGATCTCACCTTTGAAGATCCAGACCTTGATCCCGATGATCCCGTAAGGAGTCATCGCTTCGGCATGTGCGTAATCGATGTCGGCACGCAGGGTGTGCAGAGGCACGCGGCCTTCGCGGTACCACTCGGTCCGTGCGATTTCGGCACCACCCAGACGACCAGCGACGTTCACCCGGATACCCAGGGCGCCCATGCGCATGGCGTTCTGAACGGCACGCTTCATCGCGCGGCGGAACGAGACACGGCGTTCCAGCTGCTGAGCGATCGACTCGGCAACCAGTTGACCGTCGAGTTCCGGCTTGCGCACTTCGACGATGTTCAGGTGCAGTTCGCTGTCGGTCATCTTGGCCAGCTTCTTGCGCAGAACTTCGATGTCCGCACCTTTCTTGCCGATGATGACACCCGGACGTGCGGTGTGGATCGTGACGCGGCACTTCTTGTGCGGACGTTCGATGATCACACGTGCAACACCGGCCTGCTTGCACTCTTTGTTGATGAACTCACGGATCTTGATGTCTTCGAGCAGAAGATCACCGTAGTCCTTGGTATCAGCGTACCAGCGGCTGTCCCAGGTGCGGTTGACCTGAAGGCGCATGCCGATCGGATTGACTTTATGTCCCATTAGGCTTGCTCCTCAACTTGACGCACCTTGATGGTGATCTCCGAGAACGGCTTCATGATCTTGCCGAAACGGCCACGGGCACGCGGGCGACCGCGCTTCATGACCAGGTTCTTGCCAACCCATGCTTCGGCGACGATCAGCTCGTCAACGTCCAGGTTGTGGTTGTTTTCGGCATTCGCGATTGCGGACTGCAGGCACTTCTTGACGTCCTGCGCGACACGCTTGTTGCTGAAAGTCAGGTCGGTCAGAGCCTTCTCAACTTTCTTGCCGCGGATCATTTGCGCAACCAGGTTCAGTTTCTGCGGGCTGGTGCGAAGCATGCGCGTTTTCGCCATTGCTTCGTTTTCAGCCACGCGGCGGGGGTTCTTTTCCTTGCCCATGACTTACTTCCGCTTCGCTTTTTTGTCTGCGGCGTGGCCATAATAGGTACGGGTCGGCGAGTATTCACCGAACTTCTGACCAATCATGTCTTCCGAGACGTTGACGGGAATGTGCTTCTGGCCGTTGTACACACCAAAGGTCAGACCCACGAACTGGGGCAGAATGGTGGAACGACGCGACCAGATTTTGATGACTTCGTTGCGGCCCGACTCGCGCGCTGCTTCGGCTTTTTTCAGCACGTAAGCATCGACGAAAGGACCCTTCCAAACAGAGCGAGACATAGATTAACGTCCCTTCTTCTTGGCGTGCCGCGAGCGGATGATCAGCTTCTGGGACGCTTTGTTCTTGTTGCGGGTACGCTTACCCTTGGTGTCCTTACCCCACGGCGTAACCGGTGTACGGCCACCCGAGGTACGACCTTCACCACCACCGTGCGGGTGATCGATCGGGTTCATTGCAACACCGCGAACCGACGGGCGCACGCCTTTGTGGCGCATGCGACCGGCTTTACCGAGGTTCTGGTTCGAGTTGTCGGGGTTGGACACGGCACCGACGGTGGCCATGCATTCCTGACGGACCATGCGCAGCTCGCCCGAGCTCAGACGGATCTGAGCGTAGCCGCCATCGCGACCAACGAACTGAGCGTAAGTACCAGCCGCACGTGCGATCTGACCGCCTTTGCCAGGCTTCATCTCGATGTTGTGGACAATGGTACCAATGGGCATGCCCGAGAACGGCATTGCGTTGCCCGGCTTGATGTCGGCCTTGGCGGATGCCACGACTTTGTCACCAACAGCCAGACGCTGCGGAGCCAGGATATATGCCTGCTCGCCGTCTTCGTATTTTACCAGTGCGATGAATGCGGTCCGGTTCGGGTCATATTCGATCCGCTCGACGGTTGCCGCGACATCAAATTTGTTCCGTTTGAAGTCAACGATCCGGTAGAGACGCTTTGCGCCACCGCCGCGGCGGCGTGAAGTGATCCGTCCGGTGTTGTTCCGGCCGCCCGATTTGGTCAAACCCTCAGTGAGAGACTTGACCGGACGTCCTTTCCAAAGCTCCGAACGGTCGATCAGCACCAGCCCGCGCTGGCCCGGCGTCGTCGGCTTGTACGACTTGAGTGCCATGCTTTCTGTCTTCCGTTTAGCAAGTGCAGGGAGTTCCCCCGCTATGTGATAGGCCCCCGTAGGTGCCAAGGGTATAGGGCCCCGAAGGTCCCCGGTTACAAATATCAGAGGCCCCGGAACGAATCCGAGGCCGCAAGATTGGGAGCATTTAACAGGGTTGGGGGTGGGTGTCTATAGGGCGATAGATTTTCTGGTTTCACGTTTTTGCGTCTGTACAATGCCTCTATGGCAACTCTAGACTCGTGTAGCTTCGCCAACCTAGTATCGAACATATTCGACGAATGAAGGCTAAAGAAAGCGGACTTCGTGAGTTACCCTTTCCACCGCGTCGTCTTTGGCAGCAGAAATCGTTTCCATCACCAAAGTAGTGAGTTCAAATCTGTTTGACGGGAGTTTCCTACTTCAAAAAATATCAGCGTTAGAATAGCAGCCGGAGAATAAAGCGAGGCGCTAAGACATGACTGAATTCATTTTGAGCAACGTGACAGTTTATTCATCAATTTGTCAGGATGCATTTCGCAACATTGAGGATGATCACATTGAGCTTCAGCGAATGATGCCTGATGGAGTAGTAATAACGAGGAAGACACTTGATCTAAGCCAACGTAGTTTCAAGAACGCGTTGATACTAATCGTGTTTTCAGGGATGTGGTTGGAGGCAATTCTGCACCTGCTAATTGTCGAACACCACAGTAAGACAAAGTACAACCAGAATGATAAAGCCACCTATGAGGAAAAAATGAAGTTGCTGGGGGTTGGAGATGACGAACTATACAATTCTCTGAAGTGGTTTAGGGATTTGCGCCGCGAGGTGGTGCACGAAAAAGCATACTTTGACAGAAAAAATGTGCGTATTGCGCAAGACGAAGCTCAGAAAGCCCATGCGCTGATGGGTAAGGTGTATAGTTGTCTTGTCCAAGCCAAAATTTTGGACAGTCACTTAGAAAACCATCCGACTGCCTAGCTATACAATGACGTTTCAACCCACTAAAAAGATTGGCTATCTTTCACGAGCAGGCTCAGGAGGGCGTTAAACCGGTTCCCATTGAGCCGCGACCAAGCGCGGGACTAGGCCGAAGGCCGCTGCGCCAGCGACTGCCCGTCCCGGCGGGCTGGTGCTTTGAGGACGTTTACGCCTAACTATGAGGTCTGATGTATCTGGCACCATAAAGCGCGCTGATCAACCGTTGCCGCGCCATCCTACGGGCAGTCGCTGGCGCGGCTTATCGATCGGTCGGAACGATCAGGGTCTGGGTCAGGTTGCCCCTCACCCATAGAGCGACCGCGCCTCGGCGAAGGACAGCAGGCGGCGGCTTTGCTCATCCCACAGATGCAGCCGCGCGTTGGCGAGGCTTTCGCGGATGGTCATTCGGTTGCTGTTGGCCAGCTCATCATGATCGCGCAGCACTTCGGGCAGGCGATAGAACGGAATGCGGCTGTACAGGTGATGCACGTGGTGGATGCCGATATTGGCGGTGAACCACTGCAAGACCGACGGCAATATATAATTAGAGCTTCCGTGCAGTGCCGCTTCGTGCAGCTGCCAGTTCTCATCTGACTCCCAATGTGTGTCCTCGAACTGGTGCTGCACGTAGAACAGCCATACTCCGGCCGCTGCGGCAATCAGGGTTGAGGGCAGGAAGATCAGCAGCATCGGCATCACGCCGCCAAAATAATAGACCGTCAATAATATGACCAGAATGGCGACATTGGTGGCCATCGCACTGACCCAGAACCTGACGCTGTCGGTCAGCCCCAGCGGAAGGCGGTTCTGAAACAGAAACAGATAGCCGGGGCCAAACACAAACAGGGTGATCGGATTCCGATAGACGCGATACCAGAACCGGTTCATTGGCGTTTTGGCTTGATACTCGGCCACAGTCAGGGTGTGGATATCGCCCATCCCGCGCTTGCCCAGATTGCCCGAGCTGTTGTGATGCGTGGAATGCGTGCGACGCCAGACATCATAAGGCGTCAGTGTCAGAACGCCGATCCCGCGCCCGACCCAGTCACTGAGGGCCCGGTTCTTAAAGAACGCGCCGTGCCCGCAATCATGCTGGATGGCAAACAGGCGCAGCAGAAAGGCCGCATTTAGCACGGAAATCGCGAAGGCCAGCCAATAGCTGATCGACAGCGACATCCAGGACAATGCCCAAAGCGCGAAGAATGGAACAATGCTGACGCACAGCTCGAACGAGCTGCGCAGTTCGTCCGGTTCGCGATATTTGGCAAGAGTTGTGACCCAGTCACGTGCGGCGGTTTTCTCCGGCTTGTCCCGAAGCGAGTGAGAAGGGTGAGTCATGCGCCTGCCAGTCTGGTGTTTTCAGGCATCCCGATAGACTACCACCCCGGCATGGCAAGTGGTTTCTGTCAAAACCGCTGCAATTCGTAGTCAAATAACGGTCAGAATGCAGTGAGCTTGTCATTTAGGTATCATCTGGAAACCTCATACAGGGGCTTGTGACCGTACCGCAGGCCAGACGGCAATCTGCAGGCTTGCCAAGCCCCGCCATCGGGCCTATACGCCTGCGGTGGCTTTCCGCCATGAGAATCAAAACCAAGAAATGCCGTGTTTGGCCCATCACGCTTCGGGGGTCATATCCGGCTTAGGAGAAGCGAAATGAAACTGAACGAATTGCGCGACAATCCTGGCGCCGCACCGAAACGCACGCGCGTTGGCCGTGGTCCGGGTTCCGGCAAAGGTAAAATGGGTGGCCGTGGTATCAAAGGCCAGAAATCCCGCTCGGGTGTGGCCATCAATGGCTACGAAGGCGGTCAGATGCCATTGTACCAGCGTCTGCCAAAGCGTGGCTTCAGCAAGCCGAACCGCAAAGCATTCGCCGTTGTTAACCTGGGCCTGATCCAGAAGTTTGTCGAAGCCGGCAAGCTGGATGCTTCGGCTGCGATCACCGAAGACGCTCTGGTTGCGTCCGGTCTGGTCCGCCGCAAGCTGGACGGTATCCGCGTTCTGGCCAAAGGCGAAATCAGTGCCAAAGTGAACCTGGAAGTAACCGGTGCTTCGAAATCTGCCGTTGAGGCAGTTGAAAAAGCGGGCGGTTCACTGAAGGTCACAAAAGCTGCTGCGGCAGAGTAATCGCTTGTGAGCGGGCCAAGACCCGCTTACATAGACCTCAGAGTTTTCCAAGACGCCGTCCGAGCCGGAAAACGGTTCCGGGCGGCGTTTGCATAAGAGAGACCGATTTATGGTATCAGCAGCAGAACAAATGGCAGCCAATACAAGCTGGGCTGCTTTGGGCAAAGCCACCGATCTGCGCAACCGCATCCTGTTCACGCTGGGTTTGCTGATCGTCTATCGTCTGGGCACCTTTATTCCGGTGCCGGGGATCGACGGGCAAGCGCTGCGCGAATTCATGGAACAGGCGGGGCAAGGCATCGGCGGCATGGTTTCGATGTTCACCGGCGGAGCGCTGGGGCGGATGGGTATCTTTGCCCTCGGCATCATGCCCTATATTTCGGCCTCGATCATCGTGCAGCTGCTGACATCCATGGTTCCCGCGCTTGAGCAACTCAAGAAAGAGGGCGAACAGGGCCGCAAGAAAATCAACCAGTACACCCGCTTCGGCACCGTGGCTCTGGCCACTGTGCAGGCTTATGGTCTGGCGGTCTCGCTGGAAGCAGGGGATCTGGCGACCGATCCGGGCATGTTCTTCCGTATGTCGACCATGATTACCCTGGTCGGCGGCACCATGTTCCTGATGTGGTTGGGTGAACAGATCACCGCGCGCGGTATCGGCAATGGTATCTCTTTGATCATCTTCGTCGGCATCATCGCCGAGGTTCCCGCCGCGCTGGCGCAGTTCTTTGCCTCGGGACGTTCGGGCGCCATCAGCCCCGCAGTGATCGTTGGCGTGATCGTCATGGTCATCGCTGTGATCACTTTTGTGGTCTTTATGGAACGTGCGTTGCGCAAGGTTCACATTCAGTATCCGCGTCGTCAGGCCGGTATGAAAGTCTACGAAGGCGGCTCCAGCCACCTGCCGGTCAAAGTGAACCCGGCGGGCGTGATCCCTGCGATCTTTGCCAGCTCGTTGCTGCTGCTGCCGGTAACGATCTCAACCTTCTCGGCAGGTGCTGCGAACGGACCGATCATGTCGTGGATGCTGGCCAATTTCGGCCCCGGACAGCCGCTGTATCTGTTGTTCTTCGCTTCGATGATCGTGTTCTTTGCGTATTTCTATACGTTCAACGTGTCGTTCAAGCCCGATGACGTGGCGGACAACCTGAAAAAGCAAAACGGTTTTGTGCCGGGTATCCGTCCGGGTAAAAAGACCGCCGAGTATCTGGAATACGTGGTCAACCGTGTTCTGGTTCTGGGCTCGGCCTATCTGGCGGCGGTCTGCCTGTTGCCCGAGATTCTGCGAAACCAGTTCGCTATCCCGTTCTATTTCGGCGGCACCTCGGTTCTGATTATTGTCTCTGTAACCATGGATACAATCCAACAGGTTCAGAGCCATCTGCTGGCGCATCAATACGAAGGGCTGATTGAAAAGTCCCAACTGCGCGGTAAGAGCAAGAAACGCGGCAGGAAGGGACCCGCTCGTCGATGAACATCATTCTTTTGGGCCCCCCGGGGGCAGGCAAGGGCACGCAAGCGCAGCATCTGGTTGAAACCCGCGGCATGGTGCAACTGAGCACCGGCGACATGTTGCGCGAAGCCAAGACCAGCGGAACGGAGATGGGCCAGAAAGTTGCCGAGATCATGGACTCGGGCCAACTGGTCACCGACGAGATCGTGATCGGCCTGATCGAAGAAAAGCTGACGACCGAAAAGGGTGCAGGCTTTATCTTTGATGGCTTCCCGCGCACACTGGCGCAGGCTGACGCTTTGGCGGCTTTGCTGACCAAGATGGGCCAGTCGCTGCACACGGTGATCGAAATGCGCGTCGACGACGAGGTTCTGGTGCAGCGCATCGTTGGCCGCGCTGAAGAGGCGCGCGCGGCGGGCAAGCCGGTGCGGGCGGACGACAACGAAGACAGCGTTCGTATTCGCCTGATGGAGTACTACAAAAAGACTTCTCCGTTGATTGGGTATTATCATGCCAAGGGCGACCTGCGCCCGGTCAATGGTCTGGCCAGCATCGAAGAAGTCACCGCCTCGATCGAGGCGATTCTCGGCTGACTTCAGGTTGGGGCTTGACGCCCCTTCCAAAAGCCCATATCGACCCCCATCCCTTTAGGGAATCAAGACCGCACGCGGGATTCGTCCCAAATGCCCCGACCACCTCGAATAATGCTGAACCCTCTGGCCACACTGCCAAGGTAAAGCGTTGTGAAAAAAGGTTCTGGAGTTACGGAACCGCAACGAAAAGGAAAGTGACACGTGGCACGTATTGCCGGCGTAAACATCCCGACTGCCAAGCGGGTACCTATCGCCCTCACATATATCACCGGAATCGGCAACACCTCGGCCAAAGCGATCTGCGAAGCCGTGGGCATTGAAGCGACCCGTCGCGTCAACGAACTGTCCGACGCCGAAGTTCTGAAAATCCGTGAATACATCGACGAAAACTTCACCGTCGAAGGTGACCTGCGTCGTGAAGTTCAGATGAACGTCAAGCGCCTGATGGACCTGGGCTGCTACCGCGGTCTGCGTCACCGCCGCAACCTGCCGGTTCGCGGTCAGCGCACCCACACCAACGCTCGTACCCGCAAAGGCCCCGCAAAGGCCATCGCTGGTAAGAAGAAATAAGGGAGGGTCTGACTGATGGCACGTGACAAGACTCGCGTTAAGCGCAAAGAGCGTAAGAACATCGCATCGGGCGTTGCCCATGTGAATTCGACCTTCAACAACACTAAGATCCTGATCTCGGACGTGCAGGGCAACGCCATTTCGTGGTCGTCTGCCGGTACCATGGGCTTCAAGGGATCGCGGAAATCGACCCCCTACGCCGCTCAGATGGCTGCAGAAGATGCAGGCAAAAAGGCGCAGGAACATGGCGTCAAGACGCTGGAAGTCGAAGTTCAGGGCCCCGGTTCGGGTCGTGAATCGGCTCTGCGCGCGCTGGCTGCCGTGGGCTTCAACATCACGTCGATCCGCGACGTGACCCCGATTGCTCACAACGGCTGCCGCCCGCCGAAGCGTCGCCGCGTCTAAGCGATTTTGAATTGAGCTGGGGCTGTGTTCGTGCACGGCCCCAGCACGTCATTTTGAACCTCGGGCGTCTGCACCTTGTTGGTCATGGGGCGCGGACAGGAATGGAGGGATTACATGATCCACAAGAATTGGGCAGAATTGATCAAGCCGACCCAGCTGGAAGCCAAGCCGGGCAACGATCCCGCACGTCAGGCGACCCTGGTTGCCGAACCGCTGGAGCGTGGCTTTGGTCTGACCCTGGGCAACGCCCTGCGCCGCGTTCTGATGAGCTCGCTGCAAGGTGCGGCCATCACCAGCGTTCAGATCGACAACGTCCTGCACGAGTTTTCCTCGGTCGCAGGTGTTCGTGAAGACGTTACCGATATCATTCTGAACCTCAAGCAGGTTGCCCTGCGCATGGAAGTCGAAGGCCCCAAGCGCCTGTCGATCAATGCCAAAGGCCCGGCAATTGTCACTGCGGGTGACATCAGCGAAAGCGCTGGCATCGAGGTTCTGAACCGCGATCACGTCATCTGTCACCTGGACGATGGCGCCGATCTGTTCATGGAACTGACCGTCAACACCGGCAAAGGCTATGTCTCGGCTGAGAAGAACAAGCCCGAGGATGCACCTATCGGTCTGATCCCGATCGACGCGATCTATTCGCCGGTCAAAAAGGTTGCCTACGACGTTCAGCCGACCCGTGAAGGTCAGGTTCTGGACTATGACAAGCTGACCCTGAAGATCGAAACCGATGGTTCGATCACACCGGAAGACGCGTTGGCCTTTGCTGCTCGCATCCTGCAGGATCAGCTGTCGATCTTCGTCAACTTCGACGAGCCGGAATCGGCAAGCCGTCAGGACGAGGACGATGGTCTGGAGTTCAACCCGCTGCTGCTGAAGAAAGTGGACGAGCTGGAACTGTCGGTCCGTTCGGCAAACTGCCTGAAGAACGACAACATCGTTTACATCGGCGATCTGATCCAGAAAACCGAAGCCGAGATGCTGCGCACCCCGAACTTCGGCCGCAAGTCGCTGAACGAGATCAAAGAAGTGCTGTCCGGCATGGGTCTGCACCTCGGCATGGATGTCGAGGATTGGCCGCCTGACAACATCGAAGATCTGGCCAAGAAATTCGAAGACGCGTTCTAAACGCGTCTTCCCCAATGCCCGGGTTTCCGGGGACGACATGGGCACTTCCGCCCCAAGGAGAGCCGGTGACACGCATCGCCGGCCAGACAAAGCAAAACGCAAGATAGGAATTGAAAAATGCGTCACGCACGTGGTTACCGCCGCCTGAACCGTACTCATGAGCACCGTAAAGCTCTGTTTGCGAACATGGCTGGCTCGCTCATCGAGCATGAGCAAATCAAGACAACTCTGCCCAAGGCAAAAGAACTGCGCCCGATCATCGAAAAGCTGGTCACTCTGGGCAAGCGCGGCGACCTGCACGCCCGCCGTCAGGCCGCGGCACAGCTGAAAGAAGACAAAGACGTCGCGAAGCTGTTCGAAGTTCTGGGCCCCCGCTACGCCGAGCGTCAGGGCGGTTATGTCCGCATCCTGAAAGCTGGCTTCCGTTATGGCGACATGGCCCCGATGGCGATCATCGAATTCGTTGATCGTGACATCGACGCCAAAGGCGCGGCAGACAAAGCCCGCGTTGCCGCCGAAGAGGCCGCAGACGAAGAATAAGAAAGCACGGCTTTCTGATTTTTGGCCCCCGCGTCCCTGACGCGGGGGTTTTTGTTGTTTTTAGAATCGTGGCGCATGTTCCGAGATTTGTTGCCAGAATCATGAACTTGGGCGATCCTCAAAGAAATTGAAGGATCGCAATATGTTTAGATATCTGATTTTTGCGCCCCTGTTTTGCGCAAGCACTGCGCTTTTCGCGCAGGAAACAACGGATGAAACGACCGAGGCGGCGTCGCAAGAAACAACTGACCTTCTGACCGACGCAGAACTGCAAACTCTGGTCGCGCCGGTTGCCTTGTATCCGGATACTCTGCTCATCCAGATACTTGTCGCCTCGACCCAGCCGCTAGAGATTGTGAAGGCCGAGCGTTTTCTGATCGACAACGCGGACCGAGACCCGGCTGAGCTTGAACCTGAAATCGAGGCCATGGGTTGGGACCCGTCGGTCAGCGTGCTTGCAACAGCGTTCCCCGAAGTCGTTGGGCAAATGGCGACGCATGTCGACTGGACCGAAACAATGGGAACAGCAATGCTGGCCCAATCAGACGATGTGATGGATGCCGTCCAGGTGATGCGGGATCAGGCAATCGACAGCGGTGCACTGGTGTCCGGCCCGGAACAAACGGTTGAGGTTGAAGAGGATGAAACCGTCGTCATCACACCGACCAACACGGAAACCGTTTATGTTCCCCAATACGATCCCGCGACGGTGTATACCGGGCCATCAACCGGTGACGTTGTGGGGGCCGCTCTGCTTACCTTTGGCACGGTGGCGTTGATTGACGAGATTTTCGACGATGACGATGATTGGTACGATTATTGGGGGTGCCGAAACTGCGGTGGATGGGGCGGTGGCCCGATCTACAGAAACCCGAATATCGACATAGACGTCGATGGTAACGTCAATATCGGTAACAACATTAATCGCAAAGATGTTGAATGGAAGCCTGATACGAACCGTCAGCAACAAGCGCGGAACAAAATCGCCGATCACAAACGCACTGGCGGCGGTGCCGGAACATTGCCCGTTGACCGGCCAAATGGCCGCACAGATGAGCTGCGCTCAAAGCTCAGCCGAGAATCCGGGGCTGCCGACATAAGTCGCGACGGCTCGGGCGCTGCGGCATTGGCGGCCGGGGCGGGCGCCGGGGCGATTGCGGGTGGTGCACTGGCCAACCGCGGCAATGATAAGCAACTGCCCAAGGTCAATCGGGGGAATGTCGACACTGACAGAGCCGCCGCGAAACAGAAGGCTGTGGACAGAACCAAGCAATCCTCTGGTGCCGCCAAGAAGCCGGTTAAAAGCAACGCGAAGACCGCCAAGAAACCTCAGGCCCAAAGGGCTGCAGTTCAGCAGAAAAAACCTGCGGCCAAAGGGAAAGCCATGCAAAAGAAAGCGTCCGGCAAGAGAACCCACAGCGCGTCAAAACGCGGGCACGCGGCCAAGGGAAAGCGGAGGAGATAAGATGCGGAATTTCATAGTTTCTTCTGCCATTCTTTTGATCACGGCGAGCACAGCGGCATCCGAGGGTGCCCGATACAACAGCCCGCAAGCGGCTTTGGATGCGTTTGTCGGTGCTCTCAAGTCGGGTGATCGGGACCAGTTGCTGGACGTGTTTGGGGCTGAAGCCGAAGACTTGCTTGCAACCGGCGACCCCGAAGAAGACCGCGCCAGACGAGAGGAAGTGCTTGGCATGTATGCCGAGGGCTATCGTTTCCAGCCGGACGAGGACGGTGTTGTCGTCTTGCTGGGGGAAGACAGCTGGCCCTTCCCAATCCCGATTTCTCGGGCTGGTGAGGAATGGCACTTTGACCTCGAAGCGGGCATCGAAGAAGTTTCGGCCCGCGAGATTGGCTTGAATGAGCTGGAAGTGATGGAATTGCTTGATGCTTATGTCGATCTTCAGGCCGCGTTCCGTTTGGCCGACCATAATGGCGACGGTGTGATGGAATTCGCGCGCAACATCATTTCCGACCCGGGTGTTAAAGATGGTCTGTTCTGGCCCGAGGAAGACAGCTTTGTCGGCGCCGCACTTGCGCGGGCGGTGGCTTCTGGGTGGAGTGACGGCGAAGAGGACTACGAACCTGAACCCTTCCTGGGTTATTACTATACGATCCTTCAGGGACAGGGACCCAATGCTCCGGGTGGTGCGTATTCGTACTTTGTTGGGGATCATTTTGTAGCAGGTCATGCGCTGTTGGCTGTTCCTTCCGAGTATGGCGAGACCGGAATTCACTCGTTTCTGGTAGGTGAGAACGGGATCATTTTCGAGGCGGACTTGGGTCCTGACACGCTGGAACGCGCGGAGGGTATCCTAGAATATGACCCAGGCCCTGACTGGACCCCTGCCGAGTAGAACCCGAACCGTTCGAGCAAGCACACCGAATTGGTGTCGTGTTTTTACAAGTTTCGGTGACTTCAGGTGATGACCTGTGCTTTCTCACAAGCGAACATGCGGAAAGCGTGAGGAGAGGCAGCGATGACCGTGTTTTCTGAATTACCGGCGCAAATCTCCGGTCCATCTGTTTGGACCGGACGGGAAATGGTAGCGCGGCAGAATGAATGGTTGTTGCATCTGAGCCCTGAGGATGTCGCAGACCTTGAGCAAGCCGCGCGCCACTATCAAAGCTTGGGGCGGGATATCGGCGAAATCACCAAAACAGATTTTCCGCTGCGCCGGTTCGACCGCCATCTTGAGACTCTAAGAGACACGCTGATCAACGGTATTGGGTTCGAAGTGATCCGGGGCCTGCCGGTCGAGACTTATTCTCAGGAAATGGCCGCCGCGATCTTCTGCGGGGTGGGTGCCCATTTGGGATCGGCACGATCCCAAAATGCGCAGGGGCATATTCTGGGTCATGTCCGGGATATTGGTGCGGACGCAAGTGACCCGAACACGCGGATCTATCAGACCCACGAGCGCCAGACATTTCACACAGACAGTGCCGATATCGTGGGGCTTTTGTGTCTTCGGGACGCCAAAGAGGGCGGGGATTCACTGCTGGTCAGCGCTGAAGCCATCTATAACCGGATGCGCAACGAATGCCCGGACCTGCTGGAGCGATTGTTCGACCCGATAGCAACCGACCGGCGCGGTGAAGTGCCGGAAGGCATGCAGCCCTTTATGACTATTCCGCCCTTCAACTGGCATGATGGCAAGCTGACCGTATTCTATCAGCGACAGTACATCGACAGCGCGCAGCGGTTTCCCGAAGCCATGCGCCTGACCCCAGAGCATGTCGCTGCTTTGGACAAGTTCGACTCCTTGTCGAACGACTCAGATCTATATCTGACCATGCGGTTGCAACCAGGCGACATGCAATTTGTCTACAACCATTCTCAGTTACACGACCGGACGGGTTTTGTGGACTGGCCTGATCCGGCCAAGCGTCGGCATCTTTTTCGCCTATGGCTCTCACCCGACGGAGACCGGGAGTTACCTGACGTTTTCAAGCAGCGCTACGGGTCGATCGAAGTGGGCAATCGGGGTGGGATCATTACAAAAGGGACCCGCCTGCACGCGCCACTGGATTGAGCACGCCGGACAGGTGCTTGCATTAGCGCGCCCGTAGTCGCATATCCTACGCAGCTTTTGAGGTAGAGGTATCCATGCTTCGCGCGACACTAATCGCTTTGACCTGTGCAGTTTCCACATTTGCGACGGCTGAAACACGTGTGCCGCAGTCGCAGGCCGAGATTTCGCTGGGCTTTGCTCCTGTGGTAAAAAAAGCCTCTCCTGCGGTCGTGAATATCTATGCCAAGATCGTGCGGCAGGGGCGCGCCAGCCCGTTCTTTTCGGACCCGTTTTTCAAAGACTTCTTTGGCCGCGGCTTTGGCACGCCACAGCCGCGTGTTCAAAACTCGTTGGGTTCTGGGGTGATCCTGTCCGATGACGGCTATGTCGTGTCCAACTATCACGTGGTTGGGTCCGCAACAGAGATTCGGGTCGTCACCACGGACCGACGCGAGTTTTCGGCCACTGTTGTTTTGGGCCATGAACAAAGCGATATTGCGATCCTGCGTTTGGACGAGGCCGAAAACCTGCCTTTCCTAAGCCTGCGGGATTCCGATCAGGTTGAGGTGGGCGAACTGGCCCTGGCCATTGGGAACCCCTTTGGTGTGGGGCAAACCGTGTCCTCGGGTATCATCTCGGGTCTGGCGCGCACGGGAACGGCAACGGGCAACGGTCGCGGGTATTTCATTCAGACGGATGCGGCGATCAACCCGGGTAATTCCGGCGGCGCATTGATCGACGTGAATGGTGATCTGATCGGGATCAACACGTCGATCCTGACGCGGTCAGGTGGTTCCAACGGTATCGGCTTTGCCATCCCGGCAAATTTGGTGGCCGAGTTCCTGAAACAGGCGCAGCAAGGCAATGACAGCTTTGTCAGCCCTTGGGCGGGAATGTCGGGTCAGCACATGAGCGCGGATATCGCGGAATCTTTGGGGCTGGTTATCCCGCTGGGCGTTGTGATCTCGGACCTGCATGACCTCAGCCCGCTGCGCGAGGCGGGGCTGAAGGTGGGCGATGTTGTCACCCATGTAGACGGGGACGAGGTGAACTCCCCCGCTGAAATGAAGTTCCGCATGTCTATTGCGGGTGTGGGGGGAAGCTCGGTTCTGACGCGGCTGCGCGGCGACCAAAGCGATGAGGTCGAGGTGGCCTTGATCAAAGCACCTGAAACACCCGCTGCCGAAGAAACCGCGCTGGACGATACGACAGTTTTGCCGGGTTTGATCGTGTCTCGGATCAATCCGGCGGTGATCACCAAGCTGGGCCTGCCCCTGTCCCTGACCGGCGTTGTTGTGGTTGATCCGGGCCCTTATGGCGCGCGGGCCGGGTTACGACCCGGCGATGTGATCGAGACAATCAACGCGGTTGATATTCAGCGCCCTGGTGACGTTGAACGCGCGATGACGAACCCGGGACGCCGCGTGCAGATGGGTCTTCAACGCGAGGGCCGGTCCGTGTCCTTGCGATTCCGGCTGTAACGTATGAGCGATCTGTTCGACACCGGGCCAACCGAACCCGTCGATGCCCCGCACCGCCCTTTGGCAGATCGATTGCGGCCCCAATCACTGGGCGACGTCATCGGTCAGGAGCAGGTGCTGGGGCCGGAAGCTCCGCTGGGTGTGATGCTGGCAGCGGGCAGTCTGTCCAGCCTGATCTTCTGGGGTCCGCCCGGGGTAGGAAAGACGACCATAGCGCGGCTTTTGGCGCAGGAAACCGATCTGCATTTTGTCCAGATCAGTGCGATCTTCACGGGTGTACCTGACCTGAAGAAGGTCTTCGAGGCCGCAAAGATTCGCCGTCAAAACGGGCAGGGGACGCTGTTGTTCGTGGACGAGATCCACCGTTTCAACAAGGCGCAGCAAGACGGGTTTCTACCCCATATGGAAGACGGCACCATCCTGTTGGTCGGTGCCACAACCGAAAACCCGTCATTTGAACTGAATGCAGCTGTGCTAAGCCGGTCGCAGGTTCTGGTACTGGAACGCCTCAGCCTTGCCGACCTTGAGCGCCTGACGCAGCGCGCCGAGAAAGAGCTGGACCGCGCATTGCCTTTGACCCCAGCTGCGCGCGATGCGTTGCAGGAAATGGCCGATGGTGATGGGCGGGCGTTGCTGAACCTGATCGAACAAGTCTCGGCCTGGAAAGTGGACGCGCCGCTGGATCCCGATGCATTGTCGACGCGGCTGATGCGGCGGGCTGCGAAATACGACAAGTCGGGTGATGAGCATTACAACTTGATCTCGGCCCTGCATAAATCGGTACGTGGGTCTGACCCGGATGCTGCGCTGTACTGGTTCGCACGAATGCTAACCGGCGGCGAAGACCCGCGCTATCTGGCACGTCGGATCACGCGGATGGCGGTTGAGGATATCGGTCTGGCGGACCCTCAGGCGCAGGCCATTTGCCTCCAATCTTGGGAAACGTATGAACGGCTGGGGTCTCCCGAAGGGGAATTAGCGCTGGCGCAAGCCCTAGTTTACTTGGCGCTGGCTCCAAAATCCAACGGGGCTTATGTCGGCTACAAAGCGGCCATGCGACTGGCCAAACAATCCGGCAGCGAGCCACCGCCCAAACATATCCTGAACGCGCCTACTTCGCTGATGAAGGATCAGGGATATGGTGCGGGTTATTCTTATGACCATGACGCCGAGGATGGGTTTTCCGGTCAGAACTACTTCCCGGAAGCCATGAAACGCCCGGTCCTCTATCAACCGGTCGAACGCGGGTTCGAACGAGAGCTGAAAAAGCGCCTCGACTACTTTGCCAAGCTTCGGACACAGCGCAACAATTAGTTACGCAGGGTCAGTAATGGACATGCCGCCGCGTCACAGGCGACAGGTTCGCAATTGAACGCTTCCCTAGGGTCAATACCAGCAAGGGAGGACGGGAAATGCCGGTTTCAATTGAAAAGACCCAAGACGTCTGGACCATCATCCACGACAGGCCGGATGCACGAAATGCCGTTGATACGGAACACGCCGTGGCTCTGGTTGACGCGTTCCTAAGTTTTGAGGCCAGTTCTGCCAAAGCCGCAGTGTTCTGGGGCAAAGGCGGTAATTTCTGCGCAGGCTGGGATCTGAAACTCGCCGCCTCGCTGGCCGATCCTGAACTGCGTGAGGCTTATTTCGACAAGCATGCCTTTCCAATAGGTTCAGCCACTTCGACGCTAGGGCCGATGGGACCGTCCCGTTTGGAGCTTTCGAAACCTGTCATCGGTGCGATTGAGGGTGCCGCCGTGGCCGGTGGAATGGAGCTTGCCCTTTGGTGCGACATCCGTGTGATGGCGGAAACGGCATATCTGGGTGTTTATTGCCGCCGCTGGGGGATTACCCTGATGGATGGCGGCTCGGTCCGGTTGCCGCGTTTGGTGGGGCAAGGCAAAGCGCTGGAGATCGCGTTGACGGGTCGGAAAGTCGAGGCTGAGGAGTGTTATCGGATCGGGCTGGCGGAAAAAATTGTCCCGCAAGGTGAGGCGCGTTCTGTAGCTGAAGAAATGGCCCATGAAATCGCACGTTTTCCGCAAGAGGCTGTGCGGGCTGACCGCCGTTCGATCATCGAAACGCGGGGTATGCCGGTGCGCGAGGCGCTCAAGTTGGAGTGGGCCAACGGATTGGAGGCGATCCGTCGCGAAGGAACCTCGGGCGCGGGGCGTTTCCGGGACGGGGCGGGGCGACACGGGGATTTCTCGAACATCTGATCGCAACAGCCAGATACCTTGACTCTTGGTGCATTGCGCGCGACAGACGCCCATGATTTCTGGGACACGGACAAAGGCGCAATCCGGGCGGCTCACCCGCGCGGTGCAAGGGTTAATGGCATGAGTGGCGTACAGATGATTACAGTCGCTGAAGGGGATGGCGACCAGCGCGTTGACCGCTGGTTGCGCCGTCTGTTTCCGCATGTCAGTCAGGGCCGCATTGAAAAGATGTGCCGCAAGGGTGAACTGCGTGTCGATGGCAGCCGCGCCAAAGCCTCGACCCGGCTGGAGGTCGGGCAAGTGGTGCGTGTGCCGCCTTTGCCTGACGCGGATCATAAACCGGCTGAGGTCAAACATCGTATCTCGGATGCCGATGCCAAGATGATTCAGTCCTGTGTGATCTACCGCGATGATCACATTCTGGCGCTCAACAAGCCGCAGGGCCTGCCGGTTCAGGGCGGTAGCGGGCAGACCCGCCATGTCGACAGCCTGTCCGAAGCACTGCGGTTCGGTTATGAGGAGAACCCGCGTCTGGTCCATCGCCTGGACAAAGATACGTCAGGTGTTCTGCTGCTGGCCCGCACGCGTGAGGCCGCCAAGGGTCTGACGGCCGCTTTCCGTCACCGCGACACACGCAAGATCTATTGGGCGCTGGTTGCCGGTGTTCCGACGCCCTATTTGGGTGAGATCAAGACGGGCCTTGTCAAAGCACCGGGTCATGGCAAGCACGGCGAAGGCGAAAAGATGATCCCCGTGCATATGAACGAAATCGATAGCACGCCGGGCGCCAAACGCGCGCATACGCATTACGCTACTCTCTACCGTGTCGCCGGACGGGCTGCATGGGTCGCGATGGAGCCGATCACCGGGCGGACGCACCAGCTGCGGGCCCATATGGCGGCCATCGGGCATCCGATTATCGGGGATGGTAAATACGGCGGCTCGGGTCAGGAAAACCTTGGCGACGGCTGGGGCGCGCAACTTGGCGGGATCATTAGTAAAAAGCTTCACCTGCATGCGCGACGTCTGTCCTTTCAACACCCAATGACCCGCAAGCCTGTGACAGTCACGGCACCTTTGCCGGATCATATGAAGCACAGCTGGGATACGTTCGGGTGGACCGAAGATCTGGCTGCTGACGATCCGTTTGAGGATCTGCAATGAGCGCACCCTTACGGCTGGTTCTGTTCGATGTCGACGGCACATTGGTCGACAGTCAGGGCAGTATCGTTCACTCCATGGCAACCAGCTTTCAGGCTGCTTCGGTGCCTGTCCCGTCGCGCGACGCGATCCTTTCGATTGTTGGTCTGTCCTTGCCACACGCCATTGCGCGACTGGCACCGGATCAACCATCCTTGGTCCAGAGTGATCTGGTTGAAGGGTACAAAGAGGCTTACCACGCACATCGGCTTGACCTAGGGGCGGCCAGTTCGCCGCTTTATCCCGGCGCGCGTGAGGCGATTGAAGCATTGCACGCCGTACCCGAAGTGCTTTTGGGCGTCGCGACGGGAAAATCTCAGCGCGGTCTTGATGCGTTGATCGAGGCGCACGGGTTGGAGGCTTACTTCGTCACACGTCAGGTTGCAGATCATCACCCCTCCAAGCCGCACCCGTCGATGGTGCAAACCGCCTTGTCTGAAACCGGTGTTGATCCGGATTGCGCAGTGATGATTGGTGACACGAGCTTTGACATGGATATGGCTGCCGCGGCGGGTGTGCGCGGAATTGGGGTGACCTGGGGATACCATGATCGCTCGGCTTTGGCTTCGGCGACTTGCGTGATCGAGACATTTGACCAGTTGCCCACGGCGCTGGCTGGAATATGGAACTAGGAAATGAGCGACTGGAAACCAAAACGCTTTTGGAAAGAAAGTGCCGTTGTTGAAACTGATGGCGGGTTTACGGTTGAATTGGACGGTCGGCGCGTCAAAACACCTGCCAAAGAAGGTTTGGTCCTGCCGACCCGCACCATGGCCGACGCCGTTGCTGCTGAATGGGACGCACAGGACAAAGAGGTTGATCCAGCCTCAATGCCGTTCACCCGTTCCGCCAATGCTGCAATCGACAAAGTGCGCATTCAACACGCCGAGGTGGCGGACATGCTTGCCGATTATGGTGATTCAGATCTGCTGTGTTACCGGGCAACGCACCCGCAAGAGCTGCAAAACCGCCAAAGCGCCGAATGGGACCCCGCCCTTGACTGGGCCGCGGCAACCTTGTCGGCGCGTCTGGTGCCGGTCGCTGGGGTGCTGCACAAACCGCAAGCTGACCCTGCTCTTGAGACACTGCGTGCGCGCGTTCATGCGTTGGATTCGTTTCAACTGGCGGCTTTCCACGACTTGGTCAGCTTGTCAGGGTCATTGATTCTCGGGTTTGCCACGGCCATGGATTGGCGCGAACCGGACGAGATATGGCGCATTTCGCGACTGGACGAAACGTGGCAGATCGAACAATGGGGTCATGATGACGAGGCCCATGCGGTTGCCGAAACCAAAAGGATCGCGTTTTTACACGCAAAACGCTTCTTTGATATGTCGGTTTGAGCCTTATTTCCTGATATTTGGGCAAATGTTAAAAGACCTTGGTGCATGAACCATCGATTTCGATGATCGGCCCCTTGACGTTTGTTTATGAATACGCCCAAACTCAGTCCCACTAAAGGGGAGACGCCTTTGGGGTAACCTTTCCGGCATCCACTTGCCGGGCAGAGCCGCCTCGTAAGAGGTGGAAAATCAGGAAGAGGTAAAAATGAAAAAATCCGTAATCTTGGGCGCGGCAACGATTGCCGGTCTTGCAGCTGGCGCAGCCGCGGCAGGGACCGTTGACGACGTTAAAGCGCGCGGCAAGCTGAACTGTGGTGTGACCACCGGTCTGGTTGGCTTTGCTGCACCCGACGCAAATGGTGAATGGCAAGGCTTTGACGTGTCGTTGTGCCGTGCTGTTGCTGCTGCTGTTCTGGGCGATGCAAACGCTGTTGAGTTTGTTCCCACCACCGGTAAGACACGCTTTACCGCGCTGGCTTCTGGCGAAATCGACATGCTGGCCCGTAACACAACCTGGACCTTCAGCCGCGACGTCGACCTGAAGTTCGAATTCACCGGCGTGAACTACTATGATGGTCAGGGCTTCATGGTTCCCAAGGCGCTGGGCGTCAGCTCGGCGAAGGAACTGGACGGCGCAACCGTCTGCATCCAGACCGGTACCACCACCGAGCTGAACCTGGCGGACTTCTTCCGCTCGAACAACATCAGCTATGAGCCGGTTCCGATTGAAACCAACGCCGAAGCGCAGCAGCAGTATCTGGCCGGCGCATGTGACGTTTACACCACCGACGCATCTGGCCTGGCCGCAACCCGCGCCACGTTTGAAGCACCGGACGAGCACGTTCTGCTGCCCGAAATCATCTCGAAAGAGCCTCTGGGCCCGCTGGTTCGTCACGGCGACCACGAGTGGGGTGACGTTGTGCGCTGGACTCTGAACGCGCTGATCACTGCAGAAGAACTGGGTGTGACCTCGGCCAACATCGATGAGCTGAGCGCCGGCACCGACAACCCGGAAATCAACCGCCTGCTGGGTACCGAAGGTACTCTGGGTGAGATGCTGGGTCTGGACGCTGACTGGGCGGCCAAAGCCATCAAAGCGGGTGGCAACTATGGTGAAGTATTCGCCAAAAACATCGGTGAAGAGACACCGATTGGTCTGGCACGCGGTCTGAACGCACAGTGGACCGAAGGCGGCCTGCTGTACTCGCCGCCGTTCCGCTAAAACCTACGGAGAAGGGCGCAGGGCAACCTGCGCCCTCTTCACATCAAAGAGCTGCGGGAACATGCAGAGCGGGGACAAACCCGCCAAGACAAATAAAACCGCACGCTACGGGGATTTCAAAATATGTCGACTATGACTGATCCACCGAAAGCTGACTTTCGGTTGTCCATGCTCATTAACGACACCCGCTATCGCTCCCTGACGTTTCAGGTGATCGCGGCGATCGTTATTGCGCTTTCCATCTGGTATCTCGGTAATAACCTGATCCAGAACCTCCGGGCCGCTGGGCTCAACATTTCCTACTCTTTCCTAGGCGACCCATCCGGGTATGACATCAACCAGCGTCTGGTTGAATACGACAGCCAGTCCAGCCATGGGCGTGCTGCGGTTGTTGGTATTCTCAACACGCTGTTGGTCGCCTTTCTGGCGTGTATTACGGCTACGGTGTTCGGCGTTATCGCGGGTGTTCTGAGGCTTTCGAACAACTGGCTGGTGTCCAAATTGATGGCCGTCTATGTCGAGATCTTCCGGAATATTCCGGTTCTGATCTGGATCATCATCATCTTCACCATCATGACTGCCGTGTTGCCGGGACCGCGCGCGTTCCGGGGTGACAATGCAACATCCAGCATGTTGTTCGATGCTTTCGCCTTTACCAACAGGGGTGTCTATATTCCGCGCCCTGTGTTCGCAAACGGGCTATTTGGCGCGACCATTCTGAACTGGTTGATGGTCATCGTTGTTCTGATCGGCTCGTGGTTCGCGTCGCGAGAGATCGAAAAACGGGCTACTTTAAAACAAGAAGCAACAGGTGAACGCCCGAAAACGTTCTTGGTCAAGCTGGCTGTTTGGCTGGTGCCTTTTGCTCTGTTGATGCTGATCATGGGCCTGACCTGGGATATTCCCGCTTTGAAAGGCTTCAACTTCAGTGGTGGCATCAAGGTTGGCGGTCCGCTGATTGCGCTGTGGTTTGCCCTGTCTATCTACACTGGCGCATTTATCGCAGAGAACGTGCGCGCGGGTATTCAGGCGATCAGCAAAGGCCAAACCGAGGCTGCGGCCGCGTTGGGCCTGCGTCCAGGGCGGATTATGAACCTTGTTGTTCTGCCTCAGGCGCTGCGGGTCATCATTCCGCCGCTGATTTCGCAATATCTGAACATCACCAAAAACTCGTCGTTGGCAATTGCCGTTGGCTATGCGGATATCACCGCGACCCTAGGCGGCATCACACTGAACCAGACCGGTCGCGCGATCGAGTGTGTTCTGCTGCTGATGTTGTTCTACCTCACAGCTTCGTTGCTGATTTCGATGGGGATGAACATCTACAACGCCTCCGTTAAGTTGAAGGAGCGCTGAGCCATGAGTGATCAAACAACAAACCCGATCGCCTTTGTGGCCGAAGGCACTATCCCGCCTTCACCGCCACCGGCAAATGAAGTCGGAGTGGTCAAATGGCTGCGCGAGAACCTCTTCTCGGGCGTGACAAACACCATCCTGACGGTGTTGTCGTTGGTGCTGATCTACATTCTGTTGAAAAACACGTTGCCGTGGATTTTGAACGGGGTGTGGAATGCCAACTCTTTGGCGGAATGTCGTGAAATCCTGGACGGCAAGACCGGTGCCTGTTTCGCGGTTCTGACGGAACGCTGGCCTCAGCTGATCTATGGCTTCAAATACCCTGCCGAAGCTTATTGGAGACCGAACCTGGCTTTTGTGCTGATGCTGGTCGCCCTTGCTCCGGTGTTGTTCTTTGACTTGCCACGCAAGATGCTGCTGTTCACTGCGGTCTATCCGTTTGTGGCCTTCTGGCTGATTTGGGGGGGCACGATCTTGGTTCCTCTGGTGGCACTGGTAGGTTTCATCGCTGCGGGTGCTGTGTTCCAGAAGCTGGGCAACAACAGCTTCGCTGCCGGGTTCTTTGGCGCCATCGTGACTGCGCTGGTCATTTGGAACGTCGGCGGAGCACTGATCCCCGAAGACGCATCCGAGAATGCATGGCTCATAGCGGTCCCCAGCCGTGATCTGGGTGGCTTCATGCTGAACATGATGCTGGGCGTGACCTGTGTGTCTCTGTCCGTGCCGCTGGGCATCGCGCTGGCCTTGGGTCGTCAGTCGAACATGCCGCTGATCAAATGGGTCTGCGTTATCTTCATCGAATTCATCCGTGGCGTGCCTTTGATCACGCTGCTGTTTGTGGCTTCGGTGATGCTGGCGTATTTCTTCCCGCCTGACAGCACAGTCGACCTGTTCCTGCGTGTTGTGATCATGATCACCATGTTCTCAGCCGCCTATATCGCCGAGGTGATCCGCGGCGGTCTGGCAGCGCTTCCGCGTGGACAATACGAAGCAGCAGACAGTCTGGGTCTGGATTACCCGCAGGCGATGCGGCTGATCATCCTACCGCAGGCTCTGAAGATCTCGATCCCCGGGATCGTGAACGTGGCCGTGGGCCTGTTCAAGGACACCACACTGGTATCGGTCATCTCGATGTTCGATCTGGTGGGCATGATCCGGGGTCCCATCCTGGCGTCGACCGAATGGAACGGCGTCTATTGGGAGCTTCTGGGCTTTGCCGCGCTTCTGTTCTTCGTCGTCTGTTACGGCATCTCTCAATATTCTCAGTGGCTCGAGCGTCGCCTTGCCACAGATCATCGTTAAGGAGTTCAACACATGTCTGAACTTGCAATTGACCGCGAAATCGACCGCTCCAAAATGCAGGTGAGCGACGAGGTCGCCATCGAAATCAACGGCATGAATAAGTGGTACGGCTCGTTCCACGTGCTGCGCGACATCAATCTGACCGTCAATCAGGGCGAGCGGATTGTTATCGCGGGCCCGTCGGGTTCGGGTAAATCCACGCTGATCCGCTGCCTGAACGCGCTGGAAGAACACCAGCAGGGCAAGATCGTCGTGGACGGGATCGAGCTGTCGAATGACCTGAAAAACATCGACAAGATCCGGTCTGAGGTTGGCATGGTGTTTCAGCACTTCAACCTGTTCCCGCATCTGACCATTCTGGAAAACTGCACGCTGGCCCCGATCTGGGTGCGCAAGACGCCCAAGAAAGAGGCTGAAGAGCGCGCGATGCACTTCCTTGAGAAGGTGAAGATCCCCGATCAGGCTTTGAAGTACCCCGGTCAGTTGTCCGGTGGTCAGCAGCAGCGTGTGGCGATTGCCCGTTCGCTGTGCATGATGCCGCGGATCATGTTGTTCGACGAACCGACATCGGCGCTGGACCCCGAGATGATCAAAGAGGTGCTCGACACCATGATCGAACTGGCCGAAGAAGGCATGACCATGCTGTGTGTGACCCACGAGATGGGATTTGCCCGTCAGGTCGCCAACCGCGTGATCTTTATGGATGCCGGCCAGATCGTGGAACAGAACGAACCGGAAGAGTTCTTCAACAACCCACAGAGCGAACGGACCAAGCTGTTCCTCAGCCAGATTCTGGGTCACTAAGCGAGTTGAAACCAAAAGGAAGGCGGGGTGTTGCCCCGCCTTTTTCTATTCCGGCAATTCGCGCGGAATGACGAAGCCAAGAACCGTCCCGCTGTGCCTTTGAAGTTCGGCCCAACTGTCAACGTCAAATTCTATGACGGTTGTCGCGCAGGTTGGATAATCCAGAAACCGCGGATGTTTCGGGGCATCCTGAACCAATTGCTGCGCGAACTGGGCAATCCCCGGATTGTGTCCCAGCATCAAAACGGTTTGACCCTTCGCATCAAACAGCTGGCGTAACATCTGGTCGGGACTCGCCAGATAAAGCGCATCCTGAAAGCGGACATGCTCAGCTGTCATGCCCATCCTGTCCCAGGTTTCACGAGTTCGGGCCGAGGTTGAACTCAGTACTTCGTCCGGCGCCCATCCATGAACGCGCAGCCATTTGGCAATTGCGGGGGCCGACTTGCGCCCGCGCTTGTTCAGTGGACGCGCGTGGTCGTCCAGCATCGGGTTGTCCCAACTGGATTTGGCGTGGCGTGTCAGGATCAATGTGCGGGTCATGACGGGTGGAAAGACCTCATGTGATGGGCGGATTGTTCTGATGTGCGCGCCGCGCCTGCGCTAAGAGGGCAGGCAAGCCGGGCAAGACATCCGCCGGTCATGCAGGTCTGCCCTTGGGACGTGTCCAAATGGCTGTGGCAGGCCGAAACCTCATAGAACTCTTGCGCGTTCAGGGCTCCGACGGGGCAGGCTCGCGTACAGGGCGCGTCGCAAGTGGTGCAAGGGGATTGCCCGGTTGTGTTCGGGATGTCGAATTCGTCGGTAAAATGCAGTGCACCGCGATATGAGATCATCATGCCAACGGTATCGTGCACTAATGCACCCACCGGGCTGCTGAAGGTCCGCCCCGATTTCAGGGCCCAGTCGATGAAAGGGGCATAGGGCGGCCCGCCAAAAGGGAAATAGACTTCGGCACCAAGTTTCTGGGCCATCCCACCAATCACTCTGGTCGACCAACGGTCAACCGGGTCCGGGGCACCCCACTCGGGGGATGCCTTCAAGGCTCGCCAAAAGTCCCCTCCGGCCCCCAAAAGGACCAGCGTGCCTGTATCAAGCTGTTTGGCGTCTGTCTTACGGGGATGCAGAGCCCCCATAACAATCAGCCCCTCACGATGAGCCGATTCAATGATGTGGTCATAGGATACTGCATTTTGGTCAGAGGAAGGCTGCGCAAGGTTGGACATGTTTTTCCCTTCCTCAAACGGGTCAGTCCGGCCGTATCAGCGATCCGGCCCCGTGTTCCGTGAACAGCTCAAGCAATACAGCATTCGGCGCGCGCCCGTCCAAGATCACCACGGCCCGGACGCCGCTGTGCAAGGCATCCAGAGCAGTTTCAGTTTTGGGGATCATGCCGCCTGCAATCGTGCCCTCGCGGGTCATTTCGCGAATTTGCCCGGCCTTCAGTTCGGTCACAACATCTCCGGCGGCATTCTTGACGCCTGAGACATCGGTCAGCAGCAGCAGCCGGTCGGCTTTCAGGGCCGAAGCAATTGCGCCCGCCGCCGTATCGCCATTGACGTTGAATGTTTCACCATTGCGACCTGCGCCCAACGGAGCAATCACCGGGATTACGTCATATGAGAACAGGTCTTGCAGGATTTTGGGGTTCATTTCGGCAGGGCTGCCAACAAACCCCAGCGATGCGTCGGTTTGGTCACAAACCATCAGATTTGCATCCTTGCCAGACAGGCCAACTGCCGAGCCGCCCTGATCGTTGATCGCCTGGACAATGCGCTTGTTTACCAACCCGGACAAAACCATCTCGACCACTTCAACGGTGGCCGAATCTGTTACACGCTTGCCGTTCACGAATTCGGACTGGATATCCAGCTTGTCCAGCATCGAGTTGATCATCGGACCGCCCCCATGCACAACAACGGGGTTAACCCCAACCTGACGCATCAGAACCACGTCGCGGGCAAAGCTTTCCATCGCCTCATCGCTGCCCATCGCGTGACCGCCCAGCTTGATGACGACAATGGCCCCGTCATAGCGCTGCAGATAGGGCAGAGCGCTGTTGAGTGTGGCTGCGGTGGCGATCCAGTCCCGGTACATATCTCTTGTCTTCATGGCTAAAGTCCCTTTGGAGACCTGTGTTAGGGCCTTTGTCCGGCCCTGCCAAGTGTGAAGCTATTCCAGATGCGCAATGATGGACCGCAGGGTTGCGATACCGTCGCCTTTCTCGGAAGACGTCAGTACAATTTCCGGGAATGCTGCGGGGTGTTTGGACAGGGCGGCGCGTGTTTGGTCCAGCACCTTTTCGCGTTCCTTGGCCTTGACCTTGTCCGACTTGGTCAGAACGCATTGAAATGTCACGGCACTGGTGTCTAGCAGTTTCATGATCTCGGCATCAACCGGTTTCACGCCGTGGCGCGCATCGATCAGCACAAAGGCGCGACGCAAGGTCTGGCGACCACTGAGATACTGTTTCAGCAGTTTTTGCCACTTCTCCACCACTTTCAGCGGGGCGTTGGCGTAGCCATAGCCGGGTAAGTCCACCAGATAAAGCTCGGGGCCTTGGGTGAAAAAGTTGATCTCTTGCGTGCGACCGGGCGTGTTTGAGGCGCGCGCCAGACCCTTGGTTCCGGTTAGCGCGTTGATCAGGCTGGACTTGCCGACATTCGACCGGCCTGCAAAGCAGACCTCCAGCCGATCGGGGGCGGGCAGGCCGTTCATGGCGACCACGCCTTTGACAAATTCAGAAGGGCCCGCAAACAGCTTGCGCCCGCGTTCTTTGGAAAAATCATCCGGCTCTTCAGCCAGTGGAAACGGAAGCGATGTCATAGCACGCGCACCTCATCATTCAGGCGGACTTCACCACCCTGAATGACTTCGGCGTAAACACCGAAATCCTGATGGCCCCAATTGCTCAGCGCACCCAGAGTATCCGCGTCTCGCGTGCCTGTGTCAGGGTTGGCGGTGGTGGCCATGCAGCGGGTGATGCGTTCGCGGATACGGAACACGGCCTGCCCAATGCGGATGTCGCGACCCAGCCAGTCAAACTCTTCCCACAAGGGCAGACCGTCAACCCAGATGTTCCCGCGCCAGCGGATGGTGGACAGCGATTGTCCTAGCTTTTGCTCGACCGCGCGGTGGGATGCCATATTGCACAGGCTGATGGATGGGAAATCGCTATCCGTCATGCCACGTCCTGGAACCCGGACAATTCGGGCGGATGCTGCGCGGTCCGCTGGCATCAACGGCTTCACCCAATCCAGAAAAACCTCTTGTTCGGTATCCGGCTCAAACTGCAGATCAGGCCGGTTGGGGTGGCGGAGAGTCACTTGCTCTCCGTGCAACTCGGCCGAGATCGCCGCTAGCTCGGGTGCTTTTGCGACGCGGCTGAAATTCGAACACGGGGCCCAGTCCGAACCATCTGTCTTGGCCGCCTCATGAGCCACCGCCCAAACGCGATCCCCGGGCATGGTCTGCCCGGGGATGACTGTGACTTGGCTCAGCGCTTCTCGACCATGGCTTTTGATCGGGTGACGCCAGAGGTCTGAGACTGTGCCGCTCATTTGTTGTCCGTCTTCGGCGTTTTCTTGAAGCCGGACTTTATGTTCCCGAACACGTCCGGGGTATAGCCCTGACTGCGCATGATCAGATATTGCTGCGTGAACGTGATCGTGTTGTTCGCAATCCAGTAGACAACCAGACCGCTGGCGAAACCGCCCAGCATGAACATGAAGACCCAAGGCATCCAGGCAAAGATCATCGCTTGTGTAGCGTCGGTTGGTGCCGGGTTCAGCTTTTGCTGCAGCCACATCGAGATACCCAGCAAGAGCGGCAGAATACCGATGAAGATCAGCGCCATGAAGCTTTCGGGCGCGGGTGCGGCCCAGGGCAGCCAGCCAAAGAAGTTGAAGATCGAGGTCGGATCCGGCGCGCTCAGATCCTGGAACGGGCCGAACCAGGGGGCCTGACGCAGTTCGATCGTGACAAAGATCACCTTATACAGCGAGAAGAAGATCGGGATCTGCAACAGGATCGGCAAACAGCCCGCTGCCGGGTTCACCTTTTCCTTCTTGTACAGTTCCATCATGCCTTGCTGCATCTTCTGACGGTCGTCGCCAGCGGCCTCTTTCAGGGCCTCCATCTGCGGCTGCAGTTCCTTCATCTTCGCCATTGAGACGTAGGACTTGAACGCCAGCGGGAACAGGATCGCCTTGATGATCAGCGTCAGGCCGATGATCGACCAACCCATGTTGCCAATCAGCACGTTGATGTTGTGCAGCAGCCAAAAGATTGGTTTGGTCAGGAAGAAGAACCAGCCCCAATCAATGCTGTCGATGAATTTCTGAACACCTTCAGACTGGTATTCCTGAATGGCTTCCCATTCTTTTGCACCGGCAAATAGGCGTGTTGAGACCTGCTCGGTCGCACCCGGCGCTACGGTCAGCGTCGGCAGAACCGTTTCTGTCTGATAGATTTTGCGGCGCGAGTCATATTTGGCCGCCGCTTTGAATGCGGATCCCGGGTCGGGGATCAGAGTGGTCATCCAGTAGTGATCGGTAAATCCGATCCAGCCGTTTTCCTTGACCTGATAAACCTCGGCCTGCGCGCGCTCGTTAGGATCGATGTCGAAATCACGTACGTCGCCATAGTCCACTTCTGTAAGGGTGCCGTCAGCCATGCCGATAACACCCTCATGCAGAATGAAGAAGTTTTTCAGACCAGGCAGATCACCGTCTTCGCCGATGCCGTGGCGCGCCAGGATGCCATAAGGGGCCATTCCAACCTCGGCCTCGGTGGCATTTTCGACCGACTGCGTAACGCTGAACATATAGTTCTCATCCACCGAAATGGTGCGGCGGAAGGTCAGACCGTTACCATTGTCCCAAACAAGCGTCACAGGGCTGTCAACGCCAAGGGTCTCGCCCTGCTCAACGGACCAGATGGTGTTGGGGCCGGGAACGTCCGAGCCACTTAGGCCAGCACCGGGGGCCCAGCCGTACAGGGCATAATAAGCTGACTCGGTCCCCACCGGCGACAGCAGTTCGACAATTGGAGAATCGTCTGCCAGAGAGACCTTGTAGTCCTTCAGCGACAGCTCATCGATGCGCCCACCAGCCAGTGAAAGGCTGCCGGTCAGGCGCGGCGTGTCGATGTTGATCCGTGGCGCCTGGGCCTCGGGCTCTGCTTCCGTAGCGGCCGCAGTTGCTTCTCCTACAGTGCCCGTATCAGCAGCGCTTGGAGCCTGAACCTCATTGCCTTCGGCGCTGGTAATTTCAGCCTGTTCCGGTGCTGGTGTCGGTTCCGGCGGAGGGAACAGCACAAACCAGACCAGGATCACGAGAAAGCTGAGCGCAGTTGCGAGGATGAGGTTCTTGTTCTGATCGTCCATCGGGGACAGCCACCTTGAGCAGTGAAAGACACCCGCAGGGTTCAACAGAGTGCGGGCCCAAAGGTCAAGCGGAATCGCCCGTCATTTCGTCACGTACTGGTCTTCTTTGCCTCAATTCAGTGTTCATTAACCTGTTTCCCGTCCAATTTTGGGCACACCATCCAATTTGTTGCGATATGAAGTGATCCAGCCCTTGGTTTTTTCGAAAGGCATGGGCTTGCCAATGCCAAAGCCCTGAACGTGATCGCAACCCAATTGCGCCATGAGTGCATGCTCGTCCGGGGTTTCGACGCCTTCGGCCAGCGTTTCCAGATTCAAGCGTTCAGCCATGGTCAGAATGGCGCTGGCAAGCTGCTGTTGGCTGGGGTCTTGATCGGCTTTAGTGACAAAGGACCGGTCGATCTTTATGCGCGACACGTGAAACCGCTTGATGGACGCGATCGATGCATGGCCGGTTCCAAAATCATCCAAATCAATGCAGCACCCCATTGCAGCCAATCCGGTGACGTTACGGGTGATGACATCGTCTGGTCGACGAGAGAAAACGGTTTCAAGCACTTCGACAGCCAGCCTGTCGGGCGTCAGGTCGAATTGATCCAGCTCCCATTTCAAGCGGTCGATCAGGTCCGGGTCTCGCAATTCATCGGAAGAGAAATTGACCTCGATACGCGGTACATGAAAACTGGACTGATCTCAGTTGCGCATAGCTGAAAAAGCATAATACCGCACGGTCTGCCCCAACCGACCCATCAGATCGGCGTGTTCGGCAAACGGCAGAAAGACCTTAGGCCCCAGAATCCCCTTTTGGGGATGCTCCCACCGGGCCAACGCTTCGAAACCGGTAACGCGCCCGTTATCGGTCGAAATTTGTGGCTGAAACCATGGGCGAATTTCGCCGCTGTCCAAGGCGGTTTCAAATTCTTTGCGCAGATTGGTGCGCACCAGAGCGCGCCGCCGGGTCGCGGAAGAAAAGGCGCGTATCGTGGATGGCCCGTCTTGCTGTGCCTCAAGCAAGGCATTGTTTGCAGCGTCACGCCAGTCAATGGCCAATCCTTCAGGGAAGCTACTGCTCAAGCAGATCCCGATGGAACATGACATATAAACGCCTGTACCATTTAGCATGATAGGTTCTTCAATGGCCGATTGCATTCGGCCTGACATCTGGATGCAGGTCTCAAGGTCCAGTTGTCGCTTAGGGCGCAGGACCACCTTCATCTTGTTTTCGCCAATTTGCGTTGCACAGTCGCTGGTGCGGATCATGGACATGACACGTGCACAAAATTGCTGCGCGACATGGTTCGCGGCGGCCTGCCCGTGAAGATCGAGCAACGCGGTGTAATCATCCAGAACCACGGCAAAACACGCGGAGTCTTCACCCGTGCGACGGGTTTCGGCAAACACCTCGTTCAGCGCGGATGCAAAGTGATCGTTTGACAAAAGTCCAGTCGCAGACCTGCGTCGAGGACTGGACCGGGTGTTCGAAAACGCCCCGATCCCGGCGACGGCCAGAGGCAGGCCCAATGCCATCGAAACCAAGGCGCGCTCGCCCCCAAGCCAGAATGCGCCCAGACTGAGTGCCGGAACAAACGCAAGTGCAGCTGGGCCGTTCAGAATGGGTTTCAATGATTGAATAAAACGGTCGAAGGTAGAGTGGTTCCGCATCGTGCTTTGGGCCTTGGGCAAGAATGACACGCCACCGAGCCTAAGAAACCAGTCTGAGTCAGTCGTTAACGCAGCTGCGGAATTCCATCCGAGATAGTTTTTTTTCGTCAGAATTTATTGAAAGGTTAAGGAAATCAAACAGTTTTGCGTCCAAAAGATGCGAAGGACGCGCATTTGTTAACGCGCGGAACATGACCTGACGCCGACCGGGACTGTTCTTTTCCCATTGATCAAGAATCTGTTTCACCTGCTGGCGCTGCAGCCCGTCCTGACTGCCGCACAGGTCGCAGGGAATGATGGGGTATTGCATTGCGTTGGCGAATTTCTCGCAATCGGCTTCCGCGACATGGGCTAGCGGGCGGAAGACGAACAGATCGCCCTCTTCATTCACCAGCTTTGGCGGCATGGTGGCCAAGCGGCCGCCATGGAAGAGGTTCATGAAGAACGTCTCAAGAATGTCGTCGCGATGATGGCCCAGTACGACGGCAGAACACCCTTCTTCCCGCGCGATGCGGTACAGGTTGCCGCGGCGCAGGCGTGAACACAGCGCGCAATAGGTTCGGCCTTGCGGGACCTTGTCCATCACAACGGAATAAGTGTCCTGATACTCGATCCGGTGTGGCACACCCATGCGATCCAAAAACTCTGGCAGGACTGTCGCGGGAAAGCCGGGTTGGCCTTGATCCAGATTGCATGCCAGCAGATCGACGGGCAACAAGCCACGCCATTTGAGTTCATAAAGAACGGCCAGCAGCGTGTAACTGTCCTTGCCGCCTGACAGGCAGATCAACCAGCGCGGGGGTTTGCCGTCTTTGTCATGTGCGGACGGATCCACCATCCCGTATTGCTCGATCGCTTCACGGGTTTGGCGCACGATGCGTTTGCGCAGCTTCTTGAACTCGGTGGTCGAGGGCGCGCCAGCAAACAGCGGGTGGATATCGTCTGCATCATCAAACATGCGCTGCCCCTACAGCAGATGGCGCAACCGGGCAAGATGGTCACTGAACGCCGGGTCTAGTCCTTGTCAGTCGAGGTATCGGAGTCGGGGACCGGATCATAACCGTCGCCACCCCACGGATGACAGCGCCCGATCCGGCGAGCGGCCAGCCATGTCCCTTTGATCGCACCGTGTTTTTCCATCGCTTCAAGCGCATAGGCTGAACATGTTGGCTGGTAACGGCAGTTAAACCCAACCCAAGGGCTGAAGATCAGCCGGTACGCCCGAACGGGCAGGGCGATTATATGGGACAGAAGGGTCATTTGCCCGAAGCGTGTACCTTGCGCAATGCATAGCGCAAGTCGCCTAACAGTGCGTCGTATGGGCGGTCGGCCGTGACCTCGGCGCGGCCGATCAGAACGTAATCCCAGCCATCGCGGCCCGCCTCGGGCAAAATGGCCCGCGCAGCCTCGCGCAGTCGGCGCTTTGCACGGTTGCGCGCGACTGCGTTGCCCACTTTCTTCGAGCAGGTGAAACCAACACGAATGCCGCAGGCTTCGTCGGGCGCACGCTTACGGGCCTGCACCATCATGGAAGATGTGCCTTGCCGCCGCGCTCGTGCTGCTTTCAGGAAGTCTGATCGATTTTTGAGAACAGTCAAAGAGACCGGCGCACAAACGGACGCCGCCGGGGGCATGTTCCCGGGGTGGTTATTACCATCCACAGGGGCCTCCGGCGGCGTCATGTTCATAACCTGATCGGTGAGCGGTTTACGCGCTCAGCGATTTGCGGCCGCGTGCGCGGCGTGCGTTCAGGATCTTGCGGCCGGCCTTGGTGGCCATGCGCGCGCGGAAACCGTGGCGGCGTTTGCGAACCAGGTTCGAAGGCTGATAGGTGCGTTTCATCGCTCCGTCTCCAATCTATAGCGGTCGGGTGCGGCGCGGATTCGCCTGGCCCTAGTGTTCGAAGCCCGTCCTCTACTGCTAAGCGGGGGGTAAGTCAAACCCCAACAACCGGGTTTTCGCGCCTTTTGCAACAATTCTGTAACCGCAAAGGCGAAAAGATTTCAAAACACCCAAATATCGAAGGAATCTCTCACATTCGGGGCCGCAAAGATCAAGGCCCCGTGATCCCCCTGTTGCTGGACCGCCCGGCAGCGCATCTTGAGCACAAGATGAAGCAGAAAGAACCGGAAAACCTTATGTCCGAAACAAGCCAGGCGCCACGCAGCGGGTTTGCGCGCCATATTCCATTGCTGGTTATCCTTGGTGTTGCCGTCGCGGGGTTTTTCACGCTTGGCGACTATCTGAGCTTTGAAACCCTGCGGGACAATCGTGAGGCTTTGCTGGCTTGGCGGGACGGTCACTATTGGGTCATGGTGGCTGCATTTGTTGCCATTTACATCGTCATTGTGGCGTTCTCGTTGCCGGGGGCGGCGGTGGCGTCGATGACGGGTGGGTTCCTGTTTGGTCTGTTTGCGGGCACGGTTTTCAACGTTGTAGCAGCGACTATCGGAGCCTCGGCGATTTTTCTGGCTGCACGCTGGGGGTTGGGTGAGTCGCTGACCGCCCGGTTGGAATCCTCGGAAGGGACGGTCAAGAAACTGAAAGACGGTCTGCGCGAGAACGAGATCTCGGTCCTGTTCCTGTTGCGTCTGGTGCCGGTTGTTCCGTTCTTTGTGGCCAATCTGGTGCCTGCTTTGGTTGGCGTAAAGTTCCGCAACTTCCTGATCACCACGGCGCTGGGCATTATTCCGGGCGGGATAGTCTACACGTGGATTGGTGTAGGGCTTGGTGGTGTTTTCGACCGCGGTGATACCCCGGATGTGTCGTTATTGTGGGAGCCGTTCGTAATCGGGCCAATTATCGGCTTGTGCGTTCTGGCCGCTTTGCCCATCGTTATCAAAGCCTTGCGTGCAAATAAGGACAGCTGAGCCATGACCGAATTGAAAACAGACCTCCTGGTCATTGGGGCCGGGTCCGGTGGGCTGTCAGTTGCAGCTGGGGCCAGCCAGATGGGCGCGGATGTCGTTCTGTTGGAAGGGCATAAGATGGGGGGCGATTGTCTGAATTTCGGCTGCGTCCCGTCCAAAGCGCTGATTGCAAGCGGGAAGGTTGCTTATGGTCAGGCGCATTCCGCAGCATTCGGGATCGCGGATGCGGCTCCTCAGATCGACTATGCGGCGGCCAAGGATCATGTGCATAACGTCATCGCCCAGATCGAACCGATGGACAGCCAAGAGAGGTTCGAAGGATTTGGCGTCAAGGTGATCCGCGAATACGGCACCTTTAACTCTTCCAACCAAGTGCAGGCGGGGGATTACGTGATCTCTGCGCGCCGAATCGTGATTGCGAGCGGATCTTCGCCCTTGGTGCCGCCAATCCCGGGGTTGGACACGGTTCCTTACTATACGAATGAAACCATTTTCGACCTGCGCGAGCGACCGGATCACCTGCTGATCATCGGCGGTGGCCCGATTGGTGTGGAAATGGCGCAGGCCCATCGACGGCTAGGAAGCAAAGTCACTGTCATAGAAGGTCAGAAGGCGTTGGGCAAAGACGACCCCGAAGCCGCTTCGCTGGTGTTGGAGACGTTGCGCAATGAAGGCGTCGACATCCACGAAGACGCCATGGTGGCGCAGATCCGTGGCGGTGAAGGCACAGTAGAGGTCGTGACCGAGAACGGTGAGATTCACCGGGGCACCCATCTTTTGATTGCGGCCGGACGTAAGGCCAATGTTGAAAGCCTGAACCTGGATGCGGCAGGAATTGAGCGCACCCGGACCGGCATCAAAACTGATGAGGCACTGAGGACGACAAACCGCAAGGTCTATGCGATCGGTGATGTTGTGGGTGGGCTGCAGTTTACCCACGTGGCCGGGTACCACGCAGGTATCATTATTCGCTCGGCATTGTTTGGCCTGCCGTCCAAAGCCAAAACCGCGCATATCCCCTGGGCGACCTATACCGATCCGGAACTGGCGCAGGTTGGTATGACCGAAGCACAGGCCCGCGACCAACATGGTGACAGGTTGGAAGTTGCACGGTTTGACTATCACCACAACGACCGGGCGATATCCGAGCGTAAAACAAAGGGCTTCATCAAAGTCATGGTTGTTAAAGGCCGACCTGTCGGGGCCACAATTGTGGGCCATCAAGCAGGCGAGTTGATCAACTTGTGGTCGCTGGCATTGGCCAATAACTTAAAGATGGGGCAGATCGCCGCGATGGTTTCGCCTTATCCGACGATCGGAGAGCTTAACAAACGCGTGGCGGGTGCTTATTTCACGCCAAGGCTGTTTGAGAATCAGACAGTTAAACGAGTGGTCAGGTTCGTCCAGCGCTGGATTCCCTGACCTGAGGAGGGGCGCATTTTGAATTCGCTGTCGGGCCGATTTCTGATCCTGACGACGGTCTTCGTCATGTTGGCCGAAATCCTGATTTTTGTCCCGTCTATCGCTCGGTTCCGCGAGGATTTCCTGCTGAACCGTCTGGAGCGCGCCCAGATTGCCTCATTGGCGTTGTTGGCAGACGATATGCTGGCCGAGGATCTCGAGGCGGAACTGCTGGCGAATGCCGGTGTATATAACGTCGTGTTGCGTCGTGACGAAGTTCGGCAGCTTATGTTGTCTTCGCCGATTCCGGAATCGATCACCCAGACATACGATCTGCGCGATGCCGGTCCTTGGGTTTTGATCCGTGACGCCATGAGCCGGATTTTCAAGCCCGAAAACGAGATCATTCGAGTTATTGGCGAACCCGTCAAAGGCGCAGGGCTTTTGATCGAGGTCACCACGGACAGCGCCCCATTGCGCATGGCGATGGTGGATTACGGCCTGCGTATCCTCGGCCTTTCCTTTGTCATTTCGATAATCACTGCTTCGTTGCTTTTCCTGGCTGTGCGGGTGGTGCTTGTACGGCCAATCAAAAGCGTAGTGGGATATATGCAGCGCTACGCCAGCGCGCCCGAAGACGCGCGGGGCATTATCTCGCCAAACTCGAAAGTGACGGAACTGCGCGAGGCAGAAGAGGCGCTGAAAATGCTGCAGACGGATCTGACACAGGCGTTGCGACAGCGTGAAAGACTGGCGCAACTGGGTGGGGCGGTTGCCAAAGTCAGTCACGATCTGCGCAATATCTTAACGTCGGCACAGCTGTTCACCGACAGGATCGAATCCAGCGACGATCCCTTGGTTCGTCGGATGGCTCCGAAACTGGTGAACTCCATCACCCGCGCTGTGTCGCTGTGCGAAAGCACGCTGGCCTTTGGGCGCGCGGAAGAACCCGCGCCCACCTTGACGATGGTTCCTGTACGGGCGCTTGCTGCTGACGTTGCAGCCAGTGAGCAGCTTGCCGTCGCCGATGCCTGCGTTGAAATCGTAAACGAAGTGCCAGATGACCTGATTGTCCGCGCAGACCCCGAACAATTGTTCCGAGTCATCATGAACCTCGTGCGCAACGCCCGTCAGGCACTGGTCGCATCTGCCAAACCCGGGCGAGTAACAATTGCTGGCTGCGAATATGGAGACACCTGGTGCATTGAAATCAGCGATACAGGCCCGGGTCTTCCACCAAAAGCGCGCGAAAACCTGTTTACACCATTCCAGGGCGGAGTTCGAAAGGGCGGTTCGGGTTTGGGACTGGCAATTTCGCAGGAACTTGTGCGCGGACATGGTGGAGACCTGAGTTTGAAACACACCGGACCCGAAGGAACAGTGTTCGAAATAAGCCTTCCACGTGGCGACATGACTTTTTGAAAAATTTTTGAAGAATCGACTTGCACGTCCCACGCACCGGGTCTAAACACCGCTTCACCAACGCGGACCGATAGCTCAGCTGGATAGAGTACTTGACTACGAATCAAGGGGTCGGGGGTTCGAATCCTCCTCGGTCCGCCACTTGGTGATATCCCTAGATTTTGAAGAGACACACTAGGCCGCCTAAACCTTTGTATTATATGGCTACAGCAGCGCTGGTGGGTTTCATTGGATTTCACCCGATAACACAAGTATACTTTCATTAAGTGGTATATTTTGTGGTATTTTTATGTCTGCGCTCGATGGGAAGCTGACAAAGAAGCTGGTAGAGAATCTCGGCCCGGGTCGTCATGGCGACGGTTCTGGCCTGTACCTCGTTGTTGATCCATCAGGCGCAAGGCGCTGGATTGTGCGTGTAACGGTCAAAGGGCAAAAGAACCGCAAAGGCGCGCCGCTAAGAACGGACTTCGGTTTAGGCGGCGCGGATGTTGTCACGCTGAACCAGGCCCGCGAAAGAGCACTCGAATATCGACGCATGGCTAAGTCCGGACTGAACCCTCGATTCAACGCCCAGCGCGAAATCCCGACCTTCGAAGAGCTCAGCCGACAGGTCCACATCGACCGCCTTCCAACATGGAAGAACGCTAAGCACGGCCAGCAGTGGCTCAACACCTTGCGCGACTATGCATTCCCAAAAATCGGGCGCATGCCAGTCGACAGCATTGATCAACCCGAAGTGCTGATGTGCCTCTCCCCGATCTGGACCGAGAAACACGAAACCGCAAAGCGACTGTCTCAGCGGATCAAGACGGTGCTCGACGTGGCAAAGTCCAAGGGTTTCCGCTCGGGCGAGAACCCGGTTACCGCGATCCGCGAAGGCAAGGTGCTACCCACCGTCAAAGCCAAGGTACAGCACCATGACGCAATGCCGTGGCAGGAGGTGCCCGCATTCTATGCCGAGTTGCAAACCCGCTCTGCCATGGCCGCCAAGGCGCTGCAGTTTACCATTCTGACCGCCTGCCGGACTTCAGAGGTGCTGGAGACGAAATGGCCCGAGGTCGATATCGATACGCGCCTTTGGACCATACCAGCGGAGCGCATGAAGGGCGGGCAGGTCCACCGCGTCCCTCTCACCGACGAAATGCTGACCATTCTGGAGCCGTTGCGCGCGCTGGCCTCTGACTATGTGTTCGAGGGCCAAAAGCGGCACCAGCCCTTGTCAAACATGTCCATGTTGATGCTGCTGCGCCGGATGCGGCAGGATGGCGTCACCGTGCATGGCTTTCGCAGTTCGTTTCGGGATTGGGCGGCGGAGGCCGCAAACGCGCCGCGCGAACTGGCAGAGGCGGCCTTGGCCCATCAGGTTGGTTCAGATGTTGAGCGCGCTTATGCACGGTCGGATTTGTTGGAAAGGCGGCGAGAATTGATGGAAGAGTGGTGCAAGTCTGTTTCAAGTTAGCATTTTAGATGGATATGAGTTGATGACGGATAAAAAATGGACAAAGCCTAATCGGCTTACAGAGGTTATTCGTCACGAAGCATCCCCCGTCACTGTGGGGGCGTTCCCAGGCCCGTCTGTAGCCTCTCTGAAAAACACATTTAGTGATGATTTCAGCGAAACAAGGGACGGAGATACAGTATGGGAAGTTTGGATAACGACTAGGACAGGACTAGACAAAGAGGTCGTGGGATTAAGCTATTTCGCGACAGAAGAAGCGGCTGTAGCGGCTGTAGCGTCTATGCCCGTTGGGATGACATACGGAGACCACTATGGTTTTCCCAAGAGATTGAAAGAAATAGTTGGAAACGGTGGCCTGGACCCCTCCGGAATGCTGTCATTTATGTTTGGATCTGGCGATCACGATGCGGTTCATTTTGTCTGTTACGAAGCGCTTGCCGAGGCGGGTGTCATATCAAAAAAGGACTACAGTATTCTGCCAAGTGTTCTCGATTGGTTGGGCGACGAACATGTTGCTTGGATGAGAAACACCTTTGGTGAAAATTGGTCAGCAGTTGCAAAATTTGAGTTTTGCTTGAACCACTTCCCTGACTCGTCTCTGGCTAGTCTCTCAGCGAAACTACTCTTGTCGCAGTTCGTAACAAACGACGACTTTACTGCGGGCTACATAACTAAGGAAATTGAGGCTATCTCAGGTGGCACTGAAGCTGCAGCAATTCTGGCGGCAAATACCCGAAAAAAGGCTGGCGAAGCCGGGGCGCGTGCATCACGAGAACGCAGGCTCCAAAACTTGGAGTTGCTGATGCAGCAAATCGAGCAGCTGTCAGACGCGGTCGGTTCTTTCAGTGAAGAACGCATTGTTGAGCAAGCTTTGGAAAAGACAGTTGAGAAACAAAAGGACTTCCCTAAATCGCAAAAAACTCATGCGGACTACGGAACGGCATTGCGGTCAGAGGAGCCCTTCAAATCGAGGTACGAAGCGGTTTTCAAGAAAAACGCTTAAGCATTTTCTCACTTCCGGAAGACGCTTAAGCGCAGGAAAAAGTCTGGTGACACTTCGGCAAAGCTGCCCATAATCGGGAGCCATCGCAACTGATCCAAGAGGATTTCAACGATGGCAAACGTCTTTAATGACGACCGGGTCTATTTCCCAGAAGACCCTGAAATGCAATTGCTGGGAAACCGTGAAAAGCTGGCTCAATGGCGCCACCGCATGTGTGGTCCGGCCTTTCTCCGCATCGGTCGGCGGGTCGCCTATCACGGCGCCGATTTGAACGCTTGGCTGGCGGCCCGGCGCACCGATCCCAACAACGAGGCTGCATAATGAAAAACCCCAACTCCAAGCGCGGAGATGGGGCTTTTCCAGTGACATCAACTGCCACCCTAGCAAGTCCAGTTGATGCCACAGGATGCCCTGCGCCGACAAGACAAAACGAGCGCCTGTACTACTGGTCGCCTTTGAGCCATTCGGTTGAACGGGTGATCGTACGGAAAGGACGGATCAAGCATGGCTGATATATCCTTTTCCAAGCCGAACAGCACGAGTCTCGATAGGGGGCCAGACACTGGCCTTCTTTCCCGAACCGATCATCGCGAAACTGCTGAGACCTACAGCGGCGAACTCTTTCGCCATGGTATCTACCGCGTCGCCGTATGCCGGGATGGTATCCAATGGTTGTTTCAGCGCCAGAGACCCCAATTTCCGACCGGTGGAGCGGCATGGGACACGCTCGGGTACTGTGTGTCCAAATCCGGCCTAACCCGGTTCGTCCGGGCGCATATCGGCTGTGACGATCCTGATCTGGATGCATTGCCCGCGCATTTCCAGCAGAGGTGTCGCGATGAGTAGGCGCCGGTCTCCCAAGGGCAAACGGTCGGATGAGGGGCAATACATCCCTCTGCCCTACGCCATGATCAAGTCCCCGGCGTGGCGGGCTCTGTCCGGACCTGCAGTGAAGCTCTGGCTGGAGCTTCACACCCGATACAACGGCGGCAACAACGGCAAGGTGTTTCTGTCGATGAACGAGGCGGCAGAGATACTGGGATTGGGCAAGGCCACGGTTCAGCGGGCTTTCGAGGATCTGCAGGACAAAGGCTTCCTTGTGCTGGAGCAGGAAGGCAACTGGTATCACCGTCGCGCCCACGAATGGCGGTTAACGACTAAGACCACACAAACCCGGTCCGGCAAAAAAGCCGCCACTAACGACTGGCGTTTCTGGCAGCCCGAAAAAACAAAACGCGGTTCTGAGACGGAACCGTCAGCATTCTCTGTGGTTCCGTTTGAGAACCCAAAGACCTCCCATGGTTCCAAATCAGAACCCGTCAGGCCGGTTTCTCGTCGGTCCTTCGGTTCTGAATCGGAACACTAATACTAACCACTCCCTGCTACGCGAGGCGGACATGAGCAAGACACAGAAAGACAGTGGCAATGATCAGCAGCCAAAGGGCTCTGAGCTTACCGAAGCGGAGACCAACGCGGTTGCCGATCTGAGGGAACGGAAGAGATCACGCGTTCGGGCGCCGGACATAAAGTTAGACTTCGAGGAGGAAACGCGAAGGCTCATCGTCGGGCACAAAGGGACAGACCCAAACGCAGCCTGTGCATTGGCAATGCATGAGCTAGGCACAGCAGACTACCGATTCTTCGAAGGCGTTATGGATCAAGTCGCGACTCTCGGGCAACAGGACAGCTCGGTTTCTGAGACAGCATCAAACTTCGTAATGTCCGTTGTTGCCGGGGTCAGGCCGCGAGACGAGATTGAAGCTATGCTTGCGATCCAGATGGGTGCGATCCATCAGGCCACGATGATGATGGCGCGCAGGCTCAATCACGTAAAATCTCTTCCACAGCAAGACTCAGCGGAACGGGCACTCAATAAACTTGCGCGGACCTTCACGAGCCAGGTTGAAACTCTGAAACGGTATCGCTCCAAGGCGGATCAAACCGTCCGTGTCGAACGCGTCGAGGTCAAAGAAGGTGGTCAAGCTATCGTTGGCAATGTTCAAAACGGGGGCGGGGTGAATGACAAAAAGTAACGACAACCTCAGGGACCCTACCAAACGGCTCAATGATGCGCCAAGGTGCACAGCAACAGCGAAGTCCACTGGCAAGCGATGTCGCGCACCCGCCGTTCAGGGCTGGAGCGTTTGTCGCGTCCATGGGGCGGGAGGTGGGCACTGTTCTGGACCGGCTCATCCTTCCTGGAAGCACGGCGACCGGTCAAATGAAGCAGAAAGGGCACGCAAAACAGTGAGCGATCTGATCCGGGCCGACAAAAAACTTCGGAGGCGGCTATTTTCGCTAAAGCGCCATTGATTGGCTGGGCCAAGCGGAAACACGACCATGTTGGTCTATCTCTATGACTGCCACGACTCGTATAGATCGTTGCGATCACCGTATAAATGTGGTGATAGTGTTTCGGATATTTGAGCTCAAACTCAGTACCAATTTTGTAGATGGAAGGATTGAACCGGTTATGAGCAAAGTAAAGTGGCTTCATTTGTCAGATTGGCACCATAGACCGATGACAGCTGATCGACGCGTCATTCTGGATAAGCTCCTAGAGGACATCAAAGAACGAGAAGAAATCCACGATGAGTTACTTAATCTGGATTTCGTAATTTTCAGTGGCGACATCGCTTTCAGCGGAATGAAGACAGAGTTTGATGAAGCTCACGATCTTTTCTTTAAGCCGCTTCAAGATAGGATTGGATCGGATGTACCCTTTGTTTTTTGCCCCGGTAACCATGACATCGATAGAGCGACGATCGATAAAATTCCAGCTGATTGGGCGAAGGAAGCGGGAACCTTAGGTTCTTACAGCGAACCTCTGGAAGAAATGGTGAGTGATAGCGCCATAACTGAACTGTTTTTGCGCCCGTTTAAGAATTACAAGAGTTTTTGCGAAAAGTTTGGCCAGAATTACGAAACAGGTAGCCTCTCGTACTTTAAATCGTTGAAGCTGGCAGGAAAAAATATAGGAATTTGCTCCATTAACACTGCGTGGCATTCAGCACGCTATGACATTACACACCGAACCTGCGATGAAGTGACCGGCATCTGGGATTACGGAGCACTAAAAGTTACAGAAAAGCAAATTAGGGGTTGCATTGAGCAGTCAAAGTGCTGCGACCTAAAAATTCTGGTTATGCATCACCCACTTAACTGGCTGTCAGAAGATGACCAAGTTCGAATTGGAAGATTGATCAATTCTCATTTTGACATTGTTCTAAATGGGCATGAGCACAGGCCAGATATGAATGAGCTTTCTGGGGGCGCGGGAAGCATTCTGCAAATACCAGCAGGTGCTTCATACAACCGCAGAGTTTCCAGCGACCCACGCTATACCAACGCCTACAATTTTTGCCTGTTGGATGCCGAAGATTTCTCTGGTCAAGTGCATCATAGAATATGGTCGGAAGACCGAGATCGCTGGTCGGCTGATGATAGGTACTGGAACAAAGGGCAGTCGTCATTTTTACTGAATACTTCTAAAAGGGAAGAATTTCTCGATCGTAAAAGCTTGTTGTTCGATGTTGAAATTAACTATGCTCCAAGTCTGTATAAAAGAACTGGGAAATCAGCTGTAATAACAATAGCACACAAACCCGTAGAAATTTCGGGGCAAAAACTCATCGAAACAAGGACACAATATGAGTTCACCTATGAACGGGGGGAAGTTGAAGATTTTGAGATAAAATGTCGCGCGAGTCGTCGAATTGAGAATCACAGAGTCAAGGAAATTCGGGATCGTGGATACAAATTAGAGCACACTCAACCTCGACATATATATAAAAATTCCTATATCGAAGACGGAATTCCTAGGTTTGATTGCAAAATCCCGATCGGAAGGGACGAGCAATCCATTGTCTACCGATACAGTTCCCTTGAAATGCCAGAAGAGGTCTTTCTTTGGAGATTAACTCGCTTTACCAGAGACATTAAGTTAGTGATTCATGAAGCCGAAGGCTACGAATATGAGTATTGTAGCCTTGGCGGGTTTCCTGCACTAATTCCCCGTGAAAATCCAATGGACAAAAGCCGAGTACTGGAGTCCCGAGGAACGATGCACCTTCCTGGTCAAGGTTATCTTATTCAATGGTATCCAAAACCAGTTGACATCTAGGGTTTTGATCCCATCTAATGCACTCAAGGTTTAGCTATGTTAGGTAGTGAGATGACTATCAGAGAAGAAGAGTTCGGATAATAGTTGGTGCCGCCTAAACTGAAAAGGTGGCTCTGATAGAAGTCGCGTGCCATGCGCGCGACTTCCTTTTTGATGAGCATCGTGCCTTAATCCTGAAAAAACAAATAAAATCAATAGTTCGGTATTCGGCGTTTCGGCGTTTCCAAGAAGCAAAAGCTACCCTTAACGGCGTTTGTATTCAGTTGATAAGGGCAAGTTCACGAACAGATTGGGGTGCCGAACTGTGATGCATGGCCGCTAACAGCATGTGGTCACGTAAGGAGCCACCGAATCCGATTTTGAAGCTTAGTTATAAGGTTTTGCTGGAGAGGGGTGGTACATTTTGTGGTATGCCTATTGCGTGATGAAAATTAAGTGTTTTTTATCATTATCTTGGGGGAAATATATGGCCGCTCCTCGGTCCGCCACTGGTTTACCTTTGACAATAAAGCCTTAAACGGTGCGGCCCACTTGATGATTTCGTGCGCGCTTTACTCAAGGCAACTTTGAGGCAACCGTTCTGGGTGAAAAAGGGTGTTTTCACCCCAATCCATACGGTCCACCCACCTGTAAGTCGCCGAACACTGCCCATGCCTGGTGACGGGCGTTTACGAGTGCTATGTCATCCTCGGGAATGCTGTCCTTGAAATTGGAGTAGGCCATTCGGTCGCCCAAGTTCATCAGCACGGTCATGAGTGGTTGCGTGGAATGAACGCCCGGAAACGATAGTCACCGCTCGGTGTTTCGATCACCTCGCCGTCCATACCATAGTCGCGTAGAAGTTCGGCGTCCTAGGCGCGGCGGAACCGCAGACAGACGCGAGAACCGATGTTCGGCCCGCTGGTTTTGCCGTATTCATCCTTTGCAACGGCAGAGAAAAAGCCCGAACCCTCGGGCGTCGAGAATGCTACCCACATATGCAGGTCTTCCTAATTTTTTGGAAAAGGGCGCCTTGCTTATCAAATACAATATAGGGCCGTCAACTCGAGGGGGCTTACGTGCGCGGGCGCATGGCCTGCAGGCACAAACCCAAACCTCTGCACCTAGCAGTAGCTTCGTGATGGTTGGAGACTATTCGTTGTCATCCAGTTTTGCCTCAATCACCTTCTGTTGAGCCAATCTCTCTGGAAGGCGGTCGCTGATGTCTTTGAGCCGCTGTGTTGGACTGACGCTCATGCCTACAGTTCCGCTGTGGGTGTGCGTGATGCTAACGCCATCAGCGCGTCCGAATGCTCGGTCCTGAGCTAGGGCCAGCAAGGCAATTTGTTCTTTGCCCGAAAGTTTTCCTGACACAAATTCACCATTCTCATCTCGGCGATTGAAGAGTTCGTTCATCGACAACAGATCGTTCATGCGTTTTACAGCGATCTCGCCGTTCGACTGGATCAACTTTCTTGTCTCGGGGTCCAGCTTGGGTCGCCCGCCGGGATTGCCAGAATGACCGGGCTTGAAGAGTGGTGTTGGCATAGTGAACTCCTCTGTTCTCAGAAAGCGAATGCACCAAGCAATAACTATCTATTTTATATACTATAATTCGGTTTGAGTTGCGAATACTTGTGCAATTTGCTGCGGGGCTGGGCGGTAGTCATGTCAGAACTACGGTCACAGCGAATTTTTGGTTAGCGTCTGCTATCGCGGAAAGCGGCCAGCAAATCAGTAAGAACTGGAAGTTCGGTTTTTTTGACTGAATGACCGCTTAGCGGCGATTAGCCAACAACTATCAAAAACAGTCGGATGACGTTGTTACGGATCGCTTGGCTATGTACCGAGCTGCGCTCAGAGATCTTGGTGTGACGGAAAAGCAATGAACGGGCAGGTGGATCAACAACCGCGTTGAGAACTTACACCTCCCGTTCAGGCGACGAGAACGCACGATGCAAAGATTTAGGCGTATGCGAAGTTTACGGAAATTCGCCGTCGTCCATTCATCCGTCTACAACCACTTCAACCAAGAGCGTTCTCTCATCAGCCGAGAAACCTTCAGGTTGACACGAGCCGCCGCTCTAAAAGAATGGGCGAAATTGGCGCGGCATAAAGGGCAGCTCTACTGGTCTATCTCAGACTGGTTCGAATTTGTCTGACAACACTGTACGGCGGGTTCGAAGTTGTATGTTGGCACAACATCTTCAGCGTATCACAAACGGGTTAGACATTGGCTCTTCTGAAGTATTTAGCCAAACAGTTTTTGTTCGTGTGTAATCGTGAATAGATTCAACACCAGCCTCTCTGCCATAGCCAGATTGATTATAACCACCAAAGGGCGCAATTGGTGACACAGCACGATAGGTGTTGATCCAACAAATTCCCGATTTCAAACGGGACGCAATGCGATGGGCGCGGGCGACATTTTCAGTGAAAACACCAGATCCAAGCCCGAACGGCGTGTCGTTGGCCAGGGCAATCGCTTCGTCTTCCGTATCAAAAGGAAGCAATGTCATCACAGGTCCGAACATTTCAACCTTGAGCGTCTCTGTTTCAGCGCTCGTGCATTCAACAAGTGTCGGGGCCATGTAATTTCCTGGCCGGTCCAGCGGCGCTCCACCAAAACGGATGCGTGCGCCTTGTTCTGTTGCCTTTGCTAGTGTGGCCTGAATTTTGGAAACCTGGGCATAAGTACAGAGCGGGCCAATATGTGTGATTTGTTCCAAAGGGTCCCCAATAACGATACCCTTCATTTTCTCTTCAATCCTTTCGGCCAGGGCTTCCAGCACTGGACGATGTATCAACCCGCGCGACCCGGCCACGCAGCTTTGGCCTGAGGCTCCAAAATTTCCTGCAATCAGGCCGTTGGCCGCGCCATCCAGATTGGCATCATCGAAAACGATGATCGGAGATTTACCGCCTAACTCCAAAGTGGTTACAGCAAAATTCTCAGCCGAATTGCGCACGACGTGACGCGCTGTTTCCGGTCCTCCGGTGAATGCGATCCGGTCCACCTCGGGATGCCGCGTGAGGGGGACCGAACAATTTTCGGCATCACCAGTAATAACGGAGATAACACCGGGCGGAAATCCTGCTTCATCGATTAGTCGCGCAAACTCCAGGATCGGAGCGGGCGCAATTTCTGATGCTTTCAGCACGACCGAACAACCTGCCGCAAGCGCAGGTCCTAGTTTTGTTGCAGTTAGAAACATTTGGGCATTCCAGGGCACGATTGCGACCACTACGCCTATGGGTTCGCGCTTTGTAAAGACATGCATATCCGGTTTGTCTATCGGAAGGACCGCACCTTCGATCTTGTCTGCGAGGCCGGCATAGTATCGATAATAATCGCCGACATAAGCTGTCTGACCCGCGGTCTCGACCAGTAGCTTTCCGCTATCCTTCGTTTCGAACTCGCCCAAGTGTTTAGCGTTCCGTTCGATCAGTTCCGCAAGCTTTAGCAACAGCCTGCCGCGTGAGGTTTGCGTCATGTCGCGCCACGCTGGGTCTTCAAGCGAACGACGCGCCGCAGAAATGGCACGGTCCACGTCTTCCGCGGACGCGCAAGCGAAACTCGACCATTCCTCACCGGTTGCAGGGTTTTGCGATTTCATCACTTGCCCACGCGATCCTTCTACCCATTCGCCATCAATATAGAGCTGAAAGTGTGGTTTCTGATGCATGATCAACCCTCACTGAAACTTTGGCATTACATCGTCGATGAAACGGGCCAGCGAATCGCGCTTGCGCTCGAAGCTCATACCGCTGTCGATCCAGTACGAGAACTCATCATATCCAAGGTCCTCATAGCGTCTCAGGCGGTCCGTGACATCATTTGCGGTCCCGAAAGTTAGATCACGAGCCAGGTTTTCCGGGACCATCATCGTGTTGGCCGCCATCTCTTCTTCCGTCAATTCTTGGATCAAGCCCTGTTGGACTGGCCGTTTGTTTTGGAACCATGCTCCGAAATAATTATAAAAGCGTGACAATTCCTTTGCAGCCTGATCCAGATCAGTTTCGTTGCTGCCAACATAGGTGTGGTGCAGTAGCATGATCTTGGGGCGAGAGCCCTGATAATCTGCACAGGCATATTCAAATCGACCCATTAGCGTTTCTATTTCCTCCATGCCCTGCCACAGCGGTGTAACCTGGATATTAAAGCCGTTCTGAACACCGAACTCATGGCTGTTTGGATCCCGTGCGGCGATCCAGATGGGCGGTCCTCCGGGTTGTACGGGCTTGGGTGCCGAGGTGGTTGCAGGAAATTCGAAGAACTCTCCGTGATGCGCACAATCTCCTTCCCATAGCTTGGGCAAAAGCGGCGCGATCTCGCGCATACGCTGGCCGGCATCCCATGCATCCATTCCGGGCATCATCCGTTCGTACTCATAGGAATAGGCACCGCGCGCGATCCCTAGTTCGATACGGCCGCCGGTCATGAGATCAGCAGCCGCCGCTTCCCCAGCTAGCTTGATCGGGTGCCAGAAGGGCGCAATCACTGTACCGGTGCCAAGCCGTATTTTTTTGGTGTGATGCGCGATATCCACTAAGGACATCAGCGGGTTCGGCGCGATGGTAAAGTCCATGCCGTGGTGCTCGCCGGTCCAGACAGCACGCATTCCGGCCTCATCGGCCATCTTGCACAGCTCAATGAACTCTTCATACAGCTTCTCATGGGATTGATCGGGGCTCAGCCGCTCAATGTGTGCAAAAAGAGAAAACTCCATCATTCAGTTCCTTTCCGAGAGGCCGTGCGTGTCGCCCTGCAGCGCGCTGCCAAGATAAAGTGAGAAGTCGCGGGTCCGGCTTTCCAGTGCATAGCGAGCCATCATTGTCGCGATCGGTTGCGTAGCGTAAGAAAGGGTTGCCAAATCCTTGATTGCGACCACATCGAGATCGCCGGGCCGCGCAATATCTGGTGCTTTGGCCAGTGTATATACATGATGCGTTGTGGGATCGTCATAGACCGAGTAGATAACGCCCAGATGTGCGTCGACTCCACAAGCGTGTAGCTCTCGCCGGAGGCTGTCCCGCAGTTGCCGCCGATCTGAAAGCGTGACTTGGGGCGGTCTGAAGCCAGCCTCGGTTTTCTCCAGTAATACACGTCCTTCATGTTCGATGATAGCACCGCAGACGACCTTTAGCCCCGTGGGTTCAAGAGCACCGCGTTCCAGACCAAGACTGAAATACCGTCCGTTTGCAAAGCCGAGTGCCGGGATTTCGGTGTAGTTATACGCCTCGACTTGCCCGATCAAAACGCAATGGTCGCCTGCCTCAACCACCTTATGGGTCTTGCAGGAAAACGTCGCGACTGCGTCGGTAATCAGTGGAATGCCGCGCGTGTCGAGGGTGTGTTCTACTTTGGCAAATCGATCACCTTTGAAACCGGCGAATGTGTTGGACACATCCTCTTGCCCCTCGGCCAGAATATTCACAGCAAAACGATTACAGGTCGAGAATTCGTGATATGATGACAGGCTTTTGCCGGGGCAAACCAAGAGGAGTGGCGGATCTAGCGAAACCGATGTAAAAGAATTTGCCGTGAAGCCTAGAACCATGCCAGAGGTATTGCGCATGGTCACAACTGTTACGCCTGTCATGAAACCGCCAAATGCGCGTCGGAGTTCACGGGGGTCGAGTTCGGTCATGGTTGTATCTCGCTCAGTAAGCTGGAAATGGCGGTGTTGACATGAATTGCATGTGTCATCGGCAACATATGGGCCGCGCCGTCAATGATCTGCGCACAGCCGTTTGGGGCGACTTCCGCCATAGTGCGAGACATGTCAGGCGTGGAGTTCGGCTCTAGACTGCCAGTCAGAAAAAGCGCTGGAAATCTAATCTTCCCCAACGCCTCTCGCCGAGGACTTTGGCTTTGGGCAAAAACTGAATACGCCAGCTTGTAGGCCGCTGGATCCATGGCTGTTAGCCATTCATAGCAGGCATCGCGTTCGGGCGAAGCAACATCGCCGAACCATCGGTGCAACGTGTCGGTTGGATCGACCTGTGTTTTGCCGTCCAATTTTGCAGCCCGATCCTGTACCGCTTGCGCTGCTTTTGCACTGCGCTCAAAAACAGCGTTCAAAGCCACGACACCTCGGACCTGATCCGTTGCCTTGGCGGCAAGATCCAGAGCGATCATAGCGCCCATGGAGTGACCCACCACAATGACCGGCCCATTCAAACAGTCCAGAACACTCTGGACCGCATCCCGGTAGTCCGACAGCTTACCGTTGGAGGTGTTAAGCGGGCTTTCTCCATGACCAGGCATGTCCGGAGCGGTCAAGCGACCTGCAGAGGCCAGCCCGTCCAACTGGGCCCCCCATGCTTCAGCGCGTAGGCCGACGCCGTGCAGCAACAGAACATCCGGTCCTGAGCCAGATTGAGTTGCGGCCAGCCCGCCGATCTCAGAGCGCGGCCGGGTTGTCCACGTCATGGTCCAATTCCTGAAGGTCTTGATAACGATCACCAATGCGGTGATGCGGTCTGCCTGAGGTAGCCGCCCCCAAGACGATAACGATCTCGTCATCGCGCGGCGCATCAGAGATTGAAAACTGTATGGTTAGGTAGTGTGAACGGCGCCCGACATCGTTCTTGTCCATCAATGGCACCATGATCGGCGCATTCGCCGGACCACGTGTATTCGTGAACGCCAGATAGGATTTAGCGCCAACCGCCTGTCTGTAGTGATTGCCGAAGCGCAGAGTATGAATGAGCCCCGAAGCGTGCTCGACCTCGCCATTCAGCCCGACGACTGCCGCCTTACCATAGGCTTCGATCGCGTTACTACTTCCGGCTAACGCAATCATGCGGTCTGAAATCATCTTTCCAAGAATGGGTCCGTAGACCTGGATTTCCGGTTTAAGGTCTTCGACGTATCGACCAGCCCATGGGTTGGTGACTATTGCGGCCACTGCAAACATGCGCCAGGGGGGATCCGCTGGCCGGAATCCTTCAACAAGAACCTCTTCGTCGTAGGTAACAAACTTGCGTATCTCTGGCTGCATCATACCCCTCCTGTCGCGCTGGTTGAGGTTAGAAACGAGCGTGATTTTTGACAAATGATTGAATTATGTGCTTTCACATTAAAAAGACTAATGGCCAACTTGACCAATGAGCAAATCACTTCCGCCTCTAACCTGGTTCCGCTCCTTTGAGGCCGCTGCGCGCACACTGAGTTTTACGATAGCGGCGGAAGAAATCGGTCTGACACAATCGGCCGTTAGTCAGCAGGTAAAATCTCTTGAGATGCGATTGGGGACAGCGCTTTTTACGCGGCATCCGCGCAGTCTGGCCCTGACAGATGCCGGGCGAAAACTGTTGCCCGAGGTTGGCAGGGCACTTGAGGTACTTGCCGCGGCTGCTGGAAGGGCCGATGCTAGCGCACCAGGTGATGTTCTGACGGTCGCAACATCAGTCAGCATCGCACAATGGGTCATCGCTCCAAATCTTGCAGACTTTGCCAGGCGCCATCCCGATATTCGCGTGCGCCTGTTAAGTGCAATCTGGCCTGACGATTTCCATGCGACTCAGGCTGACGTTCAAATCCGGTTCGGTTCAGAAAAGCAGGTAGGGCAAGATTCCGAGCGCTTGATACCGGACAGCCTGGTTGCTTTTAAGGCGCCGACGCTTGCCGGAGACCCGTTTGATCTTCCGCTTATTGAGGCAGTCGGAACGTCAAGCGGTTGGAACACTTGGTTCGAGAAGCAGGGCGAGCGGCGCCAGCCAACCGTTTTCGTCGATACATTCGGTATGGCGCTTCAGCTTGCCGCTCATGGTAGCGGTGTCGCTCTGGTTAGCGAATTGCTGGCAAAACATGCGATTGCATCCGGTTCGGTCGAACGCGCGCATAGCTTATCTGTCAAATGCAACGAGGGGTATTTTCTTTCCTCCGATGACACCAATCCTGCGGCCACATTGTTTCATAACTGGTTGCTTGAACAGTTCAACGATTGATCAAATTTCCACAACCAATCGACGGTGCAACTATCACGGTTTCACAGACATTTTTCGAGGCCGATGGCACAAACACTCTGCAGGTCCGCTTTCCTTGATCAGGATCGACTCGGTTATCGCAAGGCCCCAATCGTCCATCCAAAGTCCGGGCATAAAGTGGAACGTCATGCCTGCTTCCAGGATCGTATTGTCTTCGTCGCGCAGCGAAATTGTGCGTTCACCCCAGTCCGGAGGATAACTGAGGCCGATAGGATAGCCACAGCGCGCACCGCGTTCGATCCCTTCACGTTCAAGCGGTGCCGCAAGCGCCTTGGCAATATCGCTTGCGCGATTACCGGGCCTAGCGGCCTCTAGGCCTTTCTCCAACCCTTCAACCAAAGCTGCCTCGGCCTTTTTGACGTGATCGGGCGGTTGGCCCAGAAATACCGATCGGCAGAAAGGTGCATGATAGCGGCGATAGCACCCTGACAGCTCAAAGAAGGTACATTCGCCCGACCTGAACACATCTCCATTCCATGTCAAATGCGGCGCAGCAGCGTCGGATCCTGACGGTAAAAGTGGCACGATGGCTGCGTAGTCTCCCCAGTCATCACCGACGCCCGTTATCGCATCGTGATATATCTGCGCGACCAGTTCATTCTTACGCAGCCCGGGTACAACGCGTTCAAGCACACCGTCAGTCACGAATTCTGAAATTCGGGCCGCCTTGCGCATCAGGGCGATTTCTTCGTTGGATTTCACGACCCGTTCCCAGTTAACCAAGGCCGTTGCATCGATCAGGGTTGCCCCGGGCAGTTCCGTTTTCAGAGTAATATGGGCTTTGGCCGAGTAGTAATAATTATCCAGTTCCACCCCAATTCGGCTTTGGCCATGTCCGCATTCTTCAATAAGCTTGGCTAGGTCCTGCATTGGATGCTGCGTGGTCGACTGCACGAAGTGATCTGCGTATCCGAAAACCCGATCGTCCCCCATCCACACGGTGCGCAGCGCACCGTTTGCATCCTGCCGGCGCCCCCACCAGATCGGGTCCGCGTCAAGAAAAATCAACGCACCCTGGTGAACGTAGAAAGACCAGCCCTCATATCCAGTGAGCCATCCGATGTTCGAAGGGTCTTCGATAAAAAGGCAGTCAATTCCTTTTGCGTCCATCGCCTTTCGGGTCTTGGCAAGACGACGGTCATATTCCGCCCGGCTGAAGGCTGGATCAGAGTGGGTCATTGGCGCCTCCGGTCAACAAAAGACTTTGGTTGACAGAACCCTACCGATCCGCTCACGTCAACGAGCGAGAATTCGGGGGCTGCATGAAAACCGATATCAATCCGCACCGAAAGGTGCGAAGCACCGGGCCATTCAGGCTGCGTCATTTCAACTTTTCAGCCTGCATGCGGCGCATTATCGCTGAGGTCGCCGGATGAGGGGGTTCGAGCCAGCAGAATTCGCAGCGCGTACCGAACGCGTACAGGTGATGATGAATGCCGTGGGCCTGTCGGCGCTGCTGCTGACCACGGAAACCGATGTGCGTTACTTTACCGGATACCTGACCAGATTCTGGCAAAGCCCGACCCGTCCTTGGTTCCTGATCCTGCCTGCGGTCGGTAAACCGGTTGCAGTTATCCCCTCGATCGGCGCCTCGTTGATGGGGCAAACCTGGATCGACGACATCCGAACGTGGAGTTCGCCCGACCTTCAGGATGACGGCGTCTCGCTTTTGACGGATGCCCTGACGGAATTGACGCCCCCCAAAGGCCGTATCGGAATGCCCGATGGTCACGAGACGCACGCGCGTATGCCAATGTCGGATATTGAACGCCTGCGAAACAGGCTCGGTTCGCGCCACATCACCGGAGACCACGGTATTTTGCGCGAACTGCGCATGGTGAAGTCCGAGGCGGAAATTGCCAAAATTGAAACCGCGTGCGGCATTGCCGGTCGAGCCTTCGCCCGAGTTCCTGAGATTGCTCGGGATGGCGTGCCCTTGGATCAAGTATTTCGCCGTTTCCAGATACTCTGTCTGGAAGAAGGTGCCGACTGGGTGCCGTATCTCGCAGGTGGGGCAGAGCAGGGCGGTTATTCTGACGTGATTTCGCCGGCGTCGTCGTCCCCCTTGAAGGCTGGCGACGTACTGATGCTTGATACCGGCTTGGTCTGGGATGGGTATTTCAGCGACTTCGACCGCAACTGGTCGGTTGGCCCACCAAATCCCGACGTGCGATCTGCTTACGCCAGGCTGATCGAAGCGTCAGACGCCGCATTCGAAATTGCGCGACCCGGCGCAACCGCTGCAGACTTGTTTCATTCCATGAATGCGGTACTGACCAAAGACTCTGAAGGCACGGATGCCGGCCGATTGGGTCACGGGTTGGGGATGTCACTGACCGAATGGCCGTCCCTGATCTCGACGGATCAGACCGTTCTTAAACCTGGTATGGTGCTGACTTTGGAGCCGGGCATCGCAGTCGGGGAAAAGATCCTGGTTCACGAGGAAAACATCGTCGTTACTACCGGTGCTCCTCGCTTTATTAGCCCGCGCATTGGTCCGGAGATGATCGAGCTATGACCCAAATTCCCTACACGCTTGATGAAGATGACCCGCAAATTTATCCACTAGGTTTGATTGTTCTGCAGGTCGACGAAACGATTGAGCCAGAACTCAGCGCGTATTTCTCAGATCAGAAAAACCCGCTTTATGTTACACGCATACCCAGTGGGATTGAGGTAACAACTGAAAGCCTTTCCGAAATGGAGAAAGCCCTGCCAGCGGCGGCAGGGTTGTTGCCAAGCGTGCGGCCCTTTCGAGTGGTCGGATATGGCTGTACATCGGCCAGTTCGGTCATCGGATCAGAACGTGTGGCTGAACTTGTCAAGCAAGCGTGCAAAACAGACGAAGTTACAAACCCTATGCGCGCTGCGACTGCTTGCGCTGCTGACATAGGTGTTTCGAAATTCGCTTTGCTTTCTCCTTACATCGAGGAGGTCAACGCACCGCTGCGCACCGCGTTCTTGGAAAACGGTATAACTATGGACGTTTTTGGGACATTTGGGCAAGCCGAAGAGGCAAAGGTTGCGCGTATTTCAGTACAGTCTGTGATCGACGCTGCTACAGACTTGGGATCTGATCCGTCAGTTGAAGCGGTATTCCTTAGCTGCACCAACCTTCGGACTTTTGACGCAATCCCAGAGATTCGTGAGCGAATTGGCAAGCCTGTTCTATCAAGTAATCAAAGCCTTGCATGGCATATGCGTCGCCTCAATGTTGCTGATTGAAGTAGCAAACATGAAATGAAAAAGCGAAAAAACGTCATCTAATGTTGCCAAGCGCCCACTGCATCGTCTTAACTGATGACTACAGATCAATGAAATCCGAACTCATCGGATAATCAATTGACGCAACAGGGGGTCTTGTGACCGACACGAATAACGATGCCGCGTTTGTTGAATTTCAACGCGTTCAAAAGTCTTATGATGGCGAGAATCTCGTCGTTAAAGACCTTAATCTGGCAATGCCAAAGGGTGAGTTCCTAACGATGCTCGGGCCGTCCGGCTCGGGCAAAACAACCTGTCTGATGATGCTTGCCGGCTTTGAAACAGCCACTCATGGCGAAATCCTGTTGGATGGGAAGCCTATCAACAATATCCCGCCGCACAAACGTGGCATTGGTATGGTGTTTCAGAACTACGCTCTGTTTCCGCATATGACAGTTGCCGAAAACCTTTCTTTCCCCTTGGAAGTCCGCAAACTGGGCAAGTCTGAACGGGAGGAAAAGGTTCAACGCGCTCTGGATATGGTTCAGATGGGCGCTTTTGGGGGGCGCCGTCCCGCTCAGCTTTCCGGTGGCCAACAGCAGCGGATTGCGCTGGCCCGTGCGCTGGTGTTCGAACCCGAATTGGTTCTGATGGACGAACCGCTGGGCGCGCTGGACAAGCAGTTGCGCGAGCACATGCAGTTCGAGATCACACGCTTGGCGCACGAATTGGGTATCACCACCGTATACGTGACCCACGACCAGACCGAAGCGCTGACCATGTCTGACCGGGTCGCCGTTTTTGACGACGGTCGTATTCAACAGCTTGCTCCGCCTGATCAGCTCTATGAAGAACCGGAAAACAGCTTTGTTGCTCAGTTCATCGGGGAAAACAACACCTTGGAAGGTGCCGTAAAATCGATTGATGGTGACACGTGCCTTGTGCAACTGGATGATGGATCTGAGATTGACGCGGTGCCTATCAATGTTCACGCGCCGGGTGAAAGGACCAAAGTGTCAATCCGGCCTGAGCGTGTGGAATTCAACAAAGATCGCCTGCATGCCGATGCTCACACGCTGAAGGCTACGGTCAAAGAGTTCATATACATGGGCGATGTGTTCCGTTTCCGCATGTCCGTTGCGGGGAATGATGAGTTCATCGTTAAAACCCGGAACGCACCAGACGCAATTCGCCTGACCCCCGGTCAGGAGATCGAGATCGGCTGGCTGGCTCAGGATTGTCGTGCGCTCGACGCATAGACCAAGCTGCGCGAAACAAGCACAGCTCAATCAGAGGGACCGGCTGATGAAGACCCGTGCATCAGCTGACCACACACATAAACGGGACCAACTGGGAGTAATCTACACATGAAAGCAACTAAAACCCTTCTGACAACGGCCGCCGTCGCCATTGCGGCGGGTGGTGTTTCTGCCGAGGAAATGACCATCGTTTCTTGGGGCGGCGCCTATTCCAAATCGCAACTCAAGGCCTATCACGAGCCCTATTCGGAAAAGACAGGCGTCACCATTCTGAATGATGACAGCTCGGCCGAAGCTGTGGCCAAGCTGCGCGCGATGAACGAAGCGGGCAACATCACGTGGGATGTGGTCGACGTTGTGGCAGCGGATGCGATCCGTCTGTGCGATGAAGGTTTGGCAATGGAAATCGACCCCGATACCATGCTGGCACCTGCACCCGATGGCACCTCGGCCGCGGATGATTTCGGCGATCTTCTGGTGAGCGACTGCTTTATCCCGCAGATTGTGTATTCGACCACGTTCGGCTATCGCACCGATCTGGTTGGTGACACCCCGCCGACCGAGATCTGCGCGGTGTTCGACCTCGAGAACTATCCGGGCAAGCGCTCGCTCGAAAAGCGTCCGATCAACAACATGGAATGGGCTCTGCTTTGCGACGGCGTCGCCAAGGATGACGTCTATGACGTGCTGGCCACACCTGAAGGTCAGGACCAGGCCTTGGCCAAGCTCGACACGATCAAGGACAGCGTCGTCTGGTGGTCCGCAGGTGCCGATACACCGCAGTTGCTGGCCGATGGCGAAGTCATCATGGGCTCGACCTATAACGGTCGACTGTTCAGTGTGATCGAAGAGCAGAAGCAGCCTGTCGCCATGTTGTGGGACGCGCAAGTGTTCGATCTGGACGGTTGGATCATTCCGGCTGGCCTGAGCGAAGAGCGTCAGCAGCGCGCTCTGGACTACATCATGTTCGCGACAGACACGCAGCGTCTGGCCGACCAGGCCAAGTACATCTCTTATGGCCCAGCTCGTGCTTCGTCCGCTCCGCTGGTTGGACAACACGCGGAACTGGGTATCGACATGGCACCACATATGCCGACCGATCCGGAAAACGCTAAGAACACTTTCCTGTATAACTACGAGTTCTGGGCGGACTACCGCGACGACATCGACGCCAAATTCCAGGCGTGGTTGGCACAATAAAAGCCTAATTTCATAAAATAGCCGGGGGCGGTGCGCCGCCCTTGGTCAACAAAACCCAAGGGGCTTATATGACCGACGCAACCCAAAATGCGGGGCCGATGCTGGCGGCTGACGGAACGCCGCTCAAGCAATCGCTGGCGCGCTCGCTTCGGCGGCAAAAACTGCGGGCGCTGATGTTGGTTGCCCCGTTGCTGCTGTTTGTTCTGTTCTCGTTCATCGTTCCGATAGCGTCGATGCTGTTCCGCTCGGTGGAAAACGGCATTGTGCAGGAAACGCTGCCCCTGACCGTCGAGGCCTTGCAAAGCTGGGAAGAAAACAGCGGCGAATTGCCGGACGAGGCCGTCTATGACGCCTTTGTCCAGGATATGGTCGTGGCTGTCGACAACAAGACACATACCCGACTGGGCTCGCGTCTGAACTACGAAGAGACAGGCATGTCTTCGATGTTCCGCCGCTCGGGTCGAAAAATGGGCAAGCTGGACCCCGAAACAGATGGGCCGTTCAAGGATCAAGTGATCGAAATCCACGAGGGTTGGGGGGACCCGCAGACTTGGGCGGTGATCAAGACGCACTCGCCCGCTGTGACGAATGGATACTTCCTGAACGCGGTCGATATGCGCCGCACACCCGAAGGCGCGCAGGCGCAGCCCGAGGACAAGCAGATCCTGATCAAGCTGTTCGGACGCACCTTGTTCATGTCGCTGGTGATCACCGCGTCCTGTATCTTGTTAGCCTATCCGGTCAGTTACCTGCTAGCGACCCTGCCAATGCGGGTGTCAAACCTGCTGATGATCCTTGTTTTGTTACCTTTCTGGACCTCGCTGCTGGTGCGAACCTCGGCGTGGAAGGTCATGTTGCAACAACAGGGTGTAATCAACGAAACGCTAGTCTGGCTTGGCTTGGTGGCCGATGACGCCCGACTTGTCATCATCAACAACCAGATCGGTACGATCATCGCGATGACGCATATCCTTCTGCCCTTCATGATCCTGCCGATGTATTCGGTGATGCAGACGATCCCCGAATCTTACACCCGCGCCGCGAAATCTATGGGCGCGACGAACTGGACGACCTTCTGGCGCATCTATTTCCCGCAATCCATTCCAGGCATCGGCGCGGGGTCGATCCTCGTGTTCATTCTGGCCATCGGCTATTACATCACACCCGAGATTGTGGGCGGCACAAAAGGTGTCTTCATCTCGAACCGGATTGCGTATCACATCTCGTCCTCGCTGAACTGGGGGCTTGCGGCTGCGCTGGGCACGATCCTGTTGGCCGTCGTGCTGTTGCTATACTGGTGTTACGACAAAATCGTTGGCATTGATAACGTGAAGCTGGGATAATCGACATGGCCGCACTTACTCCGATTTCCCGCAAACCGATGTCCATGGTCCTGCCAAGCGTCGCGTTGGCAGGGGCTTTTGCCGGTGTTTTCGTTGGCGCAGGAAACGGTTCGATCTTTCTGGGCATTATTGGCGGAGCCGCCATTATCGCGGCGCTGGCCTGGATCTACATCGCTGTTCTGAAGAATGAGAACCTGGCCCGCTGGATCACCATCCTCGGCTTCGGCGTAGCCGGAATTCTGTTTTCGGGCCCGATGGGTGGCGTTCTGGGCCTGCTGGGCGGCTGGTTCTTCGCGTGGTTCATATTCTGGCTTTATGAGGGCCGCTATCGCCGCAAACTGCTGCCATATCTGACAGCGAAACAGGTTTTCTATCACTACCTGTTTCGCGTGATCTGTGGTGCGATCTTCGTCTTCCTGATCACGCCGATTCTGGTGGTGTTGCCATTGTCTTTCAATGCGCAAGATTTCTTTACCTTCACGCCCGAGATGCTGAGGCTTGATCCGGAAGGCTATTCGTTGAAGCATTACCGAGATTTCTTCACCAATAACGAATGGCAACGCAGCTTCAAGAACTCGCTGATCATCGCGCCGATTGCGACGGTTATTTCGGTAACGTTGGGAACGCTGGCCGCGATCGGGCTCAGCCAGTCTCACGTTCCCGGACGCCGCGCAATCATGGGAATTCTGATTTCGCCGATGATTGTGCCGCTGATCATCTCGGCGACGGGTATGTTCTTTTTCTACAGTGATATCGGGCGTTTCCTCGAAGGTACACTGGGCATGAACAAGAACTTCGTAGGCTATCTGAAAGTTATCCTGGCCCACGCAGTGCTGGGTATCCCCTTTGTGATCATTACCGTGACGGCGACACTGGTCGGCTTTGATCGATCTCTGACACGGGCGGCGGCTAATATGGGCGCAGGGCCTGTGCGGACCTTCTTCAAGATACAGATGCCATTGATATTGCCGGGCGTTATCTCGGGTGGCCTGTTCGCCTTCATCACATCATTCGACGAAGTAGTTGTGGTGCTGTTTGTCGGCTCCGCCTCGCAAAAGACGTTGCCGTGGCAGATGTTCACCGGCCTGCGGGAGCAGATCAGTCCAACCATTCTGGCGGTCGCGACAATCCTTGTGGTCCTGTCCATCGCCCTGCTGACGACGGTCGAACTGTTGCGACGTAGATCGGAGCGTCTGCGGGGTCTTTCGCCCGCTTGACGCAGCAAACCGTCTGATCTAACGATTCACCTGTTCATCTCTGCTGCGATGGCGTCGCGGCGACGAATGAGGTGATCGGCTCTCGGACCCCGAGGCCGCCTGTCCTGAACGCCGGGACATGTGGCCGGGAAATGCACGCCCGGCATAGATGAGAGACCAAGGATGACTGACATTTCTAACCGACCTCAGTTCTTCACCTGTCACAATGGCGACAAGGCCCCGTTGCCGTTCAGCAAAGCCGAGTATGACCGCCGTCTTGGCAAGCTGCGCGCCATCATGGCCAAGCGGGATATTCCGGTGGTGTTGCTGACATCGATGCAGAATATCGCGTATTATTCGGGCTTTCTATACTGTGCGTTCGGGCGCCCTTATGGCTGTGTTGTAACCCAAGACAACTGCACCACCGTTTCCGCCAATATTGATGCCGGGCAACCCTGGCGCCGGTCGGTTGAAGACAACGTGATTTATACTGACTGGAAACGCGACAACTACTGGCGGGCAGTTGCGAGCCTGATCGGGAATGCGAAACGGATCGGCGTCGAAGGCGACCACATAACGCTGGCGGCGCGCGACACGGCGCTGAACATGCTGGGCGAGCCAGAGTTGGTTGACATCGCCGCCGACACCATGGGCACGCGTATGATCAAGTCCGCGGAAGAAATCGAATTGATCAAGGGTGGAGCGCGCACTGCCGATGTGGGTGGCGCTGCGATCCATGCCGCAATCCGCGAGGGCGCAACCGAAATCGAAATTGCGATGGCCGGCCGAGACGCGATGGAAGTGGAAATCGCGCTGGCCTACCCGGATGCGGAATACCGTGACACATGGGTTTGGTTCCAATCGGGTTTGAACACCGACGGCGCGCATAACCCGGTCACCAAACGCGCGTTGCAAAAAGGCGATATCCTGTCACTGAACACCTTTCCGATGATCTCGAGCTATTATACGGCCCTGGAGCGGACCCTGTTCCTGGGCGAGCCGGATGCCGACAGTCTGCGCCTGTGGAAGGCCAATGTGGCCGCGCATGAACTTGGCCTGAGCCTGATCAAACCCGGCGCCACTTGTTCCGGTATCACCGCCGAGATCAACCGGTTCTTTGCCGACGAAGGCCTGCTTCAATATCGTTCCTTCGGCTACGGGCACTCGTTTGGTGTTCTGAGCCACTACTATGGTCGCGAGGCCGGTCTCGAACTTCGCGAAGACATCGATACAGTGCTGGAACCCGGCATGGTGGTCTCGATTGAGCCGATGCTGTGGATACCCGAAGGCCAGCCAGGTGCAGGCGGTTACAGGGAACACGATATTCTGGTTGTGGGCGAAGACGGAGCCGAAAACATCACCGGCTTTCCCTACGGGCCGGGGCACAACGTTATCGACGCCTGAGGTTTGGGGTGGCGCTTCGGCTCCACCCGCTTTTCATGTGCGTCGGGCACGTTCGTGAAAAATGAAACCCAGAAAATTCAGCAGAAGCTGCGCCGCCAGAATCTGAGTGCTTTCAGTGGGATCGTAGGCGGGGGCCACCTCGACCAGATCGATGCCGACCACGTCACCCCTTTTTGCCAGTCCCTGAAGGATTTCCAGAACGTCATAGTACAAAAAGCCTCCGTGGCTCGGAGTTCCGGTTCCTGGCGCGATCGAGGGGCAAAACGCATCGATATCGATTGTAACATAGTACCGTTTGCCTTTGGGAATGCGGTCAAGAACAGCCTCTGTTCCCAATCTGCGAACCTGCCGCACCGACAGGATGTCCGATCCGCGCGCACGCGCGTCGTCATACCCTTCCTTAGCGGTGGACGATACATTTCGAATGCCCAATTGGGTCATCCCTGAAACATAGTCTTTCTCGATCGCGCGGCGCATGGGATTTCCGTGCCCGTTGGTGACGCCATGACGTTCATCTACAAAGTCCAAATGCGCATCGATTTGAACAACGTGTATCGGGCCGTTTTCAGAGCAGTCGCTTTTAAATGCGGAAATGCAGGGGATGTTGACCGAGTGATCACCGCCAATCACCAGCGGAAGTGCCCCGGCCTTGAGAATTTTTTGCACGCCAAAGGCTATGTTCTTGTGGCTCGTCTCGGTCTTGGTGTGGACTATGTCCGCATCGCCCAGGTCGACGATCCGAACCGAGCTGTCCAGATAGGTCGCGTCATCCTCATGATCATAGGCGCCAGCATGGCCAAAGCTGAAAAGGGTCGATGCCTCTCGCACGGCCCGAGGGCCAAAACGGGCGCCTGGGCGCCATTGGGTTCCAAAGTCGAACGGTGCGCCGAGCACGCAAACGTCGGCGTCAATTTTGTTCCAGTTTTCGACATATGGAGATTTGCCAAAAGTCGAGATTCCTACGAAGGGTAAATTTAGCCGCCCAGACGCATATCCATGACCTTGCACTTGCATTCCTTTCACTGGAAGTGTCCCTTCCACTGCATGTGAACATAAGTAAGTACTGAATTGGAAGGTCTTGTAAGATGAACTTTGCTTGATAGAGGGAGGACGGTTGCGTAGCTTTTGCCCATGACCAGACCCGCCTCCTTCAAGTACTTCAAAGCCAGCCCCGAGATCATCCACCTAGCAGTAATGCTGTACTTCCGTTTCCCACTCTCGCTTCGGATTGTGAAAGCTTTCAAAGATGAACAGGTGGATGCCCTTACCCAGTTCGCTGAAAGTATGCGCCTTAGTCAAGGGACATATTTCGATACGGGTCCTTACTCCGGCCGCCGCCAACGCAACTATCGACCTGAACAACCAAGAAGGGAAGATCGCACGCGGTTCTGACGCTGCGCGAGGGCGCTTTCGACCGAGCTGTGCGTGGGTATGAAATCTTAGACCTCAAACGTCTGCGATGAAGCGCAAAGCTGCCATTTGGGCTAATTGCAGCGAAGGTCTGGGCCGAGCCCAAAGCGGTCACCTGTTTTAACGTTGACCATATATTTTGTTTCTGGTCTTTAAATTGCTGTTTGGTAGTTTTTTTTGGTCAAAATGAAGCAAAGCTCGCCTTCGTATTTCCTCTTTGATTGTGGAGGGCAGAACACCGGAAAAACTGCGCACAAGATTTCTTCTCGTCCTAAGTTTCACCTGCTTCTTCAAGCTTATCCAAAAATTTGTAGTCTGTTGGCGGATCGTCGCAAATACCTGGTCCACACTCCAACAGAGCTGAGCCTGCGTTGGCAACTCCCAAAGATAAGATCAACATGAACGCCGTTTTGGCCAACTTGCTTCCACCGAACCGCTCCGATGCCCTGACGTCCGCAGCCAGATCGTATTGCTTTTCAAAGACAAGCATCACCGCGGTCCCGAGTATTATCAATCCGAAGGCTATGCCGGCCCAAGTGTAAAAATGCAGACCAAGAACCGGAGCCCCATAGTGCCCAGTGCCGGGCACAATATGTAGTAGGATTTGGCGGATCGAAACGCTGATGCCAAATATTGCTGCCACAAGGACTATTCCGTAATTCCGTGCACGCGTACCCCACAAGAGATTTAGCCCGAGCCCAAATCCCACTGCCACGAAACCGACACGCTGCAGTAAACACAACGGACAAGGTAGTTCGTAGAGAACAAGTTGAAAATAGAATGCGAGAACCAACACTAGGCAAACAGCCAGAACACCAAGCGCGTTCATATTTCGGGCAAATTCAGGTGACATGGAACAATCTCACAATTGGATTGAAAGCGGCGTTGTTGCATGAAATTTTAGCCAATAAACGCTCGCCAAAAGCGTTACTGCGAAGAGTGCGTATGAAAGGCGAACGAGTTTGTAGTAAGCGAGCCCCAAGGCGCATGTGAACAACGCAAATAGTAATGCAATCATATTGATCCCTTTGACTTTTTGGCCTTGTCGATACTAGCAGGCACTGAGGACACCGTTTTCTTTTTCGAAAATAGGTTCTGAGCTCCAGAACAAATCTCGCATAATCTTCCGCCTTGTTTGAGATATTGTCCCCTTTGGGGTTTTACTCTAAGCCTCAGGATTCTCCGAAGAACTCCCGAGCTTGGCGAGTTCGTCCCAAACGCCTTCAGGGATGGGCCACTCTGCCCATTCCATTGCCTGTTGAACATGCTGAGGCCATGTCACTCCGCAAACCGTCGAAGTAATGTCGTCGTTTTTTAAAGAGTATTGCAACGCGACCGCTCCGACTGGGACATCGTAATGCCCGCATACCTCTTCAACAGCACGTATTGGCGCAAGTACTTCATCATCTGCAGGTCGATAGACATAAAAGCGATGGATCGCGCTGCCTCGGGCCAGTGCACCTCCGGAATACGGTGCCGCGTTCAATATCGAAACGCCTCGTGATTTCGCGAGTTTTATTAGAGGTGCCGCGTTATCGTTTACCACAGTATGCCTGTTGTGTGTTAGGACCACGTCAAAATCCCAACTCTCCAAAATTGGCATCATCAAGTCGATACGTCCCGCCGCGATTCCGACCGCCTTGGCCAGACCTTCCTCCTTGATACGGAACAACTCTTCAATCGCGCCACCCCGCCCTTTGACCTCAGATAGGTCACTTGCATATTCGAAATCATGGACGTGGAGTATATCAACGCTGTCGACGCTTAAGGCCGTAAGACTTTCCTCGAATGATCTACGTGCCTGAGAACCATCAAAAGCACCGGTTTCCATGTCCCGGTCGATTTTGGTGGAAAGCACTCGCCCTTCCGACCACCCACCAAGCTCACGAATGACTTGACCTATGCGCTCTTCACTTCGTCCCATGGCATAGCAACGGGAAGTGTCCAGGAACGCATTTGGCTGCGAAAGAATTGCCCGAATTGTATCAATCGCGCGGTCTTCCTCAACTTCATACCCATAGATTTCCGGAATACTCCCCAACCCCGTCGATCCAAACCCGATGCGAGGAACCCGTACCCCAGTCTTGCCAATTTCGCCTAGCTCTGCCATGCCAACCTCCCAATTGGTTCAGGACATTCATAGATGTTGCGCCAGTAGTTTATTGAAAACAAGTCAGGCTTGTTGCTGGAGTTACTCTCAGGCCTCAACGCAATCGTTCAAGCCGAAAATTCACAAAGCTTTTTCGCGAATGGCAGAAATGTCCGCGTTGCCGACTTTGGAAGACCTGATGGGCCACGAAACAATGCGAATGACCGTTTTGAGCCCAAAGCGGACTACTAGATATCCGATCTCAGTAGGTGGCAAAAGAACCAGACTGTCGTTAGCAACCTTCGAGATGCAGCATTCGGATCGACAGCAAGTTCACGGCAAAAATATTAGAGTTTTCACCTGAAAATTTCCACTATTTGTTCTAGAGAGAAGTAACTGGACCACTTGCCAAGTTACGTTCAAGGCGACCTAATAGATTTCCAAAAAAATCCGCAGGACGACTCTCAACCTTTTTATGGAGCTTGTGAATGAATCAGGGTTCAAATGATAAAGGTCCCGCTCCAGGTTTCTGGGGGCTCACTTTCTGGTATCAGTTGGTCGTCCTTGTGTTCTTGACAATAGCGTCGTTAGTCCTCGCTTCGTCTGTACTGGTTCCCCTGTTTTTTGCGGCTCTCCTGTTCGTTCTCCTCACAGCGACTGCAGATCGCATTGGTAGATTCAAGATATTTGGAAAGACTGTCCCGAAGTGGTTTGCGCATTTGGCCGCAATTTCAATTGTGTTAATCGGCCTCTCGCTTGTTCTGTCGATACTATCCAGTCAAGCCGGTGAGGTTTCGGAAGCTTTTCCGCGCTACGAGGAACGGTTTTCCAGCATAGTAGCAAAGCTGGTTTCACTTGTTGGGCAAGACAACTATGCAGCCGCGGTAAAGGCTTTGGAACAAATCAACCTGGCTGGGTTCGCGACAGGAGTGATCGGGTCTGCTGGGGCGTTCCTAAGCGCTTTTTTCCTGGTGCTGCTCTATGTGCCATTCATGTTGGTTGAACGCGTTCCAATGCGCGCCAAAATCAAGCTCGCAATCAAAGACAGGGAAGCCGCTGAAAAAGTTCGTCGTGTTCTTGAGAGCACGTCGGACAGCATTCAAAAATATGTTGGCATCAAAACGCTGGTGAGTGCACTAACTGGCTTGGGCAGTTATACCGTGATGGCATCCGTCGGCCTGGACTTCTCTGAAACCTGGGCGGTTCTTGCGTTTTTGTTGAATTTTATCCCGACAGTCGGCTCTATCGTCGGCGTCGCGCTTCCTTCCATTGTCGCACTGGTACAGTTTGAAGAAGTCGTGCCCTTTCTTGTGGTTCTGATTGGTTGTGGCGCGGTTCAATTCTCTATCGGCAATATCCTGGAGCCAATGCTACTTGGGAAAAGCCTGAATTTATCGCCATTCATGGTCATTTTGGCGCTCACTTTTTGGACTGCGATCTGGGGCATTGCCGGAGCGTTGATGAGCGTCCCGATCACCGTGTGCATCATGATTGTGCTTTCGAATATCCCGTCAACGCAGCCAATCGCGATACTGATGTCCGGTGATGGGAAGATAAACGACACTGACGCAGTGAACAGCTAAGCGCGAGAGACGTTCGCCAAAATGGATGGCGGCTTTTTACCTGACTCTATCGGCGAGTGTATGTGCCAGCCCCGAATAAAACGTTGGAAACACCGTGCGAAGTCTGAGTTTAAGGAGAGACCCGCACTACTTACCGCTTGGGAAAACGAAGTTCAGCGCTTTTGGTTTAATTGAAACCTCAAAGCGTTGATCAATCATCGGTTCGCCGTCCAAATTCATATGAAACGGCTGGGAGGTTTCCAAAACCATAGATCTCAGACGAGAGCGTTGCACAACACCCTCTTCGGGGTCCGAAAAATCCGGTAGCCTGCCAAAGGGCAGGTTTTCTGGCATCAATCGCTCCGTGGAGAGCACGCTTAAATCGAGCAACCCATCGGAGATGTTCGCTTCTGGTGCCACGTCAAAACCGCCACCTGCATAGCGGCTGTTCGCAATCGCTATTGCGGAAATGGAAACGTCGTACGGGTCTTTTTCATCAATTGAGATCTTTGCTGGAACAGATTTTGCATCAGATAGGCGAGCAAGCCCAAACAGTGTGTACGCGAGGCCGCCGAGCCTTTTCTTCATTTCCTTGGGTGTCGTTGCAGTGATCATCGCTCCAAAACCGCCGCTTGCAACATTCACAAATGGACTGCCGTTTATGTATCCGACATCAATTGGTTGCGCGTCTTCCGATGCTGCAACTCGAACAGATGTTGCCAAGTCCAAACCCTTATCACCATACGACCGGGCGAAATCATTTGCTGTCCCCAACGGAACAAGACCTAGCGAGACAGGCGACCTTGACTTCAACTTCAAAACAGCATCCGCGACCGAGTTCAAAGTGCCGTCACCGCCGCCCGCGATCACCCTGGTTACGCCATCGCTTACGGCTTCTCGAAGGGTCTTCCTCAAGTCTTTTCCTGACCAAGGAATACAAACCCTAATGCCAAGCTCTTTTTCCAATGGGCGGACAGCTGAACGCAGATCGGGTCTTGCTGCGGACTTCCTATTGAGAACTAGCAGGGTACGTTTGGCCATAGTTCCAGCATAAAGCTCTAACAAGTTGGAGCAACCGCCTTAACATTTCTTAATGCAGGGGCGCTCCGGCAATTGAAACTTTATTTGCGCTAGCCAACCCCTAAATGACAGTAGTCAGCTTTGTCCGCAACTCGGACGTAGGTTCTTTTCAAATCAAAGTCCAGTTCCTGCATAAGCGGTCAGTGGGGCGTCAAAGTATACGTTGCCGCGTGCAGACCCGTATTGAGCGTCCGGTTTGAGCCGCTTTGTGGACATCCGACAAAAGTGTTCAGATGACCGCGTTGAGCCCAAAGCGGTCGCAGCTTCTGCGCACGAAACTTGAACAGATGGCGCTAGAGTAGGTTTGGCTCTTTTGAAGCATCAAGGCGACTTACCCGTTTTTATATCTGTAGCATTGCTTCGAGCTCGGGGATACCCATGCCATTATCGATGAAGGGCCGTTGTCGCCGCAGCCAACCTGAATGTCCAGCCAACAGTGGCGCATCTTGAACGGGGTACAATAAGTGCTTGGAGTAATTATAGAAGTTGTGAAGATCGTCTTCGCGATGTGCTACTTTGGCGGTCCCGCTCCTCAGATCCTTGGCGAACGAAACTGGATTAGTATAGGTGTTTAACCATGCACCGGTAGCCACGCTGCTGATCTGAAAAACTGGTTTAGAGAAAAAGCATCTCAAAAAGACAGTTTTTGAGTCCGTTACGGACAAGCCATCGACATGCTGCGCAAGCCTCCACGATGGGAAGCGCGCGTGCTGATCGGGAGTTACGAAGTGCACATTGGGGAGATGGGAGAAGCGTTTCAGAATTGTGTTCTCTTCTCCTGCACCGAATTTAGTCGGATGATCGGAAACCAATAGGTTAAAATCACTAAGGTGTTTCACCAACAAATCTACGAAATCCTCGTTTTTTGTCCTTAGGTCAACGGTTTGTAGCAACCGTGAACCAAGTTTTCTGGTGCTGTAACGAGCAATTGAGGTTGATGCGCCAAAGTGGATGCACTACCGGCTGGCTTAGCGGTCACACATGTTTCAGTTCCAGACATGCGGAAACTTAACAATCATTGACAATCTCTTCATTGACCAAACAATAAATGACGGAGCATGCGAACCAAAAAAATTACTCATTAGTGTGCGGTACAACAATTCAGTGTTGGGCAGTCACGAAGTGGCTCTATAAGTTTTAGGCTGTTTTGTCCGCAGAGCTGCCTTTGTAGAAGCCTGCAGCCAATTACTACTTCGAGCCCATACCTACCAAATGCTGCAAACACCATGAACGGCAGCAACTCGCACAAAGCGTTCATCGGCATCAAAGCGTTATCGAAGACGTTTCAGTGAACCGCTACAATCGCTAAGAATGTATTGTGAGCTGTGTTGCTGGGATTATTGGCAACCAAAGTACTGACGCTTTGTGAATAGAAGTCGGCAAAAAATTTTGCTGAATCCTACTAGGGCGAAAATAATGGTTTTGTTGAGGTTAAACATGGCGCTGTTCTAACTTCTGTATAAAACTTGTTTAGCGCCATTTTGGAGCATGACGGAACAGGCATTCAGCTGAAGCATGGAAATGAACTCATCCGGCTTGTGCCCCTGTTCAGCCATTGAGCCAGGACCGCACACGACGGTTGGAATGCCCAGGCTGGAAAGAACGCCTGCCTCCGTGCCAAAGGCCACATGGGTCGTGTCGCCGCCGCACCAGGACCGCGCGAGCGAGACCACCGGGTCGGATGCTGCCATAGACAGGCCGGGATATCCCGCCAAAGCCTGAAGCGAGATTTGCGCGGCAGGCGGAAACTCAGCCGTGACCGCCTCTGCCGCCTGCCGAAGCTGCACTTCGATCTCCTCCGGGTCATCTTCGGCCAGATGTCTGAACTCACAGAGAAGCGTAGCTTTGTCGGGGACGAAGTTCAGCGCTGTTCCGCCGGACAGCTGACCGACATGGAATGTCGTGTAAGGCACGTCATAGGCCGCGTTGCGGGCTCCGGTATCGCGCGCGACCTTCTGCATGCCTCGCATCTTGCCAACAAAATCGACTGCCACATGCAGCGCGTTGACAAAAGTCGGTGCCAGCGCGGAATGACCGACCTCTCCCCGAATGTCCGCACGATAAGCGCGCTTGCCTTTGTGACCAATGGCCACCTGCATCTCGGTCGGCTCACCAACGATGGCCAGTCGCGGACGTCCCAGCAGCGGCGGCAGACGGTCCTTCATCCGCGTAATCCCGACGCAGCCAATCTCTTCGTCGTAGGACACTAAAAGCTTCAACGGCGCTTTCAGGTCTCGGGCGTGCACCGCATCTGCGACGGCCAGCATCTCTGCCAGAAACCCTTTCATATCGGTCGTGCCGCGCCCGAAAAGCCGCTCGCCTTGTCGGGTCAGCTTGAAGGGCGGGACGCTCCAGTCTTGACCTGTAACTGGCACCACATCGGAATGCGCCGACAGCAGCAGGCCGCCGTCAACCGATGGCCCGATCTCGGCAAAAAGGCCCGCTTTCTCCTCCTCCGCATCAACAATGCGCTGCACCCGGAACCCGCGAGAGCGCAGAAAATCCTCGACATAGACGATCATGGCAAGGTTCGAGCGATCGCTGACCGTGTTAAAAGCGACCAATCGCTCTAGCACCTCCAGTGACAGCGTCACGTCAGCGCCTCCCCACTAATGGCGTCGAACGCGCCGGAGCGTACCTGATCCCGCGCATAGTCGATAAACGCCTGCACCGTGCGGGATTTCTCCGCGCCATGCGTGGTCAAAAGGCCCATGCGCAGCGACCGGACGGGCCCCGAGATCGGCACGCAGACCAGCGGGCTGCCATCCGGTGATATATCGCTTTGCGGCCGCACATTCGCGATGGAGTAACCGAAAGCATTGCCCACCATCGACCGCATCACCGCCATGTCACGCGTCCGCTCCACGATGCGGGGCTGTTGTACTGTCGCCGAGAACAGCGACAAGAAGTAATCCGCGCTGATCGGCAGATCGAGCAGGACCATCGGCAACTCCGCCAAATCGGCAATCGACACGGACGCGCGTTCGGCCAGCTCATGCCCAGCATGCAACAAGGCAAACGGAGTGAGACGTACAAGCCCGATGAAGTTCAGATCCGTCGGGATATCCATGTCATAGGTCAGCGCGATATCGATTTCGGAGCGCTGCAAGGCGTGCAAGATTTCCGCTTGGTTCAATTCCTTCTGGACGACCCTGACATCGGGGTAACCGCTTTCAAACCCGCGTCTGAGCCGTGGCAACACGAGTTGCGCGAAGGTCAGTAAACACCCCACCGCCAATGGGCCCCGCGCAACGCCGGAGATGTCAGCGGCTATGTTCGCGATCTCGCGCGCGCCATTCAGGACTTGGCGCGCTTGGTCAGACACCCTCTGCCCGCCTTGGGTGAGCGAAAGGCCCTGAGCGTGCTGACGCACAAAAAGCAAAATGCCCAGTTCGTCCTCAAGCTGGGTGATAGCTGAAGAGATTGATGGCGGCGACACATTCAACCGGTCCGCCGCCCGCGCAATGCTGCCGGTTTCGCCAACGGCGACAAGATACTCTAACTGCCTGAGGGTCAGCCGCGACATGTCAGCGCTCCGGAAGGGTCGCTGGATGAGCGGGTGTCGAGACAGCGCACCCCGTCAAGCCGCGCTAAGGGCAGCATCTTGCCGGGCAAGCCATATCTGAAAGTCCCGGATAGTGCCTTCATAGTCATCCCCGGCCAGCGGACCTTCGATTGCATGGGCAGAATGCAGCGAGACCTGCATGCGCTCAAGCTTTTCCCGGTCCTCCCGATTGACCTCTTCCCAAAGCGCGATGCGCTGCTGGATCGTATCATGATCCAGATTGTCGCGATAAACGGACATGGTCCATTTGACGCGGATCAGGTTGGCGTGGATCGGGAAGATCGACAACGACACCAGCAGACTTGCGGCCTGGCTGGCGACTTGGGTCGGGAACTTGGCAAAAAGGGAAGACCTTTTGCGTTCCGCCTCACTCAGCCCCGGGGCCCCGTCCCCGCGCGGTGTAATGTTGTCGGGGTAATTTGCGGCATAAGACGTATAGCCATCCCCGCTTATCAGCTTGCGGGACAGCCCTGACGGCGTATAGCCATGAAGCGTTTGCGGATGGACCACGCTCAGGTGATAGCCCTCCATGAAGTTCTCAACGAGGCATTTCCAGTTGGTTTGCCAGTCTTCCTCGGCCACATGAACGAGGCGGAAGTCCGCCGTCTCGTAAGGCGCCAGCATGTCGTCGAGTTCGGCGTGCTCAAAAGGTTCCGCGCTTGCGTCAAGGTTCACGTAGATGAAGCCGTTCCAAAGCTGCACCGTGTGTTCCGGCAGCTTGCAGGACTTGGCATCGAATCCGGCATTTTCCATTCGCGGCGCGCGCAGCAGGCCGCCATCACGCCCATACGCCCATGCGTGATACGAGCAGACAAACCGCTTCGTGTTGCCACGCCCCTCCGCCAGCGGCATACCGCGGTGGCGGCAGACATTGGCCAGCACCCGAACGGCGCTGTCATCGCCGCGCACCACGAGCAACGGTTCATTTAAAATCTGCGCGGTAAAGAAGTCACCTGGCTCCGGGACTTCATCAACCCGGCCCAGACAATGCCAGCCGCTGCGCAAAACAGTGCGCGCCTCATGCTCGAACTGGTCCTGCGACGTGTAAAAGCCTCCGGGCATTCCCATAGGCCGGTCCGGAGGCAAAGCAGCCAGTGTTTGAAGTTTATCTCGCAGATAGGTCATACCATCCTCCTGTGTGCTGCTGTTCATGCGTCGCCCGGAACCCCGTAGGAAGGCGCCGCGCCGGGGTCCAGCGCGCGCCGCACGTAATCGTCCAGTTGCGGCTTGTACATATCCCAGGAGGTGGCCATCGCATCGATCGGGCACTGCTCCGTCCAGTCGCAGCGCAGATCGGCCACGGGCCACGCGACCTGATCAACCAGCAGCATGCCAGCAGAGTGCACCGGACCAGCCTCACCGCCTGCGTCGAGGCCTGCGCGCATCGCAGCAATCAGGCGGTCGCCCAGATGTCCGATCGAAGCCTCAAAAGCAGCAACGATTGCAGCCGGTACACCGTCATGGGCCAGCAGGTTACCGCCAGAGGCGACATTGATCCCCTGGGCCTCGTTCCAGTTGCCCAGAACGTTTTTTCCAGAATGAATGGCCGTGCTCCCGGCTGCATCAATTGCCAAGAGCTGTCGGTACTCGATATGCGCAGCTTCGCTTGTGACTGTATGTACCGCATCGGCTGCCGACGCGCCCTGTTCCATCAGATCCAGCGTCACCGGCCCAAGACGCGGGTCGGTCACGTTCTGGCTGGCAACGGCCCCAACGCCCGCGCGCGCATAGGCACAGCGCGCCGCCACGGCGGGCGAGGAGGAGGAAATTGCCATGCCAAACATCCCGGTTTTGGCGCAACGGGCCACGAGTGAAAAAGTCATTGCGCCTAATCCGGGATCACAGCGGTAGCATCAATCTCCACCAACCATTCGGGGCGCGCAAGCCCCTGCACGACAAGCCCCGTGGACACCGGATGCACGCCTTTAATGTATTCGCCCATCGTGCGATAGACCGCCTCGCGGTTCCGCACATCGGTGATGTAGACGACAACCTTGACCAGATGCGCCATCTCGCCACCGGCCTCTTCGATCAACTGCTGGATGTTTTGCATCACCTTGTGGGTCTGCTCCCTTGGGTCATGGCTGTCGATGTTCTTGGCGTCGTCCAGATTCTGCGGGCATTGCCCCCGCATCCAGACGGTGCGCCCGCCGCGTGTGACAACCGCCTGACAGAGATCGTTGTCGAGCGACTGTTCGGGATAGGTATCGGCGGCATTGAAACACCGGATTCGCTCATGAGCCATGTTGCGCCGCGCTCCCTGCATCAATCTTTGCCATCAGATATTGAGCGAAATCGTAATTGGGACGCTCCAGATGGCTGAGGTGTCCGGGCGTGGCGGCATCCGAGCACAGCCCGTTATAGACCTTCTCTGTGCATCCCCGATCCTCGACATTTACATCATCCAGCAGCGCTTTAAGCGCTGTGAAGTTCTCTTGTGCGTTCGGGTCATCAGCAAAATCGTTCGACATGCCGCCGCCAAAACGAATATGTACCTGACCAGGGCCTTTGGGGTGCAGAGACAGATACCAGAAATAGCCCGGTGTCAGCGTGATCATCAAGCTGGGATAGAGCGCCAGAAGGTAGGTCGTGCGCCGCTCATCGCCGTGGAGCCGGTCATTCTCCGGATGCGCCATCGCAATGCGCAACGATTCATCTTTTAGGATCGTATGATAATTGAACGCTGCATGGCCCGGCGGACAGATCATATCCTCTAACCGCGACAGGCCGCCAATCGTCCCGGCATGGCACACCGGCAGATGGTAGCTCTCCATGAAGTTTTCGGCTAGCACCTTCCAGTTCGTGTCCCAGACATGCTCTTCGTAAAACGCTTCCGAGTAGTTGGCCATGTCATAGCCTTCAATCATGCGGGCCACTTCGGACAGTTGCTCCGCCACTGGGGCGGCCTCGGGATCAAGGCAGACAAACACCCAACCCAGCCACTCTTCGCAGCGCACCTGCGGCAGCGCGTAGTGGTCTTTGCAAAACCCCTCGTTCTGGGCCATCGCAGGCGCGCCACGCAACTTGCCGTCAAGGTTGTACGTCCAGGCATGATAGGGGCACACGATCGTCTTGGCATTGCCACGCCCGTGCAAAAGCGTGGACATGCGGTGTAGGCAGACATTGCTCATGGCGCGCAATTCACCGTCGCGATCCCGAAGCACGACGATCGGCTGATCCGCCAATTCGCACGCGACGTAATCCCCCGGTGCCGCCAACGCGTCGGCGCGCCCTACGCAATACCAATCCTTGTGAAAGATATATTCGAGCTCTGCATCGACAAAGCTCTCCTCGGTATAAACCTCTGTTGGCATAGCGCGCGCGCGCTCAAACGGGACCGAGGTATTTTTCCTCAGGGCATCTATTGGATCCACATGGTCTTTCGGCATGAACACACTCCTGATCTGAGCCGTTGGCCAACGCTCCGCGCATAATTTAACGGCTGTGGCGGCAAACAAAGAACAAGTCCAGCTTATCGATGATTAGACAAAAACTAATCGACATAAGGCAAGAGAAAATCAATGTCTGTCCAGGGCGCATGGCGGGACAAGGTCAGCGCCCTAAGAGTGTTCAATGTGCGAAGGGTCTGTAGCATGGAAAAGTTCGACGCTGTTGTTATTGGCGCTGGCCAGGCGGGCATAGCAACCAGCGAACACCTGCGCGCTCAAGGCATTGAGCATGTCGTCTTGGAGCGCGGCCGTATCGCCGAGCGCTGGCGATCCGAAAGATGGGACTCGCTGGTTGCGAACGGTCCTGCCTGGCACGACCGTTTCCCCGGCATGGCTTTCAGCTGCGAAAGCGACAGCTTTCCTGACAAGGAAAGCGTCGCCCGTTACTTTGAAGATTATGCTCAGCTGATCGACGCGCCCGTGCGCACCGGTGTCACGGTGGAAAAAGCCCGCCCCCATGCTGATCGGCCGGGATTTCTGATCGAGACGTCGAGGGGTACACTCGAAGCACGCCACCTCGTCAGCGCCACGGGCCCATTCCAGAAACCCGCCATCCCGCAAATCATTCCGCAGACCACGGACGTCACGCAAATGCACTCGACCGCCTACCGAAACCCCGGCGCCTTGCCGGACGGCGCGGTTCTAGTAATCGGCGGCGGATCGTCTGGCTCGCAGATTGCAGCAGAGCTGCACGAGGCCGGGCGCAAGGTCTTCTTCTCCATCGGCCCGCACGACCGGCCGCCGCGCAGGTACCGTGGCCGCGACAATGTTTGGTGGCTGGGTGTGCTGGGCATTTGGAACCTCGACACTCCGGCACCCGGCACCGAACACGTAACAATCGCCGTCAGCGGTGCGCAAGGCGGAAAAACGGTAGATTTCAGGCACCTTGCAGACCGTGGGATCACGCTTTTGGGCATGTCTTCAGGGTATGAGAACGGTATTTTGCAGATTGCTGACGATCTCAAAACCAACCTCGACGCGGGTGACGAGAACATGCTGTCCTTGCTGAAGGCGGCAGACGCCTACGTGGCACGAACAGGGATGGATTTGCCGGAAGAGCCGGAGGCGTGGACTATTCCAAACGATCCGGATTGTGTCATCAACCCAATCCGTGAACTCAACCTCGCGGATCACGGCATTGGAACAATTATTTGGGCCACCGGTTTTCAGTTCGACTATGGGTGGCTCGAAGCCGACACGTTGGATGAACGGGGCCGCCCGATCCATCAACGCGGTGTCTCGCCGGTTCCCGGGCTATATTTTGTGGGATTGCCCTGGCAATCGCGCCGCGGGTCCTCGTTCATTTGGGGTGTTTGGCACGATGCAAAGTTCATCGTCGATCAAATCGCTATTCAAGAAAACTACTTGGCTTACCGGCCGGCACCTTTGTAATTTTTCGTCGATCCGGTAGAGAAGTTCTATCCTCTCGCAAACATCGACAAAAAACTAGCTGAGCCGCAACCAAGATTTCAGCCAGCTTCGTTACCATTTGAATTGGCAATGCGCCTGAACCGGAGATCTGCACGTGTTATCGGAACGGCAGGTTTGTCCGCATAGTAGTCGTTCAGGACTTTTCAGCAAACGTATGCATAAAGCTCAAAACGGACATGGATGAGCGATTAGCTTGCCGCTGTCTGAGGTTTTGTATTCGGAAAATCAAAAAAATTTCGGTGGTGGGCTTCGGTTGGCAGCTGTGGCGTTTCTCAGGAAATTTAAAAAAAATTTTTCGGAGGGGTGACAGGCTGTGGGTAGGCCCAGCTCCACTGGACCCGGTGTATTTGTCGGGGTGGGGGGGCATTTTCGGGATTTTCTCTGGCCTGATAAAACCCAGAACCGTGGCCTGCCTCTCGATCGAATAAAAACCTCGCTGCATTCTGGTACCAGGTCGATCTCTTTGTGCACCCCGATCGCTATTGGTTTGGGGTTTCGAGGGCCTGCGCGGTTTGCTTGCATCGCTCATGACGGTTCTTGACACCGCCCCAATCGGCGCGCGGCGCATCCACGGGCGCGCGCGCTACAGAAAGGCAGCAGAACAAAGAAAACTTGAGGTTTCTCATAAGGGGACATGCGTGTGTGTTTTAGTAGGTCCATTTCCCCGTAAGAGAGTTGAATATTTTCTGAATTTTCTGCCTTTGTTGCTTTCTAATCGCGCACAGCGCCCCTGAGAAAATCGGTTAACGCTCTTTCTTGGCTCGGCAAATCACCGATAATCACCTGTCGGTCACTGTTGGATTCAGAAACCTCCAAATCGAATGCACCACAGGTACGAAGTTGGTTCCAGAGGGCCTTTCCGTATGGAACGTTGTATCGCTCGTTGCCGTGACAGCGCGCCCATTCTTCATAAACCTCGCGAACTCTCCGCCTAGAAACCGTGAATGAGTGCCCCTCCCAGCCCGTTCCGATTGGGTTATCTTCGCCGTTTGCTTTCGAGAACGATGCCCGCCCAAAATCGTTGGGTAGTTCGCCATCTTCGACGATGCTGGCCCACCACCGCTGCGGCCCCGTGAGTGACCTAGCGCGCTGTTCCAAGGTCGCTTCCGTGATCACGCGGTCAGCCATTGGGTTGAAGCCGGACACGTCGCGGTCGAGCATTTTTTGCAGAAAGTGCGCCGCACCGTCGCCGCGAATGTGGTCGTGCAGAGGCTTGAAGTATTCAGTGTCGTCTTTCCGATGGTCTGCGACCTCGCAGACCATCACGCGGCGGTCGTCCACGTCGATTTGGATTGCATGGTCCCGGTTGGTTGCGGCCACGATGCCCATCGATGAGGCCACAGAAAAGCTGTCTATGCCTTTCGGCTCAATTGCGATGGTTCCTCCCGTCACGCGGCGTTTAAGCTTCTGCGCCGCCCGTTTATCGCCCGCGAACAACGCCTCATCAGCGAACACATAGCAGGCGTTTGCGAGGTGCTTGTTGAACTTGCCGGTCAGTTGCTCCGCGTCATCGACCAGCAGCCCGTGCTGCCCGAAAATCCGCATCATCAGGTCTTCGAGAATGATGCCTTTCCCGGTTCCCTGCCCAGACCGGAACACCAGCATCGTACCCATCACACGGGTCGGGTTTGGGACTTTGAGCGCGAACCAGTCCATAACGTACTCATATAATTCCACGTCGCCTGCGCACAGCACGTCAAAAATGTGGTCGAGGATGATCTGGCAGTCACCATGCTTCGGTACGACGCCGAACCCCTGTCAGAGGTTCAGTACGTCCTCGGATACCGTGCCGGTAGGGTCGAGGGCGACCGACAGGTACGTAGGCCGGTCCAAGCTTTCGAGCCACAGGCGGCTCGCAGGTTCGTTTTCGTTGCCGACCCTTATGAACTCGTTTTCCATCAGCAACGCGAAATCGGCGCGGGTCATCAGGTTCAACACTTTCCGGGTATCGCCGTCCGCGTTGAACGCTTCCTCGGCCCAATACCCCACACGGACTTTCCCGCCCTGGCGGAGAACGAAGTATTCGCCGTCAGCGAACAGTTCGGCCAGCTGCTCGCCTACGCTGGTTCCGTCTCGCGCCGTTATCATGTGTTTGAGAGACTTTTCCAGCGTACCCTTCCGAACGCCTTTCTTTTTTTAACTTGAGCCACAGTTTGTGGAGTGCCGCGTCGCGGTCCACGGCAGAATCCAATTCAGCGATGTCAGCGAGTTTCGCCTGTAGTCGCTCCTTTTTCATATCTTCAAATCCATCATTTTTGCGCGGCGTTCGGCACGGGTTCCGGACCTCGAAAGATGTCCGACCGCGCCCTGCCGAGCTTGTCCTCCATCACTGCAACCACCGGACCAAGCGTGGTAGGTTTTTTTCAAATTCGGTTGGATCGACCTCTTCGGGGAGCGATTCTTGAATAAAGAAGGTTCGTATTCCCGCGTTTTCGTTGAGGTGTTCGGAAGGGCCTCCTTCGAGATGTGTCAATACGAGGTCGTTTATAAGGGATGAAACATCTACTTCTTTGAGGATTCTATTTAGGGCCAGGAGTTGTTCTTTGGCTATGTCCAGTCTGCTTTGAGGAAGCAACGCAGTTAAAGTGAGTAGTGCAATGCTGGTTGCTACAATATAGAAGTGTATTTTTCTCAAGTGATTTAGCATAGAATTGTAAATCTATTGACCCTGCGGCGCATAGTTATGTTTGGCGATTCTAGGGTAGGTGAACTTATTTTCAAAGCGATGTTTGCAAAATGCGTCGTGGCATTCGCACGCGCTACCAAAAGTACGTACGACCTGACAGGTGGGGAAAGAGTTTGCGACGGAACTTTCTGTGACTCTCAAAGTGGAAACTCTGCTGTTGTAGCGAACGACCGCTTCCTCGCCCTAACTTCGGATTGGAGTTGTCCGATTTGAGCTGCTTGCAGTCATTGTAGAGCAAAGCTCAGATGCCCGCTTTGTCCCGCGAGGCTGCCTTTTGTATTCGTTCCACTGAAGGGTCATCACTCAACCAGAGATCGCTTCACATAAAACCACTTCAGTGACGTTCGTGGGTCGTTGTTCCGGAGTGTTCATCTGTTGGCTGCTTGCGCCTCGACTTTTTTTGGCAGATACCCACGCGGCCTTCTGAGGTGTTTGCCCTATGCCCAAAGCCAGATTTTAAGTTAAGCTGACCCAAGCCGCATTCCTTGAAGAGCTTTGCACGCATGCGGCGACAAACTTAACCCCATTGAGCCCGTCATGAATCGTTGGATAAACAACGGACGCGGCAGGTGAACTCCCATTTCGGAAAGCTTGGATGGCTTCAGCAGCCTCCCCATAGATATTCGCGAACCCCTCCAGGTACCCCTCAGGATGTCCTGGCGGAACTCTACTTAACCGATTGGCAGCATCACCAGCCCCGGCGCCATTTCGCGTGATCAGACGCTTGGGCTCGTTGTAGGGCGTGAACCAAAGGTAATTGGGATCTTCCTGAGACCACTCTAGCCCACCTTTTTCACCGTAGATCCGCAAACGAAGTGCGTTTTCATTGCCGGGAGCCACCTGAGAAGACCACAACATACCCCGGGCTCCGCCCTCGAAGCGAAGCAAGACGTGGGCGTTGTCATCGACTTTGCGCCCCGGCACAAAGGCCTGCAAGTCTGCTGCCAGGCTTTCCGCCGTCAGCCCGGTTACAAAGCACGCAAGGTTGTATGCGTGGGTTCCGATGTCACCGGTTGATCCACCCGCGCCCGAGCGTTCGGGGTCGGTTCGCCATTCCGCCTGTTTGAAATCCTGCTGCTCGGTCAGCCAATCCTGCGGGTATTCAACCTGAACCACGCGGATCTTGCCAATATCGCCGTTGGCAACCATTTCACGCGCCTGCCGAACCATCGGATAGCCCGTGTAATTGTGGGTCAAAATGAATAGGGCGTTCGCGTTTTCCGCTGCTTTGACCAGCTTCTTTGCATCGGCAAGGGTCGAGGTGAGTGGCTTGTCACAAATGACATGTATACCGCGTTTCAGGAACTCACGCGCGGCGGCATAGTGGACGTGATTTGGCGTGACGATTGAGACCGCCTCGATCCCAGATTTCAGCCGGGCTTCCCTTATCGCCATTTGTTTATAGTCTTCATAGACCCGTTCGAGCCCCAATGCCTGACCACTTTCAAGAGATTTCTCTGGCGTCGAGGACAAGGCACCGGCAACCAGTTCGAACTTGTCGTCCAGTCGCGCGGCTATGCGATGAACACCGCCTATGAAGGCGTCGTTTCCACCGCCAACCATGCCAAGGCGAATGCGACCCGAGGTTTCTTCACTGCGTCCTGTGACCATCACTCAATCCCCAGCATTTTACGATTGGCGGCTTCGTCTGCACCACCGTCGGCGAAATCATCAAAGGCTTTCTCGGTCACACGGATGATGTGATCTGACACAAACTGAGCGCCTTCACGCGCTCCATCCTCGGGGTGTTTGAGACAGCATTCCCATTCGACCACAGCCCACCCATCAAAGTCATTCGCAGCCATTTTCGAGAAGACGGCACCGAAATCTACTTGGCCATCACCAAGCGACCGGAACCGCCCAGCCCGATCAACCCAGCTTTGATATCCCGAGTAAACACCCTGCCTCCCGGTCGGGTTGAACTCGGCATCTTTGACATGGAACATCCGGATCCGATCTTTGTAGATGTCAATATTGTCCAAATAGTCGAGGCATTGCAGCACGTAGTGCGACGGGTCGTATAGCATGCAGGCCCGTGGGTGATTGCCCGTCCGTTCCAGAAACATCTCGTATGTCACACCATCGTGGAGGTCTTCTCCGGGGTGGATTTCGTAGCAGACATCGACACCGCATTCATCGGCGTGATTCAGGATGGGCACCCAACGGCGCGCAAGTTCATCAAATGCCGTTTCAATCAAGCCCGCAGGGCGCTGCGGCCAAGGATAGACATAGGGCCATGCCAGCGCGCCTGAGAATGTCGCATGTGCCGAAATGCCCAAATTTTTCGAAGCGGACAGCGCCTTTTTGACCTGGTCCACTGCCCATTCTTGACGGGCCTTTGGGTTTCCTCTGACGCTTTCGGCCGCGAAGCCATCAAACGCACTGTCATAGGCAGGGTGAACGGCCACAAGCTGGCCCTGAAGGTGCGTGGACAGTTCAGTGACTTCGACACCATTTTCTCTGGCTTTGCCTTTGAAATCATCGCAATAATCAGTACTGGTCGCGGCCTGCTCGAGGTCGAATAACCGGCCATCCCAACTGGGGACTTGAACACCCTTGTATCCGCAATCAGCCGCCCATTTGGTGATCGTGTCCCACGAATTGAACGGCGCTTCGTCCCCCGCAAATTGCGCAAGAAACAAAGCTGGACCTTTGATCGTTTTCATAAAACTTCCTCCCCAAAACCTAAGCCTCTATGGCGGTATATTTTCCTTCAGATAGATATCGATACGGATACGTTCCTGGGCTTTGTTGAATGGCACTTTATCCGAAGTTGCCCGCAAAAGACGGACGGCAGAACGAACAATGTGCCCAGTGTCTTGCGAGATTAAAGCATCAAATGTGCCAAGCCTAAGCGCCTCACGACTGAGCGGCGTAAGCTCATGAGCTATGATCACCAGATCCTTGCTGAGTTTGTTCTCTGAAAGAAATTGAATCAGGCCTGCGTTGCCCGCTGCTGACGAGTATATTCCGACCAGATCCGGATAGGTTTCAAAGATTTCGGGCATCATCTTGTAAATCAGATCCGGGTCATCGCGGCCCTCGACAGATGCGACGACTTGGAGGTGTGGAAATTCCTCAGCTACAACTAGGTCAAAGCCCTGGCGACGTTCGAGGTGGTCACGCGCCAAACGGGATCCTGTAAGAACCAAGACCTTGCCTTCGCGATGGACAAACCTCCCCATCAATTGAGCGGCGGTTCGTCCTGCCGAAACGTTGTCAATTCCTACAAAATGGTCTCGCTCAGAGCTGGGCAAGTCAGACACCAACGCAACCACAGGAACGCCTTTGTCCCTGAGCCGTTTTACCGCATCGCGAACAGAAGGCGTTTCGGGCCCAAAAACAGCAACCCCATCAACTTCTGAACTGTCGACAGCATTCAAAATATTGACAATATCTTGCGGCTCAAACGGAGCGACTTTCCTTATCGCAATACGAGTCCGCTCGATAAATTGGTCGCGGGATTGTTCTGCGATCTGACTGCTGATTGCCTCCACAAACTCGTTGTCCGTGTCCGGCAGAACAAAGAGGAAGTTGTAAACTCGGTTTCGTGCAAGGTTTGCCGCAGCGGTGTCACGCACATACCCCAGCTCATCAATTGCCTTTTGCACCTTCTGTACGGTTACGGCCCGCACGCCGGGACGTCTGTTCAAGACCCGGTCAACAGTCGCTAGGCTAACACCCGCAACGCGCGCGATGTCATTAACGGTTGGCTTTTTCACCAATTCTAATCTTTGTTTTTGGTCTTCCACGTGTTCTTCAGCCCTCAATCTCCCGCGCTAAGCCTTCAAACAACAAAGCAACAGCCTCAGCGCCGGGATCGTTATGTCCAACAAGGTTTTCTTCGGGAACATAAGCTGCACGGCCTGCCTTCGCACGACGAATATTCGCGGTGTTGTTCGCACCTTCGCGGGCAGCCTGGGCCGCATGTTTCAGACCAGATGGCAGTGCAGTAAGTGCCGGTGCTAGGGCGTCAATCATTGTCCTGTCACCGACCTTGGCGCCCCCAACCTGGCTGACGCGATTCAGTCCTTCAACCAGAGACTTCGATACCGAAGCCCCGCTCGCACAGGCATCTCCGGCTGCGTTGAAGAAAATTGCAAGTATCACGCCGGAAGAACCACCCATGGTTTGGCTTAACTCATTACCCAACGCCGGAAACAGTTGTGTCAAATCGGCAAGCGGCATGCGGTCAAGACTTCCTTGCAATGCTCTTGCGGCAGTCGCCAATGTGCTTCCTGTATCGCCATCCCCGGATTTTGCGTCCAGCTCGTTCAGGCTCTTCTCTGCGTTAATAAGCAGCTCAGACAGCCGGGTGATCGTTTCCCTTGTGGTGGGATTGTGCGAAGGGATTGGATCGATCGGGGTCAGGCCATCAGGCAATGGTGCAACTTTGATCGGGTCGATGGAATTCACCCCGGGCCAAGCGGCCAGATCAACAGACGTTTCAAGGGCTGACAAATCGTCCTGATCCACGGGCAGAATGGATACCGAAAACCCGTGCATATCCAGCGATGTCATCATTGGTGCCGGGCCAATGATATGATGGGCAATACCAGTCTCGAACAAGGCATGCGTGAGGACGGCCATTTCCAGTGGAGTTGTAGAGCCCAGGTTGTTGACCAAGGCTACACAATCCCCGGACCCAACCCGTTGCTTCAGCTTCTCAACTACTGTGGACATAGCCGATACGGCATTTGAGAACTCGACTTGCTGTACACCAGGTTCGCCATGGATGCCCAATCCAAGCTCTGCTTTGCCAGGGGCAATCCGGTCTTCTTTTGGAGAACCCGGAACGGTACAGGTGTCCAAGCTCATTCCGATGCTGACAACCTTTGCTATGGTGTTTCTTGCTGCGGTGGCAACGGTATCTAGGTCAGCACCGCTTTCAGCAAGCGCTCCGGCTATTTTGTGAACGAACAACGTACCCGCCACGCCACGTGGTTGCGGAAGGTCGGGCAGGGCGATGTCATCATCGACAACGACCATTTCAACCTTGCGGCCCAATGCGCGGGCGCGTTCCGCTGCCAGTCCAAAATTCAATCGATCTCCAGTGTAATTCTTGACGATAAGCAGGCACCCTGCCTCACCTGTGACCGCAAGAATACCTGCCAGAACCGCCTCGACCGACGGGGAGGCGAAAACTTCGCCGCAGACCGCGGCTGTCAACATACCGGCACCAACGAAACCCGCGTGGGCGGGCTCGTGACCAGACCCACCGCCAGAAACCAGGGCGACTTTCGATTTGTCCCAATCTGACCGGTAGACAACCTTGATATGCGGGTAGCCGTCCAATCGGGTCAGTCGCCCTCCTGATGACGCGAGGAGACCGTCTATCGCTTCTGTCACCAGGGTTTCTTTTGTGTTGAGGAACTGGGCCATGCTTTTGCTCCTTAATTCACGCGCGCGCCGGACGCGTCAAAATACAACGGGTTGTTGGGGCGGATTTTTATAATCTTTCCAGATGGGTAGTCCTTATGGACATCGATCAGGGTCACCACCGAGTGACCATTCAGATCCAGATGCAGCCGTGTTTGGTCTCCCAGATGCTCGGCGCGTATCACGCGCGCCTCGCTGCCTTCGCCTTCGATGATGTTTTCTGGGCGCAGGCCAATCTGCGGACCTTTGTGATCGCCCCCAAACAAATCGGACGGTAGGATGTTGATCCGTGGCAGACCCAACCTGCTGGCCACGTAAACACTGCCGGGATTTTCATAGATGTCGCGAGGGGTGCCATACTGAACCAGCTTGCCGTTTTCCAAAACGCCGATATGTGTCGCCATTGTCATGGCTTCGACCTGATCATGCGTCACGTACAGTAAGGTCGACCCCAGATCGGCCTGAATCCTTTTAAGCTCGACCCGCAAATCCGCCCGGAGCTTGGCGTCCAGAGAGCTGAGCGGTTCGTCCATCAGGAATATCTGGGGGTCACGCACAAGCGCCCGTCCAATTGAAACGCGCTGCATTTCGCCACCAGACAGTTCAGTCGCTTTGTTGTCCAGCTTGTGCGGAATTTGCAGGATCTCAGCGACTTCGTTAACCTTCCTCGTGATCTCATCCTCTGGTGTCTTCAGGATCGGCGACCGCAAAGGGAAAGACAGGTTCTCGCGCACCGTCATATGCGGGTACAGCGAGTATTGCTGGAAGACCATCGCCACATCGCGCTGGGCAGGTGTATCTATACCGACGTCACGCCCGGCAATGCGTACTGTTCCAGAGTCCAGTTTCTCAAGCCCGGATATCAATCTCAGCGTCGTCGTTTTTCCCGCACCTGTCGGACCCAACAACACCACAAAGGCGCCGTTGGGGATCGTCATTGAGATATCATCCACCGCTTTAAGATTGCCGAATGATTTCGAGATATTCTCCAAAACGACTTCAGCCATTGCTTAGCACCTCGTCGTTCAGGGCGGACCTCAACGCGCGCCCGGTTGATTTTTCAAATAGGGTTACCGCGTGAGAGCGGAACTCCAATCCCACCGTCTCGCCGGGATTTACGACGTCGCGGGCATCAATCCGGGCTTTCAGCTCTCCGTTCGGGCTTTGCAGCGTCACGATCTGGGTGGTTCCCAAGTATTCTGCGGCCAGGACCTTGGCCCGGTATGCGCTCGTATCCGATAGAAAAACATGTTCGGGGCGAACGCCAAAAACCAAGTCACCTTCCGCCCCTTCCATCAGTTTGGGTACGGCTTCGTCGTGACCATTCAGTCGCACCATTTCCGAATCGGGCGCGACCTTTCCCTGAAAAGGCAGGAAGTTCATCGAAGGAGACCCGATAAAATCTGCAACGAACATTGTGGCTGGTTTGTCGTAGATTTCCTGAGGTGTGCCGAATTGCTCGATCACAGCGTTGTTCATCACTACGATCTTATCGCCCATTTGCATGGCTTCTAACTGATCGTGTGTGACGTAAACAGTGGTTGCGCCCATACGGTCATGAAGCGCGCGCAATTCTTCGGCCATATGCTCCCGAAACTCGGCATCCAAGGCGCCCAGCGGTTCGTCCATCATAAACGCTTTGGGTTCGCGAACGATCGCGCGACCCAGCGCCACGCGCTGCCTGTCGCCGCCTGACAACCCTCCTACGGGGCTGTCGAGGATGTCCTTGATCCCCAGAATTCCCGCGACTTCCTCTACTTTGGCTTTGACGGCGCCACGCGGCATGCCCTGCGATATCAGGGGGTAGCTTATATTCTTGCGTACGTTCATATGCGGATACAGCGCGAACATCTGGAACACGAAGGCAATGTCACGCTCTGATGGCGGTCGCTGGCTAATCTCTTCACCGTCCAGATAGATTTCGCCCGACGTTGGAAGCTCCAACCCCGCGATCATCCGCAGCGTCGTCGTCTTTCCGCAGCCAGATGGCCCTAGCAACATGAAAAACTCACCGTCTTCAATCGTGAACGAGCTTTCGCGGACAGCCGTGAAATCGCCGAACATCTTCTTTACGTTTTTGACTACGATCTGGGCCATTTCTACTCCGGGAAATGGCTGACGATGATGAACATGACGGTTCCGATCAGCGTGACGATGAAAGAGTAGGTGAAGGCCCAAAGGACAAAGGGTTGCATCAGCATGAAGACACCCAGTGCAATAAGGATGGTTGCGACCATCTCCCATGGGCCGCGGCGGAGCCGTAGTAATCCGGTAAGAAATTCGCTCATTTGCGTACGGCTCCGAATGTGATCCCGCGCAGCAAATGTTTGCGCATCAGGATGGTGAAAATCATGACAGGGATCAGGAAGATCGTCGCGCCAGCCGCTACAGCAGGCCAGTCCAAGCCGCCAATACCGATGATGGTCGGGATGAAGGGCGGTGCAGTCTGCGCGTTTGCGGATGTTAGCAGTACGGCAAACGCGTATTCATTCCAGGCGAAGATCAAGCAGAAGATTGCAGTTGAGGCTATGCCTGTGGCGGCTTGCGGCAGCACCACTTTGTAAAACGCCTGAAACCTCGTGTAGCCATCTATGAGGGCGGCTTCTTCGTATTCGCGTGGGATTTCGTCGATGAATCCTTTCAGCAGCCAGACCGCCAGCGAAATGTTCACGCCCGTGTACAACAGGATCATCCCAAGATGCGTGTCGCTCAGCCCAAGGTTTCTGAACATCAGGAAGATTGGGATGGCGACGGCAACCGGGGGCATCATCCTCGTACTAAGAATGAAGAACAAAAGATCGTCCTTGAGTGGAACTTTGAACCTGCTGAACGCATAAGCGGCCAGCGTGCCTAGGAAGATACTCAAGAAAGTCGAGCCAAATCCGATGATAACCGAATTCATAAAGCGCTCACCGAACTTCGATGGTCCTACAATCACCATGTCATATTGGCGCACGATCTCATCGGCCCAGTTCTGCGGGGGATTAGCTTCCAAAAACTCCTGCGTTTGCCGTGTGCGCGTGGTGAAGAGATTGACGTAGCCTTCAAGCGTTGGGTCAAAAACTACTTTGGGCGGATAGCTAATCGCGTCGGCGGGCGATTTGAAACCGGTCAGCAAGATCCACACCAGCGGGATCATCGTGATCAGCGCATAAGTTATGACCAAAAAGCCTGCGATCCACTTGGACCGGTTCGAAGGTTCGGTGACGGAAAAACTGCTCATCTCTGTTTCACCTTGTTCAGGGCTTTGACGTAGATCGACGCAAGGCCGAACACGGTGACGAAAAGGATGATCGCATAGGCCGAGGCATAGCCGGTGCGCCACTTCTCAAACGCCTCCCGCTTGAGATTGATTGAGGTGAGTTCCGTTACAGAGCCGGGCCCTCCGCCGGTCAGCTGAACCACCAGATCGAACATCTTGAAGTTCTCGATCCCTCGAAACAGCACTGCGAGCATCAGGAATGGCAGCACCATCGGGATAGTGATCGTGAAGAACTGCCGCAGCTTGCTGGCCCTGTCGATCTCAGCCGCCTCGTAGATGTAATCGGGAATGCTGCGCAGCCCGGCCAAACAGATTAACATCACGAAGGGGGTCCACATCCAGGTGTCGACAATCACTATGGCCCAGGGCGCCAGTGTTACCGACCCGAGCATCTCAAAGCTCGACGGGTCTTTGCCTGTGAACCATGACACGATGTAGTTAAACAGCCCGATTTGAGGTTGATACAAGAACTTCCAGAAGTTCCCGACGACTGCAGGAGACAGCATCATCGGCAGCACGATAATCGTGGTCCAAAGATCGTTGCCCTTAAATTTCTTGTTGATCAACCAGGCCAGAGTAAACCCGATCAAGACCTGGAAAAAGATCGTCCAGAACAGGAAGTGCGCCGTCGCCTGCATATTTAGCCAGGTGTCCGAGTCTGTCAGAATACGCTCGTAATTCCTGAGCCCCACATCTTTGACTTCGCGCCCGATCCGGTTGGCCTTGTAGTTGGTAAAGCTCAGTTGGATGGTCCAGATCAACGGAAAGATGTTGATCGCCAGCAATAGGAAAATCGTTGGGGAGATGAATATCCAGGCGATCGCGCGGTCGGATAAACCTCGGATTTTTCGCGCAACTCGCTCGGGCGTTGCCTCCGCAACGCGATCTACGGTCCGGTCAGACATCTCTTTGCCAGTTCTTGTTGGTTTAGGACTCACGGGTGAAGGTGGAGCGGGATTGCGCCCGCTCCTGCCTGTGTCCGGACTACAGTTTACCTTCGTCTTCGAAGACTTCCGTCCAATCTTCGATCAGAAGATCAAGCGCTTCTTGAGCGGTACCTTGGTCTGCGACCACGTAGTCGTGGATGCGTTTCTGCATGGCCAGCAGGAGTTCCGCATAGGCAGGCTCTTGCCAGAAATCCTGAACTCCAGCCATTGCTTCAAGGAAGTCACCGGCAAACGGTTGGCTGTCCACGAAACCAGGATCTTCCAGCACAGAGTTATGAGCCGAGTAGCCGCCGAGCTCCCACCATTTGGCCTGCACTTCTGGCTGTGCGAACCACTTGATGTATTCAAGGGCGGCGTCCTGTTTGTCAGAGTAGCTGACAACAGAAATGCCTTGTCCGCCAAGCGTTGAACCTGCCTGGTTTTGTGGTGGGTTTACAAAGAAGTCGATCTTGTCACCGCCGGTATTGGGGTCGGCATAGAGACCTGGGAAGAACGCAAACCAGTTCATCGCCATGGCGACCTGACCGGACTTAAAGGCATCCAGGCTCTCACCCATGTAAGAGTTGGTATATCCCGGAGGTGTCGCCGTTTTGTAGAATTCCTTGTAGAACTCCAGAGCTTCAACAGCTTCCGGTGAGTTTACAGCTCCTTCCATGTCATATGAGCCCGGGGTGTTTTCGTATTTGAAACCCCATGGATACAGCGCTCCGGTCACACCCATGGTGATCCCTTCCGAGCCGCGCTCGGTAAAGATTGCTGCACCGTAGACAGTCTTGCCGTCGATTTCACGACCCTGAAAGAACTGGGCGATCTGCAACAACTCTTTCTGAGACTGAGGTTCACGTAGGTCCTGACCAGTCGCCTCCTTGTATGCAGCTTGGATTTCGGGGTTTTCAAACCAGTCCTTGCGATAGAACCAGCCGTTTGCATCGCCCATCGCAGGCAGCGCGTAGTAGTTTGGTGTACCTTTGGGCCAGGTCGAGTAAGCGTAAACAGTGGCCGGTGCGAAATCGTCCATGCTGATGCCTTCAGCATCGAAGAAGTCGTTCAGCTGGACATAATGACCATTCTCAGCGCCGCCGCCGATCCATTGGCTGTCACCGATCAGTAGGTCGCAGAGCTTACCCCCAGAGTTCAGCTCGTTCAGCATACGGTCCGCAAAATTTGGCCACGGAACAAATTCGAAGTTCATCGTGTGGCCGGATTCTGCTTCGAATTCTTTTGATAGTTCGACAAGCGCGTTGGCCGGGTCCCATGCAGCCCAACATAGCGTCAGATCTTCAGCATTTGCCTTGGTAGAAAGAGTAGTAGCGGCAAGGACTATTGCGCTGGCCGAGGCCAGTTTTGTGTAAGTCATCCATTCCTCCCTTTTTGCGCCGTCAATCGAGGATGTGCGAATCGCGGCATACCTCCAAGGCTATTTGAGGTACGCACCTCAAGTCCAGAAATTTTTGAGGTTCGTACCTCAAATGAGCAGGGAATTTCGTTGATCTTGTCGTCTTAACCTATGATTTTAATAGAAATTGTTTGTTTTCTTTGATGCGCATCTATTTTCAGCAGCAAGGTTTTAAATTGCCATATCGACAAAAACTGGCGCGGCCCACTTTGGCGGCCATCATGGTACCAACACGTTTAGCGAACCCGCTGCTGAAGCACTCACAGATTATTTGGTCGATACCTAGGAGAATTGGAGATAGCTTCAAACAGCACGCACCACCCGGGATCGTGCATAACTCGTTTGGTCAGTTGCAAACTTATGAAAACTCTCTCTATCCTCAGATTGAACCGCTACCCAATAAAAGGCTTGAGCGCCGAGCCCATGCAAACTGTAACGCTGCGTGCAGGAGATGGCATTCCAGGTGACCGTCTGTTCGGATTTGCTCGATACAACTCCGGTTTCGACTTGCAGAACCCGCAGCCGCTCCCGAAAGAACGATTTGTCGTTTTGCTGAATGAGGCTGCATTGGCAGGTATTCAGACGAATTTTGATATTGAGACTCAAGTTCTTGCGATCAAAGCAAACGGCAAAACACGTAGCTTTAAAATGTTAGCAGCAGAAGATCGGAGAAATGCGTCAAATTTCCTTTCTTCCGAGATCGGCTTAAGAGATCCCGAACCGCCAAATTTCGTTTCGTCTGCTCCTCATCGGTTTACAGATGTTTCCGTCGTATCATCTAAAATGATGAATGCGATATCCGTTTTAAATCTGGCGTCTGTTGAGAAATTGGGTGAACAACTTAGTGCGGAAATCCACCCAGCACGCTTCCGGGCGAATATTGAGATAGACGGCTTACCCCCGTTTTCTGAGCTGGACGCAGTTGGTTCAGTTCTTAGATTTGGCGATGTCGAGTTAAAGATACTTTCACGTACGAAAAGGTGTGCGGCCACTGATGTGAACCCGGATACGGCCGAGCGGGACTTGAGGATACCCTATCTAATTCGGAAGTTGATGGGACATACGGACATGGGTGTCTATGTCGAGGTGGCTAAAGGCGGAACGCTGAGCGTCGGCCAAACTGGGGAAATGTTAAGTTAATTGTTACTCACCCCGCCAACTCCGACACAAGAACAGTTTAGGAGCATTCGTTGGTTTATTTTTACAAACCCACAACCGGACGCGATCCGTGGTAGATCGCGTATCAAGCAGCTTTGAAGTGTACTAAAGCTTACTTTCAAAATCCAATTTAGGACTGCTCCTCCGATCCGCCATGCCCTCCCAAAACGTCAACTCGACGCTGACCAAAGCATCCTAGCACAATATGCTGCGCTTGCTCCAAGGTCGGCTGTGAGCCCATTTTGACGAATTCTGCGCCTCGTACAAAAGGCCGTAGTCCGTGGAAACCAGAACTTCTACTACAAACGGTAAGAATGGCTTTTTTTGCGATTGGCTCTGGGTTTTAAATTAGATCTCGAAATAATTTTTTAAATTTACAGAGCAACCGGAAACTTAAGCGTAATGCTCGCTCCTCTTTCGACTCGGTTGATTAAGACTGATCCCCCGTGGCGCTGCGCAACTGCAGAGACGATAGACAGCCCTAATCCGCTACCTTCGGAATACTCCAACTGCGAAAACCGACTAAATGCTGCTTCGCTATGGTCGGGCGAAAGGCCCGCTCCGTCATCGGCCACGGTCAAATTTACGTGTTCGTCGACACAGCGCAGCACAACTGAAATACGGCTCAACTTAGGGCCACCGTGTTTGATTGCGTTGTCCAACAGGTTCTTTATAGCCTCAATTAGGAATATCCGATCACCGGATACCGTGACCGCCGTCTCAGGTATCGTGACATCAAACTCGATACCTTTTGCAAGAATTTGAACGCCCATATCCATGCAGGCCTCTTCGACAACCGAGCGGAAATCAATATCAGACATATGATCTTGGTGCGTCGGCTGCCTGAGCCTTTCAAGTGACAACAGCTGTTCGGCCACTGTTGCTGAGTTTTTTGCCGCTACCACAAGCTCTGAGATGCGTTTTTCTCGATCGTCGTCCGTTTTCGCGTTCTGCAGCGCTTCGGCCATCGATTGCACGGCTGCCGCCGGATTTCGCAGCTGATGTGCTGCTTCGGATATAAACACCTGATGGGCATTTATACTTTTTTCAACCTGCCCAAACAGCCGGTTCAAGGTTCTGACAACACCTTGAACTTCGACCGGGACAGGTCGCTTGATTTCACTGAGATCATCCGGTGAACGCAGGTCGATCGCGTCCTGCAAATCCAACAAGGGCCTCAGGCCGCGAGCGACCCCGAACCATACCACAATGGCGAGAGTGGCCAGCAGAATTCCCATCAGAATTCCTGCGCGTAATGACAGTTCATTGGCGAACGCGTTGCGATCCGCCATTCGTTGCCAAACTGTGACCGTCGCATCTCCGATAAGATTTTCTAAAGTCACCCGTTCTGTCATTTTCAGAACGCGCACCGGTTCCTCACGGTAGAGTGCCTCGAAAAAAAACGGCTCGTACGCGTCTTGGACAAACGGGGTCGAGGACGCAGGAGGATACGCATAGCCTGTCACGTAGATGCCACCCGGACCCGTTACATGATAGAATATCTCCCCACCGGACGCATCGCGGATCAAGCTGCGTGTTGTGGGCGACAGAGCGTCACCGCCTGAGATCGCAACATCTCGCGAAATTGCAAGACCAGCAGATAGGAGGCTGTCGTCAAACAACTCCTGGGCTGTTTTCTGCGCGATCATGAAGCGCCAAAGTCCAAGCAGAACCGCAAGTAGCACCAAGGGGGTTAGGATAAGAATAAAAAGCCTTAGCCTGAGCGAGCCGTGATTGATCACTTCTGCACCTCAAGCAGGTATCCCAGGCCACGGGCTGTTTTTATTCTAATACCCAAATTCTGAAGACGTTTTCTCAGCCGCGACACATGAGGCTCGACGGCTGAGGCCTCGACATCGGCCCCTACGCCATAGACATAATCTGTAAGCTGGCCCTTGGGAACAATTCTGCCCCTGCGTTCCAACAAGCATTCAAGTACTGCAATTTCCCGCCGCGGAATATCCAAAACCTCGCCCTGTACACTGACCTGACGCGCAGCGCGGTCGAAATCTAACTTGCCAACGCTCTCTTTTGCTTCGTAGTCGAGATCTTTGCGTCGAGAAAGCGCTCGGATACGTGCTTCCAACTCGTCCATTTCGAATGGCTTAACCAGATAATCATCGGCTCCCATGTCCAACCCCGAAACCCGGTCGCTTGTTTCGGCACGCGCAGTAAGCAGGATCACTGGTACACCGTCGCCACGGTTGCGAAGAGATTTCAGGATCTCCAGCCCTGACTGTCCGGGTAAATTGATATCCAGAACAACCAAATCGGCGCCTTCTTGCGCAAGATACACGTCAGCCTCTTCGCCATCCGCAAGCACTTCTGCTGCATGACCACGGTCACGCAGGCGGTAAGCGATGGCATTGGCGAGGGTCTCGTTGTCTTCGACGATGACGATCCGCATCGGGTCTCCTGCAAGTTTCGCGCAAGGTTGGCGCTCCATGATTGCCAGATGGGAGGGGGAATCAACCCCACAGTTCTATTTACGATCACGGTGGCGCAGAGGGCGCTGGCGTGGTTGTCTGGTCAACAGGGAGGAACCAATGGCCATTTCCAACTTCACCCGTCGCGCCGTCGTGGGGCTGATCGCCGCCGCCGGAATCGCCGCACCTGCCGCTGCCGAGGTCGATTTCTCGGGCAAGACTGTTGAATGGGTGATCCCGTTCTCGGAAACGGGCGGGTCTGCCAAATGGGCCAATTTCTTTGCGCCGCTTCTTTCCGAAGCATTACCGGGTCAACCGACTGTTGTCGTGAAATTCATGCCGGGCGCTGGTTCGACCAAAGGCGCAAACTGGTTCCAAGAACAAAGCCATGACGATGGCACGCTGCTGTTTGGTACCTCTGGCTCTACCCAGTTCCCATATCTGCTAAGCGATCCACGCGTTCGCTATGAATACAATGACTGGATTCCGGTCATGGCGTCGGGAACAGGTGGTGTTGCCTATCTGAACGCCGAAGACGGAGCAAAGTTCGATGGCTCCGCCAATGCGCTGAAAGACACCAACTTCATCTACGGTTCGCAGGGTGCGACGCGTCTTGACCTTGTACCGCTGTTGGCCTGGCAAATGCTTGGCATGAATGTCGAGCCGGTCTTCGGCATCAAGGGTCGCGGAGACGGTCGTCTGATGTTCGAACGGGGCGAAGCCAATATCGATTATCAGACTTCGTCCGGCTATCTGGGTGGTTCCGCCCCGCTGGTTGAATCCGGTCAGGCTGTGCCGATGATGACATGGGGCGCACTGGACGCCGATGGCAACATCGTTCGTGACCCGACCTTCCCGGACATTCCGACCTTCAAAGAGGTCTGCGAGGCGACCGATGGCTGCGAAACAAGCGGTGAGGCATGGGATGCGTGGAAAGCGTTCTTTGTAGCCGGGTTCCCGGTCCAGAAGCTGGCCTTCCTGCCCGGTGATACACCTCAGGAAGTAGTCGACGCATACACCGCTGCGTTCCAGGCTGTGACCGAGCGCGGCGACTTTGCTGACATTTCCTCGAAGCGCGTGGGTAAGTATCCGGTGTTTGTAGGTGACGGTTCCAAGTCGGCGCTGCAAACCGCGACAAACGTCGACGACAACGCCAAGGCCTATGTCCTGAACTGGCTGAAAGAAGCCTACGGTGTCGAGCTGAACTAAGCCGACCATTCACAGCGCGTGCCCAAAGCAAAGGGCGCGCGCTTTTTGAACCCTACCAAAATTGAATGAAAGGCGGCCGCTATGGAGGTTTTCGCCACCGCTCTTCCTGCGCTCAGTGACGCGTGGGGTCTGATCCTGCAACCCATCGTACTGGGGTATCTTATCCTCGGCGTCGTAATGGGGCTGGCCGTGGGCGTTTTTCCCGGGCTAGGAGGCATTGCCGGATTGTCCCTGCTGTTGCCTTTCATGTTTGGAATGGACCCGATCCTTGGGCTAGCGCTGATGATCGGTATGGTCGCCGTTGTTCCGACCTCTGACACCTTCGCGTCGGTTCTAATGGGCATCCCCGGCAGCTCTGCCTCGCAGGCCACCGTGCTGGACGGCTTCCCAATGGCTAAAAATGGCGAAGCAGCCCGCGCGTTGTCGGCCGCCTTCGCCTCATCGCTGTTTGGTGGGCTTGTCGGTGCAACTTTCCTGACCATGTTCATTCTGGTCGCGCGGCCCATCGTACTGGCCTTCGGATTGCCCGAGATGCTGATGATCACCATCCTGGGCCTGTCGATGGTTGCCATTCTGGCGGGGCGCATCCCATTGAAAGGTGTTGCTGCAGCCGGATTGGGGCTGATGGTCGGCACCATCGGAGAGGCCGACGCGGGCGGCTCCTTGCGTATGGCGACCTATGACATTCCCTATCTAACGGACGGTCTGAAACTGGTCATCGTGGGTTTGGGCATCTTTGCCGTTCCCGAAATCGTCTCACTGCTGCGGCAGGATCGATCTATCGCCAAAGGTGCCTCGCTGGGTGCCGGTTGGTTTGATGGGGTCAAAGACTGGGCCGCAAACATATGGCTTTCGGTTCGCTGTTCGATAATCGGGGTGGTCGTTGGCGTCATTCCCGGCCTCGGTGGCTCGGTCGTAGACTGGATTGCTTATGGCCACTCGGTGCAATCCACGAAAGACAAAAGCAAATTCGGCAAAGGCGAAGTGCGCGGTGTCATTGGGCCGGAAAGCTCGAACAACGCCAAGGAAGGCGGCGGGCTGGTGCCGACGCTGCTGTTCGGCATCCCGGGCTCCGGCTCGATGGCGATCTTCATCGGCGCGGTGGCTCTGTTGGGGTCGGGTGATATCGAAGTCGGTCCGAGCATGCTCAAGGACAACCTCGACATCACCTACTCGATCGTCTGGCTGCTGGCGCTGGCCAACGTGGTCGGCACCATCCTATGCATCGCAGCCTCGGGCGGGATCGCCAAGCTGACCACGATCCGTTTCACCTATCTGGCCCCGTTCCTTTTCATGTTGATTAGTTTCGCGGCCTTCCAGTCCGGACAAAACTTCGAAGACCTTCTGGCCCTATTCGTGATTGGCCTGATCGGCATCTTTCTGCGCCGTTTCGACTGGTCGCGCCCGGCCTTTCTGATTGGGTTCGTGCTGTCGAACCCGGTTGAGAAGTTCACCAACCAAGCTTTCCAGATCGCCTCATTCAGGTTCCGAAAGAGCTTTGCTGAAGGCATGGAGTATGTCTTCAGCCCCATCGTAATCGTTCTGATCATCGTCACTGTGGTGTCCGTAATTCTTGGCATTCGGCAGGCCAAAATGATCATGTCCGAGGGTGAAGTCCAATCTGGTAGCAAGCGCGCGCCGCTGGTCTTCCTGCTGGTGATCATGGCTTATCTGATCGTGGCGTTGATCAATGCCAACATGATCCCTGACTACAATATGACTGATAAGATCATCCCACTGGTGATCGGCGGCGTGTCTTTGTTCTGCTGCGTGATCCTGTTGATCCAGATGATGCGGCGACCCGAGGGGGACGCGATCTTTGCTGACAAGGAGCTTGCTGGCGAGGACGCGAACGCGCCGCATGGACTTTGGTCAACGCTCGCGTGGTTTGCAAGTCTGATCGCGGCCACTTGGGTTGTGGGCTTCATCCTCGCCCTGATCGGGTTCCTGATCGCATTCTTCCGCATTCGCGCCGGGTCCAGCTGGCAGATGACCCTGATCCTGACCGCTTGCGGAGTCGGTTTCATGTGCTTCATGGCCGGGGCGTTGAACAGGGATTTCCCTCCGGGTCTGCTGCAAGACATGGTGACCCTGCCTTGGCCACTCAAGTAGGCGCACCACGATTACCCGGCCTGCCAATCTGGCGGTCCGGGCAGCGCTGAAATCAGAAATTTCAACGGTTCGTAAAGGAGGGTTCGAGATGACCCAGACAGCAATCCCGTATATTTTCATGCGCGGCGGCACTTCTCGCGGGCCTTACTTTCGTCGTTCTGATCTGCCAGAGGATTTAGAGACGTTGGCCGACGTGTTGGCTGCTGCCCTTGGGGCGGGTCAAGCGATTAACATCGATGGAATCGGTGGCGGTACAGCGGTGACGACTAAAGTTGCGATGCTTTCAGTCAGCGAGGATGACTGGGCCGATATCGATTATTTCTTCGCGCAGGTTTCGGTTGAGGAGAAATTGGTCGATTTTAAACCCACCTGTGGAAACATCCTTTCCGGAGTCGCTCCGGCTGCGATCGAGATGGGGTTGTTTAAGCCACAGGGCGATGAGACAGAAATTCGCATTCGCGCTGTAAACACGGGTGCGCGGGTCATCGCCCGAGTGCAGACCCCAGGTGGTGAACTGGCCTATGAGGGCGATGCGGAAATTGCTGGCGTTCCTGGCCAATCTGCGCCTGTGCAACTGAGTTTCATGGGTGTTGTAGGCTCGGCAACAGGCGCATTTCTACCTACTGGAAACCTGCGCGAAACAGTGCAGGGGATCGATTTGACCTGCATGGATGTTGCCATGCCAATGGTCATAGCGCAGGCCACAGAATTTGGCCTGACAGGGTATGAAAGCGCCGAAGAACTGGATGCCAACCGCGATTTCTTTGATCGTATGGAAGCGGTGCGGATCGAAGCCGGAAAGTTGATGGGTATGGGGGATGTATCAAAATCAGTGACCCCAAAATTCGGCCTCTTTGCGCCAGCCAAGGAAGGTGGAACCATTGCGGTTCGGTATTTTATGCCGTGGAAGACCCATCCAACAATGGCGGTCACCGGTGCGCAGTGTATGGCATCCTGCGCTTTGACGCCCGGCACGGTGGCTGACGGGCTATTGGATCGCCCCGATGCAAGCCCGGCGGAAGTTATATTGGAACACGCCTCGGGCAAGATCGACGTTTTGGTGGAATTCTCACATAATGGCGGGTTTAACGTAAACTCTGCCGGTTTGGTGCGGACGGCGCGAAAGCTGGCGGATGGACATGTCTATGTACCAGAATCTGTGTGGAACGGGAGTTGATATGGTAAACTCTATTTAGTATACTATGGTATACATTATGAGGGTGCCACGATGGACGACTATTCTGAATGTCTTGATATCGCGCGTCAGGAACTCAGGCTGGCGTGGTCGGCTCTGCGGAGGGACATCGCAGACTACCCGACGCCGATTGCCGGATGTGATGAGCAATTCAACTATTTGCTGGATCAACGCGAAAGGGTTCGCAACGCGCTTGAAGCACTGGACACATGTCATTTCGTGCCGACGCCAAGAAAACTGAGCACCGAGCAGGGTATAGAAAGTCGATGAAAGTGCACGTTCTGGATGATTGGTTTGACACGCTGCAGTGCCTGCCCTGTTTTGAAAAGCTTTCTGACCACGACGTGAAGATCTGGACAGATCATGTCGAGGATACCGACGAGTTGGCCGCACGCTTGCAGGAGGCCGAGGCGCTGGTTTTGTTTCGCGAACGCACCAAGATCACCCGCGATCTAGTTGAAAAACTCCCAAACCTGAAATTGATCAGCCAGCGCAGTGTCTACCCGCATGTAGATGTGCAGGCATGCTCGGATAACGGAGTGCTGCTTTGTTCGAACATGCATGGCGGGACGCCCTCCTATGCCGCAGCCGAACTGACATGGGCGCTGATCATGGCCGGGATGCGTGATTTGCCGGCTCAAATGGCTTCGGTCAAAGCGGGGCATTGGCAGGCCGGAGTTGGCAAAACCCTTAGGGGGCGGCAACTGGGGCTGTATGGATATGGCCGTATCGCTCGTGCGGTTGCCGGCTATGCCGAGGCATTCGGAATGAATGTTGTCTGGTGGTCCTCGGATGAAGGCCGGGCGCGCGCGAAGGCAGATGGTGTTCAGGTCGCTGAAAGCCGCGAGGCATTCTTTGCGCTAAGCGATGTAGTCTCGGTTCATGTGCGTCTGAAGTCAGACACTCACGGTATTATCACAGCGTCTGATTTCGCGCAGATGCGATCGGGGGCGCTGTTTGTAAACACATCCCGTGCAGGTCTTATCGTGAAGGATGCATTGCTTGAGGCTTTGAATGCCGGGCATCCCGGCAAGGCCGCAATTGATGTCTTTGACACAGAGCCACTTACCGACCCGAATGACCCGTTGCTTTCACATCCAAACCTGATTGCGACGCCGCATATTGGTTTTGTGACCGAGGATGAATTCGACCTGCAATTCTCTGACATTTTCGATCAGGTGAACGCCTATTCTGAAAACGCTCCCGTTCACATGATCAACCCCGAGGTTTGGACTAGCGCAAAATAAGGTTGGCGGCGATGGGCGCAAAGATGATTACCGGCAAAACTCTTGTCAGACTGTAAGTGATCACAAATCTAAGATTCGCCCCTGATACGTTGGTGATAATTCGCCTCAACAAATACCCACTTTGCCTAGCAAGCCGACATCGGTCCAATTGCAGAGAATGCTCGCGAAGTCCGCATTGCAGTCCTTCGCCGAACGGGTTTCGAATGGTACGATACTGCAAACACTTTATGATTAGTCAGATCAAAAGAAACTGCTAGCAGCGCTAAAGCGGTTTTATGCGAAGCGATCTCTGGTTGAGTTATGGCCGTTCTGTGGAACGATTATGAAAGGCTGCCTCGCGGACGAAGCAGACATCCGTTCTCCTGCGGCGACTACTACATTTCTAGCCGTGAACGAAGTGCACGCTCGCAAAGTGACGGCGCCAGTCCGCCACTTCGGCGGCGATATCGTCGCCCTTAAGACCGCGCGCAATTAGAGAAGCCAGTCTGTCGGCGTGATGCGACGTCATACCCCATCTTACCAACTCGGGTGTACCGATGCGCAGTCCATTCATGTCACCTTCGATTTCCGGCACCGGCAGGCCAATACCGCACGCCAGGAACCCGGCTTTGCGCAGGGTCTTGGATGCAGCCTGTCCACCGCCAAACCTTTCTGCCAGAACGGCGAACTGGTGAGATGCAGTAAAGCCCTCGCGACCTGCAAAAACTGGAACACCTTGCGCATCGAGACTCTCGGCCATTGCGCGGGACATTGCGATCATCTCGGCAGCGTAGTCCCGTCCGTAGTCGCGCCAATCAAGCATTGTCACGGCAAGTGCGGCTGACTTTGCGGCATCGAAATTTGCCGTCATGCCTGGGAATGCAATGGCATCCAGAGCCTTTGCGATCTCCGCATCGTTTGTAACGATCAGACCACCGGCCGGGCCGCCGAGGCTCTTATACGTGCTCATCGTCATGAAATGTGCGCCCTCGACCAACGGGTTGCGCCAGGCTTTTCCTGCGATGATCCCGCATTGGTGCGCGGCGTCAAACATCACTTTGGCACCGACTTCATCTGCAACGGCACGTACTTCTTTGACCGGGTGCTCAAAAAGGTTGAGACTGCCGCCTATCGTGATCAATTTGGGACGCTCCTCGCGCGCAAGCGTGCGGAGTTGGTCGAGATCAACGGTGTAGCCATCGGCATCGGTTGGTGCATCTATGGTTCGCAAACCAAACAGCCCGGCGCATCCTGCGATGTGATGCGTTACGTGCCCACCGATCGAGGCCGGTGGTGCGATGATCGTATCGCCAGCTTGGCAAGTGGTCATGAAACCATAGAGGTTCGCAATTGCACCGGAAGGTACGCGGATTTCTGCGAACTTTGCGTCGAAAACTTCCGCGCAAAGCTCCGCAGAGATGACCTCGATCTCTTCGATAGCTTCAAGACCCATCTCGTATTTTTCGCCCGGGTATCCAAGCGACGGGCGGGACCCAATTCCCGAAGACAGCAATGCTTCAGCTCTCGGGTTCATCACGTTGGTCGCAGGATTCAGGTTGAAGCATTCTTGCTCGTGGATTTCCCGGTTTCGGTGGGCTAAATGCTCAATCCGATCCAGCAGCGCCTTGGACGAGGTGCGTGACGTTTCGGTCGCGATCTTCTGGACCAGTGCTTCGCTGTCGGCTGGCACCCAGTTTCTCATTTCTATTGTCATCGCATTTCCCCTCTTGGCTGCACCCAGATTGGACAGATCGGAATGACAAGGCAAACCATTTTTGCTATTTCTGGGCGTAGAAAAACTAAGGCTGAGTTCTATGGCTGTTGCACCACGTCGTCCCAAGGGGCCACACCTTAATGCTCTGCGTGCCTTCGAGGCTGCGGCGAGGCTGGAAAGCTTCGTTTCCGCGGCCGAAGAGTTGGGCGTTACGGCCGGCGCGGTATCACAACATATAAAAGCTTTGGAAGTCTGGGCTGGCACTACCCTGTTTGAAAGAGGTGCCCACGGCGTTTCATTGTCCTCCTCTGGTCGCAAGCTAGCAGCAGAGTTCACACATGCCTTTGATCTTCTCGCGGCGGCGACGCAAAGTCTCCGAAACCTGGCCCCCAACCCTGATATCCACATTGCCGCTTTGCCCTCAATTGCGCAGCTATGGTTACCATCGCGATTGGGCAAACTGCGTGAGAAGCGTCCCGACCTGAATGTTTCGGTGACAGCATTGGAGAGCCCTCCCAGCCTATCGAGAGAACTATATGATCTGTCGGTCTTCTTTTCCGTCCCGGCTGGAACACCGGATCAGATTGTGCTGGCGAAAGACGAAATCCTTCCCGTTTGTTCACCGAAAATGGCAGATGTTCTCGATCTAGAGGCCGTGCAATTGCTGCACGATCAGACGTGGGAAGAAGACTGGTCTTTGTGGTCAGAGGCGACGGGTGTTTCAGTTGGTGATCCCCAAAAGGGGCCGCGATATTCGCTATACGCCCTTGCCGTAGAAGAAGCGAAGTCCGGCGCGGGTGTGCTTATGGGGCACAGTTGCCTGGTTGAGCAGGCGCTTCAGACTGGGCAACTCAAGAAAGTTTCATCTGAGAGTATCGGAACAGGTCGGGTGTTGGCCCTAGAGCTTCCACATAGATCGAGACGCCATCCTGAGATTGATGAAGTCGTTAGTCTACTTCGAGAGGAAGGATGGCACTCAGACGGATGAGGCTTGCTGAGATGGCGAGTGTGTCCGCGCTGGGCTTGAACCGCTCCACTGCTACGGTGCGATCTTGGGTCAGATCTGGATTGGCGAACGGCAAGTACCGCCCGCCAACATAGTTCAAACGTCGATTTGCTCGGCGATGTTCAACGCATCTTCAGGTTCGACACCAAGATATCTTATGGCGCTGTCAACCCTTGTGTGTCCGAGCGGCATTTGAACAGCCCTGAGATTTACGGTTTTGATTTCGATCTCCGCCGCCTTGGTCCGGCGCGGCGAATGGGTGCCGTAGCCGCTGGGTTCCCACCCAATCGCAGCGACTCTATCCCGCACAAGTCGGCCATATTGGCGAGTTGAGATATGTGGGCGGTCATGAAACCGCCTGGGAAAAATTAAACTGCGGCCTATCCTTTCCGGCGACTTGATCCCTGCGGAATTGGTGTCCCGCGTGTTGGGTGCCTTTTGGTTCGAGGTTTCAGAGATAGTCCTTCCCCAAAAAAGAGCCCGGCAAGAAGCCGGGCGAGATTGTGTCTGGGATCACCACACAGAAAGATCGTAGTTTAGGTGCAAGCTCAGACTTAGCTTAACGGGATATCTGCGATTAGCGATTTACGTGTATCTGCAAGCCGGGTCTTTACCAGTTCGCGCACGGCATCGTAGATCGTTGTGCTCAGCGACAGGTTTTGTGCGGCCAGCCAGTAATCGAGCTCATTTTTACCCCAGGCAACAAAGAGAATATTCTGCTTTTGATCCTTGTAAGTGAAGTTGAAGGCCCCAAGCGCAATGTTGATCACATCTCCGGCCGCCTCAGCGGCTCCAATCTGGAAATTGCCACCCTTCGTTTGCGAAGTTTCTAGGTCGAACAGTTTGATCTTTCCATCATCATTCGACAAACCGCGCAGGGCCTCGATCGCACTTTTGACAATCTCAAACTGATTTCCCGTTGCGACCTGGGCTAGAGTGGAAAGGATCACTTTGTCAAAGCTGCCACTCCCCTGCATTTTTTGACTGGTGGTAAAGGGTGCTTCTTCGCGGACCCAGCCAAGTAGGCTCAGTATCTCCATATACCGGGCAAACCACGCCTCGCGCTGATTGACCGGATCAAACTGACTGTCCGCAGCACGCTGCGCAAACAACGTTGACAGCAGTACGTCCTCTTTCTGGCCCGGCGTCAGGTTTTCGACAAAGGAAATGACGCTGGACGCGCTGACAGCGGCCGCAAGGGTTTGCTGCTTTTCTGCAAGCTCAGAACTGGGGTCAAAGGCGTTAGAGGACCGGACAACCGGATCGGAAAAAGCCGAGCTTGCGGTTTTGGACCGTCTTCCACGCATCGGGGCTAGTTCAAGGCTGTTCAGCATGGCCAGACGCTCGGTCAGGTTCCGCGGCCCTGCGGGTGCCATCAAGGTTGCGGCGGGCAATGCGCTGTTGCGGAAGGCGGGCGGCCAGGTGGCATTGGTCCCGCGCGTGTCGACATGGGTAAAGCTGTTATAGCGCCCAATCCCGCCTTTGAACAAATGCTCACGGTCGCGCAACACACGCAGCGCTTGCGCCACATCCGGGGCCGACATGCCCCGAACCTGAAAATCAAGCGCGGTGAACTTCATGTGCTGGCTGCCGCTGGCGCCACCTATGCACGCGTTATAGGCCGGTCCCCGATAGGCATTGGTTATCACGATGGGTTTGCCCAGACGTTCGCGCAGATGTTCCAGCACTCGGGCCGTTTCCGCGATATTGGTCCACAGCGCACGCGGCGGGTAGGTGTTCTTGCCCTGACAGTTGCCGCCGGGGGTGCTGTGGGCGCCGCCCAAAATCAGAAACTCGTCAGTGGAAAAATGCCTGAGGCCAAGGGACCGTATGAAGGCGTCGAAGTCGGCATAGTCAGCCCAGGTCAGCGCCGCTTGCGAATCCCGGAACCCCGCGCCGCGATGTTTGGCGGACAGGATTGCGTCTGCCTGTGCCTGATCAATCTGATCCGCTTCTTCACCGTCGCCTTCGGTTTCATCCTCGACCATGGGGGCTGGTACGGTCGGGGTGTGTATGGCACTTGCGGCCCCTCCGGGACGCAGGGTAAAGGGTCTGTCGCCAGTAAAGTCTGGGTCGGATACCAGCTTTTCAAACAGTTGTGGCGTCTGGCTGGGGCTGCCGATTTCGGCGTCTATTTCGGCCCGGAATGCACGGTAATCCCCCGGGAATCGTCCGTTGTTCCAGACTTTTAACAAGGCACCGGTAAATGCGCCATATTGCGCGCCGTCCATTGCAAACTGCTCATCCTTGCAGGCCCCCAGATTGAGAACCGAGGCCTTGACCGGCGTCGACAGTGGATTTGTCATCACGCTTTCTTTGAGGGCCGAGTAAGATCGCGATGCCTCGCGATAGACAGCCTCATGCGCGCGCCAGACCCGGTCTTCGACGTTGAGAGGCATCGCGCGCACCCCAAGCGGTGCATTGATCTGACGTCCGAACAACATGGAGGGACCCGCCGGGCCGAACCTGACCATCGATCCCGAGTGGCAGGTGTCGGGCACCATCAGAACCCGCACGCCCGCCCGGAATTCCGACCACAGCATGTAAAGCTCGTCATCGGCCAATTGGAAATCGTACAGGCACAGCGTTTCATCCATCTTGATGTCGCCATCATGATCTTCGTCCTGATTGAAATCGGGCAGGCGGCCGCCGTGGCCCGAAACCGTCATCAGGAACATGTCGCCGCCTTTCAGGTCACGCGCCGCGCGGCGGATCTGTTCGATCACGTTTTCCCGCGTCGCATCCGAGGTCAGCAGGCGGGTCGGGGTAAAGCCTTCGGCGGTTGCAAGCGTCTCCATCGCTTGCGCATCGGCTTCGCAGGCGGTCAATCGGCCGTCCCACCCGTCATAGTGATCGGGATCGACCGTATTCAGCCCGACATGCAGCGACATACCGTTTGGCTGGCCTCCGGCAATGACCGGCGGAGCGGCCATTGCCCGTGACAGTTCCGACGCCCTGCCAAACGGGCCGCTGATGACCATTGACGGGCCGCTGCGGGAATTGGCAAGAACCTCGATCTCGCGGCGGAATTTCTTTGCCACATCGCCATAGCCTTCGTCGGTCGGATGCAGGCCGTCATGCCAGCGGTGATCGCCCACTACGCCCCTGCAATCCAGATAGGTGACATGCGGCATCGCGTTTGCAAGCCGCCGCAGGCGGCGGTTGAAATTGTCCATCATCCGCGCCGCTATGGCTTTTTGCAAAGACCTGCTGCGGATGCCCCGGCTTTCCATCGGTTTGCCCAGCCAGCGGTCCTTGTTCGGCACCGGATAGTCGTAGCCGTGGCACAGTATCGAGACATGGGGGAATTTGGTCTGCACCTCACGGAACATGCGGCCGTAATGGTGCAGGGCATCGTCCAACAGGCGGTGGAAGGAAGGCAGCAGATAGTCTTCTGGCTGTAGTGCTGGATCGAACTCTTCCAGATGAGAGGCAAGCGCGCCACCGGCAACCAGATCGTTGCCACCGCCGGACAATAGCAGGATTTCCGCCCCTGTTGCCCGAAGGGCCGAGACATATTCACGTTTGTCCGCCATTCGCTTGAGCAAGTCGCCTGCTGCGCCCAGCGAAAACACGGCGTAGTCGTCCATAAGGTGATCAATCGTATCTTTCAGTAAAAGCGGGTACTGAAACCAGCTATCTCCTTCTGAAACGATGATCGGTCCGTCATACCCCTTTGACAGCGCCTTGCGGAACCGGGATTGCCGACGAAGGCGGGCGAACCAGTTGGCAGAATTCATCAAGGCCGCCGTGCGTTGGTCCGCATCGGCACCGCGCGGGGTCTGAACGGTGGACGGGTTGATCTTGAGCTGCGGCGCAAAAGCGCCCGAGGCATCCTGATCCACGGTGAAATACTGGGCCAGTTCGCTTTCTTCAATCGACGGGTCGGCCATTTTCGCCATAAGTTGTTCAACGGATATTTTTGCCATTCTCAGCGTCCTCCATGCTGATGCACCGGGTTACTTGCGTCGGTCCCGGATGGTTTTAAAAATGCTTTCAGTAATTGTGGGGTCCCGCATCAGGTCCGATTGCGTAACCGGATCACCGGATTCCGATTGCTTCGATATGCGGTTGAGTTGGAAAATTGCCGATTGGGCCGGAAAATCCCGATTGCCCGCAATGTCGGCCGCACCCAGAAAATCGCGATGCTGACCCCGCTGAACAGTACCGGTTTCCGACAGGACGTAGTTGGGATCTTCGAAGGCGTGCGCCACCAGATGCAGCAGCGGCTTGCTGTAACGGCCAAAGTGCAGGGTTTTCTCAAGGCTCGGGGCGGGCACGTAAATCCGACCCCGGATGCCTGACAGTTGCTTGTCCGACAAATCGACTCGCGGTGTGACGATTGGGGTTTGCGACCGGCTGGGTGATCGGTCCTTCCCGGTTTGCTCGCCATTCATCGCCTCAAGGCAAGGTGTCAGGTACCGGCTGGCGCGCCGAAGGCCGATGACCGGGTGAACCAGATGCAACGTATCGAACAGGGTCGTGGCATCGTGGTTTGAAAGAAGCTGCCGTTTGGCCGGTCTTTTCTTGTCCTCGGCAATCAACAATAGCATCTCGTGCACGACCAACGCGCCAGCGCCTTCACAGACCAAATGAATTTCGCACTGCGTTTGGTCCTTCAATGCAATCAGATCGCGCAGAAAGCAGGTTACATAGCCCGGCCAGTCATCGTCGGTTTGCGGTGGCTCGGTCGGGTGTTCGGTTGGGCCGCGCAGGGTTTTCTTTGCGCTGGTTTCGATTTCGCGCCAAAAAGCCCGGCCAATGCCGCGCACGCGCTCTTCGATCAGCGCATCCAGATGCTGGGCGCGCTCCCCGGCCTGCTGCGCGCAATCGTCAAAGAGAACGTCAAAAACCTCTAGCGAGGTTTCCGCGAAGCTATTGCACCAGAAAACGGAATAAGGATACAGTTCAAGGTCCTTGATTGCGCGTTTGCGCGACACAGCGGCATCAAAGGCGGGTTTTATCCCCTCCAGACTGCCGGGTATCCAGACCAGCACACCCTTGTAGGGCTGTTCCGACTTCGCAAGTTTTTTCCGTTTGGATTTCAGCGTGTCTTTCAGATAGGCGCAGGTTTTCGCCCAGCCAGAAGGAAACGAGGGATAGGATCCTGTCGATACATGCAGACCATCGTCCAGATGCATGAAATGGCCGACCAGTTCGAAGCAGGGTGTCGAACCGGATTGAATGGGTTGGTACAGCCGGTTTAACCCTTGTTCGCCGATAGAGACGTCAAAGGCCTTTGGTGCAGGCACACCAAGCCGCAGAACCCAAGCGTCAATGATGTTTTTTGCCCAATCGGCATAAGACCAAAGTGCGATGCCCGCTTGTCCACGGTACCCGCCCCAGTCCGAACCCCAGGAATTCAAAACATGAAACCCGTTGCTGTCATATCCTGTCAGAACCACCGCATGATATCCAATCAGGCCTTCTTTGGGGGGCCAAGGGATGATGCCTCCGTTGGCTGCTGTCACATTCAGCCACCCGTCATGGATTTGGGTCGAGACCAATACAGCCTCGGCCTGGTTGAGCGCCGAATGATAGTGGTTGAGCGATGATGCGAGGCGAAAATAGGCTCCTAACCCGATTTCACGCGCCTTTTTCGCCTGGGCGACAGACGGGTAGTAGGTTTGATTGTCTTTGCTTTGCGGGAAATAGCTTGTGCTTTGCCACCTGCTTTCTTCAGTGGCTTGAGTGTCCATGGGCCAGTCCAGACAGGCACCGTGATGGTAAAACCCCTTTATGGCAGAACGGAGCGAGCGTATGCCCGCGACTTCCTGCTGCTCGTTGTTGTCTGGGTAACGGTCATGGAAATAGGCCATCCTGTACAGCATGTCCGCGCTGGCGATATCCGTACGAAGTGTATCCCTTTTCTGCTCCAACTTGGTCTGTCCGTCAGGGCGGCGCAGCAATTGCAAACAGCGTTGAATGTCGATCAGAGCGGCCAGCGAATATCCGACGCAACGCTGTGTGTGCTTTTGATTGCGGACGCCAAAGATCGGCTGCCTCAAATCCGTGCCGGGGATGGGATCCGTTAGTTTGTGGTCAAGTGACACACTGTCCAAAAGGATGGACAGGCCAGGCACAAACAGTTGATCCCTCAAATCGACCCAGTCCTTGCGGACACCGCGCGCTGTAACAAACTTTTTGTCTATAGCACCAGACACAACTCTTTCTCCGATCATCTGAATGCAGAACGAGGACCTTGGCGGTCCGGGAAAATTCATTATCCCTACGAGGCAGCAGGGTTTTTATTCAAAACAGCCTGATAGATAGCGATAAATCTGCCGTTCTATTCCTCGGGATTCACGTCGCCGGTTGGTATGCTGTTAATTCTGAACAATGTTTCAAGGTATTGAGATTGCCGTCTTTCCCCGAACCGCCCGTTGAACATCTGTGCAATCGTGCCGTCGGTGAACATGGAATATAGCGCCAGCGTGAAATCCTCGGGGAAGCCGCTGTTTTCGTTGGAAAGAACTAAGGCATAGGGTTCGTAAGTCCCCTGGGAGGATCGCGTTTCATCTGCGGGGCAGTCATTGTCCGAGTTGTTGGCGCGATAGGCGTCGACCGACGCTCGAACCAGATCGACATCTCCGAAATAACGGTAAATCTTGCCGTTGCAGAACGCCTCGGTGGCCGAGGTATGGGATTCAAAAGCCTGTGTGCAAATGCCGATGGACGAAGGCGCCAATTCGGCGGCCTTGACAACTGACGGTCCGATGGTCGACCCGTCGAGGTATCCCCAAATTTCGAACTCAGGCTGTACCGGGTCCGGCTCCGGCCAGATTTGCGGAGGCCAAACTTTGCGCTTCTGATCTTCAGTAGAGTCTGGCAGCTCCAGATCAGTTGCCATGGCATTCAGGATAGCATCGCAGGCGGTTTTCCAGTCTATGCTTGGCTTTCTGCCAAACAACGACTTATCGGGTCTGCGCAGCCATTCCAAGCCGGTGGGGTTTTCACGCTTGTCACAAAAGACAGGGTCCAACCCCGGAAACTGAACGCATCGACGTTCCAGTTCTTTTGCAAGCTTTTCTCGAAAGACCCTTCTGGGATACCCCAGCTGAAAATACGACCCGTTTGCCAGATAAAGGATGGGTGAAAAAACAAACCGGTGCAGGCCTTCTCCTGTTTGTTCGTCATCTATTTCCGTGAAAGTCTGCATCCGTTTCAGGTTTACGGTGGTCGGATCGCATAACAGATCCACTGTCCCAATCTCGGCGGTGCATGAATCGTAATTTTCGTTCTCATTTGTGCAGTAACTGCCATTGGACAAAAGGTCCGACCGCTGCCCGGCCGAGATTGGCACCGTGTCGAACGGGCGATCTGAACGCACGAGCGCCTCAACACAGATGTCCCAGAAAAGCCCGCGGTACTTTTGGCTCTTTTTGTCTTTCCAGATAAAGGGCGGTACATCGGTGCGCGCACCCATGATGATGCTTCGATCCTCGTTTACAATGGTCTCAGGCTGGGTATCTTGTCCGACTGCAAGCGCAGGCAAGCAGATCAGGCTCAGCAGGGTGATCCGGGCAGTGGCTTTCATTTCTCAGCCCTCGCAACGTCAGAAGATATGCCGTCTGCGGTTTCTTTCGGGGCACGATAGAATGCACGACGGGTAAGAACCTCGGACAGGCAGAACATCACCAAAGCGGCCAGAACAACGGTATAAAGCGTCGCCCAGATCATCAGCCCGGCGTCAATGTGGTCGAACGGTCGCGGATAATCCTGAGACGCTGCCAGAAACGACAGATAGCGCATGACAGGGGTTATGATTAGCATCATGATCACACCAATTGCGACCCAGGCTAGACTGTTCAGAAACGACAGTTCACGCCAGGTTTTGGCATTCGATTTCAGCTGGTCGCTAGAGGGAAGCCCCTTCCGCTGTCTCTGCTCGTACCGCCCGGCATCCGTCCACAATCGTTGCCTGGCATCCAAAAGCACGATCACAAGCACCGCCAGACAGGCAGCCCGGAAGGAAATCGGGCCCATGTATTCAAACCGCCAGCGGATCGAGGTCATGAACTCTTCGAATGTCATGCGCCAGGCTTCTGCTTCGGTGGTTCGGGTTTCCGTGAGCCATATCTGCACGGCGATGTTCAATGCCGTAGAAACCAGGAAAGCAATCAAAAATAGGCTCAAGGCCTGCGGCAGCCATCGCGTCCAGTGGTTGGGATAGCGCATGTTTTCCCACTTTCTCTGGCCGTCCTCAGCGACCGAAGTCATGCGGACCCAGCGAATGGTGATCGCAACGATTGTAGCGATGCAGTAGGTGTTGAATGCATTGATCGAATACAGCCTGATTCTCCAATAGGTATCGCTGCTGAGCAAGCCCCAAGTCAGGTTGAATTCCGCTCGTCCCGGCCACAGTGCGGCCCAAGCGACCGTCCAGATCAGCACAATTGTCAGCGTCCAGAACAGCGCCAGATTGTTACCACGACGCTGCATCAGTGGTTCGGTCTTGTTTTTGTAAAGGACGTCTACGAATTGCCTCAATCTGGCCCGAGCGCGGCGCTGGCTTTCGGTCGGGGCAGGGCGCTGATCATAGGGTTGAATGACGTCCTGTTCGTCGTAAAGGGCGATCAGCACGCAGAAATCGCTGGCCAACTCATCAGCGGCGGTGGCCACGGCATCCCATCCTTCATGTGAAATATCGGGGCTGTTCGCGGCGCTGAACAACTCGTTCTTTCGGCGGCGCAGTTCATTTTCGATTTCCTCAAAACGGTTTTTGTCACCAGCTCCGGTAGTCCGCAGCTTTTCATCCAAAAACCAGGCCGACGCCACAAGGATGACTTCGATATTCAGAATGAAATCATCCAGATTGCCCAGAAAGGGCTTGGCCTTATTGTGCAGATCCATAACCCTTTTGCGTTCGGGTTCTGAAATCAGATATTCGCTGGAGTTGTCCTCTTCACCGTCCGTGAAAAACCGCAAAACCTTGGCGTTTGACCGCAATGCGTCCGAGGTATCGATGACCCAAGTCGGAATTCCTGCAACGCGATGCGCAAACATGCGCAACCATTCATCCACGCGAACCAGCGCCTTAATTGATGGCGCCAGCCCAACCATGACCAGGGCCAGCCCCATGGATACTTCGGGTGCGATATTAATGCCTGAACTAGTGTCCACAGGATCGGAGCTCACAGCGGGTTTAAGACTTTCTATCCAGAATTCGACGGCTGAAGTTCCCATCGGCGCAAAACCCGTCGTCAGTTCGGCTGGGGTATCTGACGCAGGGGACGTGCTTGTGGACGCTTCGGTTGGCAACGTGCTGGCCCCGATCTCGGGCAATAGGCTTTGACCGCCGATCAGAGGCAACAGGACCTCGGCATAGGCACACAGGATCAGATACAGGATGATCAGAGAAAGCGTGTAGATGAAATAGGCATATGTAACCTGCCGACGCGCGCGCAGTTTATCCGGCGTCAGGAACGAGACCAGCCGATCTAAGCGCTTGCCGGTCTCGTACGAAATCCGGTTAAAACGTTCATGGGAAAACGCGATAATTATGCCGACGCCAAAAATCAGCGCGACAATGTCGTGCATACCGTCCGTAGACATGATGTTACGTCGCTATCTTATCGGCACGATTCGCGTGAAGGATCGCACCCAACCTGAGAATGCACCGCAGATGGGGATGCCGCAAACAGCGAAGCGAGCAAAACAACAATTACCAAAGTTAATTTCACAGCAGCAACTCCGTTAAGTCGGAGAAATAAATATTGTTTAATTTAGCTAATAATGCTGATTCTTTCAACTTTTGATTGCGTGCCGCGAATTTTAACCAGATTGGAGTCAGTTTGTTTCACCTCGATGGGTTTTATTTTATAGTGTTTTCAAATGGCTAAAAAGGCATACGCTTTGCGGCAATTGGGGTCGATTTGGCAATGGGATAGATCGCCCGGGTTATTTATCCCAGGAATCAATGCATCCGCATGGTGTAAATCCTGCTGATATGGTCGTCACTTATGGAGTTGAATTGGTTTGCGCATGGCGTTCGCAATTGCCTATCAGGTCAGACCATCGAAAAATAGCAGCAAATAGGCATCGCGGCGTTTCGTTTAACCTGATTTCCCGTTTTGGAAAATCAGGGCTGATTTGCAGACCAGAAAGCGCTTTCCCCCTAACAGACAGGGGCGTTGGGCTTGTTGAAATCCCGCTGGCCCACAAACAGAAGCGGCTGGGCAATGCGCCGCCACCAATTGTAAACATTTAACTCTGTTGGGCGAAGTCTTACCAAGCGGGGCAAACCAGCACTTCGCTGCGTGTACAAAACCGGACCAGGTTGCCTGCAAGAGATTAGCCCAAAGATCGCATCGCTATCTTTATAACGAGCAATAAGGAACTTTAGGAGGGAACACCGCTGCTGTCGTAGACATTCCTTTGAGAGACGTCCACGGTCGCGATTCAACCCGTTCTAGTACGTCTTACTCTGGCAACCCAGCTTCACGCAGGTCGTTCAGCACGCGTTCCAAATCAGAAGCGACGACATATTTTCCTTCATAATTGTGAAGAACGTCCCGCAGGGAATATTCAGGATCGAAATTGATGAGTTGCCCGACCGCTTTTCTCGCCTCGTCTCGATCGCCCCGGCACATCTGGATAATTGCCAGCACACGATAGGCCATTGGAGGTATCTCGGACATGCCGTTCATGGTCTCGAGCGCATCGTCGCAATTTCGTGTGTGCCATTGTACCCAGGCAAGGTTCCATTTGATCCAGTCCTCATGGAGTGGGTCCAGGCGGACGACGCGCAGCATTAGTTGTTCGGCCTCTTCTGCTCGCCCGCCATAGGTCAGTGCTTCGGCAAGTGCTGCCATCGCGCTTGTGTCGTTGGGATTTAGTTCCAGTGCCTTTCGAAAGCGCGCCACCGACTTGTCCAGCGCACCTTCCTGAATATGCATGTAGGCCATCGCCGTATGCGCGTCATAATACTCCGGCGCGACCTGAACGGCTTTGCGCGCGTAGCGCCGTGCGGCATCCAGCTCAACAATCGGGTCCTCGTCCGTCCAACTCCAGCGGTATCTGTTGATATGAACAAACGTCAGCCCGACATACCCGTAGGGCTGCGTCGGATCAGCCTCGATCGCAGCCAGATTGGCCAGACGTGCTTTTTCATTGCCCTCAGGGGTAAAGGAAAAGAGATGTTGACGTGCCTTCCAATTCAAAAGCAAGGCGGTCAACTTCGCTTCGTCGGACTTGATCGCTTTCTGACCTTCGAAGTTGATGACTCGTTGTGCAACGGTCGCGACTGTTTTTTGCACGATCTCGTCCTGCATCGCAAAGACATCGCCAAGGTCGCTGTTGTAGACATTTGACCAAAGGCTGCGACCTTCAACGGCATCAATCAGCTGAACGGTGACGCGCAGCTGATCGCCGCTTTTTTGCTGACTGCCCTCCAGCAAGTAACGAACGCCAAGCGCACGGGATATTTGGCTGACATCAGTGGTGCTGTCGCGAAAGCTGAAGCTCGAGTTTCGGGCGATGACGAAGAGTTCGGAATAGCGGGACAAGTCCACGATAATGCCTTCAGCGATGGCATCGCTGAGGTAGTTGGCATCTGGGCCGACGCTAAGGTCTTGAAATGCCAGAACTGCAATGGATGGCTTGGAAGGCAAGGGCAGTTCTTCTGACGCAGTGTTCCGCCCCCACCCCAGACCCCAGACTGCACCAAGGGCCAGAACCATGACGCCAATGAGGCTGAAGACAGCAAGCCTAGGCCGATCGATGCGCGTGGCCGTTCGGCTCGCGGTTTCCGGCTGAAGCTCATCAGAAGAAATGGAGGTCGGAACCAATCTGTAGCCTTTCTTGGGAATGGTCCGGACGATCCTGTGATCGGCATCGTTCAGGGTCCTGCGGATGTCAGCGATACACTGCGAAAGGCTGTCGTCCGTAACCGCGGTCTTGGCCCAGATGTTCTCAATCAAATCGTCCTTTGAAACCGTCTCGCTCATTCGATCAATGAGGTAGGCCAGAACTTCGGAACTTTGACGACGCAGGTGAACCGGATTCCCGCGTCCATCTAGCAACTCCCCAGCCTCGACGGAAAACACAAAGGCTCCCAACTGTACCTTTCCTGATGATTTCAGATCTTTTTCAGGTCTTTCTCCAGACATTTCAGCCGCCTCCATGGCTCCATCAGCCTGCGAAGACTCTCACCCTGAGGCAAGAAATTTCTCATGCTTCTCAATTTTTGGAAAGGAAACACCATGACATCGATTGCCAGATTCTCAGTCACCGCCGCTGCCTTGCTTTGCGCGACGACAGCCTGGTCGGCGGATTTTCAGGTCAAACGCTCCCTTGAACTCCCGTCCTCAACACCAGGGGTTTGGCATATGATCGGCGACTTCTGCGATATTGATGATTGGCACCCCAATGTATCAGCATGTTCCCTGAAGGTCATGGATGGGTCGCTGGTTCGTGTCTTGAAGATGGATACCGGCGACCAGGTGACCCAAAAACGCATCGCACAAGAGGAAGGCCTTTCTTATACTTACGCGACGGTCAATGCCTCTTTGCCGATCGAGAGATATACGGCAACGTTGTCGATTCAGCCCGGGGAAAAGCTGCTCATTGAGTGGATTGCGAATTTCTCCTCCGATGATCCTGCGATGGAAAACGTTGTTGTAGACGAGGTCGAAACGGGATTGTCGGCGATAGGGAGCATGGTTGCGTCGCGCTGACATTGGAGGCGCAGGCTACAAGAGGAGTCAGGCGGAAGATGACAGAATTCCGACGCCTGACATTGCTAAGTGAATTTGTTTGACCAGATGGCAATTATGATCTGTTTCAAGAGCTGTATTGAAGGTTTGCCGAAGTCCGGACGCAATTTGGCCCCCAGCACGCAGTCTCGGTCCGTGAATTGCCCCCCTCGGCTTGCGGCGCCCTGCACGAACGGTGCCTTTTCACATTGCGGCGCGGCGCGAGTTTTCATGCGGTCGCAGAAAGATTTGTGCCGCTTGTGCACAGAGCAAAAGTCCAAGGCTTTTGCTTTGGGTCCGAAACAGACGTTCTACGCGCGCAGGATCAATGTTCGCGGCCGGAAAGATGTAAGTGATGGTGCGTGAGCTTCGCAGAGGAGCTGACCACTCACCCAGAGATCACGCCACATAACATCGGTTCAGAGATGTTCGCGGCTTGTTGCAACACCGTCAATCATCCCGCGGCTGCGAAACCTGCCTTGCGAGGCTCGGCTCAGCGGCAACCGCACTGCGCCGTGATGCCAGTGGAATAGACAGTGCGCTATTCTCAGGCGGTAATATTCACCTCGCAAGCCAAACCACCTAATCTTCTGGAAGTTCCGAGTTCCAGCTTCCCACCATAGGCCGCCAATAAATCAACAGAAATTGACAGGCCCAAACCAGTTCCCATTACAGAGGTGTCTAAGCGGCTGCCAGAACGAATGGCTTCATCTCGGGCGCTCTCCGGAATACCGGGCCCGTCATCTTCAACGCAAAGTTCGATACCGTTGTCTGTACGCCTTGCAGTAATTTGGAAAGTCGTACGGCTCCACTTAAGGGCATTGTCGAGGAGGTTTCCGATCACTTCCTCAATATCCTGAGGGTCCATGCGGACGTGAAGACCAGCCTCGCAATCCGAAACAAGCGTCTTCCCGTCGCGCTCTGCCATGACCGAGAACAGTCGGGACAGTCGTTCGACCGAATTCGACAAGTCTGTCCTCGAATGCGTTAGCTCTCCGGTGTTTGTTGCGCGCATACGCGCGAGTGAACGGCCAAGTTGCGCGTCAATTCGGGCAAGGGCTTCTTCCGCAGGCTCTGTTTCTACGCCAGCATCTGACAACTCCGACAGCTCGTTTCGTAGGATGGTTGCCGGTGTTTTGAGGGCATGCGCCAAATCCGCAGCTTGCTTTCTTGAGCCGGAGACAATTTCGCGATTTCGATGCAGCAATTGATTGAGATCCTCCACAAGAGGGGAAACCTCACTCGGATAGTCTTCAGGAACCAGATCATCGCCCTGATCCCAACGATGAGCTACATCGGCGCGCAATTTTCTGAGGGGACCGACAATAGCGGACATCAACAAAAGAGAACTGGCCACTCCGATCAAACCCACCAAACCGAAGACCGGTAACAAGTTTCTTTGTGCGGCGCTGCGTTCGTTGATCAACTCGCTTCTGCTTTCGGCGACAGTTACACCCCACTCCGTTCCGTCTTCGAATGTGATCTTTTGATAGGCGCTGCGTAGGGCTTCACCATCTGGACCCGAGGTGTTCCAAATTATTGTTTCGCCACTTGCGCGCGGTGGTTCGGCGATCGTTTCATCGAAAAGCGAGGCAGAAGTATAGATAGCCCCGTTACTGTCCGTTACCTGCCAATACCGTCCCGAGTAGGGCGTGCTATAGGCCGGGTCGAAGATCAACTCGCGCAAGGTTTCTGGGTCATCCGTCGCGACGCTGAGACCAACGACAAGCTGGGTATGGCGGTCCTGCAACGCTCCGTCGAACTGATCCAGAACGCGCGTATTGATGTAGGAAAATACCACCAGCGTGCCGACGCCTACTGACAAAGCACCCGAGGCGATACCTCCGAGTAAGGCCCGTTGGCGCAGCGATAGCATCAGGTAGGATCAATCATGTAACCGCGCCCTCTGACCGTGGTGATCAGATCGGAACCCAGTTTCTTTCGAAGGCGCGTGACGAATACGGCAATGGTGTTGGAATCCCTGTCACCATCATATTCGTAGATGTGTTCGGACAATTCTGTGCGCGACACCATGCGGCCAATGTTATGCGCCAGATAGGTCAGAACCGCGATTTCTTGCGCGGTCAGATCGACCGGTATGCCTCCTACACTGACCCGACCGTTTCGTGTATCCAGTGAAACATCCCCCATTTCTATCACGGGGTTCAACTGGCCGCTTTGTCGCCGCAAAATTGCGCGGACCCGTGCCGCCAATTCCGGCATGTGAAACGGCTTGGTCATATAATCATCCGCACCCGCATCCAGGCCGTCGACACGTTCGCTCCAGCCATCTCTGGCTGTCAGGATTAAGACCGGAGTTTTGACGCCAGCACTGCGCCATTCACGTAATACCGATATACCGTCACGCTCAGGCAGGCCGATGTCGAGGATGATCATGTCGTAAGGCTCAGTTGCCCCCAAATGCAGGGCATCCGAACCATTGTTGGCCACGTCCACGACGTGGCCTTCCGCACCCAAAAGCTTTTTGACTTGCTCGCATAGTTGGGGTTCGTCTTCAGCAAGTAGGATTCGCATATCAGAAGGTTACAGCCAATTCGGGCTCAGCATCACTCTATTTTTTGCCGCCACCATTACCGCCGCCATTACCACCGCCGTTGCCGCCACCATTACCGCCGCTGTTGCCGCCGCCATTACCACCGCCGTTGCCGCCGCCATTACCACCGGCGTTGCCACCACCGTTACCACCGCTGTTGCCGCCACCGTTACCACCGCCGTTGCCGCCGCCGTTACCACCGCCGTTGCCGCCGCCATTACCACCACCGTTGCCGCCACCATTACCACCGCCGTTACCACCCGCGTTGCCACGGTTTCCGCTGTTGCCACGGTTGGCAGAGGCGTTCTGACTGGTGTTGCTATTGGTATTGGTGGAATTTGAGCGCGCGGCCTTGGAAATCTCGCGCCCCACGCTTGAGCGGTTCGAGACGACAGTGCCAGTCCTCGCGTTTACAATGACACTCACGATCTTCCCGCCCGGCTTTTTGACCAGAATGCGGTAATATATTTCGTCCGTTTTAAAAGCACGTGCGTCGACCGGGGTTCCACCGAATGTTTTTTCCACGCCTTTTATGACACGCTTCAGCCGGATTGCGCTTCCAGATAACGTTGCCTTACGCAGCTCAGCTTGTTTGAGTTCGCGTGCGTCTGCCTCCGCCTGTCCTGCGGACATGGCGGTCAAAAAAGCCGCAACCAACAAAAACACTTTGGCCTGCATAGGTCTCTCACACTCTTTCCAACAAGACTACATGGCCGGAGGTGAACCGATGATGAACAACCAGTTAGCGCTGCGTTCAAGCCCCCTCAAGTCAAATGCTGGTAACGAGCGGCGATTCGAATTCGCTTCGACCCGATTGAACGCGACGGCCAGCTTCAGCGAACCGCTGTCGCAACGCCTGAGGAGATTGACATGAAAACAACCACTTGCGGATTAATCAGAGCCTCCACAATTGCCATTGCTTTGCTGGGATCAACGGCCATAGTTGCCACTGTCGCAACTCCTGATTTTGCTTATGCCAAGGAAGGTAAGGGAAATGGTGGTGGAAATGGCAACGGCGGCGGTAAAGGTGGCGGCAACGGCGGTGGCAAAGGTGGCGGCAATGGCGGCGGCAATGGAAACGGCGCCAAAGGGGACAGCGGAGATAGCAGCTCGGCCGGAAACAGTAGCCGCGGGAAAGGAGCCGACAAGAACCGCAGTGGTTCAAAGGCCGGGAAATCCGGGCATGGCACTTCAAAGTCTCAGTCGGCTCAGTCCGGTCAAAGAAAAGGTGGCGGATTTTCACTGAAAGGCCTGTTCAGTGGCAAAGGGAACGCGCGCAAATCGACGTCCACTTCGAATAAAACCACAACAACCCGAACACAAAACAGCAAGACCGCCCACCGGTCCAAGACTGTCGAAGAGTCTATACGTCCAGTTACCCGTCCCAGGGGCAATCGTATTGCGGAAGAACTTGAAGCGCATCCATCTGAACTCGGCGCGCTGAATGCAGCAAACGCAAGTCCAACTGCGCTGGCCAATGCCTCTCCGAATTCCCGAGTTGGTAAAATTGCCGCTTATCGGGATACGGTGCTAGCCGGGGAACCGCTGCGTGAGGACCTGGCAGAAGCGTTGGAGGAACTTGAAGGTTTGGAACCGCCGGAGCGGACCTTAACCGAGATCGAGAATGATCTGGAAGGCGCATTGCGTGATGTTCAGGACAATCGGGACAAAGTTGAAGAGCTTGAACAGGCACTGGAAGACGCTGGCGGCATGGACCCGGACATCGAAGCTGAGCTGGAAGAGGCAAAGGCTGACCTGGATAGCTCCATTGATGCCGCCGAAGAACTGAATGACGAGAAACAAGCGGCCATCGATTACAACGATGCCGTCGAAGACGTGGAAGATCTGACAGAACGCGTCGAAGAGCAAAACCTGGCTGAACGAGAAGCCCTGGAAGCTGCGGCGAACAAGCCCGTCACGGATACAGTTGAAGAGAAAGTCAAATCGCTTTTGGACCTGTAGTCCAAAGCGCGACAAGAACGCGATCACTGTGGGATGCAGTGAAAGACGGGTCAGGCGCTTTCGGGAATTCGAAGCGCCTGACCCAAGTTGGTTGGTCCATCAACGTTGGCTCCTGAACATCGTGGTGTTGAGCAAAAAGTAATCCCGCCCCAAGCCGGGGCGGGATGTAGATTACAATTCCCTATTTTAGGACAAATATCGAGAATTGTTCGTGGGTCTGCTTACTTGCCTTCAGACGTTGCTATGCGCCTCGGATAGCCGTTTGTTTTTTATGATCTCTGTCAGTGCATTTTCGATAGGAGGGAAGCGACCATTGCTCGATTTCATCGTGGTTTGCAGACGCTCTTCAGCAGATTTACCGGAGGTCCGCATCGCAGCTGTTGTGCTGCGGTCTTCAGTCACAAAGGCAGGCTTGATCATGCTATTCCCCATGTTTCCACCAAACGAATTGCGTTTCGTTTGATTTGACCTGATTACAATGACTCAGATTGGTTGAACGCACAGAGAATACATTGTTCATGTTCTGTTAATGTTGTTCACGAAACAAAAACAAAAGAATTTTTATTGAGTGACATTTCTATTGCACGATTCCGATTTTGTGGTTTGGAAGGTCGGTTTATGAAAACATCGTGCCAAGTGAACCACCGTTTCGTAGTAAATGACGCTGGTCGTTGCCAATGCGCTAAAGCCCGACGGAGAGGTTAGCCGCGATATGAAGCTAAGGCTGGCAAGAAAAGGAAAACGCCTAAGGAATTATGGCGTCGTTATTCATCATGCTGACCGCACAGATTGCGAGTGTGAGTATTAACGCTTAACCTCATAAGCTTAGACAAGTTGTCGATACATACACAAAAATGCAGTCATTTCTTATGAAATCTAAATCCGGAAATAGCGCACCGCGATTGGCCAAGATATCAGTTCCACTCGTGCCGCGTGACCAAGCCAAACGATACCGGTTTGGGAATTACATTTGCGATGCGCATGTTCGTATCAACAATCCTAGCTGATATAGCCTGGGGAGAAACGGCTAATATGTGCTTGCCGGAGATTTTTTGCCAGGTGGGCAGAGAGACATACGAGCTTTTTGTGATAACTGCGGTCTGTCACTAAAGTTGCAAGTGCCCTTAGCTTAAAGGGCACTCGAGTCACCAGCCATTTTCTCTTTGCCGTGCACCTTTTCCCTGAACCGCTGCGCAATGATGTAGAGGGACGGGATAACAAATATACCGACAAGGGCGGCGGTGATCATCCCTCCGAAAACCGGCGTACCGACGCCGCGACGGGCGAGCATTGAGGCTCCATCTGCCACCACAAGCGGATATAGCCCCGCGATGAAGGCAAAGCTGGTCATCATGACCGCCCGGAAACGCGCGCGGGCACCCTGAATGGCAGCATCCACTGCGCTCAGACCAGTCCGATAACGGTCCATTGCAAATTCAACGATCAAAATTGCGTTCTTTGCAGCAAGCGCAATCAGAACAACCAGTCCGATCTGGGCGTAAAGGTTGTTCTGGAGACCCAGCAACAACAGCGCGCCCAATGCACCGCAGACTGCAAAGGTGACTGAGAACAGAACCGCAAGCGGTATCGTCCAGCTCTCGTACAGCGCGACAAGAAAGAGGTAGGCAAACAGCAATGCAAGCCCCAGAACGATGGGTGTTTTCCCAGCTGCCTCAATCTCTTGCTGCGCTGTGCCTGTCCAATCGTAGCTATACCCCTCGGGCAGGGTTTTGGCGGCAATTTCCTGCATCGCGGCGATGGCCTCGCCCGTTGACGTACCAGGTGCTGGCCCGCCGTTGATGGTGACAGCCTGAAAGTTGTTGTAGCGGGTCACCATTTGCGGACCCAATACAAGGTCTACATCGGCCACGGCGCGTACAGGTACCATATCTCCGTCGCTGTTTCGTACATGAATGCGGGCAATATCCCCGACATTCGCCCGGTATTTCTCATCAGCTTGCAGATTGACCTGCCACGTCCGGCCAAAGAGGTTCATGTCGTTCACATGATATCCGCCCAGCGTAACCTGCAAGGCCCGGAACAGGTCATCCACATCCACACCAAGTGTCTGTAGCTTTTTACGATCGAGGTCGAGGTTCAGCTTCGGCGATTGTGCAGAGAATGTCGTGTAGACACCGGCCAGTCGGGGATCTGCGTTGGCGGTTGTGACCAGTCCTTTAGCTGCCGCGCTGAGATCCTGAACACTGCCACCATGCAGGTCCAGAAGCTCGAATTCAAACCCGGCACCCGTGCCAAGGCCAAGGATCGGCGGCAGGTTGAACGGAAAGGCGATGGCGTCTTCCAAACCAGCGAATTCGCGCCGAACATGTCTGATCGAGGCTTTGACGGACAAGGCAGGATCAGTGCGGTCTTCGAACGGTTGCATGATTGCAATGCCAAATCCGCTGTTCGATTTGTTCAGGCCATCGACAAAGCTGAAGCCCGTGACCGTCATGACATCCTGCACCCCGGGTGCCGCTTTCATGATGGTTTCGACGTCTTCCATCACTTTGGTTGTACGGTTGATCGAAGACCCTTCGGGTAGCGCCACCTCAACAAAAAAAGCCCCTTGGTCTTCGACCGGCAGAAAGCCTGAAGGTGCGGTTTTGAACAGCCAGCCTGCGCCGAAAAGGGCAAAGCCAAGCAGCAGCACAGCCAGAATTGCGCGACGGGCCAGAATTGTGACCACATAAGCATACCCCTCGCGCGCGTTGTCGATACGGCGCGAGATCCAGGCGAGCGGGCCACGTTTGGGGCCGCTTTCCGGACGCAACAGTACAGCACACAAGGCGGGGCTCAGCGTCAGTGCGTTCAGTGCAGAAATCAGCATCGAGAATGATACGGCAACCGCGAATTGCTGAAACATCGTTCCTGTAATGCCGGGTATGAAAGCAACGGGCACAAACACCGACAGCAGCACACAGGTTATCGCCAGAATTGGGGCAGTAATCTGTTTCATGGCTTCGCCAGTGGCGTCGGCCACGGACATCTCGGGGTTTTCACCCATAACCTTTTCGACGTTTTCGATCACGACGATCGCATCGTCCACAACGATGCCGATCGCAAGCACCAGCGCCAACAATGAAACTGTATTGAGCGAGAACCCAAGTGCCAGAATGAATGTCAGGGCACCCACAAGCGAAACCGGTACGGCGATAAGCGGGATCAGGGCCATCCTCAGGCTGCCCAAAAACAAAAAGACAACGATAACGACCAGGCCAAACGCCTGTATCAGTGTTTTCACAACTTCATCGATACTCGCCCGGACAAAGGTAACCGAATTGTAGGGAACGCTCCATTTGACCCCATCGGGGAAGGCGCTTTGCAGCCCTGTCAGCGCATCGTTGATGCCCTTTGAAGTGTCCAAGGCATTTGCCCCCGGCTCAAGGTAGACACCGATCATCGCTGCTGGTTTGTTGTCAAAGGAGGCAAAGGAATCCCGTGTTTTTGCGCCAAGCTCGACCCGTGCGATATCGCTGACAAGAACGAAGGAACCGTCTGGAAGGGCACGCACGACAACATTCTCGAATTCATCAATGCTGCTCAATCGACCCTGAGTCTGGATATTCAGCTGAAAGGTCGGATCATTTGCCATAGGCTGCGCGCCGACACGTCCCACCGCGGCCTGAACATTCTGAGCATCAAGCGCCGCGATCACATCGTCAACCGTCACGGAAAGACTGGTCATTTTGTCGATGTCGAGCCAGATCCGCATCGAATAATCCAACGCCCCGAAGAGGGTGGCATCCCCCACGCCGGGTGACCTTTTGATGCTGTCGAGCACGTTGATTGTCGCGAAATTCGACAGGAAAAGATCGTCATTCTTCGGATCGTCCGACGTTATGGCGACGACCTGCAGCAACGCCGACGATTTCTTTTTGGTGTTTACACCTGCGCGCGTTACTTCTTCGGGCAATGCGGACATCGCCAAACTGACACGGTTTTGCACGTTGACCGCGTTGATATCGGGATCGGTCCCAGGCTCGAATGTGACCTGCAGGTTATAGCTGCCATCCGCACCGCTTGTGGATTTCATATAGAGCATGTCGCTGACGCCGATCACCTGTTCTTCGATGATCTGGGCAACCGTCGACTCGACAACTTCGGCTCCGGCTCCGGGGTAACTGGTTGTTACCTGAACCTGAGGCGGAACAATGTCGGGAAGTTGTTCCACCGGCAGCTGCGTAATTGAAATCAGACCAGCCAGCGTGATCACGACCGAAATGACGATTGCAAACCGGGGGCGGCGGATAAACAGTTGTGAGATCATGAGATCAGTTTCCACCATCCGTTGATGAGGTGTTTTTGGGTGTCGAAACACTCACCTCGACACCGGCGTGGACCTTCTGCAGGCCATCGGTGATGACCTGATCGCCTTCGCTTAGACCACTTGAAACGACAGCTTCGGTCCCTTCGACCCGATCCAGTTGAATTTGCGTTTTCTTGGCTTTTGCGTCGCTTCCGACCGTGAACACAAAGTAACCAGACTGATCTTTTTGCAAGGCTTTGGCAGGGATCACCAGCGATTTTTCCTGTGAAGGATCGGTAACGACGACCCGCACCAGTTGGTTATCTATCAGTGCCCCATCCGGATTTGGAAAAGACCCACGGACCAGAACAGAATCCGTTCCAGATTGCACCTCGGTATCAATCACGTCGATGCTGCCCGTTTGTCCATAGGTCGTGCCATCGGCAAGAACGAGCTGCAGGTTCAGTGGTTCGGAGGCCGACGCTTTGGCGCGGCGCGAGCGAAATTCAAGCAATTCCGCTTCGGTCACCGGAAAGGTTACATGAATGGGGTCGACACTGGACAGCGACAGCAGTGCTCCGCCTTCGGGGCTGACAAATGCTCCAACGGAAAGATCTGTCAGTCCTACACGGCCGTCAAAGGGCGCGGCTATCTTGGTGTAAGACAGGTTAAGCTGAGCGTTCTGCAGGCTGCCTTGCAATTCAAGAATTTGCCCATCCGCCTGGCCTTGCTGCGCCTCTGCTTTCTGAACGACCGCTTGCGGAGTGTCACCTTTGGCAAGGAGCTTTTGTTGCCGATCAAGCTCGATATCGGCAAGCTTTTTTGCCGCCTGTGCAGCTTGGATCTGACCCTGAATTTCTGTGACCGCTGCCTCGTAAGAATCCGGTTCGATCTCGATCAGGACATCCGCTGCTTTGACGGCTGAGCCGTCCTTGAAATTGATTGATTTCACAAACCCTGGCACCCGCGCAATCAGGTCGACACGATTCACCGCTTCGACCCGGCCAGTGAAGATCTCGGTCAGCGACACCGGTTTCAATTGTGTCGCCGTCACGGAAACTTTAGGCTTCGTTTCGCTGTCCTGCGCAATCACATGAGAGGGATACAGACCGATGTGTAGAATCATTGCGGCGGTTAACAGCCTTAATAACATGGATCATCCTATAGAAGAGTTGCGTCTGTGGGCTCGTTGAAGCCACGGTAACGAAATGCAGTAGAAAATCCAGCAATTGAAACAAAGCATTTTGCCTCGCAACTCAACCGCTTGGATGCCTTTACCAATTAAGCAAAGTGGCTGGGTTTCAAATTACTTTTGCTAATATGTTGAGACCGTTGCGCAACCTATGAGTTCAACAGGTCTTTGATCCTGCGGGTGTTGATCAAGTATTCTCTAATGAGATTTCCGAGAGCGCAGGTAAACCTTCGAGCATTTCCACGGCATGAAAGCCTGAAACAAGATGCCTCGACCAGATTGGTTTTTTTGATTTCAATCAGTTATATTTGAATGTGATCATTTGAAGGCGGGGTGGGACAGGTGAACAGTTCTATTTCTGACGAGGCGATGGCGAGGCTCCCATTATGGGTGACACCTCCGGGGGAGACAGACGGTTTTCTTATCGTTGTTGGGTTGGTTCTCGTCATGGTGCTGCTGGGTTTTGGTGCACTCTACTTTACCGTACAGGCCATTCCCGACCGCATGGCAGCAGGTGCTCATAAGGTCCAAATGCAGTTGGTCGGTGTGCTTGGGTTGATCTCTCTCTTCACCCTGAACAACGCCTTTTGGATCGCGGCAATTCTGATCGCCGCCGTGCCGTTGCATGAAATCTTTCCACTTAAGACCGAAGTAGACGTCTCGGAGAGCGACGATGCTTGAGTTGGTCTTCTCTGCGCTGATCACAATCGTCCCGGATTATTTGTATCGCCGTTACAAACAGGGCAAGCGGTGGGGCCGCGAAATAACCCTGTTCAACGTCTGGTATGAGTTGCGGTGGGGTTTGACCGCCTGTGCAATACTGGCTGTGACGCTGATCACGGTGATCTTCTATTTCCATCCCTCAACGCGGAATGTCTCTGCTGCGTTTCGCACGGTTACCATTCTCTCGGATCGCGCGGGGCGGGTCGCGGAAGTCTACGTTGCCAATAATGACGACGTGAATGCTGGTGAGGCCATTTTCCGATTGGACACCACACGGCAGGAGGCAGCAGCGGAAACGGCTCAGCGTCGTATTGAAGAGATTGAGGCGGCATTGGGCCTAACTGCAACGGAAGTCGCGAGCGCTACCGCGCAGGTCGAGGCAACAGAGGCCGATCTTGCTCAGGCAACGAGCGATTTGGAGCGGCGTCTGGAGCTTGCAGAACGAAACAACACCGTTGTCAGTGAGCAAGAACTGGAACGTTTGCAAACAGCAGTATCCGGTGCGGAGAGTCAGCGCGCGTCCGCTATTGCCGCGCTGGATGGCGCCAAATTGCGCCAGACCACTCTTTTGCCTGCCCAGCTTGAAACTGCACGTGCGGTTTTGAGAGAGGCCGAGAACGAGATATCAAAATCCACCGTGTTTGCCGAGGTGGACGGAACGGTAACGCAGTTTCTCCTAAAGCCCGGTGACATCGTTAATCCAATTCTACGCCCTGCCGGAATTTTGGTGCCCGAGGTCACGGGGCAGGGGCGTTTTATTGCGGCTTTCGGTCAGATTTCTGCCAGTGTGCTAAAGCCGGGTATGCTGGTGGAAATTACCTGTGCGTCTAAACCGTTAACAATAGTCCCAATGGTTGTGGACGACGTGCAGGACGCGATTGCTGCAGGGCAATTCCGACCGGGGGATGCGTTGCTGGATCAGCAGGATCGAGCGCGACCCGGTACAGTTACAGCGTTCCTAGCACCAGTTTTCCCACAGCATCTTGAGAGCATTCCGCCCGGTAGCGCGTGCGTTGGAGTTGCTTATACGAGCCGAGCAAAGGAAATCGACGCCGGTGAGATCACGGGCCTGTCTGCTTTCATCGCAAGGATTGTGGATGGCATGGGTATAGCAAATGCAATTGTCTTGCGTGCACAGGCCATTCTGCTCCCGGTTAAGACATTGGTATTCAACTAGGCCCTGAAAGGCGGAGAGGTAGAGTTTCGCTATGGGTTGCGACGCCATCTATATTTGCACGTTTCTGTCGGTTTTCATTTACGACCTGATCTACCTGTCACCGATACTTGTGTTTTTATTGGTGCTGGTTTGCATGCTAGGGGTATCGATTGGTCGGATCGAAGGCTGGTCCACGGGATCGAGCCTCTACCATGCCTTCATTAACGCAACTACGGTTGGCTACGGCGACATTAAGCCGGAAAAGTCCGCGAGCCGGGCTTTGGCTGTTATGAACGCATTTGTTGGGCTGATCTTTGTCGGAATTATTGTCGGCATAGGCGTCCATGCCGTTGAGACCGCGATGACAGCTGAGTTCTAACTTAAAAAGCTGAATCAGTCAGTTGAGATTGCTCAACCGTGCATTGCGGTTAGCCTAAGGTAGCGAGAAGCTACAGTCTTCTACTGGTGCGGCAGGTTGCGGCTGGCTTGCATTTGCTGAACTTCGTCGGGCCAAGTGGAGCGTATGTAGGCCAGCACGTCCCATATGCCTTCGTCAGTCAGGGTGCTTTCAAAGCCGGGCATGCCACTGTTAAAGTCTTTAACACCGCGTGCTGCCAACGCTTCTGCCCCACCTAGTTTGGTGTACTCGAACAGTAGCTGGTTATCATGGTGCCATGTGTGCCCTGTCACGTCATGTGGTGGAGCAGGCAACACTCCGTCATCGTCGGGTGTCTGCCAGTTGGGTTGGCCTTCCAGATTAACTCCATGGCATGAGGCGCAGTGCTCAGCATAGAGTTCATGCCCATTCGCAAGGTCTCTATCTAACAACTCATGGTCTGCAGCGACGCTGGTACCAATGCAGCATATAGCAAGTGCGGAAAGGTGTTTTTTCATCTCTGCCTACCTTAACTCGGAAGCGTTAGTACGCTCGTGAGTGTGGCTGTTGTCGCCAAAACCACTAATACGACTATTGCCTCCACCTCGATAGATCGGGCGAGGTGTCGCGCTGCTTTAGCATCTCCGCTTTGCATGGACGGAACAAATCGGAGCTTGTTCGCTGCGGCGAGTATCAACAAAAGCCCCACCAGCAACACTTTGAACAACAGTGCCTGCCCGTAGCCAGTGAACAAGAGCCCTTGGAGATTGCCAACAAGCAACCAAGCCATCCAGAGACCTGCCACGATCAAAGTCGGAACAATCAATGCAGCAGCTTGTCCAAACCTGTGCCCCAGTCCAGCAGCATCTGTCAGATGTTCAGGCATGAGAGCCAAACTCCGCAGCGGGCTAAATATGCCCACCCAGAAGGCTACACATAGCAGGTGCAATAGCAGCAAGAGCTGGATGCCAACACTCTCTTGTTCGGGTACGTGCCCGATCTGTGCAAAGGACCACAAAGCCACTGTGCCACCCAACAGTGCGATCCATTGACCAAAGCGAGGAATAGACAGCCCCACAAGGATCAACACTGCGCCGATAAGGCGGTAGACAAAGGCGTCTCCCACGGATGTCTGCCAAAGCAGACCAAGCATTTCTGGATCGACCATGCCGTCAACTCCGCCTGTTAAGGCGGCTCCACGAAGCAGGAAACCAACAACCGTTGCGGCGAGAGCAAGCCACGCTAAGGCTCTAGCTTGGCGTTTTATCCCGAGGCTTATCGGTGCGACAAAGCCGGAATAGAGGTAACTAACAATCACAAGCCCGGTGGACCCCGCAAAGCCGATGTAGAGCCCTAGCTTTGCGAGGATCGAGGCAATACCCCAAATGTCTGGCATGCTCATTCCACGGTAAAGGAAAACTCACCTTGCATCGCATGGCCGTCTTCACCTAAACCACGCCATTCGATGACATAGGTGCCCGTTCCATTGCTCGGCAGTGGGATCGTGAACTCCTGACCAAAATTTGTCTGGTCGCCCAAATCCAGGCTTACGGCCAAGTGTTCTTCATGGGCCATCTGTATCCGTGTCAACCGGATATCCTTAGAGAAGTTGAGGCCAATTTCAGCGGGCACAGTGGTTATTGTGGCTCCGTCGGCAGGAGTTGTTTCTTCGATCTTGGAATGCGCGAGTACGCCGCTGGGAAGGGCAGCCATGAGTGCGAGTGTTATGAACTTTTTCATGGTCCTGTCCTCAATTTATCCCGTTGGCACGTTGAATTTCACGAATGTACGCGATCACCATGGCAACGTCACCTCGCGTCAGACCTTCCACGGGCGGCATGTCGCCAAACTGCCAATGGTGGCTTCTCACACCTTGTGAAACTGCCCTCTGAAAGGCTTCATCCGCGTGGTGGCTGGGTTCGTAGATCTTGTGGATCAGAGGCGGTCCTGCGCCTTCCACACCGACCGCATTGACACCATGGCAAGAGGCGCAGGAGACCTCAAAGACACGCTGGCCGATTTCAGCGTTACCCTCGATGGGCGGCATCTGAATTGCGACCATAGCATCGCCTTCAAGTGGTTCCTGTGGTGCGGCCTCTTCGATTGAACCGGGCCGAAGAGTTGTGAAAGCGGCGACAGCAGCGACGGTGCATAGGCCTATTGTTAAGTATCTTTTTTTCATAGATTGGTCCTGACATTCTGTAAGCTGGTAACGCTGCGAGACATTGCGAACAGCCGCACGTGCTTGTCGCTTACGTCCGCAAGGATTTACGCTGCTTCAAACGTCAGGGGGCCTGTACGGGCTATCTGGTTCATTCAGCTTGGCTTGGGCACTATCCTGGAGCTCTAGGTCAATATCACGTTGAACTTGAGCGGGTTCACTGTCTTGAGGGAGCACTACAGTTGCCTGGCAAATAAAGGGATTGCACTCGTCGGTTCCAGAACTCTCCGGGTCATGATGATGACTGTGAGCCGAGACCTCACCGCTGCTCGTTACCAACGCAGAGTGTTCAGAATGTTGCCTATGTTCCTCACAGTGAAGGCCAACGCAACCATTTGATACCGCGTGAGCAACGCCAGCTATGCCGGTCAGGATGACCAGAAAGCTAACCAAAAGCACAAATGGGTATCGCCGGATGACCATGGTGCTGGACGCTACTGCACAGAAGCGTTCATGACAACGCCCAGCACTTCTTGCTAAGGGTTCTAGGTGTAGCGCTTGGTTTTGTGCAGGGTTTTGGTGGAGCCTAGGGGAGTCGAACCCCTGACCTCTTGCATGCCATGCAAGCGCTCTCCCAACTGAGCTAAGGCCCCATCATGGTACCGTCGACACGGTGAGCGGACGTTTATGAGACAGACGCGCCGAGTGCAAGTCCAAAAATGGAAATCACAGCAACTTTCCGTGCCGGCCTAAAGTCAAATGAAAAAGGCGACCCTTGGGGCCGCCTTCTGCTTGATCAGTTGTCGTCTTCCGAGGACATGTCGGTGATGTCGTCCAAAGATACGTCATCGCTATTGTCATCATCGTCGTCCAGCAGATCGTCATCCAGTTCGACATCGACATTATCGTCATCGTCCAGAACCAGATCTTCTTCCGACGCGTTTTCACGCGCTTTGACCGAAGCTGCATCTTCTGCATCCGCCGCGATCATGCGGCTTTTGGATGTTTCAAGCTCCACTATCTCGCCAGTGTAGGGGCTGATGATCGGGTCCTTGTTCAGGTCGTAAAACCGCTTACCGGTTGTCGGGCAAACGCGCTTTACGCCCCATTCTTCCTTGGGCATGTCAATTCCCCTTGATATCAGGTGAGTCGTCTAAATGATTCAGTCCACGTGCCACAGCTGGCGGGTACTGTCAAAGTCTTTGCGCAGGAGGTGTCGCGATATGGGAGAGCACGCATTGCCAGGGACGCCGCCGGTACCATTGAGGCTGCGCAAATCGGCCCGGGCGCGGCGTATCAGTTTGCGTATTTCCCAACTGGATGGGCGGGTTACGTTGACTTACCCGATCGGAGTACCTGAAACAGAGGCCCTTAGTTTTGCACGCACCAAGGAAGAGTGGATCCGGCAGCATTTGCAGGATCGGCCGGATATGGCCCGGGTTCAGTTTGGGCAAACGATCCCAATTGAAGGCATTGATCGGCGAATCGTTCCGGCAACTGGTCGTCGCGTGTTGCTTCAGGCACATGAAGTCGAGGTTCCTGAAGGTGCCGAGGCGCGGCGATTGGCCCGGTTTCTCAAGGAGCTGGCCCGAGACCGTTTGTCCGGTGCGTGTGATGACTATGCTGCGATGCTTGGACGCCCGTATACAACGCTCAGCCTGCGCGACACGCGGTCCCGCTGGGGATCCTGCAGCTCGCACGGTGGCTTGATGTTCTCGTGGCGTCTTATACTGGCACCGCCTGAAGTGTTGCATTACGTGGCGGCCCATGAAGTGGCGCATTTGGCTGAGATGAATCATTCGCGCGCGTTTTGGGAACAGGTCGAGAAGATCTTTGGCCCGTATCAGAAACCTCGCCGCTGGTTGCGCGATAATGGTGCCGAATTGCATCGCTACAGGTTTGACGCTGATCCGAGTTGACCTTGCGCCATTTTGTGATCACATAAGTGGATGATAAGCGCGCGCTCTTCCGAAACCCAAACTGCCACACATGACCGGGTGTACCGGGCTCTGCGATCCAGAATCATGCATGGTGAGATGGCACCGGGTCAGGCTCTGACCTTGCGCGGCATTGGGAAGGAGTTCGGCGTCTCGATGACGCCAGCGCGCGAGGCGGTACGCCGTCTGGCTGCTGAAGGTGCGCTGTTCCTGTCGACCTCGGGCCGCGTTTCGACCCCTGAGCTGACAAATGACCGGATCGAGGAGTTGGCGGCGTTGCGTGCGCTGCTAGAGGTCGAGTTGGCCAGCCGGGCATTGCCTCGCGCGCATATCGCACTGATTGATAGGTTGCAGAGCATCAATATGACCGTTGCTGAAATGGTGACCAAGCGGGATGCGGTTGGCTATATTCGGTCGAATCTGGAGTTTCACCGCACATTGTATCTGCGCGCACAAGCGCCTGCGATGCTGGCCATTGCTGAAACGGTCTGGTTGCAATTGGGACCAACAATGCGGGCGTTGTATGGGCGTCTACGGCGGACCGAGCCCCCGCATTATCACAAGCTGATCATTGCTGCGCTAAAGGCCGGGGACGAGCCCGGTTTGCGGCTGGCGGTACGCTCGGATGTAACGCAGGGGTTGCGTTTGCTGGTAAGCTGAGCGGCTTCCCGCCGACATCACAATGCTGCCCATTCACGGCATCACGCTTCTGGCTTGTGGGGTTCTGCTGAGGTACGCTTGTGCCAAATCACAAACAAGAGCAGACCCCAACCATGATTACACGCCGTGCCTTTTCTATTTGCCTTGGATCATCGCTATTGGCTGCCTGTTCGGGCGGCAGTGCTCCGTCAAGCGCCCCTGCATCGCGCATGCGGGCGGTTCCAAACGCTGGTTGGGACGCCTGGGTTGCCGGGTTCAAGACCCGCGCGTCTTCGCAAGGAATTTCACAGACCACACTTGATCAGGCATTCCGCGGGGCAGGGTATCTGCCCGACGTAATCGAACGCGACCGCAACCAGGTCGAATTCAAGCGCTCGCTCGAGGATTATCTAGCCATTGCTGCATCGGATGAACGGATTGAAACCGGTCAAAAGATGCTTCGACAGTATAACGGTACCCTGTCGCAGATCGAAGCGCAGTATGGTGTGGACAAGGAAGTTGTCGTGGCCGTGTGGGGTCTGGAAAGTCGCTATGGTGCGCGTCGCGGCGATGTGCCCGTGATCTCAGCCACTTCGACGCTGGCCTATGACGGACGGCGCGGCGCGTTTTTTGAAAAGCAACTGGTCGCGGCGCTGCGCATTCTGCAAGAGGGCGACACAACACCCGCTAACATGACTGGCAGCTGGGCCGGGGCAATGGGGCATACGCAGTTCATTCCGACCTCATACCTTGCCTATGCGGTGGATTTCACCGGTGACGGGCGGCGCGATATCTGGTCCGAAGATCCGACGGACTCGCTGGCTTCTACGGCGTCGTATCTGGCGCGCGCCGGTTGGGTGCGGGGTCAACCTTGGGGTGGAGAAGCTGGGACCGTGTCCGGCACACCCGTCGCTGTGTTGCAACCTCAGACACCGGGGCCTCGTATTGCTGTGTTCCGCAATTTTCAAGTGATCAAGCGCTATAACAACTCGGACAGCTACGCGATTGGTGTGGGCCATCTGGCAGACAGGATCGCAGGTGGCGCGCCGTTTCAGGCCTCGTTCGGACCGGACGCAAATGGTCTGACGTTGGAGGACCGTAAAGAGTTGCAACGCCAGCTGACATCCGCCGGGTATGACACCAAAGGCGCAGATGGGGTGATCGGCAAGAATACCACATCCGCCATCAGCGCTTATCAAAGCGCAAATGGCTTGCCTGTCACGGGTGAACCTTCGATTGGTTTGCTGCGCCGCTTGGGCGGCTGACGGTTACGCCGCCAGCCCTTTTGAACCGATATCCAGGAATTTCTGACGGCGGTCCTGAATCAGGGCCGCTGCATCTTTGCCGTCCAGCTCTTGCAGCATGGCGGTGATGGCCGAGCGTACGGCTTCCACGGCTGCCGGGCGGTTGCGATGCGCGCCGCCTTTAGGCTCGGTGATGATCCGGTCGCACACGCCCAGCTTATAAAGGTCCTGCGCGGTCAGACGCAGCGCTTCGGCCGCTTCGCGCATCTTTTCTGCGTCTTTCCACAAGATCGATGCGCAGCCTTCGGGCGAGATCACCGAATAGACCGAGTGTTCCAACATTGCGACGCGGTTTGCTGTCGCAAAGGCCACAGCGCCGCCTGACCCACCTTCACCAATGATGACCGAGACCAAAGGCACGCCGATCTTCAGGCACATCTCAGTCGAACGCGCGATGGCTTCTGACTGGCCACGTTCCTCGGCCCCTTTGCCGGGGTAGGCGCCGGCAGTATCGATCAAGGTGATGACCGGCAGTCCAAAACGTCCGGCCATCTCCATCAGGCGAACGGCCTTGCGATACCCTTCTGGTCGGGCCATGCCAAAATTACGCTCAATCCGCGATTTGGTGTCCGAGCCTTTTTCGTGTCCAATCACCATCACCGGCTGATCGTTGAATCGTGCCAGGCCACCAATCACGGCCAGATCGTCGGCGAAGTTGCGGTCTCCTGCCAGCGGTGTGAATTCAGTGAACAGCGCATCCACATAGTCGTTGCAATGCGGACGTTCCGGATGACGCGCCACCTGGCATTTCCGCCAGGGGGTCAGATCGGCATAAAGCTCGTCCAGCAACTTGGAGGCTTTGGTGTCCAAAGCGGCCGCTTCTTCGGCCACGTCCATTTCTTCGTTTGCGCGGGCCAGCGCGCGCAGCTCTTCAGCTTTGCCTTCGATCTCGGCCAGCGGTTTTTCGAAATCCAGATACTGGGTCATGACGCCTCTCAACGCGGAAGTTCTTTGCTATATGACCTGACGTTCGCCGGGATGCAACTCAGCAAGATTTGTGGGCTCGGGATATGCGACTACGGATTGGCAGCAAGAAGGAACGACACGGATGCCCACCAGCTATGAAGACCGCGTGTTGCGCGTACTGGCGTATATCCATGACAACCCCGCCGGGGACCTGTCTTTGGATGCGCTTGCTGACGTGGCGGCGATGTCACGGTTTCACTGGCACCGGGTGTTTCGCGCCCTGACCGGCGAAACCTGTGCACAGGCGGTGCGCCGTGTGCGCTTGCACCGTGCGGCCACATGGCTGGTACAGTCAGATAAAGCGATTTCTGATATCGCGTTATCTGTCGGGTATCCCAATCCAAGTTCCTTTGCGCGCGCCTTTTCCGAGGCTTATGGCAGCAGTCCCGCTGCCTTTCGCAAGGCGGGTCAATTTCTTCCCGCTCATCCTGATTTCAAAACCGGAGGATATCCGATGCATCCTGTTACCACACGTACTGAACCCGCCCGCCGTGTTGTCGCGCTGCCGCATAAAGGGGCCTATTCCGAGATCGGCAAAAGCTTTGAAGCGTTTGGGGCCATGTGCGAATCCCGTCAGCTATGGCCGCAGATTGGGCCTGTGCTTGCGTTGTATTTTGATAGCCCCGATGACGTGCCAGAAGATCAACTGCGCAGCTATGCAGGGGCTGAGTTCCGGGGTGAAAACACCCCTGAAGGCCTGGACGAACTATCGATTCCGGGCGGCAAGACGGCTGTGCTGACCTACAAAGGGCCATATTCAGGGATCGCGGCGGCCTATCACAGCCTGTTCGGCAATTGGCTGCCGGAGTCTGGTGAAGAACCTGCGGATCAACCTTGCTACGAGATTTACCTCAACGATCCGCGCGATACAGCGCCCGAGGATTTGCTGACCGAGATCTGCTTACCTTTGAAGTGATCTACGACGATTCGGCAGGGTTCGTTCGGGACCCTGTCGGTTTCTCTTTATCGAAGTTGCGGGCATTTAACACCGAAACAGAAAAGCGCGGCAAAGGGGCTTCCTTAAGGCTTGTACCGTTAATCAGTCGACTGACCCCAAGCCTCCGGTCTTACGATGATCCGCCGCGCGGATACGATCCAGCAGGGTTTGGTTCCATTCCGGATTTTCTTCAGGTTAGGCCAGTGGATAGACCTGATCAACTTCCAGCAGAAACGTCGCGCGCATCGGCATCAGGCCATCCACGACCACCATCTGCTCTTCTGTGGGTGCAATCGACAGCACCCCAGTCAAACGTACCGGTTCATGGTAGTAGGTCGGTGCCCAGTCGCCGTTCAGCAGCACGCGGATCATCTGGTTTGGCGGTGGCGGGGGCCTGTGGCTACACATTCCTGGCTCGGGCACCAGATAAGCGACAGGATGACAATCTGCATCTGGTGGCGCGGGAATCGCAAAACCGTCCAGTGTGATGGTTTGACCATCATGCAATGGGTTGCCGGCTGTTCCCGCAACTGTGCGCCTCTGGATGACAGCCTCGCGCTGGTTCAGCATCCAGTCGACGTCTATCTGATCTTGGGCCAGCGCGGTTTCTGTCTCGTTCAGCAACTCTTGCCATTTGGCGCGTTCTTCGGCGCTGCCGGCATTCTGTTGCAACCTGACCCGTAAGCGTACGGCAAACTGTAGGTCGTCCATCTGTTCGGCGCTGAGGTCGCGAAAAGGGTCTTCAAACACCTGCGCGGAGGGGGCGGGAAGGTCAGACCATTCAAGCGCAATTCCGGATGCCGCGACCGAGGGTTGCGTTGCAAAGGCCAGCGCGGCCATTATTGCATACCTGAGCCAGTTCCGCATGCACCTTCTCCAAAACGATCATCGTTAGAATAGATTTAGGCCATTCCAGCGCAGTCTTGTAGGTCGCTTCGGTTTTTGTGATGTCGCTTGCCGCGCGCGCGTGGATCAGCTTTTTCCGGAGTCTCGGGTATCAATTGGATACTTGCTGGAAACATCTATGCAATTCGGCTTGCAAAGGGAATTTGTCATGAAGCCTTTGACGCTGCAGCAAAACTTTGGGTGCACTTCACAGGGTTGTGATTCACATATGCAACATTCTCGTGAATGCTGCAATTCCGTCTCTTTTCCGCCGAAATTTGTGCTGATAAGCGTTGGATTAGTGTTGGGGTGGTAAAAAGTGCGAGTGGGCAGATGAGAGCCGGTGCAAACGGTCAAATAGCCATTTCATGGAAGCAGACAGAGCTTGATGAGCTCGAAGCGCCGCCTTGGGCGTTTCTGGTCGTTGGAGCAGCGTGGTCCTGGCGGGGTCAGGCCGTTTTCCTGAATAATGACGTCGAGCAGGCAATTGAGCGATCCGGCAGTGCAGGTGCGATTACATCTGTGACAAAGGATCGGTTCGCAGTTGTTCGTGATGTTACCGGAGAGGTGTGCGGCTCAGTCGTGTTGACCAACGGTGCACAGCGGTTCAGAGCGGATCTGGTCGTACAAGAGGGCGAAATTGACCCGACATTTGTGTTTGTCGACGGATGTCCGCCACGGGATCAGGCATTTTGGGTCAGCGAAGTAAATGACTTCGCTGCATCAACATTTGCTCAGCCTACTTATGACTCGACAGTTGTAAGCTTTCCACGTCAGGCCGCATCGCGGCAGACCTAAGCCCAATCGCTACCCGGCTTTCCGCTGGCGGGTTACGGGCCGCACTCTTTCGATGCGTTTGCACTTAGCTACATCCCTTTCTGATTTCGCTTATTGACTCTGTGAACTCTGCGGATATAAGCGCGGCTTCATTGGTGTTGGTGGCCCCCGCAAGGGGATGCCTGTCATGGGGGAAACCTCAAGAGGACAACGCCCTTCATAGTGGCCCTTTAGGGCTTCGTTCAAGACGAAGGAGATCAGCCGTGACCAAACGCACGTCTGCCAAGTACAAAATCGACCGCCGGATGGGCGAAAACATCTGGGGTCGTCCGAAATCCCCGATCAACCGTCGTGAATACGGCCCCGGCCAGCACGGCCAGCGCCGCAAGGGCAAACTGTCGGACTTCGGTCTGCAGCTGCGCGCCAAGCAGAAGCTGAAAGGCTACTATGGCGACCTGACCGAGAAGCAGTTCCGCCGCATTTATGCCGAAGCCGAGCGTGTCAAAGGCGACACCGGTGAAAACCTGATCGGTCTGCTGGAGCGCCGCCTGGACGCCGTTGTCTACCGCGCCAAGTTCGTTCCGACCGTTTTTGCTGCACGTCAATTCGTGAACCACGGCCACGTCAAAGTGAACGGTAAGCGGGTTAACATCCCCAGCTACCGCGTCAAAGAAGGCGACGTGATCGAAGTGCGTGACAAGTCCAAGCAACTGGCCATCGTTTTGGAAGCTGCTGCTCTGGCCGAGCGTGACGTGCCCGATTACATCGACGCTGACCACTCGAAAATGACCGCGACTTTCGTCCGCGCACCGGGCCTGAGCGATGTGCCTTATCCGGTGATGATGGAACCGAACCTGGTCGTCGAATTCTACGCGAAGAACTAATCTTCGCCGACACCAAGAATTTCGAGGCCGCGCAAGTTGCGCGGCCTTTTTTATGCCGCGCTTTGCGCTCCAAGGTCTTGCCGTGGAGAAACTCCAAATTTGCGGGAGTACTCGCGGCTGAATTGGGTCGGGCTTTCATACCCCACGTCAAAGGCCGCTTGCGAAACACTGAGCGATCCATGAGACAGTAGGCGGCGCGCCTCCAGCAATCTGAGTTCTTTTTGGTATTGCAGTGGTGATCTGGCGGTCACCTCTTTGAAATGCGTGTGAAAGGCGGAAACGCTCATGCCGGCAATTTGCGCAAGCTCGGACACGGGCAGTGAGGTTTTGAAATCCGTTTGGATAACGTCAATGACCCGCGCGATCCGGCTGGCTGCACTGTCACGCCATAGCATTTGCCGCAGCATTCCGCCGTGATCGGCCTGTAGCAACCTGTAATGGATCTCACGGCTGATCATCGGGGCCAGAACCTTTGCCTCGATCGGGCTCTGGCTGGCACGAAACAGGCGGGTCATAGCATCGATCAGATCTGGTGAGGCTTGGGATGCCGCCAGGCTATGCGCCGCTTCAATTTTTCCGGGAGTGGATCCGACCTCATCATATAGGCTGCGCAAGGTGGACAGATCGAGTGAAAGAACGAGGCCGACATAGGGTGCCTGACGGCTGGCTTCAGTTACGGCTGCCATGACGGGAACTGAATGGCTGACGATCAGGGAGTCCCCGGCTCCGAAATGGATAAGCCGATTGCCAATACGTGTTTCTTTCTGCCCTTGTAGAACCAGGCAGACAATAGGTTCATAAACCTGCGCGTCGATGGACTTGGTTTTAACGTCGTGCAGAAGCGCAAAGCCTTCGAGCGCAGTCGGGTAAAATGGCGCGTCTTCTGCTTCTTTTGCCACAAAATTGCAGATTTCCGTGATCAGTTCGGATTGACTCAGTTTGGTCTTTCTCATGTGCTTAGTATATTTAGCGGAAAACTTGGCGGCCAGTAGAATTCCGAAAAGCTGGAGAATTAGGCAAGTAATGCGGAGAATTTGGCAGGCGCGGAATGGAAGAACAGCATATGTCTCGGGCAGGCTAATCACTTCGGAGAAAGATCATGGCACAGACCATCCTCATCACCGGCGCGTCGTCTGGTATCGGCAAAGTCACGGCTCTACGGTTTCAAAAGCAAGGTTGGAACGTCATTGCCACCATGCGCAGCCCGGAAAAGGAAACCGAGCTATCGCAACTGGAAAACGTTCTGGTTACGCGTCTGGACGTAACCGACGAAGCCTCAATCACAGCGGCCGTTGCAGAAGGGATCGCGCGGTTCGGCCAGATCGATGTTCTGCTGAACAATGCGGGGTATGGGGCCTATGGGCCGTTGGAGGCGTTCCCGTTGGACCGCATTCGTCGGCAATTCGACACCAACGTCATCGGTCTGCTGGCCGTAACCAAAGCGGTATTGCCGCATATGCGGGTAAACGGGTCTGGCTGCATCGTGAACATTTCTTCCATCGGCGGTCAGATCACCTTCCCGCTTGGGGCGCTGTATCACGGCACGAAGTTCGCAGTCGAAGGTCTATCAGAGTCGCTGCACTACGAACTCGCTGCGGCTGGCATCAAGGTCAAGATTGTCGAGCCCGGGCTGATCGCCACAGATTTCGGCGGCCGCTCGTTTGATTTCGTTAATGATGAAAGTATGACGGAATACCAGCCGGTGGTTCAGGCCCTGTTTGGCACCTGGGGCTCTGAAGAGATGGCATCGCGCACCTCACCACCCAGCGTTGTGGCCGACGTGATCTGGGAGGCGGTGACCGATGGGACTGACACCTTACGGTATCGCGCGGGCGAAGATGCGGTCGAATATCTCGACAACCGCAAGGCGCTGGACGATGCAACCTTCATCGGTGGAATGAAAACAATGCTCGGGCTGGCCTGAGGTCTAGATCGGCAGCGGTCGCCCTTCGGCGATCGCTTCCATCGCGAAATACGAGGTCACACTGTCCAGTTCGACCTTTTCGATCAGGCGTTGGTAGACCTTGTCATAAGACGCCATATCTTCAGTGACGACTTTCAACTGGTAATCGTAATCGCCGCCAATGCGGTGAAAATCCACGACTTCTGGAATTGTCAGAACATGGCTGCGAAACGCCTGAAGCCATTCGGCCGAATGATGCCGTGTGCGCAGCATGACAAAGACCACTAAGCTCAGCCCTAGTTTCTCGCGCGCGATACGAGCGGTGGATCCAATCAGGACGCCATCTTCGTTGAGGGCCTTCAATCGCCGCCAGCAGGCATTTTGAGAAAGACCAACGCGATCTGCCAATTCCCGTTGGGATAGGGTGGCGTCCTTTTGCAGTTCTTTCAGAATGCGCGTGTCAATTTGATCTAATTTTGAAGTCATACTTGATCATATGACACAAAATTTTCGAAATCTACGCAAAGATAGGTGAAGTTTCCCCGGTGCGAATAAATCACATTGGTTGGGCAGTTAGGAGCCCATGCCATGACCCTGTCCAAATTTCGTGCGGATCTTTGTTCGACCACTCACAATTCCAACCTGCGCGACGGGTTGATCGGAGAAAATGTTCTGATCCCGGGTCTGCTTGGGGACGTACCGCTTGTCTATGCGGATTACGTCGCTTCGGGCCGTGCCTTGCGGCAGGTCGAAGACTATGTCGCGCAGCATGTGTTGCCGTTCTACGCGAACAGCCATACCGAGGCCTCCTACTGCGGTTCTTACATGACACGTCTGCGTCGCGAGGCGCGCAATGAGATAGCCCGCCTTGTTGGTGCGAGGGGAGAAGACGCGGTGATCTTCACCGGGTCCGGTGCCACGGCGGGGCTCAACCGGTTGGTCAGTTTGATGGGAGTGGAAGAGGCTGACCAGCCGGTTGTTTTAATCGGACCTTACGAACACCATTCAAACATTCTGCCATGGCGCGAGAGCAAGGCGCAGGTCATCGAAATCCCTGAAGACGAAAGTGGGGGTGTGGATTTGCAAGCGCTGGAATCTGCTCTTGAGGCTCATGCAGATGCCGATCTGTTAATCGGGTCATTCTCAGCGGCATCCAACGTGACCGGCATCATAACTGACCCTGATCCCGTAACGCGCGTGCTCAAGGCACATGGGGCTTTGGCCGTGTGGGACTATGCCGGCGGTGGGCCGTATCTGCCGATGGATATGGGGCCAGCAGATGCGCGCAAGGATGCGATCGTGGTGTCGCCGCACAAGTTCCCGGGTGGTCCGGGCGCATCGGGTGTGTTGATCGTGAACCAAACTGCTGTGCAGCGGGATTGCCCAAGCTGGCCCGGTGGCGGCACCGTCAGTTTTGTATCACCCTGGCGCCACGATTACAGCGCCGATCTGTCAACGCGGGAAGAGGCCGGAACGCCGAATGTGATCGGAGACATCCGTGCGGCGCTGGCATTTATCGTGAAGGATGTCGTCGGAACAAAGGAAATTGCCGAGCGCGAGGCGCAGTTCAACCAGATGGCTCTGGAAGGTTGGCAGGACAACCCGCACCTGACTTTGCTTGGGGTCGATAACCCGCATCGCTTGCCGATCTTCTCGTTCCTTGTTCGCGACAATGCTGGACAACCGGTGCATCAGCAGCTGTTCACCCGGATGCTCAGCGACATCTATGGGATTCAGGCGCGCGGTGGCTGTGCCTGCGCAGGGCCATACGCGCATCGCTTGCTGGGTATTGATCGTAAAGCTTCAGAGGCGTTGCACGCGGCCTTGTCTGCGGGGGAAGAGATGAAGAAGCCCGGCTGGGTACGGCTGAATTTCTCGTATCTGATGAGCGAGGAAACGGTTCAGTTCATCATCGACAGCGTTAATGACCTGTCCCGTCGGACCGAAGAATTTGCGCCGTATTACGATGCCGACCCGGCGACCGCGCGCTTCAAAGCCGCATGATGGAATTGCCGCTTTTCTCAACCCGTTGAGACAGGTATGAGAGGCCCATTCAACGGAGCCTCTCAATGACCAAGATCACCCCACAACCCGGCATTATGGACATCGCGCTGTATCAGGGCGGCCAGTCGCATGTGGCCGGGGTGGAGCACGTGATCAAGCTGAGCTCGAACGAAAACCCGTTTGGGCCAAGCCCCAAGGCGATTGAGGCGGTACGCGACAGCGCCGCAACTTTGCACCGCTATCCAAGCACGGATCATGCAAGCCTGCGCGCGGCCATCGGCGCGCGCCACGGGCTGGATCCGGCGCGGATCATCTGCGGGGTCGGCAGCGACGAGGTGCTGCAATTCATCGCTCAGGCCTATGCGGGGCCGGGGGATGAGGTGGTATATACCGAGCACGGGTTTTCGATGTACCCAATCATCGCCCGCATGGCGGGCGCGACGCCGGTCATGGTGGCCGAGCGCGACCGCAAGGTGGATGTGGATGCCATTTTGTCGGCAGTGACAGGGCAGACGCGGATCGTGTTTGTTACCAACCCGGGCAATCCGACCTCGACCATGATCTCGAATGACGAACTGGAACGGCTTGCACAGGGGCTGCCTGACACATGCCTGATGGTTCTGGACGGGGCCTATGCCGAGTTTGTGGATGGGTTCGACGGCGGTGCATCGCTTGTGGACGCCTATGAGAATGTCATCATGACCCGGACTTTTTCCAAAGTTTACGGGCTGGGTGGAATGCGGGTTGGCTGGGGCTATGCGCACCAATCAATTATCGATGTGCTGAACCGGGTGCGCCAGCCATTCAACCTGTCACTCACTGCTTTGGCTGCGGCTGAGGCTGCGGTGAACGATGTCGAGTTTCTGTCCTTTTGCCAATCGGAGAACGCACGTCTGCGTGTGTGGTTGGCAGAGGAACTTGCCAAGATCGACGTGCCCTCTGACCCGTCCTGCACCAATTTCATCCTTGCACGGTTTGCTGATCAGGCCGAGGCAGAAGCCTGCGACGACTACCTCAAAACGCAGGGTTTGATTGTCCGCCGGGTTGCGGGCTACAACCTGCCGAACGCCTTGCGGATCACCGTCGGCGACGAAGAAGCCTGCCGCCGAGTGGTTGCGGCGATCACTGCATTTAAGAAGGGCGCAGCATGAGCCAGATTTACGACCGTGTTGCGCTGATCGGGCTGGGCCTGATTGCTTCGTCCATGTTCTGGGCCATCAAAAGGGCAGGGCTGGCCGGTGAAGTCACAGGCTATGCCCGGTCCGAGGCCACGCGGGACACTGCGCGCAGGATCGGACTTTGCGACCGCGTGTGCGATACCGTGCAAGAGGCAGTTGAGGGCGCCGATCTGGTTGTACTCTGTGTCCCGGTCGGGGCGATGGGGGCTGTCGCAGAAGAAATTGCACCCGTTTTGAAACCCGGCGCGACAGTATCGGATGTCGGATCGGTCAAGCGCCACGTGATCGACGCTGTGCAGCCGCACATCCCCGAAGCCGTGCATTTTATCCCGGCACACCCGTTGGCAGGGACCGAACATTCCGGCCCGGAATCTGGCTTTGCAGAACTATTTGACAACCGCTGGTGTCTGCTGGTCCCGGTCGAGAACTCGAACCCCGAGGCGATTGCCCGCCTACGTGCGTTGTGGGAAGGCATGGGGTCAAATGTCGATGAGATGGACGCCGATCACCATGATCTGGTGTTGGCCGTGACCTCTCATGCGCCGCACCTGATTGCCTATACAATGGTTGGTGTTGCAGACGATCTGCGACGCGTAACCGACAGTGAAGTCATCAAATATTCGGCCGCTGGTTTCCGGGACTTCACCCGCATCGCAGCATCCGACCCGACCATGTGGCGGGATGTTTTCCTGTCCAACAAGGATGCGACGCTGGAAATTCTGGGCCGCTTCACCGAAGAGCTGTTTGCTCTGCAACGGGCCATCCGGACCGGCGACGGAGAGCATTTGTTTGACTACTTCACCCGCACCCGTGCTATTCGTCGCGGCATTATCGATGCGGGGCAGGACACGGATGCTCCGGACTTCGGACGAGGGAAAGCGGGTTCATGAAGCTAGGCTGGAGGCACGTTCTAATCGGGGTTTTGGCCGCTGCGGCTATGACGTCACGGGCTGCGCCTTTGGAACAATCCCTTGTGCCTTTGACGCGCCCGGCGTCGGACCAGACCGCATTGACAGCCGCTTCTCAACCCACAGTGCGGCCGATGCCTCGCCCGATCGCGCCGCAGGTCACAGCCGCCGCAATACGCCCGTCGGATGTGCCGCTCAGACCCTTGATGCGCCCCAAATGGCTGGAACAAGAGGTGCTGTTCAAAAAGCGCAAGCTGCGGAAAAGCTCAGTTTGCGGTGACATCGCAATTCAGGGCAAACCCGTGGGTCGGGTCGGCAAAAAAAGCTCAGCTTGTGGCGTTAAAGATGCAGTTCAGATCACTTCGGTTTCGGGCGTCGTGCTCAGCCGTCCTTCGACAATGGATTGCGGCACCGCGATTGCGCTGAACAAATGGGTCGACAAAACGGTCAAGCCTACCTTCAAGCGTCGTGGCCCTGTGATCGAATTGCAAGTGGCTGCCCATTACGCTTGTCGGACGCGTAACAATCGAAAAGGCGCGCGGATTTCTGAGCATGGCAAGGGGCGCGCGATCGATATATCTGGGTTCAAAATGGCAGATGGAGAGGTAGTGACCGTTCTGAACGGTTGGCGCAAGAACCCCTCGCAGAAACAACTCAAGAAAATCTGGCGCGGCGCGTGTGGGCCATTTGGCACCGTTCTGGGTCCCAATTCAGACCGCTATCACCGGGATCATTTCCATCTGGACACGGCCCGCTATCGCAGCGGACCTTATTGTCGCTAACGCAGGATCAGGCGAGGGGCAGGTCCCAAGGGCAAAGGTCCAAGTGCCACAAACCCGTCGCGGAAGTTTAACCGCAAGTCCAGTGCATTCGGGTTCCCACCTAGCCCAGCCATAAAGTTGAGCGCGCGCGTAACCGGATCGACGGCCTGATCCGGCAGGGCACCCGCTGCATTTGCCATGGCGATCATGTCCCGCCAATTTTCCGCTTTGACCGCTATCTCTCCTGTTGGGATTCCTTGCGCATCCACATCCAGTGCACCGGTCGCAAACAACCTGAGCCCACCCCACTTGGCCTCGGCGAGCTTTAGATCGATCCTGACCGGCTGAGGACGACCCTGTTCCAGCGCAGACCGGTCCCAGGGCTTGTCGAATGCTGCCACCATATCCAATTCCAGCGTATCGAAGGACTGCGGCAGCGAAGTGGCGGTTTCCATAAGGTTGCGCAGGTCATCACCGGGCGTGAAGCCATCCACGCGAACAACCATGCTATAAGCCTCGGGCGTTGCGGTTTGTTCCATCAGCAGTTCCAGCGTTCCGCCTGCGGCCAACGCCTGCGCGTTCTCGGTGATGGACCAGGGGCCTGCTGTCAGTGCCATTTTTTCCAAAACCAGCGCAACGCCGGGCCGCAATTGCAAGTGCGCCTGCAGCGCGTCTGCCTCGATCGTTGCGGTCTGGTCAAAGTAAGACAGGCGCTGCGGTGTATCGGCAAAGCGCAGGATCTGACGTCCGGGCCAGATCGCGGGGCTTTCAAATTCAACCCAATCTGCGCTCCAGGCGGTGCCCGTTACTGGGTCGGCAAGGGCTGGATTGTTCAACCGTGTCGTGTGGTGGGTCGGATAACCCGCCGTGGCAGCGTCCGAGAAGTCCGCTTGCCAGCCCAGCTCTTGCTGCTGATCAAACCAACCGGTGATGGCATTGCGCAACCCATATCCGGCAATGAACCAATATGCGCTCCACAGAACGGCGATAAAGATGAACACTCGTAATAGACGACGCATGAGCTTTGGCCCTTTTTCCTGCCTCGGATTTGATGTTTATAGGCCGAAACAGGCAAGGACCAGTGCAATGACGATGTGGGTATTCGGATATGGATCGCTGCTGTGGAATCCGGGCTTCCCGGTGGCGCGCAGCGAACGCGCAACGTTGCACGGTTTTGCCCGATCCTTTTGCATGAGTTCCATCCACCATCGCGGGACCGAAGAAAAACCGGGTCTGGTGCTGGCGCTGGACGAGCAGGCAAACGCAAATTGTACCGGTCTAGCCCTGGCGGTTGAGGCTGGTCACGAAGACCGCACCCTGCACGAGTTGCGCGAACGAGAGTTGATTTCGTCGGCCTATGTCGAGCGGAAGCTGGATGTGCATCTGGAAACCGGAGACATCGTCAATGCCGTCACCTATGTGATCGATGCCGACCACGTACAGTATTGTGGTGGGATGCCGTTAGAGGAACAGGCCCAGATTATTGCCCACGCGATTGGTGGGCGCGGTCCCAACGACGAATACCTGTACAATACCGCCGAACATCTGGCCGAGATCGGTCTGCGCGACCCCGATCTTGAGTGGTTGGCGCAACGGGTGCGCAGCATCACCGCATAAACTCTTGGCGTCACCCGCGGAATTTCGCTAGATTCGCCGCAGAGCAGGCAAAGACCGGGAACCACGCGCATGGCGCAGGCACATCAGGGCGCGAGACCCCATTTCTCGCATCCAACACGACAAATCTTGTTGATGTTGATGGCAATCGGCCTGTCCGGGCTGGGTGTATTTCTGGCGCTGCCTTACGTGCTGCCGGTATTCTTCGCCAACCCGTATCTGAACGGATTTATCCTGCTGGTCTTCCTGATCGGCGTTTTTGCGTGTTTTTATCAGGTGACACAGCTGATTGGGTCCGTCCGCTGGATCGAGGCTTTTGTCGGTGGCGTGGTACGCGAAGACGCCCGCACACCGCAACTGCTGGCCCCCTTGGCGTCACTTCTGCGCGAACGGGGTGCGCGGTCTCAGATCAGTTCTACTTCGACCAGATCCATTCTGGATTCCGTGGCTGAGAGGGTCGAGGAAGAGCGGGAAATTACCCGCTATATCACCAACGTTCTGATCTACTTGGGTCTTTTGGGCACATTCTTTGGTTTAGCGACAACCGTTCCAGCCATTGTCGACACCATCCGCAGCTTGAACCCGCAGGAGGGTGAAGAAGGTCTGGCCGTCTTCAACCGACTGATGACCGGGCTCGAGGCGCAGTTGCAGGGCATGGGCGTGGCGTTTGGTTCGTCTCTGCTAGGTCTGGCCGGGTCTTTGATCGTTGGTCTGTTGGAAGTCTTTGCGGGTCACGGGCAAAACCGATTCTATCGCGAGCTTGAGGAATGGTTGTCATCGATCACCCGCGTTGGATTTGCCAGCGGCGAAGACGGCGGTGCCGAGATCGCCGTACTGACACCTGTTCTGGATGCCATGTCCGAACAGATGGACGCGTTGCAGGATCTGTTTTCCGCTCAGGAAAGTGAGAGGGCGGAGGTTTCCGCCAAGCTTGGGCAACTGGTTGATGTGATCGGTGAGATGAACAATCGCCAAGCCAATAGCGAAAGTGTCACTTCGGCTTTGGAGCGCGTCGCCCTTGGGCAGGACGCGCTTTTGGATCACATGCGCGATCATGGTGCAGGTGAAGGCATCGATGCCGAAAGCCGTATGCGCTTGCGTTCGATGGATGTGCAATTGCTGCGGATTCTCGAAGAGATTTCAGCGGGTCGACAGGAAAGTATGAACGAGTTCCGCAAGGACATCGAACTTTTGGTCAAGGCCCTGACTCTGCCGCGCGGTGCGGTGCGCACCACGCCGGAAGGAGAATAATCCATGGCGCTGTCCCGCCGCACCGGTCAACGGTTCCAGGGCTCGGTCTGGCCCGGATTCGTGGATGCGATGACGGGGCTGTTGATGGTGCTGACCTTTGTCCTGACCATCTTCATGGTGATCCAGTTTGTTCTGCGCGAAACCATCTCGGGTCAGGAAGACGAACTGACCACGTTGGCCGACGAAGTTGCGGCGCTTGCTGGTGCTCTGGGTTTGGAAGAGCGTGAGAACAGCCGTCTGCAGGCCCGCCTCGGGGCGCTCAACACAACCTTATCGCAAGCCGAGGACGATTTGGCCCAAGCGCAATCGCTGATCGCATCGCTGACCACCGAACGCGACCGGCAGGCCGCGGCGCTAGACCAAGCTCAGACGCGGATCACCGATTTCGAAGCACAGGTTGCTGCTTTGCTGGCTGAACAGGAACAGGCGCTGGGCAATATTGCGGCGCTTGAGACACAGCGCGAGCAATTGCTGTCCGAGCAGGAGGCATTGAACCTCGCTCTGGCCCAAAGCCGTGAAGAAATTGATGCGCAGACCGAAGCCGCCCGACTGGCTGCTGCGCGTCGCGAAGCGCTGGAAGCTTTGGTCGCGGATCTGGAACAAAGCGGTGAGGAACGTGCAGCGCAAATCACGACCCTTGAACAGCAACTGAGCGACGAAGAAGCCGCCCGCCTGGCCGAAGCTGCCGCCGCCGAGGCGTTGCGAAATCGGCTGCAAGACGCGGATGCTGAGCTGACGGCCATGACCCTTGCATTGGAAGCGCAACGCCAAGAGGCCGAAGACACACTGACACTGCTGGCCGCCGCTCAAGCTGCGCAGGCCGAGTTGCAGCGCAGGTTCGGCGATCTGGATCCGGACGCGTTGAAGGCTCAGCTTGAAGCCGCGTTGCAGGCGCAGACGCAAGCGCAAGCTGATGCTGACGAACAACGCACTCTGGCTGAACAACGTCAGGCTCTTCTGGCATTGGCCGAGTCGACATTGTCTGATGAAAAAGAAATCTCGGCCGAGGCACAACGCGAGGCGGCCTTGTTGAACCAACAAATCGCCGCCCTGCGCGGGCAGTTGGGGTCGTTACAGGCCTTGCTCGACGATTTTGAAGAGCGGAATGAGGCCGCAGAGATTCAGATCCAAACTTTGGGGCAGGATCTGAACGCCGCGCTGGCCCGTGCCGCATCTGAAGAACGCCGCCGTCGCCTGTTGGAAGAAGCCGAACGCCTGCGCCTTGAGGCCGAAGCCGAAGCACTGGCCGGTCAGAATGAAGAACTGGCCGCGCAGGCGGAAGACCTTCAACGCTATCGTTCAGAATTCTTTGGTCGCCTGCGGGATGTCCTTGGAGATCAGGAAGGCGTACGGATCGAAGGCGACCGGTTTGTCTTCTCGTCCGAAGTTCTGTTCCCGACGGGTTCGGCCGTGCTGTCCACCGAAGGACGCCTGGAGGTTGCCAAAGTCGCAAACATCCTGCGCAGCGTTGCGGCTGAGATTCCGACCGGATTGAATTGGGTGATCCGCGTTGATGGCCACACCGACAACGTCCCGCTTGCTGGCAGTGGCCGATACCGCGACAACTGGGAGCTCAGCCAGGGTCGTGCGCTTTCGGTGGTACGTTACATGGTCGACGCGCTGGGCATCCCGCCAAACCGTTTGGCCGCCAATGGGTTTGGCGAGTTTCAGCCGGTCAATCCGGCTGATACACCCGAAGCCCGCGCGCAGAACCGCCGGATCGAATTAAAACTGACCGAGCGGTAATCCGGCCAATCTGTGACTTAGACGGGCCTGTCTTAACGGGATTTCATCTTATGGCCGATGAAAATTGGCGCATGAACCCTATATCAAACCATAGGTTGATTGGAGTTGTGCGTGACAAACAAGGCGACAGATGTACACTTAGCGGTCCGTAACGCCCTGCGAGCCCCTTATCAGCGCGTAGCCTTGTGCCAAACCCCACAAGGAAACAGATTTTGGCTGAAACGCATCGAACGCTTCGCGCCCCATCTCTGGCTGGTGAAGGGCAAACCCGAACAAGCCTTCGACAGAGATCGATCTTCTCACCGGTTCCTGTGGAACTACGGTGCACCGGTCCCCAGAATTGTGGCGGAAGGCAAAGGGTACTTCGCTGTCCAAGATGCCGGAGCCAGCCTGACAAAGGTTTGCGCTGACAAATCAGTTACGAGCACTGAAAAACTTAGAGCCTGTCGTGCTGCCGGTCAGGCGCTGGCAAGGCTGCATGCGATGGATCTGACCCATGGGCGTCCGGCGTTTCGGGATATGTGTTGGGACGGGCGTCAAATGCGCTTTATCGATTTTGAGTATTTTACGCCCACCAAAGCCGGTCGGCTTCGCAAAGCCCGCGATCTGGGTATTGCGATCCTGTCATCTCTGGCACAGGGCGGTATGGGCTTATACTACGCCTATAGTGTGCTGTCCGCTTACGTTGCGCCGCGGGGCAGGAAACCAAAAGCGCTGCCGGTGCCCTATCCTGTGCCGGTGCGAAACAGTCACCCGCGTATTCGGTGACGAATGTGACAGTTCGCGTTACTGTCGTCCAAACTTAAAGCTTTGATCCGGTGTGCCCATGAAACACCGAGGCACCACTGGATAATCCTCGGTCAGGAAATAGGCATAGGTTCCGCTGGGATACTCGGCTGATACGGTGAAAGCGCCGTTGCATTGGTCCAAATTGCCGTGACCCTGAACATAGGTATAGTCTTCGTTGAACGTGCCGTCGTATCGCCCGTTCGGCTGGGAACCTCCGGGCCTGTTTCCGGACTTCAGGCGATAGGACGATTTCATTTCAGTTACTTTGCCATCGATTTTTCCAGTCATCGCATAGATCGGAAAACCATCAGCGGCGTATCCTATCAGGGGTGAATGATCTGAAGGGGACCACCCCAACAGTTCGATCAGCCCGGTCGGCACACCGTGGTAATGGTACTTTCCGTTCGGCTGAACATGTGCGTAATTTGCATCTAAACCCAGCGCAATAGCACCGCCCAACGCGTTGTAGGACCACCCCGATCCCGGGTCACCATGCCAGAACTCGGCAGCCAGTGGGTCGAACACGACCCCGTTGAGAGAGACGCCAAAATTCCACCCCATGCGCAGGGGCGTGAAGGTTCCATTGGCAGTAGGGTTCGCCGGAAGCTTGAGCTTGACCTTCTGTGTTTCAATTTGGTGTGGATTGCCCCGATTTGGAAACTGGCCAACCAGATGATCCGGAATTCCGTTGCCTGTCACTTTGATCTTGCTGCCTTTCTCTTTCACCGAGGCAATGTTTTCCCCGGGATCAACAGTTGCAGGTACCAATCGTAGAGGTTCAGTTGCCGTCTCGTCGTGATAGCGGAACCTGTGTTGTGCTGTTGCAATTGCCGCTACGGCAGACAGGGCAAAGGCAGCGCCCCAGATAACTGAAATCTTGCTCATGAACCAAACCCTGTTTTTGCGTTCGTTATTGAGAGTTTCACGCAGCAAGACCGAAGTTCCGTCGAACTTTAAGGGAATAATAGAAAAAAGCCCGACGATTTGGATCGCCGGGCTTTTTAAACACATTATTTTCGGGTCAATCTGCCGTCAGCAGCGGAGGCTTGTCACCGGGGATGCGCGGCTGATCCGGTCCCAGAATCTCCAGATCCAGGTCGCCCTTTTTGACCGAGACACGAACCACGCCACCCTTGGCCAGCTTGCCAAACAGCAGCTCTTCGGCCAGAGGTTTCTTGATGTGTTCCTGAATGACACGGCCCAGCGGACGCGCACCCATCTTGTCGTCGTACCCTTTGTCGGCCAGCCATTCGGCGGCTTTGGGTGTCAGATCAATAGTCACGCCGCGATCCAGCAATTGAGCCTCAAGCTGCAAGACGAACTTCTCGACCACTTGCAAGATGACCTCTTTCGGCAGCGGTGCGAACGAGATCACTGCATCCAGACGGTTGCGGAATTCCGGCGTGAACATGCGTTCGATCGCTGCGGTGTCTTCGCCTTCGCGACGGTCGCGACCAAAACCGATGGCTGCCTTGGCCTGTTCCTGCGCGCCCGCGTTCGAGGTCATGATCAGCACCACGTTGCGGAAGTTCACCGTGCGTCCGTTGTGATCCGTCAGCTCGCCATGGTCCATGACTTGCAACAGGATGTTGAATACATCCGGGTGTGCTTTCTCGATCTCATCCAGCAGCAATACACAATGTGGATGCTGGTCGACACCGTCGGTCAGAAGACCACCCTGATCGAACCCGACATAGCCCGGAGGTGCACCAATCAAGCGGCTGACTGCGTGTTTCTCCATGTATTCCGACATGTCAAAGCGCAGCAGTTCAACACCCAGCGTATCCGCCAGCTGCTTCGCAACCTCGGTCTTACCCACACCGGTCGGACCCGCGAACAGGTAGTTGCCGATGGGTTTCTCAGGTTCGCGCAAACCGGCACGAGCCAGTTTGATCGCGCTGGACAATGCTTCGATGGCTAGATCCTGGCCAAAAACCACGCGCTTCAGCGAGGCTTCGAGGTCCTTCAACACTTCAGCATCGTCCTTGGTGACGTTCTTTGGCGGGATACGGGCGATTTTGGCAACAACGGCCTCGATCTCTTTCACGCCAATGGTCTTGCGACGCTTGCTTTCAGCCAGCAAATGTTGTGCGGCACCGGCTTCATCGATGACGTCGATCGCCTTATCCGGAAGCTTGCGGTCATTGATGTAACGCGCAGACAATTCCACTGCGGTTTTGATCGCGTCAGCGGTGTACTTGATCGCGTGATGCTCTTCAAAATAGGGCTTCAGACCCCGCAGGATTTTCACGCTGTCTTCGACCGAAGGCTCATTCACGTCGATCTTCTGGAACCGTCGGCTCAGCGCGCGGTCTTTTTCGAAGTGCTGACGGAATTCCTTGTACGTGGTCGATCCCATGGTGCGCAGCTTGCCACCCTGAAGCGCAGGCTTCAGCAGGTTCGAGGCATCCATCGCCCCGCCTGATGTTGCACCTGCACCAATCACGGTGTGGATCTCGTCAATGAACAGAACCGCGTCGGGATGATCTTCCAGCTCGGTGACAACGGCTTTAAGCCGTTCTTCGAAATCACCGCGATACCGCGTACCGGCCAGCAACGCGCCCATATCCAGCGAGTAGATCGTGGTGTTGGCAAGAACATCAGGTGCCTCTCCTGCCACGATTTTGTGCGCAAGACCTTCGGCGATGGCGGTTTTACCCACGCCCGGATCGCCAACCAGAAGAGGGTTGTTCTTGCGGCGGCGGCACAGCACCTGGATACAGCGTTCTACCTCTGCCGAGCGTCCGATCAGCGGATCAACGTCCCCTGCTCGGGATTTCGCGTTCAGGTCGACGCAGTATTTCCCAAGCGCGCTTTCTTTCTGCTCGGCCTCGCCAGATGTTGTCTGAGCGTCTTCTTCCACCTGATCTGCGCCCGAAACCGAGCGGCTTTCGCCATAAGCAGGGTCCTTGGCCACGCCATGGGCGATGAAATTGACCGCGTCGTAGCGGGTCATGTCCTGTTCTTGCAGGAAATAGGCGGCATTGCTTTCGCGTTCGGCGAAAATGGCGACCAGTACGTTGGCGCCGGTCACTTCGGTCCGGCCCGAGCTTTGTACATGGATCGCAGCGCGTTGAATCACGCGTTGGAACGCGGCCGTTGGAACGGCTTCTGATCCGTCGATATCCGTGACTAGATTCGAAAGATCCTCGTCAATGAATTCCACCAGAGTGCTGCGCAAATCGTCCAGATCGACGCTGCACGCTTTCATGACGCGCACCGCATCGGGTTCTTCCAGAAGCGCCAGCAGCAGATGCTCTAGCGTTGCAAATTCATGACGCCGTTCATTCGCAGCCGCCAAGGCCGCGTGGATGGCTTGTTCCAGTGTGCTCGAGAATGAAGGCACGCGGGTGCTCCTCTGTCTTGGGTCAGAAGGGGGCGGGCTTGCGGCCGGAACCCCATCCCAACCATGTCCTCATACTATTAGAGTTTGGTTGATCGGCGTCCGGCTTCAAGGGTTTTCTTTCACTTGACAGTCACATTTGTTGTGACCGTGGCCGTGAAGAGGGTCAAATAGGCATCAGAACCGGTCTTTTCTACCCCGGATCTCCGCAAATACGGCCTCGGGCCTCGCGCCTGTCATGCCTAAATGGGCTTGAATCGCCGGGTCAGCCGCCCTCAGGAACGGGTTTGTGGCCTTTTCCAATGCCAGAATCGACGGAACCGTGGCTTCTCCGGCTGCTCGCGCCCGGTCAATGTCAGCGATGCGCGCCTTTAGGTCCGGGTTGTCCGGATCGACGGTAATCGCGAATTTTGCGTTGGATTGTGTATATTCGTGTCCCGAACATACCAGTGTGTCCTCGGGAAGAGCGGCCAGTTTACTCAAAGATGCCCACATTTGTTCCGGCGTGCCCTCGAACAAACGACCACAGCCCAGCGCCATGAGACTGTCGGCGGTGAATACCGCGGCACTTTGAGGCATGTAGTATGCGACATGCCCCACTGTGTGGCCGGATACATCCAGAACCTGAACTGGTTCCCCCCCGATTTCAAAGCTGTCGCCCTCGGTCACCTGTAGATCCAGTGGTGGCAAGCGATGGGCATCCGCCGCGGCTCCGATAACCTGTGCAGGGTGTTTTTCCAAAATGCCTGCCAGCCCGTCGACGTGATCCCAGTGGTGATGAGTCAAAAGCACATGAGATAAGGTCCATCCACGCGCCTCCAGCGCCTTTAAAATCGGTGCGGCCTCGGGGGCGTCGATCAGCGCGGTTTGGCCACTTGCGGCGTCGTGGGCCAGAAAGGCGTAATTGTCGCTCAGGCATGGGATTGTAACGATCTCAAGAGGCATGGCTTTTTGCCCTTTCATTGCTAGACTGCGCCCAGCTAAGCCGATTGACCGGATGTCCGCAATGCATCTTGATGTGCAGGATCTGAGGAACTTTTACTACCGCAGCACGTTGGGGCGTGCAGCGCAGGCGGCCATTCGCGGGCGCCTGATTGAACTTTGGCCCGAGGCCAAAGGTCAGACAGTGGCCGGATTCGGCTTTGCTGTGCCGTTGTTGCGCCCGTACTTGGCAGATGCGCGCCGCGTCATCGGGCTGATGCCTGGACCTCAGGGCGTAATGCCCTGGCCTGCAGGGATGCCGAATGTCTCTGTTCTGACCGAAGAAACGCTTTGGCCAATTGAAACCGGTCATGTGGACAAGCTTGTTGTGATGCATGGGCTGGAAACGTCAGAGAGGCCGAACCAGTTGCTGGATGAATGCTGGCGTGTTTTGGGACCCGGAGGTCGGGCCGTGTTCATCGTTCCCAACCGGGGTGGTCTGTGGTCGCGTACTGACAAGACACCATTTGGCTTCGGGCGTCCTTACACAGCCACGCAGCTGGAAAACCAGCTTAAGGCGCATCACTTTTTGCCCGAGGCGCACTGTTCGGCGTTGTACCGGCCACCGTCGTTCCGCCGCTTTTGGCTGAAATCCGGAAGTTTGATCGAAAAAACCGGACAAAGAATTCCCACTGTGATGGCAGGCGGTGTGCTGATGGTTGAGGTCAGCAAGCACATACGCCCCCCCAGCGGAAGCGTGACCAAAGATGCAGTCAAAAAGCCGATTAAGGCACTGGACGGCTTGTTGAAGCCTGCGTGACAATCACGGGCTTTCCGACGCGGCAATAATGCGGGAAAAAAGTCACAGGAATCGCAAAAACCTGCATATTCGTAACATTTTTCAACTGAGCCAACGGGTTCAAACGGTCGCACTTGAGCTAAGTGCATGAAAAGTAACGTTTTGTGGATAAATATGTTACCGCTATAGCGTATTGCTTGGTTCGAACACCTCTGCTACATCCCCGGTGATTTTGATCCCCGCCCTTTATGGACGGGGTTTCTTCACGCCCCCGGGTAGCTGCCGCACGCGAATTCGGGGCCTCAAATATCGGAAGGGTGGACGTGTCCGAACCAGCTTCGATTTCCACGGGCATTGCCGAGCGCTATGCTACGGCGATCTTCGAGATCGCAAAAGAGAACAAAGACCTCGCAGGTCTGGAATCTGGCATCAATGATCTTGCAGCAGCACTGGGCGACAGCGCAGAGTTGCGCGACCTGATCGCCTCGCCGCTGGTTTCCCGCGCCGAGCAGGAAGGTGCAATCACCGCTATTGCCGACAAAATGGGTCTGAACGCGATTCTGCGGAATACGCTGGGCCTGATGGCGCAGAAGCGCCGCCTATTTGTTGTGCCGCAGCTGGTTCAGGTTCTGCGCGACATGCTGGCTGACGAGCGTGGCGAAGTGACGGCCGATGTTGCCTCGGCCAAGGCGCTGACCAAAACACAACTGGAAAAACTGTCCAAGACGCTGTCCGAGCGTGTGGGCAAGACCGTGACTATCAATGCGACCGTGGATGAAAGCCTCATCGGCGGTCTTGTCGTTAAAGTGGGCTCGAAGATGATCGATAGCTCGATCCGTTCGAAGCTGAACTCCCTACAGAATGCAATGAAAGAGGTCGGATAAATGGGAATCCAAGCTGCAGAGATTTCTGCAATCCTGAAGGACCAGATCAAGAATTTTGGTCAGGAAGCCGAAGTGGCCGAAATCGGCCGCGTGCTGAGCGTCGGTGACGGGATTGCCCGTGTATACGGCCTGGACAACGTGCAAGCGGGTGAGATGGTCGAATTCCCCGGTGGCATCATGGGCATGGCCCTGAACCTGGAAAGCGACAACGTTGGTGTCGTTATCTTCGGTTCTGACCGTGACATCAAAGAAGGTGACACTGTTAAGCGCACCAACTCGATCGTGGACGTTCCGATTGGTGACGAGCTGCTGGGTCGCGTTGTTGACGGTCTGGGCAACCCGCTGGACGGAAAAGGTCCGATCAACGCGTCCAAGCGTGGCGTTGCAGACGTCAAAGCCCCCGGCATCATCCCGCGTAAATCGGTGCACGAGCCGATGGCAACCGGTCTGAAATCAGTTGACGCGATGATCCCGATTGGCCGTGGCCAGCGGGAACTGATCATTGGTGACCGTCAGACTGGTAAAACCGCCGTTGCTCTGGACACCATCCTGAACCAGAAAGTTTACAACGACGCAGCAGGCGACGACGAGTCGAAGAAACTGTACTGCGTTTATGTCGCGATTGGTCAGAAGCGTTCGACCGTTGCGCAGCTGGTGAAGAAACTGGAAGAGTCCGGCGCGATTGAATATTCGATCGTTGTGGCCGCGACCGCGTCCGACCCGGCACCGATGCAGTTCTTGGCACCTTACGCCGCGACCGCGATGGCTGAATACTTCCGTGACAACGGCCGCCACGCGCTGATCATCTATGATGACCTGTCGAAGCAGGCTGTGTCCTATCGTCAGATGTCCCTGCTGCTGCGTCGTCCGCCCGGACGTGAAGCGTATCCGGGTGACGTTTTCTACCTCCATTCGCGCCTGCTGGAACGTTCGGCGAAGCTGAACGAAGATTTCGGCGCAGGCTCGCTGACTGCTCTGCCGGTTATCGAAACTCAGGGTGGTGACGTTTCGGCGTTTATTCCGACCAACGTGATCTCGATCACCGACGGTCAGATCTTCCTTGAAACCGAACTGTTCTATCAGGGCATCCGTCCTGCTGTGAACACCGGTCTGTCGGTTTCTCGTGTGGGTTCGTCGGCCCAGACCAACGCGATGAAATCGGTTGCTGGCCCGGTTAAGCTGGAACTGGCTCAGTACCGCGAAATGGCGGCCTTTGCCCAGTTTGGTTCGGACCTCGACGCCGCAACTCAGCAGCTGCTGAACCGTGGTGCGCGTCTGACCGAGCTGATGAAACAGCCCCAGTACTCGCCGCTGACCAACGCGGAAATCGTCTGCGTCATCTTCGCAGGTACCAACGGTTACCTCGACAAGATCGAAGTCTCGGATGTTGGCCGCTATGAAGCCGGTCTTCTGGCACACCTGCGTGGCAAACATGCGGACCTGCTGAAGTGGCTCACCGACGAAGATCCGAAGATCAAAGGTGATGCGTCCGACAAGATCAAGGCAGCGATCGACGAATACGCCGCAACCTTCGCTTGATAGGAGGTTCCGATGCCTAGTCTGAAGGACCTTAAAAACAGGATCGAGTCGGTCAAATCGACCCGCAAGATCACCAAGGCCATGCAGATGGTCGCGGCTGCAAAACTGCGCCGCGCCCAGGAATCTGCCGAAGCCTCGCGCCCCTATGCCGAACGGTTCAATGCCGTGATGGCGGGGCTGGCGGCTTCGGTCGGGGGCAGCGACAGCGCCCCCAAGCTGCTCCGTGGTACGGGCAGTGATGATGTCCATCTGCTGGTTGTGATGACAGCTGAACGCGGCCTGTGTGGCGGCTTCAACGCGAACATCGCCAAGCTTGCCCGCGCCAAAGCGGAAGAGCTGCGCGGCAAAGGCAAGACGGTCAAAGTTCTGACCGTCGGCAAAAAAGGCCGCGACGCGCTCAAGCGTGACTTGGGCGATCTGTTCGTCGGACATGTGGATCTGAGCGAGGTCAAGCGTCTGGGTTATTCCAACGCGCAAGACATCGCGAAGGAGATCCTGTCTCGTTTCGACGGGGGTGAGTTCGACGTTGCCACGATCTTCTACTCGAAGTTCGTCAACGTTGTGACCCAGATCCCGACGGCACAGCAAGTCATTCCCGCGTCGTTCGAAGACGAAGCGGCGGGTGACGACAGCGGTGCAATTTTCGACTACGAGCCCAGCGAAGAGGCCATCCTGGCCGACTTGCTGCCCAAGGGGGTTGCGACCGCGATCTTCTCGGCTCTGCTCGAAAACGGAGCGTCTGAACAGGGTGCACGGATGTCCGCGATGGACAACGCGACACGCAACGCGGGTGAGATGATCGACAAGCTGACGATCCAGTTCAACCGCTCGCGTCAGGCCGTGATCACCAACGAGCTGATTGAAATTATTTCCGGCGCCGAAGCGCTGTAAGAAAACCGGAGACGAAACATGGCGAATGCAAAAGGCAAAGTCACACAGATCATCGGGGCCGTCGTCGACGTGCAGTTCGATGACGCGCTGCCTGAAATTCTGAACGCGCTGGAAACCACCAACAACGGCAAGCGCCTGGTGTTGGAAGTTGCTCAGCACCTGGGTGAAAACACCGTACGTACCATCGCGATGGACGCGACCGAAGGTCTGGTCCGCGGCGAGGAAGTAACCGACACCGGCGCGCCGATCTCGGTTCCGGTTGGTAACGCCACCCTGGGCCGTATCCTGAACGTTGTCGGCGAGCCGATCGACGAGAAGGGCCCGGTTGAAGCATCTGAGGCCCGCGCGATCCACCAGCCTGCACCGACCTTCGACGAACAGTCGACTGAATCGGAAGTTCTGGTGACCGGCATCAAGGTTGTTGACCTGCTGGCCCCTTACGCCAAAGGCGGTAAGATCGGCCTGTTCGGCGGCGCCGGCGTTGGTAAAACCGTTCTGATCATGGAACTGATCAACAACATCGCAAAAGTGCACTCGGGCTTCTCGGTGTTCGCGGGTGTTGGTGAACGGACCCGTGAAGGGAACGACCTGTACCACGAGATGATCGAATCGAACGTTATCAAGCCGGACAACCTGTCGGAAAGCCAAGTGGCCCTGGTTTACGGTCAGATGAACGAACCTCCGGGTGCGCGTGCACGTGTTGCTCTGACCGGTCTGACCCTGGCCGAGCAGTTCCGTGACCAGTCCGGTACCGACGTTCTGTTCTTCGTCGACAACATCTTCCGCTTCACACAGGCGGGTTCCGAGGTTTCGGCTCTGCTGGGTCGTATTCCTTCGGCGGTGGGCTACCAGCCGACATTGGCGACCGACATGGGCGCGCTGCAGGAACGCATCACCTCGACCAAGTCGGGTTCGATCACCTCGGTGCAAGCGATCTACGTGCCTGCGGACGACCTTACCGACCCTGCGCCGGCAACCTCGTTCGCTCACTTGGACGCGACCACCGTTCTGAACCGTGCGATCTCGGAAAAGGGTATCTACCCTGCGGTTGACCCGCTCGACTCGACCTCGCGCCTGCTCGACCCGGCCATCGTTGGTGACGAGCACTACGCGGTTGCGACTGACGTTCAGCAGATCCTCCAGCGCTACAAGTCGCTGCAGGACATCATCGCCATCCTCGGCATGGACGAACTGTCGGAAGAAGACAAACTGACCGTGGCCCGTGCCCGTAAGATCGAACGCTTCCTGTCGCAGCCGTTCGACGTGGCCGAAGTCTTCACCGGTTCGCCCGGCGTTCAGGTTCCTCTGGATGTCACCATCGCGTCGTTCAAAGCGGTTGTCGCTGGCGAATACGATCACCTGCCCGAAGCGGCCTTCCTGATGGTTGGCGGCATCGAAGAAGTGATCGCCAAAGCCGAGAAGATGGCCGCAGAAGCCGCCTAAGGAGTATCCCTGATGGCAAACACGATGCAATTCGACCTCGTCAGCCCCGAGCGGAGCCTTGCTTCGCTCAGCGCGACGGCGGTCCAGATTCCCGGCGCGGACGGGGACATGACGGCGATGCCCGATCATGCCCCTACCATCACCACGCTGCGCCCCGGTCTGCTGAAGGTTGAGGCACCCGAAGGGTCCAGCGAATACCTGGTCACCGGCGGGTTTGCCCAGATCAACGGCGACAGCCTTTCGGTTCTGGCCGAAAAGGCCATTCCGGTGTCAGAAGTGACCCGCGCGCATCTGGACGAGCTGATCGAAGACGCCCGCGCTTCGCATGAGGCGGCCAAGGGTGGCGATGATCAGACCATCGTCGACGATACCGCCAAGCTTCTGGCGGATATGGAAGCGCTTGGGACGCATATGAGCCTGTAATCGGCTCTATAGTCAAAGATTTGAACGGCCTCGCATTTGCGGGGCCGTTTTTTTGTCGTGCTTTTGCCGAATTGCCGGGATAACTTGCGGGAATTCAAGAATAATGATGACAAAATGAAAAAGTTCCTAACCCATCCTATTGGCATTGATCAGGGCGAAGATGTGCTGTTTTCGGAATTTGCCGAAGGCGGTGAGATGTGGACGGGGCAGGGCCCTCGCGAGCGTCGCACGCCCATTCAATTCAAAGAACCGTTTCGGACCCCGCCAATTGTTCAGATCGGAATTTCGCTTTGGGATGTCGACACATCGTCAGCGCTGCGTGCCGAAGTGCAGGCTGAAAACATTACCACCGAAGGGTTCGAAGCAGTGTTTCGCACATGGTCCGACACGCGTATTGCCCGCATCCGGGCAAGTTGGACCGCGATAGGAGAGGTCGCGCACCCGGATGACTGGAATATCTCCTGATCCGGGTTCAGACCATCGCGCTTTAAGGAAGCGCGGTCGTCAGTCGCCCTGTGCTTCGATCATATCCACACGTGTGGCGTGGCGGCCGCCTTCGAACTCGGCCCCCAAAAACGCATCCACGATGTCCAGTGCCTGACCTTCGCCCACAACGCGCGCCCCGATGGACAGCATGTTGGCGTTGTTGTGCTGGCGGATCATCCGGGCCGAAAAGGCGTCTGAACAAACGCCGCAGCGAATGCCCGGCACTTTGTTTGCCGCCATCATGATACCCTGACCGGTACCGCACAGGATGATGCCCAAACCGCAATCACCGGATGCAACAGCCTGGGCTGCGGCTTTGCCGTGCTTGGGGTAATGGGTGCTTTCAGGAGTTGCCGGGCCGATATCGACCACCTCCCAGCCTTGTTGGGCGATGTGTTTCGCCACGGCCTGACGCAGATCGATCGCGGCGTGATCACTGGACAGAACAATGCGTTTGTTTGCGGACATCGGAGGTCACTTTCCTCTTTCGCGGATCCAAGCTCATGCCAGCGAAAGCAAGGCAGAGCAGATCAGTTTTTAAAAAGCAAAAGGGCGGCTTGTTTTGGCCGCCCCCTAGAGCTCAATCCATCTGGTACATGGACTCGTAGATCGGGGTCAGCGTTTTATCTTCAAACAGCGAAGACACGCTGGTGCCGTTCCAGATGTTCAGGATCGCCTGGGTGAAGATCGGCGCGGTTGGTACGATGCGAATGTTCTTGGCTTTGGCAACTTCTTTGGTCGGTTGAATCGTGTCCGTCAGAACCAGCGATTTCATCACTGAATTGGTGACGCGTTCAACCGCAGGGCCGCTCATGACGCCATGCGTGATGTAGGAGTGAACCTCTTTCGCGCCGTTATCCAACAGCACCTGCGCCGCTTTGCACAGCGTTCCGGCGGTGTCGCACATGTCGTCCACGATCAGGCAGATCTTGTCCTTCACGTCGCCGATCACGGTCATCTCGGCCACTTCGCCTGCTTTTTCGCGGCGCTTGTCGACAATAGACAGCGGTGCACTGATCCGCTTGGCCAGCTCACGTGCGCGGGCGACGCCGCCCACGTCGGGCGAAACAACCATGATCTCGTCCAAGTTGTCCTTGAACTGATGTTTCACATCCAGCGCGAAGATTGGCGAGGCATAGAGGTTGTCCACCGGGATATCAAAGAACCCCTGAATCTGCGCGGCGTGCAGGTCCATGGTCAGAACACGTTCAATACCGGCACCGGTCAGCATGTTCGCCACCAGTTTGGCGCTGATTGGTGTGCGGGCCTTGGTGCGGCGGTCCTGGCGGGCATAGCCGAAATAGGGGATTACAGCGGTGATCCGCTGCGCTGACGAACGGCGCAACGCATCGGCGATGATCAGCAGTTCCATCAGGTTGTCATTCGCCGGGTTCGACGTTGGCTGGACGATGAACATATCCTCGCCCCGGACGTTTTCGAACACTTCGACAAAGATCTCGCCGTCATTGAACCGCTCGACCCGCGCATCGACCAGACCCTGGTCGACGCCGCGATACAGGCTCATGCGGCGGGCAATGGATTCGGCAAGCGGAAGATTGGCGTTCCCAGCGATAAGCTTGGGTTCGTGGAGTGTCGGCATCGGCTGAGGTCCCCGGGCAGCTTTGGCAATGTGACAGATTCGTGATGTTGACACCGCTTAGCACGGGTCTAACGTCCCGCAAAGGCAACGCAGCGGAGAAAGTGAACATGACCCAGATTGACTACTATTTTGCGACAATTTCGCCCTACACCTATCTGGCCGGAAACCGGCTGGAAGAGATCGCGGCGAAACATGGTGCGACTATCAACTACAAACCACTGGACATCATGGCCTTATTTTCGCGCACAGGGGGCACCCCGCCGAAAGACCGCCACACCTCGCGCATTGAATACCGTGCACAGGACTTGCTGCGTCAAGCCAAACGTCTCGGGGTGGAATTTAATCTGAAACCGGCGCATTGGCCAACCAATATGGCGCCGTCTTCATATGCGGTTATCGCTGCGACCAAGGACGGTTCAGGGGATGTGGGCAAGTTGTGCCAATTGATCCTGCGCGCTTGCTGGGCCGAAGAGAAAGACGTGGCCCAGGATGACGTGATCCGCGATTGCCTGGCAAATGCAGGATTTGATCCGGAATTGGCAAATAGCGGGTTGCTTGTTGGGGCGGAAACCTACGCTGCCAATCTGGAAGAGGCCGTGGAACAAGGAGCCTTTGGTGCACCATTCTACATCACGCCGGACGGGCAACGGTTCTGGGGACAGGATAGTCTGGATGATCTGGACCAGCATCTGGCTGAGACGAAGGGATGACAGCTTCGGCTGTCTCACCACAATCCGTCTTCGTCAGGCGGTTGGGAGAGGGCGCGCGCAAATTGCTCGCCCTCCATTGTACCATTGCGCATTCCGGGGCGTGGTCGGGATTGGCCAAGGCGTTGGACGGTAAAGTCTCTTTGGTCGCGCCAGATATGTTGTCTCATGGGCGCAGTCCAGATTGGGACGGGCAGGGGAACTTCTTTGATCACGTCACCAATAACGCTGCGGCTGAACTGACGGGGCAGATGGACGTCGTTGGCCATTCTTTTGGGGCGATTATTGCACTGAGACTGGCCTTGGAGCATCCCGAACGCGTCCGAAGCCTGACATTGATCGAACCCGTCTTTTTTGCCATAGCACACCGGGACGCGCCGGATTTGTTCGATCAGCATGAGAAAGATATTGAGCCGATAAACAGCGCCTTTAATGAGGGCGAAAACGCTCTGGCCGCACGTTTGTTCAACCGGATGTGGAGCACTGGCATCAGCCCGAAATGGCCCGATTTACCCGAACGGACGCGCGCTAACATGGTGCGTGGGATACATGCCGTTCCAGCCGTGCACTCGGTGCTTTATGATGATCAGGCCGGTTTGCTCAAAGCCGAGACGCTGGAACGTGCCGCCATGCCGACCCTGATCCTGAGCGGATCAGAAACCCATCCCGTAATCCCCGCCATCTGCGCGGGTTTGGAGCATCGCCTGCCGCAAGCGCACCATGCGGTGGTTCCGGGCGCAGGGCACATGCTGCCCATTTCGCACCCTCATGAAACAGCGGCGCTGCTTCAAGCGTTCTGGCAATCCAGTCCTACAGAAGATTGAGAAACTGATCGATCTGGGATGTTCCAATAGACCAGTCGCAGACCAACCGGCACGCCAGGCTTTCACCGTCATCCTCACCCTCCAGCTCATCCCCCCAAAGGTGATAGATCGCACCGGCGTTATGCAGTTGCTTGTGCTTGGCGCGCGAGAAAGAGGCAAAGACCATGTTGGCTTGCGGTTCATGCAGGAATTCAGCGCCCTTGGCGCGCAACCCGTCGGCAAGACGGGCGCAGTTGGCGTTGGCCTGACGCGCCAGTTTCAACCACAGATCATCTTCAAGGTAGGCGGCCATCTGCGCTGACAGATAACGGTGTTTCGAGAACAGATGCGCCCCGCGCTTGCGTCGCAGTTCAAATTCCCAAGCCTTGCTTTCATCGAAAAACACAACCGCTTCGACCCCCATCAGGCCATTTTTTGTGCCGCCAAAGCTGACAGCATCCACGCCCGATTTCCAGGTCATCTCAGCCGGGGAGCAATTCAACGCGACCAGCGCATTGGTAAAACGCGCACCGTCCAGATGCACCGGAAGGCCGTATTCCTTTGCCACCCCGCACAGTGCCTGCAGTTCCTCCAACGAATAGACTGATCCGCGCTCAGTGACCTGAGTGATCGACACAGGCCCGCGTTGCGGTCCATGCACACCGCGTGTTTCTTCACCCAGGATCGATCCGCGTAATGCTTCGGGTGTCATCTTGTCACCGCCAGGCACAAGGGTCAGCTTGGCACCGCTGTAAAATTCAGGCGCGTTGCACTCATCCTCGTGGATATGGGCAACCGGAGAGCAGAAGACCGACTCCCACGGGTTCGACAGCGTCGCAAGAGCCAGAGAGTTCGCCGCGGTCCCGGTGGCCACAAGATACACAGCAGCGCCCGGTGCTTCGAAAATGCTGCGAATGCGGTCGCGCACCTCGTTCATCAGCGCGTCAGCACCATAGGCCATCTGATAGCCCTGATTGGCCTCGGCCAGTTTTGCCATGACCTGAGGGTGTACCGGGCCGGAATTGTCAGAGGCGAAATACATCAGGATGGCTCCTCAATAATATAGTCTTCCCACTCTTCCATGGGGGTTTCGAACTCGGACACTGTACGTCCCTGAACCGACATGCCTGCCGCGTGCACGCTGTCGGGCGTACCAGATATCAAAGGATGCCAGTCGTAAAGGGGCTTGCCTTCCCACAACAGGCGATAGGCGCAGGTTTGCGGCAGCCAATAGGCATGTTCGTCTATGTTGTCGGGGGTCATCACAATACATTCGGGCACGAACTGGTGCCGGATATCGTATTGCGTACAGCGGCAGCTTTCATCGTCCAGCAGCCGGCAGGCGACACAGGTCAGTGCAACCTCGCCGGTGTCTTCGTCTTCCAGCTTGTTCAGGCAGCACTTGCCGCAGCCATCACACAACGCTTCCCATTCGCGCTGGTTCATCTTCCGCAGAGGTTTGCGTTCCCAAAAACGGGCGGGCAGGCCGGTGCGCTCGATCGGATCCGTGCTCATAAGGCGGCCAGAATGCCGCGGGCTTTTTCGCAATCTGCATCCATCTGGGCAATCAGCCCGTCCAGCCCATCAAAGGTAAGTTCTGGGCGCAGGAAATCGATCAGGCCGACAGACAGGGTTGCGCCATAAAGATCGCCGGAAAAGTCGAAAAGGAAGGTTTCGATATTGGGCACTTCACCCTGAAACATTGGTCGAACTCCAATCGAGGCCGCACCGTGGTAACTGCCCTGATGCGGGCCATCCAGTACGTCGACCAGAACGGCGTAGACACCAAATTTCGGCAGGTGAAGACCTTCAATGGACATGTTTGCAGTGGGAAACCCCAGCTCGCGCCCACGCTGTTCACCGCCGACAACTTCGCCTTCGATCCTGTGCCAATGGCCCAGCATCGCCGCTGCATCACGCGGGCGGCCTTCGCTTAACGCGGTCCGAATTGCAGTTGACGAGACCACGTTCTCGGACCGCTCCATCAGTGGGGCGATCGTCACGCCAAACCCCATCTCTTTCCCAAATCGGACCAGGTCATCGGCTGAACCGCTGCGGCCTTTGCCAAAGCAGAAATCAGCCCCCACCACCACATGCGAAAGGCCCAGCCCGTCACAAATCACGGTGCGCGCGAACTCTTCCGGTGAAAGCCCGGCCAGCGCTGCATTGAAGGGCAGCTCGTAGAGCTTTTCTACACCCAGTTTTTCCAGCCGGTGCGCTCGTGCATTACCGCGCATCAGGCGGAACGGAGGCGAATCCGGCGCAAAGTATTCGCGCGGATGCGGTTCAAAGGTCATGACACCCAGCGGCGCGTCAGGAGCTGCTTGGCGGGCCATTTCGATGACCGACCGATGCCCCACATGTACGCCGTCAAAGTTGCCGATCGCTACGCTGGCGCCGCGATCTTCTGGCTCGACAAACTGGAAATCCCGGATGATGTGCATAAGCGATTGCGTAGCGTCGCGTCGCGATGAGTTCAAGCGGCAGTTTGAATTCTGCAAATGCCTCGGTCTGAATTCCCCCGAACCCAACAAAACGCCCAACAACAACGCCAAAGCATCCACCACATGGCATTATGCGCAAAGCCAACTGCTTGATTCAAAAAAATACCTGCGTGTAGACTGAACATCCGGATCTCAGGATGCGCTGCGACCCGGTTCAAGCCCGGCCAGGTTCAATAGAACCCAGCACAGGAGGCAGACCATGTATCGATTGCGACTGTTCGCGATTCGCCATGCCCGCACATTCGAGTGGATTTACAAGTGCGTCGAACGCGGCATGGTCGCGATGGATCCGCTTTTTGCAAAGATCGGCTACAACCGCGTCGAACGCCCCATAGCGTTGGTCGAAAAGGGCGTCAAAACCCTGTTGTTCGACTGCAAGATGTGCGGTCAATGCGTGTTGTCATCGACCGGCATGTCCTGCCCGATGAACTGCCCAAAGCAGTTGCGAAATGGTCCGTGTGGTGGCGTGCGTCCAGGCGAGTTCTGCGAAGTGAAGCCTGACATGAAATGCGTGTGGGCCTTGGCTTGGGACGGAGCCAGCCGCATGCGGCACGGGGGTGAAAAGATAAAGGAAGTTCTGCCGCCAGTGGAGCACACGTTGAAAGGCTCGTCGTCTTGGTTGCGGGTCAGCCGCGAGATTGCCGCGCAAGAACGCGAGGCCCGCGATGCCGCGCGTGTAACCCTTGCCGAAGCCTTCCCGGAGGCACGTGAAAACGAACCTTCCTCAGCGCCGCTGGCCACCGAGCCGCCCAATGCAATGAACCGGGAACTGAAGAAATGAACGACCCACATCGCAACGCGGTAGAGCCAATCGGCTATGTTCCTGTTCCTGACGGGTATGTATCGCACAGTCGATTGGAAAGGGTCTTGCGCTCGGGTCGGTTTGCGGTGACGGCCGAGTTGAACCCACCCGACAGCGCTGACCCCGAGGATGTTTTTCAGGCCGCGCAGCCGCTTGGAGAGGTTGCTGACGCAATAAACGCAACCGATGCTTCGGGCGCGAATTGCCATATGTCTTCGATTGGAATTTGCGCATTGCTGACGCGCGCTGGTTATTCTCCGGTGTATCAGATTTCCTGCCGGGACCGGAATCGCATTGCCATTCAGGGCGATGTGCTTGGGGCCGCAGCGCTGGGCGTGAGCAATGTTCTGTGTCTGACCGGTGATGGCGTTGGCGTGGGGGATCAACCGGGGGCAAAGCCGGTATTCGACTTTGATTCCTTAACCTTGCTGCGAACAATCCGAACCATGCGCGATCAGGGAAAATTCCTCTCGGGCCGCAAGATCACACGTCCCCCTCAGCTGTTCTTAGGTGCGGCAGAGAACCCTTGCATCCCGCCTTATGACTGGCGTCCTGATCGTCTGGCGAAGAAGGTTGAAGCAGGGGCCGAATATATCCAGACCAACTATATCTACGACATTCCACTTTTTGAGAAATTCATGGATCGGGTGCGGGATGTCGGTCTGGACAAGAAAGTCTTCATAATCGCTGGCGTGGGGCCGATAGCTTCGGCGCGCGCGGCGCGTTGGATGCGCAGCAATGTGCCCGGAATTCACATCCCGGACCAGGTTATTGAGCGGATGGAGAAGGCCGAAAAACCTGCTGAAGAAGGCAAAAAAATCTGTATCGAGCTGATCCAGCAGATCCGCGAGATCGCTGGCGTCTCGGGCGTTCATGTGATGGCCTACAGACGCGAACACGTGGTGTCAGAAATCATTCTGGAATCCGGTGCTTTGAAAGGGCGCAGGCGCGCGCGCCCTTCTTCAGGACTTCGTGCAGAAAGCTAGATTTGGTAAGTTCCAAAACGAAAAGGCACCCGTCAGTGGGTGCCTTTCATTGATTTGAGTTGGCGCGCAGATCAGTCGAACTTGCGCGACGGTGCCAGGACCATGGCCTCTCCGATCAGAACCTTCTTGCCTTCGACCGAGCAATGGCAATCCAGCTTGACCCGGCGCTTGGAAAAATCAATGTCGACAACCTTCACTTCGGCGTAAACCATGTCGCCGGGGCGCACAGGTGCCAGAAACTTAAGCGACTGACCCATGTAGACAGTACCATGGCCGGGCAGTTGTTCGCCAATCACCGCCGAGATCAGACCCGCTGTCAGCATCCCGTGGGCGATACGGCCTTCAAAGATCGTGTCGCGGGCATAATCGTCATCCAGATGCACCGGATTACGGTCGGTTGAAACCTGCGCGAACATCTCGATGTCTTCGTCCGTCACCACTTTGCGCAGGTAGCGGGACATGCCCATTTCGATGTCTTCAATACAGATCGTTCCGCGTGGAAGATTGTCCAACATGTTGCCCTCACTCGAAATCGGCCGTGAAAGAAAAAACCATCTTTAGGCCAAGGTTGGCAACTTTATTACTTCGCAACTGCAGAAAATCAAGTCTTTTCTGATTACCGCAAGCGACCGATTGTAAAGGTCGGGTTGATCTTTTCCCTTTTGATATAATCGGTTAGCGATTCATGATGCGGGTGGTGCGACGTTTTTGTCTCGGCTGCGGCCAGACCACCTGAAATAAACAGGGAATCAATGCCCTCTCCCATGCCGCCCAGAATGTCTGTATGGGGTCCGTCGCCGATTACCAGAATGTCACCATCTGGAATATCATGCCCCAGCTCCTGCAACCTGCGGCGGGCCAGATCATAAATCGGCGGATGCGGTTTGCCGAAATACAGGCTTTCACCACCCATTTCGGTATAGAGCTTTGCCAACGCCCCCGCGCACCATTCCCGCACCTCTCCTCGGTCAACAACAATGTCGGGATTAGCGCAAAGCAGTTTCATTCCCATCTGCTTGGCATAGAGGAAGTCGGGTCGGTTCACGTCCGGGTCGGCCATTGGATCGAACGGGCCACAGCAAACAATGCCTTCGGCCTCTTTAAGCGGCACACGTTCGATATGAACGGGGTGATGCAAAAGCTTCAAAGGCTCGAAAAAGCCTGCATCTCGCTGCCATTCACCCATGAAGTAAACCTTGTGTCCGACAGCGCCCCGGAACATCGCTGAGCGCGCGGAATCTCCGCTGGTCGCAATGGTGTCATAGGCATCGGCGGGCACATTGAACTGACCCAACTGTTCAGCCACGCCTGCCCGAGGCTTCGGTGAGTTCGTCACAAGTACAACAACCCCGCCTTTTGCACGATAGGTCTGCAATGCCGCAACGGCTTCGGGGAATGCAGTGATGCCGTTGTGCACACAGCCCCAAAGGTCGACAAACAGCGCCTTATAGCGGTCAGAGATCTCGGCAAGCGAGGAAACGATCTGGGTCATTGGGGCCTCTGTAAGTAAATTCGCGGTTGCGACAGCTATGGCAAAGCTGAGACCCAAACACCATCCCGCATTCCCTTTTGCGCCGAGGATTTGGTGAATCTACTAGTCGTCTTCAGTAACGTCCGTAACATCCGGGGCCTGCTGGACGTTTTCAGTTCCCAAAATGATCTGTGCTCCAATTCGGGTCTGGTACCGAATAACGGCCAGATATCCGGGCCCGAGTTCCTTCTGCAATACATAAACAAGGGGGGGATCACGCAGGTTTTCAGGCAGCAACCCCGCAACGGAAGAAACTTTGAACTGAGCTTCAACGGGCAGGTCGACGATCAGCCAGACCTCGACCCGTTTGCGCTGGGCGTTGACATCTACCCGAATGATTTCAACTGAAACTGGATCGGCCCATTCTCTGATGGCTTCGGCCAGTTGGGCCTCGGTGCGCGTTTCAAGATATCGATTGTATGTGGACTTCCCGAGTTGCAGCACCACGACGACCAGGAATGCCAGCGCAACAAACACGCTTGCTGTAAAATTCAGTTTGCGCTTGCCCTTGCTGAAAACCACGGAACGTGCCGCATAGACCAAATAAACGGCACAGGCCGAAAGAATAATTGCGCCAAGATTTGTTGCGAACAACAAGCCCGCCTCGTAGGCCTCGGCAGGCTCGCCAAAATACAACAAAATACCTGCTGCTGAGAGAGGCGGCACCAGAGAAACGCCAATGGCTGCGCCGGGCAAAAGGCTCAGCTCGGATTTGTTGATTTGAACATAGGCCCCGGCAACGCCAGCGGCGAGCGCGACGATCAGGTCTTCGGTTCCGGGGTCTGTACGTGCAAGAACCTGATCGGGGATCAAAATACCGCGTGGGACGTCTGCGACATAGACCATAAACCATGCCATCAGCACACAGGCACATGCCGCCAAGCATACCGTTAGGGCCAGAGCGACTGCGCGTTTCAGCCACCCCATGACCATCGCGGCAGCCACCCCCAGAATTGGCGTCATAAGGGGCGCGACAAGCATGGCTGCAATCACGACGGCCCCGGAATTGCGCAGCAATCCCATGGTGGCAATCACAACAGACAGGGTCAGCAGCATCGCAAAGCGTCGCCAATATGCGGCTTTGTCTGTCCCCTCAAATCGAAGGATGCCCTTGGTCGTACTGAGGCTGCGAATAACGATGGTGTGTGCCTGACCTATTTTGAGTTCTGTACCCAAAGACAGATTAACAATCGTTACCGTTTCCGCAAATGGCCGAACAGAAAGAAAAAAGGCGCCCGATTGGGCGCCTTCTTTTTGGCTTCAGGTGCCGATCAAACCTTCAGGTTTGGAATGATCTGTTTTTTACGGCTCATGATGCCCGGCAGAACAACGGCATCGCCATCAACGACGGCACCAAAGCTTTTCTCGGCAACAGATTTGACCAGATCGTTCGGAACCAGCAGCGTGGCCTCTTCGTTCAGAATGTCGACGACGAACAGAAGAACCTGGTCGACACCGTCTTCAGCGGCCACGTCAACCATCGATGCAGCCAGGCTGGCTTTGCGATCCAGCACAACGCCGGGGGCTGTTGTTTCCAGAACCGAGACGCGGA